>NZ_JAAVVZ010000010.1 GCF_023910635.1 Sphingorhabdus sp. | reverse complement strand
GCGATGCTCGGCATTGAAGCGGCAGGTCACGGTCTCGACAAGGAACATGCCGCGTCTTTGGCGGGCGGTCGCCCCGGTATCCTCCACGGCAACAAAACCTATTTGCTGCAGGATGCAGACGGCCAGATCGCCGAGGCGCATTCGATCTCCGCTGGCCTAGATTATCCCGGCATTGGTCCGGAGCATAGCTGGCTCAAGGAAATTGGCCGCGTGCGGTACGACAGCGTGACCGATGTGGAGGCCCTTGCCGCTTTCCAATTGCTCTGCCGCACCGAAGGCATCATTCCCGCGCTAGAACCAGCGCACGCGATTGCAGCAGTTGAGCGCGAAGCCAAGAAGATGGACCGTGACCAGATTATATTGGCAAACTTATGCGGGCGTGGTGACAAGGATATCTTCACTGTTGCCGAGGCTTTGGGGACGACGATATGAACCCCTTTCGGCGCTTATTTGTGACCATATTTATATTCTTTGGCTCATTTGTTGGTGTAGGTGTGGCGCTAGCTTGGTACCGAGGGGACACTTACGATCTTCCCGAAGATTGGCTATTCATCTTTGGCGCTTTCGCAATTGGTGCATTAGCACGCCTCCTTTTGCGGGAACCTGAAAAGCTATGACCCGCCTTTCCTCCGCATTCTCCAAACCGCACCCCGCGCTCGTCACCTTCATCACCGCTGGCGATGGTGACACTGCCGCCAACCTCGACGCGCTGGTGGCGGGCGGGGCGGATGTCATTGAACTTGGCATGCCGTTCACTGACCCAATGGCCGATGGCCCTGTTATTCAGGAGGCGAATATCCGCAGCCTGAACGCTGGCACGACCACCGCAGACATCTTCGCCCTCGCCGCGGCCTTTCGCAAACGCCATCCCGACACGCCTTTGGTGCTGATGGGCTATGCCAACCCGATGACGATCCGTGGCGGAGACTGGTTTGCGTCGGAATGTAACAAGGCGGGCGTCGACGGCGTCATTTGCGTCGACATTCCGCCCGAGGAAGACCCGGAGCTTGGCCCTGCTTTGCGCAATGCTGGCATTGACCTGATCCGCTTGGCGACACCGACAACGGACGCCGCACGTTTGCCCACGGTCCTGAATGGCGCGTCGGGTTTCCTATATTATGTCAGCGTCGCTGGCATCACGGGCCTACAAGTCGCCGCACAGACAAGCATTGATGAAGCTGTCGCGCACCTTAAGGCCCACACAGACCTGCCCATCGCCGTGGGCTTTGGCGTCCGCACGCCTGAACAAGCCGCCAACATCGCACGCGTCGCCGATGGCGTGGTGGTTGGCTCGGCAATTGTCGAATTGGTTGCCCAGCACGGCGCGAACGCCGCTGGCCCTATTCGCGATTATGTGGCATCGTTGAAAGAAGCTATCATTTCAGCAAGAGCATGATAACAAAACCGCAGTGCTGAGCCTGTCGAAGCACGCCTCTCGGGTCAGCGCCCTTCGACAGGCTCCCTTCGACAGGCTCAGGGCTACGGTAAAATTACAGGGGAAAATTCATGAATTGGGTCACCCGCGTCCGTAACGCCATTCCCTTCATCGCCAAGCGTGAAACCGCTGAAACGCTTTGGCACAAATGCAAGGGTTGTGAGGCGATGATCTTCCTTAAGGAATTTGAGGAAAATCAATCGGTCTGCCCCAAATGTGACCATCATGGCCGCATTGGTCCCGCGACACGCTTTGCAGCTCTGTTCGATGACGACAGCTACAATGTGCTGCCCCCACCCGTCGTCGGCGAAGACCCGTTGAAATTCAAAGATACCAAGAAATATACTGACCGCATAAAGGCCGCGCGCCTTGCCACTGGCGAGACCGATGCGATGATTTCGGCCAAAGGCGAGATCGACGGCCAGACGGTTGTTGTCAGTGTGCAGGATTTCGCCTTCATGGGCGGTTCCATGGGCATGGCGGTGGGCGAGGCATTTGTTGACGCGGTAAAGGCCGCGATCAAAGCAAAGTGCCCGTATGTCATTTTCACTGCAGCGGGCGGAGCACGAATGCAGGAGGGGATATTGAGCCTGATGCAAATGCCGCGTTCGACCGTGGCGATACAAATGCTGCACGATGCAGGACTGCCCTATATCGTTGTATTGACTGACCCAACCACCGGCGGCGTAACTGCGTCTTATGCGATGCTGGGCGACGTTCAGATTGCTGAACCGGGTGCTTTGATTGGCTTTGCTGGACAGCGCGTGATTGAACAGACGATCCGTGAAAAACTACCCGAAGGCTTCCAGCGGGCCGAATATTTGCTTGAGCATGGCATGATCGACATGGTCACGCACCGCCACGACCTGCGCGGTGTGTTGTCGCAGCTCATCGGCTATCTCGCGCCGGAGAAAAAGGCGGCTTGATAGAATGGGTTGTAATGCTACCCCGCCGTCACCCTGAACTTGTTTCAGGGTCTATTTCTACGCATGGGCCGCCGGTTTTTGCCGCGCAATGGACCCTGAAACAAGTTCAGGGTGACGGATTGTTTTTCGGAAGCTATTTGGCCCTCCATGCCTGACCACGCTACCTCCACTGACCCTGCCGTTCAGGCGCAGCTTGACCGGCTGACGATGCTGTCGCCCGGCAAGGACATATTGGGACTTGGACGTATCGCCACCTTGCTGGATCGGCTCGGCAACCCGCATCATCAACTCCCGCCCGTCTTCCATGTCTCCGGCACCAACGGCAAAGGTTCGACCTGTGCCTTTCTGCGCGGCGCGATTGAAGCGGCAGGGCTCACTACACATGTCTATTCAAGCCCGCATCTGGTGCGCTTTAACGAGCGCATCCGCATCGCGGGGCGGTTGATTGATGATTTTACTCTGTCCGCACTCCTGTCCGACGTTCTTGACCATGCAGAAGGGTTGGAGGCCAGCTTTTTTGAAGTAACCACCGCCGTTGCCTTTTGCGCCTTTGCGCGGACGAAGGCCGATGCGTGCATCATCGAGGTTGGCCTTGGCGGACGGTTAGACGCCACCAACGTTCTGGCCAATCCCATAGCGTGCGGCATATCCTCGCTGGGGTTGGATCATGAGGCGTTTTTGTTGGCGGCAGAAGAAGGGCTACCCGACATGCCGCCGCTTGACCGAATCGCTTTTGAAAAGGCGGGCATTGCCAAGTCCGGCGCGCCTTTAGTGACGCAGAAATATAGCGCGTCGATGGCAAACACCGTTGCCGCGCAAGCGTCCTTGCGCAACGCAGACTTGCACGCGCGCGGCGAAGGCTGGGACGCGGCGGTATATGATGGCCGTCTGCATTATCGTGACGCGGCTGGAAAGTTGAACCTGCCCCTGCCCCGCATGCCGGGCGCGCATCAGGCGGATAATGCGGCCTTGGCAGTGGCGATGCTGCGGCATCAAACGGCAATCCACATTCCAGAAGCCGCATTGTCCGCCGCGATGGAGTGGACACGCTGGCCGGCAAGGATGCAATTACTGGCGGCAGGCCCCCTGACCGAATTATTGCCCTATGGTTCGCATGTCTGGCTGGACGGTGGGCATAATCCCGACGCAGGGGCAGCGATTGCCAAAACACTCGAAAACGGCGCGCCAGTGATTGTCATTATCGGCATGTTGCAGAATAAGGACGCGCTTGGCTTCCTCGCGCCATTTGCGCATAAGATCGAAACGCTGACTGCCGTGCCAATAGCGGGGCATGCGCATCATACGCCAAGCCAACTGTGCGACGTGGCGCGTTCCAAACTGCACATCACCGACGCAGGGGCGGCAGGCGACATTGTAACCGCGCTGGCGCGGTTGGCGGGGCAGCAAGCGCCAGCCAATGTCCTGATCTGTGGCTCGCTATATCTGGCCGGTGAAGTGTTACGCTTGAACGATCAGGTCCCTGATTAAGCTTTGTCATTCCCGCGAACGCGGGGATGACAGTTGGGCATGCTATCCAACACCATTCGATGGTTTGCCATCAAAAGTTGCTGCCGAACCAATGGAACTGTCAGCAAGCCCACTTCGCATCATCATCCAGAACAATATTATGCCCGGCAAAGCAGCAAACATCGTTAGTATGTAGAAGTTAAAAAAGCCCATACTCTCAACCATCGCTCCGGCAGTTGTTCCGGTTAAAAATCGGCCAACAATGCTGGCAGCAGACGAAATCAACGCATAATGCGCCGCCGTGAACCTGAGGTCACAAAGAGCTGCGAAGTACGCGACCAGAACCGTGCCCGCAACGCCGCTCGCAAAGTTTTCAAAACCTATAGTGGCTGCCAAACCCCAGTTGCTATGCCCAGCGTTAGCCAACAACGCAAAGCTCAGGTTAGAAATCATCATTAGAAACAGGCTGAGTAACACAGACCGCTTTAACCCCATCTTTGCATACAAAACACCGCCGACAAAGATGCCAACAAGATACGCCCAGAATCCAAACCCGACATCGTAAATTGCGATTTCGTCATTGGAAAAGCCTAAATCTTCTAGCAACAACCGAAGAGTGAGGTTCGCTAGGGTGTCGCCGATTTTATGTAGCAGGATAAAAAGAAGGACCAGCCACGCGCCATGGCGGCTGAAAAATTCCCGAAACGGTCCAATTATCGACTCACCAATGTTGATTGCCTTTCGCGCTACAGCCTCACGGTGCCGCGCAGGCTCCCCGCCCCACAAAACGGCGATAACGGCTGGGATGGCAAACGCAGCGCACACGATATAAGCTGCTTCCCAGCCCAGTCTTGCAGCAACGACCAGTGCCAGTGCGCCAGCTCCAGCCGAGCCAAGCCGCCAGCCATACTGGCTCATCCCTGCGCCAACACCTTGTTGGTCCGGACGCAGAATTTCAATACGGTAAGCGTCGATTACAATATCGAATGTTGCACCAGCAAAACCGACAAGAACTGCTGAATAGGCCACAAACAAAAGGCTTGAACTCGGGTCGGCAAAGGCCAAATTGAAAACAGCTATCGCAACGAATGCTGCGGACAAGAGTAACCAAGATAAGCGTTGTCCCATTCGCCCAAGCAAAGGAATGTGAACGCCATCAACAATCCAAGCCCACATCCATTTGAAATTGTAGACGAGGAAAGCCAGAGCGAAGGCCGTTACCGCTTTCTTGTCGATACCATCTTGCGCCAAGCGCGTTGTGAGCGTTGCACCGATCATTGCATATGGGAAACCTGATGAAATCCCAAGCAGAAGCGCAATAACTGCCTCCTTCTCGAGATATGGCTTTACTGCATCCAACCAGCTTTTACTCTTGCTCATAGACGTCACAGGCATTCCCTTCCCGGCATTGCGACGATGACTAACGGCATTTTCCTGAATGGCCAGTGACTTTTAAAGCAATATGCGTCAAAGGCGCTTAATGGTTAAACCCCCGTCAAAAGCACCTGCCCGTCCCGCCAAGCCACCGCGTCTGCGTTGGGACAGCAAACCGTTGCGTAAACCCAACCCAAATGCTGGCCCCAGCAAGGGCGCTTTGGAACGTAAGGATGGTGAAGAGCGCATTGCAAAGCTGCTCGCGCGCGCTGGCGTTGCCTCGCGGCGCGAAATCGAACGCATGATTGCCGATGGCCGGGTAACGCTGAACAATGAAAAGGTGGAAACGCCCGCAACTTTGCTGAAATCGCTGCACGGGGTCGCTGTGGATGGCAAGGCCGTGGGTCAACCCGCGCCAACGCAGCTTTACATGTTCCACAAACCCGAAGGCTGCCTAACCGCTGAGCGCGACTTTAGCGGGCGCAAGACGATCTATGACGTTCTGCCGAAGGACTTGCCGCGTCTGATGCCGATTGGCCGGCTCGATCTCAACACCGAAGGCTTGTTGTTGCTGACCAATGATGGCGAATTCAAACGCCAGATGGAATTACCATCGACCGGCGTTGAACGCACCTACCGCGCCCGTTGCTTTGGTGATGTCAGTCAGGAACAGCTTGAGGAGCTCATTCACGGTATCGAGATTGAGGGCGTGAAATATGGCAAGATCGACGCCAATCTGGAACGCCGCACGGGCCGCAATGGCTGGGTCGAAATGACGTTGACGGAAGGCAAGAATCGCGAAGTCCGCCGGGTGCTGGAACATCTTGGGCTTGAAGTCAGCCGCCTGATTCGGACGCGTTATGGCCCGTTCGTGCTGGGCGAGCTTGCGCCGGGCACGGTCGGCGAAGTGCGCCGCGTGGACCTCATCGAATTTCGAAAGACGTTGAAGTGATTTTCCTTGAAATGCGCAGGAAGAGCGCCCCTCCGTCATCCGGAGCTTCCGCTCCGGCTGCCACCTCCCCATCGCAAGTCGATAGGGAGGCATAAACATGCGGATCATTTCCGGCCAGTGGCGCTCGCGCCCGCTGATAGCGCCAAAGGGCGATACAACCCGCCCGACGGCAGACCGCACGCGGGAGACATTATTCTCCATGCTGACAAGTCGGCTGGGGTCTTTTGAAGATTTGCGTGTGCTTGACCTGTTTGCTGGGTCTGGCGCGCTGGGGCTTGAGGCCTTGTCGCGCGGCGCGGCACACTGCACCTTTGTTGAACATGACGCGCTAGCACTCGACGCACTTGCGGCAAATATCAACAGGCTTGGCGCAAAAGACCAAAGCGACGTGCGTAAATCCTCGGTGTTGTCACTCGGCACCGCGATAAAGCCAGCGGATATTGTCCTTATGGATCCGCCTTATTTGAGCGGTGCCGGTTCCGTCGCGTTGGATAAATTGGTCCGTTTTGGCTGGTTCGCACCATCTGCCTGGATCAGCGTCGAAACCAGTATAAAAGAAGATGTTGATGTGAAGGGTTTCACGATCGACACCGTCCGCAATGTCGGCAAAGCAAAACTTACACTGTTACGACCTGCGGCCAGTTAACGGCGCGCGCCCCTTGCGGCGCATTATAGTTCCGCCATGTGACCGAACAGCGCTTGCGGTTCATCGCTCCGTTCCCTAACTGTTCGCCTATGTCAGAAATTGTGGTCCAGCCCGATCCGTCGGAAACAGAACCGCCTTGGTTGCGCGGGTTGAACCCGCCGCAGCGTGAGGCTGTGCTAACGACCGAAGGACCTGTGCTCCTACTGGCGGGCGCTGGCACGGGCAAAACGGCTGCGCTGACTGCGCGTATGGCGCAGATATTATACACGCGCCAAGCATGGCCGTCGGAAATCCTTGCCGTCACCTTCACCAACAAGGCCGCACGCGAAATGCGGGAGCGCGTTGGAGCGATGGTCGGGTCCGCGGTGGAGGGGATGCCGTGGCTTGGCACCTTCCATAGCATTGGCGCAAAGCTGCTTCGCCGCCACGCCGAAGTCATTGGACTGCAAAGCAACTTCACGATCATCGACACTGACGATCAACTCCGGCTGTTAAAGCAGCTTATCCAGTCCGAGGATTTGGACGACAAGCGCTTCCCCGCGCGCGGACTTGCGAGCTTGCTCGACAAATGGAAGAATGCGGGCAAATCCCCTGCTGATTTGAATGCCGCCGACAATGAGGCTTTTGCCAATGGCAAGGGGCAACATATGTATGCGCTATATCAGGCGCGGTTGCTGGCATTGAACGCCTGCGACTTTGGTGATTTGTTGTTGCATGGCCTGAACCTGTTGAAGAACAACCGCGACATCCTCGAAAAATATCAGGCGCAGTTCAAATATATCCTCGTCGACGAATATCAGGATACAAACGCCGTCCAGTATCTCTGGCTGCGATTACTCGCGCAGAAGCGCAAAAATATCTGCTGCGTCGGTGATGATGACCAAAGCATCTATTCATGGCGCGGGGCCGAGGTTGCCAATATTCTGCGCTTTGAAAAGGATTTTCCCGGCGCAAAGACGATAAAGCTAGAGCAAAATTACCGCAGCACGCCGCATATTCTTGCCGCTGCATCAGGCCTGATTGATGCCAACAGCGCACGGCTTGGCAAGACCTTGTGGACCGAGTTGGACGATGGCGAAAAGGTTCGGATCATCGGCGTATGGGACGGCCCCGAAGAGGCGCGCCGCGTCGGTGAGGAAATTGAGGCAATACAGTATAAGGGCGAAAGCCTCGACAGCATCGCCATCCTCGTCCGCGCGCAGCACCAGACGCGCGAATTTGAAGACCGCTTCATACAAATCGGCGTCAACTATCGGATAGTCGGTGGTTTTCGTTTCTATGAACGTGCCGAAATTCGTGATGCCATCGCCTATTTACGAATCGTCAATCAGCCCGCCGACGACCTTGCCTTTGAACGGATCGTCAACGTGCCCAAGCGCGGCATTGGCGACAAGGCGGTTGAGAAAATCCATATCGTGGCCCGCGCAGAACGTGCGCCTTTGTCCGTTGCCGCCGCGCGTTTGGTGGGAACCGACGAGCTGACTGGCAAGGCACGAAAGTCACTCGCGGACCTTGTGGTTGACATTGCCCGCTGGCGGGACGCGGCTGCGACGATGTCGCCTGCCAATCTGACACGGCTGATATTGGATGAAAGTGGTTACACCACCGCCTTGCAAGCCGAACGCAGCGTTGAGGCATCTGGCCGCCTTGAAAACCTGAGCGAACTGGCCCGTGCGATGGAAGAATATGAAACTTTAGGGGAGTTTTTGGAGCATGTCAGCCTCGTCATGGACAATGATCGCGGCGACACAGGCGCAAGCGTCACCATCATGACCATTCATGCCGCCAAGGGCCTTGAATATGACAATGTCTTTCTGGTGGGATGGGAAGAAGGTATTTTCCCATCGCAACGCGCGTTGGATGAAGGTGGCCTTGCCTCGTTAGAGGAAGAACGCCGCCTGGCTTATGTCGCGATCACCCGCGCCAAGCGCAAATGCACCATCATCCATGCCGCAAATCGGCGAATTTATGGCCAGTGGACCAGCAGCATCCCCAGCCGTTTCATTGAAGAATTGCCGCTCGACCACATTGAGGCAGAGCAGACGATGACCGGCGGTGCATCCTTGTGGCGGGCGAATTGGAGCGAACAATCCGACCCGTTTGCGCATCTGGCCGTCGCTAATCAGGGGCGAAGCAATGCGCGTGGTCCAGGCTGGCAACGCGCCGCCACCTCGGGCGGTTTCAACCCGCGTCCTCAGCGCATAGCCGAAAACACGCGCAGCGCCGTCAGCCTGGGTAATAAGGGCCGAAGTGACCTCAGCATTGGCCTTCGCGTTTTCCACGAAAAATTCGGCTATGGCGCGATTGCGTTTATTGAGGGCAACAAGCTTGAGATCGATTTTGAACAAGCCGGCCGTAAACGCGTGATGGACAGTTTTGTCAGCCTAGGCTGAACTGCTTCCACCGGGACCTCATGATGGGGCTGTTAAAATCGCGCGTATTGCGCTTGGAAACATAAGCCGATAGGCGCACAGAATATGTCCGACACGCCCGTTGAAATCCACCCGCTTAAAATTGCGGACTTCCGCTTTTACTGGATGGCGCGGTTTATGGCGGTGCTTGCGACGATGGGGATGGTCGTTGTTATCGGTTATCAGGCCTATGACATCGCGCGCAGCGATTATGGCATGTCCATTCGCGAGGCCTCATTGCAACTTGGCCTTTTGGGGCTGGTGCAGTTTGTGCCGCTGGCGCTGCTGACGCCGGTGGCGGGATGGGCCGCAGATCGCTGGGAACGGCGGACTGTGGCGCGGCTCGCCAATAGCATCGACATGATGGTCGCGCTTGCTTTGGGTTGGTTCACCTTCATTGACGGACTGACCCTTCCCATCCTTTTCCTGTTTGCAGCATTGCACGGCGTCGCACGGGTGTTTGTCGGGCCGTCGATGTCGGCGATTGCGCCCAACATCGTGCCGCCGGCATCATTGCCCCGCGCGATTGCCTTAAGCTCGATCGCTTGGCAAATCGGTTCGGTGTTCGGCCCTGCGGCCGGCGGCTTGATGTTCGCCGCAAATCCGTCACTGCCATATTTTGCCTCGGCCGGGCTTTTGTTGATGGCGACCATCAGCCTCAGCTTTGTGCGGCCAGTCTTTCCGCCGCCGATGGAAAAAAAGATCCACCCCATCCGGCAAATGGTCGATGGCATGCGTTATACGTGGTCGGAACGCTTCTTATTGGGTGCCATAACGCTTGACCTGTTTGCGGTGTTGCTGGCGGGCGCAACGGCCATGCTGCCCGTCTATGCACGCGACATATTGATGGTGGGACCGGACGGGCTTGGCCAATTGCGTGCGGCACCTGCTGTGGGCGCGTCAGTGGTGGCACTCATGCTCACCTTCCGTCCGCTGCGCCATAATGTTGGCGCAAAAATGCTTTGGGCTGTGGTCATATTCGGCATTGCGACCATTGGTTTCGGCCTGAGCCATGAAATAGGGGCGCGCGTGTTTGGCGGTGCTGAAATTGGTTTCCTTGATATGGGCGCTGGCATGGCGGTGGCGTTGGTTATGCTAGTTGTGCTTGGCGCTTCGGATATGCTGTCCGTTTATGTGCGCTCATCCCTGGTTCAGCTCAACACACCGGACGACATGCGCGGACGTGTGAGTTCGGTGTCCGGCCTTGCCATTTCCGCATCAAACGAATTGGGCGAATTGCAATCCGGTTTGGCCGCAGCGGTGCTTGGCCCCGTCGGCGCAGTTGTATTTGGTGGCGCTGGTGCCATATTCGTTACTGCAATTTGGGCGGGGTTATTCCCCGAGCTTAAAAACGCCCGCAGTTTCGAACCACAATATAGAGGAAAAAGTCCATGAAAGCACAATCGATCCTCGAAACCATTGGCAATAGCCCGCATATTCGCATGGGACGGATGTTCCCGAATGCAGAGGTCTGGATTAAATCGGAACGGTCGAACCCCGGTGGGTCGATTAAGGACCGCATTGGCTTGGCCATGATAGAAGCAGCCGAAAAAGACGGTAGCCTTAAACCCGGCGGCACAATCATTGAACCGACCTCTGGCAACACCGGCGTTGGTCTTGCCATGGTGGCGGCGGTCAAGGGCTATAAGCTCATCCTCGTCATGCCCGAATCCATGTCGCTGGAGCGTCGCCGCTTGATGCTGGCCTATGGCGCGTCTTTTGACCTCACCCCGCGTGAAAAGGGTATGAAGGGCGCGATTGAACGCGCGCTTGAACTGGTATCACAAACCACGAATTCATGGATGCCACAGCAATTCGAAAATCCCGCCAATATCGACGTCCATGTGCGCACAACGGCGCTGGAGATATTGGAAGATTTTGCCGAGTCCCCTATTGATGTGATGATCACCGGCGTCGGCACAGGTGGGCATATAACAGGTTGCGCTCAGGTTCTGAAAAAGGCGTGGCCAAATCTGAAAGTTTTTGCGGTTGAACCAACGCTGTCACCTGTCATCAGCGGCGGCCAACCGGGTCCACATGCGATCCAAGGGATTGGCGCTGGCTTCATTCCCGCCAATTTACACACGGCTTTGCTTGATGGGGTAATTCAGGTTGATCCCGAAAACGCCAAAGAAACCGCGCGCCGCGCCGCACGCGAAGAGGGCATGCTGGTAGGCATTTCATCGGGCGCGACACTGGCCGCAATTGCGCAGAAACTGCCAGACCTACGCGCGGGAAGCCGCGTACTTGGTTTCAACTATGATACTGGTGAACGCTATCTATCGGTCCCGGATTTCTTACCGGTCGAGTAAACCAAAAATGCCGGGACTCATGTTCCCGGCATTTTGTTAGATAGCATTGAAAGCCGCGATCACGCCGCTGCGAACATTTCCGGGGTAAGCGCCATGATCGCTTCGCTGCCCGCCTCAATCTTACGACGAAGCGCGCCGCAATCCGGCATATGACGCTCCGCAAAATAACGCGCTGTCACCAGCTTGGTTTGGTAGAATGCCGCGTTTCCTGTGCCTGCATCCAATGCCTTCTGTGCGCTTTGCGCCATACGCAGCCATTGCAGGCCAAGCGCTGCGATGCCCATGATGTGCATATAATGATGCGCGCCCGCGCCGATATTGTTCGGATTGGCCATGCCATTTTGCATGAACCACATCGTTGACGCCTTCAAATCGCCATTGGCCTTTTCAAGACGACCGGCCAGATCCGCCAGCGGCCCATCCTTCGCAGCAGCGCATTCCTCATCCACAATCTTGAAAAGCGCCTGAATGGCGCGACCACCGTTTTGCGCGAGTTTCCGGCCGACAAGATCCATGGCTTGAACGCCATTCGTGCCTTCGTAAATCATCGCGATACGGGCATCGCGCACATATTGCTCCATGCCCCATTCGGCGATGTAGCCATGGCCGCCATATACCTGCTGCGCATTGGTTGCGACTTCATAGCCCTTGTCCGTGCCATAACCCTTGATAACGGGAGTCAGCAAAGACAAAAGGTCGTCGGCCATCTGCCGTTCTTCTTCGGTTTGCGCATGGTGCAGCAAATCGGCCTGCAACGCGCCCCATAGGCACAAGGCACGCATGCCCTCAGTAAACGACTTTGCATCCATCAGCATACGGCGCACGTCCGGATGCACGAACAGCGTGTCCGCCTTTTGGTCCATATCCTGCGGGCCAGTCAGCGCGCGGCCCTGACGGCGGTCTTGCGCATAATGAACGGCATTTTGGTAGGCGACTTCTGCAACGCCCAAACCCTGCTGCCCCACGCCAAGCCGCGCGATGTTCATCATGATAAACATTGCCGCAAGGCCCTTATGCTCTTCGCCCACCAAATAGCCGGTGGCACCATCATAATTCATGACGCAGGTGGCGTTGCCGTGAATACCCATTTTATGTTCAATCGAACCACAGGACAAAGCATTGCGTGCGCCAAGCGATCCGTCGTCATTCACAAGGAACTTGGGCACGATGAACAAAGATATGCCTTTCACGCTGTCCGGTGCGCCTGGTGTTTTTGCGAGCACCAAATGAATGATGTTCTCGGTCAAATCATGCTCACCCGACGAGATGAAAATCTTGGTCCCGGAAATGGCAAAGCTGCCATCTCCATTGGGTTCTGCCTTGGTCCGAATAAGGCCAAGGTCTGTTCCGCAATGCGGCTCGGTCAGGTTCATTGTCCCGCCCCATTTGCCCGAAATCATGTTCGGGGCATATTTGGCCTTCTGCTCCTCACTGCCTTTGACCAAAATCGCGGACACAGCGCCTTGCGTCAGACCGGGGTACATCGCAAACGCCATGTTGGAACTCGCCATAAGCTCCTCAAAGGCCATGGAGACGATGTGCGGCATGCCCTGCCCGCCAAACTCCAATGGGCCAGACAATGTGCCCCAGCCGCCTTCGCAATAAAGCTTATAGGCTTCTTTGAAACCGTCGGGGGTGGTCACGCTGCCATCCTCATGGCGTGTGCAGCCCTGCAAGTCCCCAACTTGGTTCAAAGGGAAAAGCACGTTTTCCACAAACTTTGCGCCTTCGGTCAGGATCGCATCAATCATGTCAGCGCTGGCGTTTTCAAACCCGGGCAGATTGGCGTAACGCTCGACACCCAAAACTTCGTTGAGGATGAACTGCGTATCGCGAACGGGGGCGGTATAGCTTGGCATTTTCGGTCCTTAAAATAGCAGTGAAATGGCCTTAGGCCGCAGCAGATTTTTCCGCCGCTTCGACCTGTTCCACCGTTGAAACAAATTCGGTCAGCTCGTTAATTGCGCTTTCGATATCGTCGCGCTGGGCCTTCAACAGGTTGATCCGGTCGCGGCATTTCTCAATTGTCACGCGGCGCTGAATATTGCGGCCGTCATTGAGGTCATACAGATCGATCATCTCGCGGATTTCAGCGAGGCTAAACCCGACGCGCTTTGCCCGTAATATCCACGCCAACCGCGCCCGGTCGCGCTTTGAATAAATGCGCGCCAAGCCCATACGTTCCGGCGCAATCAGGCCCTGATCCTCATAAAAGCGCAATGCCCGCGCAGTTACCTCAAATTCGATTGATAGGTCGGATATCGTAAACGAATCCCGATTATATGCGTCGGGCGTGTCGATGGTCGCATCGGTCCGCCTTTCGTCGCGCGTTACAGATTCCATAGCGCCTTCCCTCTTGGTTGCCCTAACGTCACTAGTTTACGTTAGCGTAAACGTCAATCGGGGAAGTTACGACTGCGGTAAGAAATATAGCCAGTTAAACGGATGGCTCAGGCGGAAATGCGTCTGCTGGCTTTGGCGCTAGTACCGGCGGGGGCAGCGCAGGGTCAGCGATAGCATCGGCTGACCCAACCTCAGTATCTGTGGTCGGCTCTGGCTCTGGCCGCTTGACGGGCGTTGACGTATCTTGAAGAACGACCACCTCTTGCCCCATTTGCGTGACGCCGAACAACGCCTTAGCAAACACAATTGGCAACCGGATGCAACCATGCGACGCTGGATATCCCGGCAAATCGCCCCCGTGGACGGCAATACCATCCCATGTCAGGCGCTGCATAAATGGCATCGGTGCGTTGCTGTAGAGATTGGATTTGTGATCCACATTTTTCTGCAGAATGTTGAAAATACCCGTCGGCGTTTCCTTGCCCTTTTTTCCCGACGAAATCGTGCTGAAACCAATGAGCTGGTCATTCTGAAACACATAAATCCGCTGCGTATCGAGCACGATGACGATTTTCATCGGTCCTTCATACACATCCTGCTTCACCCAGATGAACTCTCCAGGCTTGAGCGCGTCAACCGGTCCTTTTTTGCGCGGCTTTGGTGCGGGCGTTGCAATCGGGGGTTGGACTGTGGGTGGTGTTGCCGAAGGTGGCGCAGCGACTGATTGCGTTTGCGCTGGTGGCGTGGACAAAGCCGCATCCGCCGGAACGACTTCAGGCTGTTGACCTTGCTGGATAGGCGCAGGCTGCTGCGCCTGCCCCGACACGTGTGCTCCAGCCATGCCCGGCAGGGCACTCATCAAAAAAAGCGCGATTATGCACTGCAATTTGCGGATGCCCGCGCCGAAACCCATGAAATTGCCCCAACTGACGGATATTGTGCCGCACAAGGCAGCGTCAGAACAAGCTCTACCATCATGCATGTAAAAATTCGACGTCAATCTTCCCGTCGGCGCATAAAATTAAATCTCCAAACGATGCGCCTAACCGTCCTACTTTTGCGCTCAAATGCATTTGGAGGCCTGTTTATGTAAAGGATTGGTCTTTATCTGAAGGGAATGGAAATAGGTCGCAGGCAATTCATTCATTCCGCAGTTTTAGGCGCGAGCCTGCTCACGGTCCCGTCAAAGGCGGCCGACATCGTATTTCGGCCCGGCACGGGCACCGGAACGGGCACCGGAACGGGCGGGCCATCGCCTTTATTGCTTGGCCGCGCAAAGGCAGCGTTGGCCGCGCATAAGGCGCGCATCCGCAACCATGATTTACTTGCCATAGCTGACTTTTCCAAGGCTTCGCGCGACCCACGCTTTTACCTAGTTGATCTGCGCAGCGGTAAATCCGACACGTTCCTGGTCGCCCATGGCAAGGGTTCGGACCCAAGCCATAGCGGCTGGGTGCAGCATTTCTCCAACGTGCATGGGTCGGAAGCTACCTCGGCGGGCAGTTACCTTGTTGGCGATACGTATATCGGTCAATATGGCGAATCCCGCCGGTTAATCGGGCTTGACCCGCAAAATGACCAAGCCGAGGCCCGCGCGATCGTCATTCACCCTGCTTGGTATGTGAACCAGTCGCTTATTCACGACCAAGGCAAGATTGGCCGCAGCCAAGGCTGTTTCGCCTTTGCCAAAGATGACATCAGAGAGATACTGGAGCGTGTGGCCCCAGGATGCCTATTATACGCTGATAAGGTTTAAACTCAGCTACGGTTGCCGGATTGAGGCCGTGAACACATAAATATCACCTTCGCGGCGTCGAAATGGCAAAGATATCGAAGGAAAACGTCCGCCGCAGGCAGTTATTCTGCCTGCAAGGGCATTTTCTTTCGAGATCGAAGCCATTTTGACGTCCTTCGGATTTGACCCATACTGTCCATTGCCACGTTGGCAAGCTTGGACTTAGAACCACTAAGTCCTGCGCTTACCGCCTTGCACTGAACAGTATGGCCTCGAACCGCGAAGGTGATATTTATGCGTTCACGGCCTAAATACGCCACAAATAATCCGCTTCCCGCTATTGCCGCTTGGGTCGGTTTTATAATCATCGGCTTTCTCGTGAATGACAAGCGCGCCGCCGTCGGCATCCAACAGTCCGTTCGGCCCTGACAGCGTAATATCCTTTAACTTATACTCCAGCGTGATTTTCAGATCCGCGCCCGCAACCACATTTGGCAAATCGCCATCGTGCGCGCCCATGGGGTTGTCATGGCCATGCTGCTTCATACCGGGGTTCCAGTGCGGCCCCGCGCTGGTGAAGTCGGGTGCTTGGCATTTACCAACAGCATGCAGATGCATGCCATATGTCCCGGCGGCAGGTGCTTGCGCCGATAGGCTTAAAAATACGCCATCGCTCCGCTGTGATATGGTCGCAACGCCGGCCCAGCTGCCGTCGGCACGGGCGAGGTCAGCCGTCAGTACTTCGGACACCTCAGCCGTCTTTGCCGATTGCAGGGTAGAGCAACTGGCGAGGATCGGAATGATGATAATCGGCAGTAACTTGCGCATATTCTTCTCCTGAGTCTGGGTGTGCGGGCGCAGCATAACATCAACCGAGCGACACTCAATTTGTTTCTTAAATTCAGCCCGCCCATTCGTGGGGCTTAACACCCTGCGCAAACAGCAACGCTGTCAGATTGTTATGCCGCACGGAAAAGTTCGCCGCTTGCGCCAATTGCGGGCGCGGATGATAGCCCACACCAAGGCCACCGCCGGACACCGCCGCAGCGATCATCGGCAAGTCATTCGCGCCATCACCAACCGCTAGCGTAGTAGCCAAATCGATCCCACGCATTTCGGCGGCAGATTGCAGGACTGCCCGCTTAGTAGACGCATCGACGATATCAGCCGCCAATGCGCCGGTCAGTCGCCCGTCTTTAATCTCCAAAAGGTTGGCATGCACCGCATGAAAGCCCAGCATATCAGCCACAGGGCCCGTAAAGCTCGTAAACCCGCCCGACACGAGCACCGCATGCGCGCCCCATCCGGTCATCGTACGCACGAGGATTTCGGCCCCCGGCATTGGCTGCACACGTTCGCGTAGGCACTGCGCAAGGACATTCTCATTCAGTCCCGCCAGCAGAGCGACCCGAGCCTTTAACGCGTCGGCAAAATCGAGTTCACCTGCCATGGCACGTTCGGTAATCGCGGCGATCTGAGGCTTAATGCCGGCATAATCGGCTAGCTCGTCAATGCATTCGACCGTGATCATGGTGCTGTCCATATCGGACACCAACAACATTTTGCGGCGATTGCCCTCGTGCTGCAATGCTATGTCGCAACGGTCCTCAAGCCCCGCGAGGGCCGTGCGTGCATCCGCTAAGTCGCCTGCAAACGATATGTCCACGGCCTTGCCCTTTGCCAGCCAGTCAAAAGCATTGGGGATACAGCCAGCTTCGGCCAATCGATCCTTGGCCTCGGAAAAGTTGCCGCTTTCCAGACTGTCTGCTGCTATCAGAGTGCAAATGGGCATATCGAATCCTCAAAATATGGTCGCGCTTATTGCGGGTCCGACGGCAAGCGGCAAGACGGCATTCGCGCTGCATCTGGCCCGATCCGGCAATTTCGAGATAATCAACGCCGACAGCGCGCAAGTATATTCTGATCTCCCCATATTAAGCGCCCAGCCCACAGCCGATGAACAACGCAGTGTTCCGCACCATCTGTTTGGTTATATCGACGGCATCACACATTGCTCTGCCGCGCGCTGGGCAACGGATGCAAAGCACATTATTGCCCAGGCCCATGCGAGAGGCGTAACCCCGATATTGGTTGGCGGTAGTGGCCTATATATCCGCACCTTGCTTGACGGCATTGCGCCCATTCCGGAGGTCGACCCTGAATTGCGCGCCACAATACGCGCAATGCCAGTGGATCAGGCCTATGTCGCGCTGCAAATATATGATGCGTCCGTTGCCGCAACCTTGGCCCCCACGGATGTCAGCCGCATCACCCGGGCGCTTGAGGTCGTGCAAAGCACCGGACGCAGCATATTGGCATGGCGCGCAACCAAGACAGGGGGGATATCCGCAGACATCTGTTTGCGGCCTTTGTTGCTCTTACCCCCGCGCGATTGGCTATACGACCGCTGCGACACACGCTTTGAAGGGATGATGGAGCGTGGTGCAATTGATGAAGTGGAGGCGTTGCTTGCCCGCAATCTGCCGCAAGATGCGCCCGTAATGCGCGCCATCGGCGTGCCCGAGATTTCGGCCTATCTTAAAGGCACGATTTCGCGGGCGGAAGCGATCAAGCTAGGCCAGATCGCCACCAGGCAATATGCAAAACGGCAGTATACTTGGTTTCGCAATCAGGCCCCAGCGGATTGGCAGCGTGTAAACGCAATAATAAATGATTCAAACATAGATAAATTTGAAATAATATTTCAATGAATGTATTTGACAAGTCATTTTCTAATTATTAGCTAGCGCGCTCTTGCTTACCCTATTGCAGTGCAACATAGGAAAGCGGCTTAACTCATAAGGACTGTCCAGTGCCCGAAAAATCCGGCGCAGAAATTTTGATTGATACCCTGATTGAACAGGGCGTAGACACCATATTCGGTTATCCCGGTGGTGCAGTATTGCCCATTTACGATGCTTTATTTCAGCAGAAGAAGATTAAACATGTCCTCGTCCGGCATGAGGCGGGCGCCGCGCATGCGGCAGAGGGTTATGCGCGCGCAACGGGCAAGCCCGGCGTTGTGCTAGTCACATCCGGCCCCGGCGCCACCAATGCCGTTACCGGTATTGCCGATGCATTTCTGGATTCCATTCCTTTGGTCGTCCTGACGGGACAGGTTGCGACTAATTTAATCGGTACCGATGCCTTTCAGGAGGCCGATACCGTTGGCATTACGCGCCATTGTTCAAAACATAATTATTTGGTGAAAGACCCTGCCGAACTCGCAACGGTCGTGCGGGAGGCTTTTGCCATCGCCACCAAAGGACGTCCCGGTCCGGTTGTCATCGACATTCCAAAAAATGTGCAGGTCGCGAAGGCTGCAACCGATGTGAAGCGCCCTACCCGGTCGCGCTTTACCTATGCGGGTGAGGCTGACTATGCGGAAATCAACCGCGCGGTCGAATTGATTGCTAACGCCAAGGCGCCGATACTGTACACGGGCGGCGGCATCATCAATTCAGGCCCTGCCGCCAGCGAAGCGCTGCGAGAGTTAGCGGAATTGACCGGAGCGCCCGTCACATCCACCCTCATGGGCCTTGGCGCATATCCCGCCTCCGGTGACGCCTGGTTGGGTATGTTGGGCATGCACGGCACATATGAGGCCAATATGGCCATGAACCAATGCGATGTCATGGTCTGCCTCGGCGCGCGCTTTGACGACCGCGTAACGGGCCGCTTGGACGCCTTTTCACCCGACAGCGTCAAAATCCATGTCGATATCGACCGCAGTTCGATGAACAAGACCGTGCGCGTTGACCTGCCTATCGTCGCTGACGTTGGCACGGCCATGCGTCAGATGATCGATGTATGGAAAGGCCGGAAAACCAAAAAACAGCCGCTGACCGAATGGTGGTCACGCATCACGGGTTGGCGCGCCGTTGACTGCCTAAGCTACCCCGGCAGCACGCAGGAAATCATGCCGCAATATGCGATACAACGCCTGTTTGCAGCCACCAAGGACAAAGCCCCGATTATTACGACCGAAGTTGGCCAGCATCAAATGTGGGCGGCACAGCATTTCCACTTTGATGCGCCGAACAAGTGGCTGACCAGCGGCGGGCTTGGCACCATGGGCTATGGACTGCCTGCCGCAATTGGCGCGCAAATGGGTCATCCTGACGCGCTTGTGATCGACATCGCCGGTGAGGCATCGATCCAGATGAACATTCAAGAGATGGCAACCGCAACACAATATCGCTTGCCGGTGAAGGTCTTCATCCTCAACAATGAATGGATGGGCATGGTGCGCCAATGGCAAGAGCTGACCTATGAAAGCCGCTATTCCGAAAGCTATTCGGACAGCCTGCCCGATTTCGTCGCGCTGGCCGAAGCTTATGGCTGGAAAGGCATTCGTTGCGCTGACCCGGCCAAGCTTGATGATGCCATCGCCGAGATGCTGGCGCATGACGGGCCAGTGATGTTCGATTGCCGTGTGCACAAAACGTCAAACTGTTTCCCGATGATCCCATCGGGCGCAGCGCATACGGACATGATCCTGCACGCGGATCAGGTTTCGGGCACCATGGATGACGAAGCAAAGGCGCTCGTATAATGCATATCAAGCAAGAACTTACCGAACGGCATGTGCTGACGCTCACCGTCGATAATGAAGCGGGCACGCTGGCGCGGATCGCCGGCATGTTTACCTCGCGCGGGTATAATATCGACAGCCTTACTGTGGCTGATATCAGCGAAGACCATGCAACAAGCCGGATAACCATCGTCACCAAAGGCCCGCCCCCCGTGATCGACCAGATCATCGCGCAATGCGAACGCCTTATTCCCGTGCACAAAGTCACTGACCTCACCGAAGCTGGGCCGCATGTCGAGCGGGAACTTGCATTGGTCAAAGTCAGCGGCGCGGGCGATCAACGCGTTGAGGCCATGCGCCTTGCCGATATTTACCGCGCGCGCGTCATCGACGCCACGATCAACAGCTTCATTTTTGAAATCACGGGTGGCCCTGAAAAGATCGACACGTTTGTAACGTTAATGCGCGAAGTCGGGCTGGTCGAAGTTGGCCGGACCGGGATTGTTGGCCTGATGCGGGGTGCCGGGGTCAGTTAACTAAGATATCGTCATCCTGAACGCGCTTGAACAACGGGCACTGCGTTCCAGGGTTTTGAAAATACGCCGTTGAAAGTAAGACCCTGAAACACGTTCAGGGTGACGGCAACGAAGAAGGACGGAAGAATGAAAGTATATTATGACGCCGATTGCGACTTGGGCCTTATCAAAGACAAAAAGGTCGCGATTGTAGGCTATGGTAGCCAGGGCCATGCCCATGCGCAAAATCTGCGTGACAGCGGCGTGGCGGATGTCGCTATCGCCCTGCGTGCGGGATCGGCGACCGCTAAAAAGGCGGAAGCGGCTGGGTTCAAGGTTTTGGCCAATGCCGACGCTGCGGCTTGGGCGGATATCCTTATGGTGTTGGCACCCGATGAACATCAGGCCGCAATTTACGCCGATGATCTGCATGCAAACATGAAACCCGGCGCGGCTTTGGCCTTTGCTCATGGCCTCAATATCCATTTCGGCCTGATTGAGCCGCGCGCCGACATTGACGTTATCATGATCGCACCCAAGGGCCCCGGCCACACCGTGCGCAGCGAATATCAAAAGGGTGGCGGCGTGCCGTGCCTGATCGCAGTTGCGCAAGACTCAAGCGGCAATGCCCATGACATCGCGCTTGCGTATGCAAGCGGCGTCGGCGGCGGACGCAGCGGTATCATCGAAACCAACTTCCGCGAAGAATGCGAAACCGATTTGTTCGGTGAACAGGCCGTGTTGTGCGGCGGTATCACGCACCTTATCCAGGCCGGTTTCGAGACACTGACCGAGGCGGGCTATGCACCAGAAATGGCCTATTTCGAATGCTTGCATGAAACCAAGCTGATCGTCGACCTTCTGTATGAAGGCGGCATTGCCAACATGCGCTATTCGATTTCGAATACCGCAGAATATGGGGACATCACCACGGGTCCCCGGATCATCACCGACGAAACCAAGGCGGAAATGAAGCGGGTTCTGGCGGACATTCAATCGGGGCGTTTCGTCAAGAATTTCGTGCTCGATAACCGCGCTGGTCAGCCAGAATTGAAGGCCGCACGCAAGGCAGCGGCAGCGCATCCAATTGAGGAAACGGGCGCAAAGCTGCGCGCGATGATGCCATGGATTGCAAAGAATAAATTGGTGGATCAGGCGAAGAACTAATCTCTTTTTCCCGACTTGACTCATTTGGGGGAGGCATCGACACTGATGCCTCCCTTTTTTGATGTCAGGAGCAGACTCATGCGTAAGCTTTTATGTGCCCTTCCCCTTCTGTTTGCGGTGCCTTTGATCGCGCAAAGCGCCCCGCAAGTGCCCGGAACAATGGACGTCGCCCGCGTTACCGCGGGAACCTACAACACCGACCCCGGCCATACATTGATCGGCTGGCGCGTTAGCCATTTTGGTTTCAACGATTATTTCGGCATTTTCGGCGATGCGACCGGAACGCTGATACTTGACCCCGCCAACCCGAATGCCGCCAAGGTGGATATCACTATTCCCGTCGGCAAGGTCACGACCGCCAGTGCTGGCCTGACGGGGCATCTGCTGCGCGCGGGCAAGGACGGCGGCAAGGCCGACTTTTTTGGCCCTGCCCCAACCGATGCCAAATTCGTTTCAACCCGCGTCGTGGTATCCGGCACCACCGCCAAAATCACCGGCGACCTCACGCTGAACGGCGTCACCAAGCCAGTCGTTCTGGACGCCACATTTTCAGGGGCCGGCAATAACCCGTTCAACAAGAAAGCCACCGTCGGCTTTCACGCCACCGCCGTCATCAAACGCAGCGCATTCGGCATAAGCTATGCCGTTCCGATGATTTCGGATGAGGTAACGCTGGACATCAGCGTCGCGTTTGAAAAGGCCAGCTAAGGTCTAAATATTCTCACGCAAAGCCGCAAAGCCGCAAAGGCGCAAAGAGAAGAAGATAAGGAAAATCTTCTTCTTTGTGTCTTTGCGGCTTTGCGTGATAAAAATTTCTTTGGTTTGCGCCATTCAACGAGCGCTATTGTGGTTTGAACCAGATATCAACGCGGTCCTCGCAAAAGGAGACGCACGTCTGTTATATTGTCACCCCCGACTTGATCGGGGGTCCATGGTCTGACCCGTCGGTTTACACGTCTACCGCAGGCCATGTATCCCCGCATGCGCGACGATGACAGAGTTTATCACCGAAGCGCGCTTACCCCAAATAGCGCGCATCAAGGCTCGCTTTTGCCGCGCGATATTCGGCCTCAAGCTGATCCACGAATTGCGCGACGGTTTGGACTTCTTTGATCGCGCCAATACCTTGGCCTGATCCCCAAATATCTTTCCACGCCTTGGCTTCGCTATTGCCGCCGGAACCGAAGTTCATCGTCGAAATATCGCCCTTGGGCAGGTTGTTCGGGTCCATACCGGCGCGCTCAATCGATTGGCGCAGATAGTTTCCGCTGACGCCCGTGAACAGGTCGGAATAGACAATGTCGGCGGCCTTCGCGTCCACGATATCTTCCTTATAACCGTCTACGGCATTGGCTTCCTTGGTTGCGATGAACGCGCTGCCGATATAGCCAAAGTCTGCGCCCATGGCCTGCGCCGCGAGGACGGAGGCACCATGCGCGATAGAACCGGACAGAGCGACAGGCCCGTCAAACCATTCGCGGATTTCGCGCATCAACGCAAAGGGCGACGTCACGCCCGCATGGCCGCCAGCACCCGCCGCAACGGGAATGAGGCCGTCGGCGCCCTTTTCAATCGCCTTATGCGCGAAACGGTCGTTGATGACGTCATGGAAGGCAATCCCGCCCCAGCTATGCACGGCTTTGTTCAATTCCTCCTGCGCGCCCAGCGAGGTAATGGTAATGGGCACCTGCCATTTGGCGCACACGGCAATATCTTCCTGCAGCCGGTTGTTGGATTTATGGACAATCTGATTCACCGCATAAGGCGCGGCAGGACGATCAGGATTGTCGCGGTTATGTGCCGCCAGCTCTTCGGTAATCTGATGCAGCCATTCGTCCAACTGGCTTGCAGGGCGCGCATTCAGCGCCGGAAACGACCCGACAACCCCCGCCTTACACTGCGCGATGACCAGTTCCGGCCCGGACACGATGAACAGCGGTGAGCCGATCACTGGAAGTCGAAGATTATCGAAAATTGCCGGAAGTGCCATGCGTCGAATCCCTTGTTAATATATTGGTTAAATACGGGTTAGCCACAGCGGGTCGTGGCTGTCAAATCCACCTTTTTGAAGAGGCCGTTCCGTAGGGTAACGTCGCCAGAGGGGCACCACGACCTAATCGCCGTGCGCACCCTCAATATAACCTAAGCCCCGTTAGCAGCGCTTAGAATGGCTCTGACGGACGCTGTGGCCACGTCCTGACTTATACCGACGCCAAATATAATCGGACCGTCGCCAACGCGGCATTCGACATAAGCGGCGGCGCGGGCATCGGTGCCATGGCCAATGGCGTGTTCGCTATAGTCGATGATGTCCAGCCGCCCACCCAGCGCGTGCTCCAATGCGTTGGCAAGGCTGGAAATCAAGCCGTTGCCCCGTCCGCTGACGCTTTGTTCAACGCCATCTATGCGGATATTACCCGCAAATATGCGCTCGTCCTTTTGCCGCTGGCTTTGGGTTTCGTGGAAATCGATTAACCGGAACCGGCCATCACCCTTTAGATAATAACGTTTTTCAAACGCCTCCCAAATGTCACTGCTGGTCAGTTCGCGCCCGGTCGTGTCGGACAATGTTTGCACCGTGGTCGAAAAATTCACCTGCATCCGTTTGGGCAGCTTCAAACCTTGGTCCTGCTCGATCACCCAAGCCACGCCGCCCTTGCCGCTTTGCGAATTCACGCGGATCACGGCTTCATAACTGCGGCCCAAATCGGCGGGATCAATCGGCAAATAGGGCACGCGCCAGATTTCGTCATTCTGCCGTTCTTGCGCCGCGAACCCTTTTTTAATCGCGTCTTGATGCGACCCTGAAAAGGCGGTGAATACCAATTCGCCGGCATAGGGATGCCGCGGGTGTACAGGCAATTGGTTGCAGTATTCAACCGTTTGGATAACTTCATCAATATCGCTGAAATCGAGGCCGGGGTTCAGCCCTTGGGTATACATGTTCAGCGCCAGCGTCACCAAATCGACATTGCCGGTGCGCTCGCCATTGCCAAACAAACACCCTTCGATGCGGTCTCCGCCTGCCAGCAAGCCCAATTCGGCGGCTGCGATGCCGCTGCCCCGGTCGTTGTGCGGATGCAGGCTGATGACTACATGGTCGCGCGCGCTGATATGGCGGCACATCCATTCAATTTGATCGGCATAGACATTGGGCATGGCGGCCTCAATCGTCGCTGGCAAATTGAGGATCAGTGGCTTTGCCGCCGTGGGTTGCAACACGTCCATCACCGCCTCGCACACCTCAAGGCTGAATTCGAGCTCAGCCGTGGAGAATGTTTCGGGGCTATATTCAAAATGCCAATCGGTTTGCGGATATTTCGCCGCTTGCTCTTTCAATATGCTTGCGCCTTCGATAGCAATCGCCTTCACGCCCGCTTTGTCGAGGTTAAAGACAATATCGCGCCACGCAGGGCTGACCGCATTGTAGAGATGGACAATTGCCCGCGGCGCGCCGGCCATGCTCTCAAACGTTTTTTCAATCAGGTCACGCCGTGACTGCGTCAGGCTTTGTATCGTAACGTCATCGGGAATGCGTCCGCTGTCGACGAGATCGCGAATAAAATCGAAATCGGTGGCACCCGAACTTGGGAAGCCAACCTCAATCTCTTTTACGCCGACCTTCAGCAGCAGGTCGAAAAAGCGTTTCTTCTTCTCTGCCCCCATGGGGTCAATGAGCGCTTGGTTTCCATCGCGCAGGTCAGTGGAAAGCCAGCGCGGCGCGCGGTCGATGGTCCGCGTCGGCCATATGCGGTCGGGCAGATCAATTTGGGGGAAGGGTCGGTATTTACGCGATGGGTCGGAAAGCATCATGATATATGGCAACTTCGCTGAGACGCCCAGCTAAGGGCTAAATTTGGCGGTGGTAAAGCCCTTAGGCGGGTTGCCGAACATGGTCGGCAAAACAGGCACGCCTAAGGGCGTGTAAGTCGTAGTAGGAGAAGCGAAGGCACGTTGCGCGATTTCATAACATGTCCGCGTTAGCCATATCGAGCAACATTCGTCCAGTCTTAAAATGCGTTGGGGTTGTTTAATTGCGAAAACTAGGGCGCGTCAGATTTCAACCTGGCTTCCCAGTTCAACCACGCGATTGCTTGGCAATTTGAAAAACTCCATTGCATTGGCCGCATTGCGCAGCATCCAGGAGAAAATCTTTTCCCGCCAGATCGCCATGCCGGGTATTTTGGATGCGATCAATGTCTGACGCGACAGGAAAAAGCTGGTGTGCATCATGTCAAATTTGGGACCGCACAAATCAACTAAGTCGAGGGTGGCTGGCACATTCGTCTCTTCCAAAAAGCCAAAGCGCATTTTTACGCGGTAAAAACCTTCACCCAAATCCTTACAGATTATACGGTCAGAGCTAATAACATAAGGCACATCCTCAATCTGCACGGTCAGGATGATGACACGTTCATGCAAGATGCGGTTGTGCTTGATGTTATGGAGCAAAGCCGAAGGAACGCCGCTCGCTGCCGACGCCATAAATATCGCCGTCCCCGGAACGCGGGTCGCACTATTGGCGGCGGATTTGATAAAAATGTCCATCGGCATGGTGCTTTCCGCCATGCGCTCGCGCATCAATGCCCGCCCGCGTGACCATGTGGTCAACAATGTGAAAATCACCAAACCAATTACCAAAGGCACCCATCCGCCCGATGGAACCTTTAACAAATTGGCGCCCAAATAGGCAAAGTCGACGATGAAGAACAAAGCGAGGATCGGCAGCGCTTTCCACTTTGGCCATTTCCACAGCGACAGCAGGACGACCGCGATCAAACATGTGTCGATGAACATCGCGCCCGTCACCGCAATACCATAAGCTGCGGCAAGGTTGGACGATGACCGGAAAAATAGCACCAGCAACAAAACCATCACCGCAAGGCCCCAGTTAATCGCCGGAATGTAAATCTGCCCAGCGGCTTTCTCACTGGTGTGTAATATGCTGAGGCGTGGCATGAAGCCCAACTGGATTGCCTGCTGCGTCAGTGAAAACGCGCCGGAAATAACGGCTTGGCTGGCGATAACGGCCGCCATGATGGTGAGGAAAATGACAGGGGTGCTTATCAGCTCCGGCACCATCAGGAAGAATGGATCACGAATGGCGGCCTGTGCCTCTTCAGGGCTCATCGACAATATCATTGCCCCCTGCCCCATGTAATTGAGCATCAGCGCGGGCAGCACGAAGAACAGCCAACTAAACTTGATGGGCCGCCGACCGAAATGCCCCATATCGGCATACAGCGCCTCCGCACCCGTCACAGCCAGCACAACAGTGCCCATCGCGACAAAGGCCCGAAAACCGTCAATATAGAAAAAATAGAACGCATTCATCGGGTTCAAAACGTCTAATATGATCGACGGCATCTTAGTCAAATGCATCAGACCCAAGCCTGCCAATGTCGCGAAATAGACCAGCATGATTGGCCCAAACCAAGCCCCCACCTTCGCCGTCCCGCGTGATTGGAATGCAAATAGTGCGCCGATGATGACAACAGCGATTGGCAATATCCATGCGCTAAAGCCTTCGTTCACATATTTCAGGCCTTCGGCCGCCGACAAAATCGACATGGCAGGCGTGATCATGGAATCGCCATAAAATAGCGCAGTTGCAAATACCCCGAGCATGACAAAAGGCGCAGTCCATTTCGCGCCAGCCGTCTGTCGGTTGATGAGCGCCAACAAGGCAAGGCTTCCGCCCTCGCCCTTGTTGTCGGCTTTCATGATGGTGAATACATATTTGAACGTCACGACGATCATCATTGACCAGAACACGAGGCTCAACACGCCTTTGATGTGCAACGGGTCGGGCGTTATCGGGTGGTGCCCGGCAAAGGTTTCACGGAACGCATAAATCGGGCTGGTGCCGATATCGCCGAAGACAACGCCAACAGTGCCCACGCATAAAGCCAGCAGCGAGCCTTTTGGGGCATGGCTGTGACTGTGATCCTGGTCACTATGACCAAAATCGTCTGCTTGCGGTCCAACCATATTGCTTCCCCGGCTTTCGCCCCAAACGCCACGTTTCCCGTGACTGGGGCGCGGGCAATAGCATGGAGCACTGCCCTTCACAACACAGCAATGCTGCGTTCAAAAACTATAAAAATATTTGATAATCAATTACTTGGAAGTGATATTTGATTCTGCTTGTGTCGCTTGCGCTTGTAGGGCCTTTGCCGCCTGCAGTTGCGACTCAATCCGCGTTTTCCATTTGGCTTTCGGTGTCGCCAGTGAAACAGTTTTTTCCCAGAGTAAAACCGCTCCATCAAGGTCGCCTGCAAACAATCGCGCAAGTCCCGCAAAATAATAAGGCGCAGGATGTTTAGGCCGAATTGCCCGCGCTTTATCGAACGCCAATACTGCGGGCGGCGACATTTGTCCCTCACTGGCCAGCATCAATTGCAGGCCAAGTGCGGACCATAAATCGGCATTTTGCGGCTCAGTGCGTAAGCCTGACTGGATATAAGAGGCAGACAAAGGATAATCACCCTGCTTGGCAAAGGAATCCGCCGTCACGAGCCAACGTTTCGCACTGCCAAAGCTTTCGTCCATATCCGCACGGATCTCGACCAACTGCGTTGCGCCCTCTGCACTGGCCGCCAGAGGCTGTGCTGGCGCTGGCGGTAACGACGGACGTCCCTGCAGCGCATAGCCGGTCATTGCCAACAGAACCGCTGCCGCAGCAACCTGCCACAACCCCTTTGACGACCGCACGCAATAACCCAACACTGATAGGCTGAGGAGCGATAACAACGCGAGTGCAAGCCAACCGTTCATGTGCGCCTCCGAAACAACCCGCGGGCAAGCCAAATTGCGGCAAAGAATATCAAGAAGGGCGCGATCCAGAGCAAAAGTCCTGCCCCCTTCATATCGGGTTCAAAACTGACCCATTCACCGTAGCGGTCAATCATCCAGCTTCGAATGGCGTGTGGTTTCTGACCAGCGGCGATTTGTTGACGCACCTCTGCGCGCATGGTGCCGGCCATATCGGCGTCGCTGTCGGCAATAGATTGGCCCTGGCATTGAATGCAGCGCAGGCCGTGCATCAGGCGCATGGCTTGCGCCTCCTGTGCGGGATCGGCGAGCTGCCGGTTGGCCAGCGCGGGCGTTGGGCCGCTACCTTGCGCCCAAACAGGCGCGGCGAGCATCAGCAAAAGCGGCACGAACGTTCTCATTTCGCTGCATTCACTTTTTCAATCAGCATCGGCACATGTTCCGCCCTGATATCGCCAATATGCTGAAACAATATCGTACCGTCGCCGCCGATCACATAGGTTTCGGGAACGCCGGACGACCCAAGCTTTAGCTGCACCGCCAATTCGCTGTCCGAACCAATGCGCCGGAACGGATTGCCAAACTCTGCAAGAAAGGCAGCCACATCCTCCGGCTTGTCACGAATGGCGATGGCGTCAATCTCGACACCCGCCGACTTCAATGCCTCCAGATGCGGTGCCTCTGCCTTGCAAGGCAGGCACCAGCTTGCAAAAATATTAAGCAAACGCGGCTTGCCATCGGCCATGTCTGTATTGGACAAGGCTGGAACGCCCGCCGTTGCAGCGGGCAAGGCAAATTCGGGCAGTTTTTTGCCGATCATTGCCGAATGGACTTGGTCGTCCTTGGGCACCGCAAGGCCATAGATCGCAAGCCCACCAATGAAGGCGACGACCGCAAGCGGTATCCATAACAGCCATGGCCGGTTCATGCGCGTTCCCACTTATTGATAGCAGGCTTCTTGGCGCGCCGGAACATACGGCCAAACAGCGATATCGTGCCACCAAGGGCAATCAGGACGCCGCCATACCAGATGAACGTCACAAATGGCTTCCACCAAAGACGAACTTGCCAACGGCCATCACCTTCTTGGTCCGGCTGCGCGATTACGGCGTATAATTGACCATTCCAGCGGGTCAGCAATGCCGCCTCGCTCGTCTGCATTTCGGGCTTGAAAAACTGCCGCGACTGCGGACGCAGCACAAATGTATCGCCATTTTTACCCGCGACCATTTCGCCTTCAACCGCGACCCAATTGTCACCAACAACCGGTTTAATGTCGCCCAACGTAACTTTCCAGCCAGACACTTCAGCGCTTTCACCCGGCGCAAGCGCGGTGAGGGTTTCTTTCGAAAACCCGGATTCCGCCGCCATGCCAAAGACGCTGACCGCTATGCCGAAATGGGCGATGACCATCCCGAAAACGGGCAAAGGCGTGCGCAGCAATTTGCGCCCCCGCAGCGGCAACCACGCCGCCACCGCAAGAGCCAAGGACAAGGCGATACCAAGCAGCGGGAATATGCCAATATCAGGTGCGAGCTTCCAAACGGCGATCCCGCTGCACAACAGGATCGCGGCCGCGCCGATCAGCCAATATTTGATCCGCATGATGTCGTCCCGCCGCCAGCGCAACATGGGACCAATCAGCAAAGCGAGCATCAACAGCACCATGATGGGCACCGTGGCCTTGTTGAAATATGGCGGCCCGACCGAAATCTTGTCGCCCATGGCTTCTGCCGCCAGCGGATATAGCGTGCCAATCAAAACGACCGCCAGAATGACGCTGAGGAAGATATTATTCGCGACGATACCGCCTTCGCGGCTGATAAGCTGAAACGGCTCACCTTGCTTCACCGTCCCGATGCGCAGGGCAAAAATAACGAAAGCAAGGCCAGTGTACATCAGCATGAGCGCCAGAATGAACGCGCCGCGTTCAGGATCAACGGCAAAGGCATGAACGCTGGTCAATATCCCCGACCGCACGAGGAACGTGCCTGCCATCGACATGGCAAAAGCGACCAGTGCAAGCATGATGGTCCATGCGCGAAGCGCGTTACGGGTGGCCAATACGCTGACCGAATGCAGCAAGGCCGTGGCCGCGAGCCATGGCAACAGCGAAGCATTCTCAACGGGGTCCCAAAACCACCAACCACCCCAGCCCAATTCATAATAAGCCCAATAGCTGCCCGCCGCGATGCCGATGGTGAGGAAAATCCAAGCGGCCAAAACCCATGGTCGCATGGCGCGTGCAAATGCTGGTCCGACCTGGTTGGTCAACAATGCGCCAAGAGCAAAGGAGAAGGCAACCGAAAGGCCTACATAGCCAATATACAAAGTTGGCGGATGAAAGGCGAGGCCAACATCCTGAAGCAATGGGTTAAGCCCTGCGCCTTCCAAAGGCGCGGGCACAAGCCGTTCAAACGGGTTTGATGCAAACAACAGAAATGCAAAGAAACCCAGCGCAATGAAAGCTTGGACCGCAAGTGTCGCATACAAAGTCTTCGCTTCAACCCGTTTTTCCAATAGCGCGATAGCTGCGCCCGATGCGGACAGCACTGCTACCCACAAAAGCATCGAGCCTTCGTGATTGCCCCATGTGCCCGCCAGCTTGAAGATCATCGGCTTGTCGATATGGCTGTTGCTTGCGACCAAAAGCACCGACAGATCGGTCACATAAAACAGCCACATCAACGCGAAAAAGGCAAAAGCGCATAATGCCCCCTGCATATAAGCCGCTGGCTTAATAAGCGGGATCAATTGCCCTGCCCCGCTACGTAACAAGGTCAGTCCGCCAATAAACTGCAGCAACGCCATCGCCGCCGCAAGCCAAAGCGCCGCCAATCCTGCCTCTGCTATCATGTCAAAGCCTTCATTATGCCAGCGCCGTCATTGCGAGAGGGTATCCTTGGTATGTTCAGCCGCATTCATGTCGATGTCGGCCAATTCCTTCGGCACGTAATTTTCATCATGCTTGGCCAGCAAGCTTTCGGCGACGAATATGCGGTCGGGGCGAAGACGACCATCGGCGACAACGCCCGATCCTTCCACGAACAAGTCGGGCGTGATGCCACGATAGGCGACCATTTGCGTGCCGCTTTGGTCCTGCACGATGAACGTTATGGAAACGCCATCGGCGGCGCGGACAATGGAACCCTTCTGCACCATGCCGCCAAGCCTTATGGCTTTTCCAGGCGCGACATTAGCGGCGGCCAAGGTTGTGGGCGTGTAGAAATAGGACGCCTCTTCGCGCAAGGCGGAAGCCGCGATCAGGCCAGCGGCCACCAATGCCACCACAGCAATCAGGGCCAATAACAAACGCTGATGCTTGGGTTTCATGCCTGTTCCCGAAATGCATCTGCCAAAGCCTCGGCGCGACGCATGGAAAGATAGCTGGACAGTATGAGCCAAATCATACCGACGCCCGTGACCGCGAATGACGCGATGATGAAAGGCGCGTGGGGCATTAGCCTTGCGCCATCCGGCGCATCCGCGCTTCAATCCGCATCTCCGCCAATGCTGCGCGCATCCGCATCAGGACGAGCGCGCCGAACAACAGGCTGAAACCCGCGACGGCGACAAACAAAGGCACCAGATAAGCCGTATCAATCGACGAACCACCCAGCGTGATACTCGCCTTTTGATGCTGGCTTTCCCACCAGATTACCGAACGGTTGATAATCGGAATGTTGACCGCGCCAATCACGCCAAAGACCGCCGCCACACGGCTCGTGTCGCCCTTCTCGCTTGAAGCGTTGGAAAGCGCGATATATCCTAGATACAGGAAGAATAAAACCAGCATGGACGTCAATCGACCATCCCAGACCCACCAGGTGCCCCATGTTGGCCGTCCCCAGATGGAGCCCGTGATAAGGCAGATCGCCGCAAAGGTCGCTCCGGGAACAGCGATGGCACGGGCAGCAACACCCGCCAACGGGTGTCGCCATACCAATTGCACGATGCTGGCAATCGCAATGCCCGTCCACCCCCCCATGCCCAGCCAAGCGGCGGGAACATGGACGAAAAGGATTTTGACGGTATCGCCCATCAAACGTTCTGTTGGCGTAAAAAACACACCCCAAATGCAAGCGCCGAGCACGAGCAGTAGCCCTGGCCAGAATAATGCTGCGGTGAGCGGCTTTGCGATACGCAAGAATCGGGCAGGATTGGCAAAGCGATGCATGATTAAGCAGCGCCTTTAGCACTGCAAAAGCGTTACGCCAACGGATTTGCGATCATCTGCCAATAAGCTTTTGCGCCATATTGTCTGCAACTTCGGCAGGGGTCAGCCCGGTCGAATCACTTTCGGACCAGATGGCCGAAAGACGCCCCGGAATGGCGTCGATGCGCCTGTTGATTTCCGCGTCATCGGCATTTTCTATCTGGCGTAAAACATTGATAATGCCGCCTGCGTTGATGACATAGTCCGGCGCGTAGAGGATGCCCCTATCCGCCAACATCCGGTCCTCTCGACCACTGGCCAATTGGTTGTTCGCGCCGCCAGCAATCGCGCGAACTTTTAAGGCGTTCACGCTGGCTTGCGTAACTATGGCCCCCAAAGCACATGGGCTGAAGATATCTGCATCGACGGTCATGATCGCGTCGGCAGCAACGCTGGTGCCGCCAAGTTCCGCAGCCAGGTCGGCGGCACGTTGTGCATCGACATCGGCCAATGTCAGCTTTGCCCCTTGTGCCGCAAGATAACGCGCCAGACCGCCGCCAACACTGCCAACGCCCTGAATAGCGACGTGCACGCCCGACATGCTATCGGTGCCAAAAGCATGCTTTGCCGCGGCCTGAACGCCCAGATATACACCGCGCGCCGTATAGGGGCCGGGATCGCCGCCTTGCTCCGGCAGTCCGGCAACATGCGACGTGACCTTCGACAAGGACACCATGTCCGCTTCAGACATGCCGACATCCTGCGCCGTGATATATTTCCCGCCGAGCGAATCCACCGCGCGGGCAAATGCGTCGAGCATATCCTGCTTTTTGGTGCGTGCTGCGTTGGCAAGAATGACTGCTTTGCCGCCGCCGGCAGAAAGCCCCGCCATCGCGTTTTTGTAGCTCATGCCGCGCGACAGGCGCAGCGCATCTGTAATCGCGGCCTGGGAATCGCCGTAATGCCAAAAACGGGTTCCGCCCGCAGCGGGCCCCAAATGGGTAGAATGCACCGCGATAACGGCCCTTAGCCCCGTCACACGGTCGTCAAAGACGTGCACCGCCTCGTGCGAGTCAAAATCAGGCAGGTCCCAAATGGCGGGCATGATATATTTCCTTGTGCGAAGAATCGCCCTTGGGCGTTCGGAATCATATTACGTTCACGCGTAATAATATTACGCACGGCAAATGTCACACAGATTTTGGCGTGGAAGAAATGGGGCGACCGAGGGGTCTTGAACCCCCGACCTCTGGTACCACAAACCAGCGCTCTAACCAACTGAGCTACGGTCGCCATAGCGCCACTGAGGCAGGCGCGATCCCGTTTTTCGGTCTAAGCTTAGACCTTGAATTTGTTGTGTGCCGAGCCTTCGCCCGGCACACGGAATATCTTATTTTTTGAGGCTGAGGCCACCAAAACGCTTGTTAAACTGGGCCACGCGGCCACCAGTGTCAAGCATACGGCCCGAACCACCGGTCCATGCCGGGTGCGACGTCGGATCGATATCCAGAGCGAGGGTGTCACCTTCCTTGCCCCAAGTGGAGCGCGTTTCGAAGATGGTGCCATCGGTCATCTGCACCTTGATCATGTGATAATCGGGGTGAATGTCGGCTTTCATATATAAATCCTTTGTTCAGTCACCGGTTTCCGACCGGCAACCCTAAATTCGGAAGCGCCGCGCATAGCGGGGAGCGGACGCGATAGCAACATGGAAATATTGCAGGACGCGGGTGTAGCGGATTTACAACTCCGTGCTATTTACGCTTATGCCTCATTAAGCAGGCGGCTCGGCAATCATCGCCATAAATTCTGCCTCAGCAGCGATTTGGTCGCCCACCATGGCACGCCCGGCAAATTTGCAAACGCGGGCACGTTTCTGCACAAATTCAACATGCAAATGCAAAAGGCATCCCGGCTCAACCGGCGCGCGGAACTTGGCATTGTCGATGGACATGAAATACACAAGCTTGTCCGATCCAATCAACCCAAGGCTTTCCATCGCCAACACACCCGCCGCTTGGGCCAGCGCCTCGACAATCATAACACCCGGCATGATGGGTCTTCCCGGGAAGTGCCCCTGAAAAAACCCTTCATTCATGGTCACGGCCTTGACCGCGCATATACGCTCGTCAACGACAAGCTCTTCTACGCGGTCAACCAACAGCATGGGGTAACGGTGCGGAAGCACCGCCATGACCCGGCGAACGTCATAGTTGCTGAAATCGCCCCCCGACATACAGTTTACCGGCTTTCAGGCTGCGCTGCTGGGCTTGCGGGCGCAGCGGTCTGGGCCTGCGCGGCAGCGGCTTGTGCTTGCTGCGATGCTGCGTTGATCAGTTGCTGAATCTGCTGATATAATGCGCCAATCTGACGCGACGGACGCCAGCCGGCGGGCGGCGTGATCGGCACGGATGGTACCACCTTGTCGAGCTCAGCCGTGATCGCGGCAGTTACGTCAACCGCTTCTGGTGCCCACACAAACGCATCGGGCGCAAGGATGACATTGATTTTCTTGGCGGTAATGACCGCTTGCTGTGCAGCGTCATATTTCAACGCAATCTGTTCGACGGCATAAAGCTGCGCAAGGAATACCGGCTCTTGAAGCGTGTTTATTTCCTTCTGCTTTGCGTCGAGTTGCGTCAACAACGGATTCTTTGCCTTAATTGCGACGTCCAGCTCGGCTTGCGTTAGTTCCTTGTCCTTATTGGTATCAAGCTGCGCATTCAGATTGTTGATCTCTACGCGCTTGGCCTGCAATTGCTGTGCCACGGCGGCGTATTGCGTGCCGATTTGCTGATAGGCAGTACCAAGCGCCTTTGAACGGGTGATTGCAACTGCCGTGTCAGCGGTGGCGATGCCTGCAACTTGGGCAGACGCTGGTACCGAAATGGCTGCAGCCGACAAAAAAGCAGCGGCGAGAATGTTTTTACGAATTTTCATTAGAATTGCGTTCCTACGTTGAATGTAAATAATTTGGTATCGTCACCCTCCTGCTTGAGCAGGGCGCGGGCAATATCGATCCTGAACGGACCAAAGGGTGAATTCCAGTTAACGCCAAAGCCAACCGACAAGCGCGGTTTCCAACTGTCGCCCAAAAAGCGTTCTTCGAAACGCAGCGCGGCAACCCGGGTCGAGCCATTCGCATTGATAGCGGTGGTGGATGTTTGAAGTTTGCCATCGGTATCGACGAAATAATATAATGGAGCGCCCTGCGTGCCGTTCGCCAACACTTCGCGCTGCGGCACCGTCTGCAAAATAGGGCGCGTCACATCAAACACAGAACCCACATCAACAAACAAGGATGGACGTAAACCCAACTCTCTTGCGCCGCTGCCGAGCGGAATTTGCAATTCGGCACGGCCAAGATAATAGAAACGACCGCCGACAGCATCATCCTGTATCTGGTTACGATCCGTCAGTGGCGCATTAACAGCCACCCCGTTTACAACCTGACCTTCGAAGAACACACGCTGCACCCTTGGGCCGACGCCGCGAATGTCGAAGCCGCGCATTTGCGGCTCACCCAGATAAAAACGATCAGTCAGACGGACATCGTCAATACCTTGCGAGGTCAAACCGCGGTCTTCCAACGGGTGGATATACCCACCTTCCAACGATAATCCGAAAACGAAATTACCGAATGGCTTCCAAAATTTGTCGGCGTTAATCCGCGTTTTAACATATTTGACGTCACCACCAAGCCCAGCAAAGTCTTGGCTTATACCGAAGCTCTGGCCGCGTGTCGGGCGGATGCGGTTGTCGCGATCATCATAAAGCAACGTGTAGCCAATGGAGGACGTCAAACGCTTACCGATTGCATCGCACAGAAACCGTCCGGCAACGATTGGGTCGCACGACCGAGGAAGCGGGCCCGTGCCATCCGGGTCAGAGAAGAAGGTGTTTTCATCAAGTGAAATATCGTCCTGGCTCAACCCGTAGCGCGCCTGAAAATAAATAAACTCATTGACCGGCACACCAACGCGTACCTGCAGACCTGTTGTGGCTTGCTTATAGGTTGTGTTGCGTTGGTTGTTGAAGAAGTTGAAACTGTTCAAATCCCGACGGAAAATATCGCCCGATATTGCGATGGAACGATCAAACAAATAAGGCTCGGTAAAGCCAATTTCCGCTGATTTGGAATATGACGAATAAGAGATATTCGTCCGCAATTCTTGCCCCAAGCCGCGGAAGTTCCGTTGCCTGATCGACCCTTGGAAAATGAAGTTTTCAATCGAGGAAAATCCTGCGGACAAGGACAATTCGCCCGTCGCTTTTTCTTCGACATTTGTGGTGAGGATGATGCGGTCGGGCGCACTGCCCTGCGCCTGTTCGACTTCAAGGTCTTCCTGAAAATATCCCAGCGATTTGATGCGCTCTGCGGTCCGCTTGACTTGAATACTATTAAACGCATCCCCTTCATTCAGGCGGAATTCGCGGCGAACAACCTTATCCTGCGTCAGTGTGTTGCCGTTAATGTCGATCCGTTCGACAAACACGCGCGGGGATTCCGCCACGTTGAACGTAATGCCCATGGTCAGCGTTTCTTTGTCTCGCTGAAAATCAGGGTTTACGTCGGCAAAAGCATAGCCAAACAAACCTGCGGTTTCCGACAGGCTTTCGACAGTGTCTTCGACCATTTTGGCGTCATACCAGTCGCCTTTTTTCATGCGCAGAGTTGTCGTCAGACGCTCTGAATCAAAATCACGAATTTGGCTTTCAACCTTGACGTCACCAAATTTGTACCTGTCACCTTCTTCCACCACATAAGTGATGATGAAGTCCTGCTTATCAGGCGTCAGTTCGGCGACTGCGGAAACAACGCGGAAATCGGCATAGCCTTGTGTCAAATAGAATTGACGCAGCTTTTGTTGGTCAAATGCCAGACGATCGGGATCATAGCTGGTGCCAGAGCTGAAAAAGCGATAGAAACGGGCTTGCTTCGTGACCATTTCGCCGCGCAACTGGCCATCGGAGAACTTGTCGTTGCCGATGATGTTGATCTGCTGAACCTTGGACTTGGGCCCTTCGATAATCTCGAAAACAATGTCTACGCGGTTTTGGTCAAGTTGAACCAATTTAGGCTCAACGACCGCCGCAAAGCGCCCCTGACGCTTGTAAAGTTCAATGATGCGCGCAACATCGGCGCGCACTTTGGATCGCGAATAAATCTGGCGCGGCGCAAGTTTGATTTCGGGTTCAATTTTGTCATTCTTGATGCGCTTGTTGCCTTCAAGAATGATGCGGTTCACCACCGGGTTTTCGCGTACCTCAATTACCACCGCGCCGGCGTTATTGCGGACCGCGACATCTGCGAACAATTCGGTCGCATATAGGTCCTTCAACGCTTGGTCAGCCGCGACCTGCGTCCATGGCTGTCCTGTGCGTAGCCGGATATATGATCGCACGGTGTCGGATTCGAGTCTTTGCGTGCCCACGACGGTGATGGATTGAATGGTCTCGACAGGGGCGGCTACCTCAGGCTGCGCAGCGGGCGTCGCCGACACAGTCTGCGCCAAAGCAGGGGTCATCGTGCCCGTCACGGCGAGCGCCGTCGAACCCATCAAATATATGCCAAAGCTTTTGAAGTTGCCGCGAGATATATTTTTCATTGTCATCCGATCTGATGTCCGCCCCTACCGGGTGTGGCGTATTGCCGCTAAAATAGTTTTGCGTCCCTGCCCGATGCAGCGCGCGCAATCAAGTATGCAATGCCCTCAACCGCTTCCGAACAGCCCGAAAGACGCAAGGTCGTTGAATGTTACCATGATCATAAATGCTGCCAGCATCGCAAATCCTGCACGAAAAGCCCACTCCTGCACTATTGGCGTGGCTGGGCGCCGACGCACTGCTTCCACGGCGTAGAGCAACAAATGCCCTCCATCGAGCATGGGGATTGGCAGGAGATTGATGAACCCCAAGTTAATCGAAATAAGCGCAGCAAGGCTGATGAAGGTTAAAATGCCAAGACTCATGGCTTCGCCTGAAACTTTTGCGATTTTCAACGGCCCGCCCAGTTCGGAAATGGGACGCCGGCCAGAGATAATCTGACCAAGGCCAATCACCTGCTGCCGCAAGATATTTCCGGTTTGAACAACCGCTGCCCAAGGTGCCTCAAGCAGGCCCACTTCGCGGACTTCCATCTTGCTGGCACCCACGCCGAGCCGACCAATGCGGTATTCATTGCCGAAACGATCCACTTCGATAGCCGCAGCGACCTTGGCTTGCTTGACAATGCTCGCCCCGTCGCGTTCGATTTCGATCACCACCTGTTCGTTGGGGATCATGACAATTTCCTTCGCCATCTCATCGAACGTCTCAATGGTCCGGCCATTCAAAGTAAGGATGCGGTCACCTTCCATCAGGCCCGCCACCGCAGCCGCGCTATTGGGCTGCACAACGTCAATTACAGGTGGCGTAACTGATTTGCCAAACGCCAAGAGGAAACCCATCGCGATCAGGATGGCCAAGATGAAATTCACCGCTGGCCCGGCAAAAACAATCAACGCACGTTGCCACAAGGTTTTGGATTGGAACGTCTGGTTGCGCTCCTCTGCGGGTAGCTGTTTCCAGCTTTCGTCCGCTTGGCTGGCGGGATTCATGTCGCCTGCGAATTGGACAAAGCCGCCCAAAGGCAGCAGGCCAATGCGCCACAAGGTGCCACGTTTGTCGACCCTGCCCCAGATCTGCGGACCAAAGCCGATCGAGAATTTCTCAGCCTTCACGCCGAACCAACGACCCACGGCATAATGCCCCAGTTCGTGCACGACAACCAGACTGCCGATCAGCGTTAGAAACGCAAGAGCCGTCACGATGATATTTGGCGATTCCATTGGCATTCAGTTACCTTTTGAATGAGCGCCTGCGCATAAACACGCGCGGCTGCATCTATGCTGAACAAGTCATCGATGCAGGTTGGCAGGTTATTCGGTGCGTAACCGCAAAGCGCATCTTCCACCAAAGCTGCGATATCGAGAAAACCGATTTGGCCATTCAAGAACGCCGCCACGGCGACTTCGTTGGCCGCGTTCATGATTGCCGGCTTTGCCCCGCCTTCGGATATGGCCGCGCGGGCAAGCCGCAACGCCGGGAAACGTGCGATGTCCGGCTGTTCAAACGTCAACTGCCCAATATTCGCTAAATCCAGCGGCTTGCAGCTTGTGGCAATCCGCTCCGGCCACGCCAGCGCGCTCGCTATTGGAATACGCATATCTGGCGATCCTAGCTGCGCTAAAGTGGAACAATCGACATATTCGACCATCGAATGGATGACCGATTGTGGATGCACAAGTATATCGATTTTATCCAAGCCCACCGGAAACAAATGATAGGCCTCAATCAGTTCAAGGCCTTTGTTCATCATGGTCGCGGAATCGATGCTGATCTTCGCGCCCATGTCCCAATTCGGATGCGCCACGGCCTGCGCCGGGGTTACGCCCCGCATCTCCTCAAGCGAGAAAGACCGAAACGGTCCGCCGCTCGCCGTCAGGGTTATCTTGCGCACTTGGTCAATTTTGCCACCCGATAGGCACTGGAATATCGCATTATGCTCACTGTCGACTGGCAATAATGCTGCGCCCGACCGGCGCACCGCAGCCATCATCAATGCGCCTGCGGAGACCAATGCCTCCTTATTGGCCAAAGCGACGGTCTTGCCAGCCTCGATTGCGGCCATCGTGGAGGGCAACCCGGCACAACCGACGATTGAGGCCATGGTCCAATCGACATCGCGTCTGGCGGCCTCCACAAGCGCTTCTGCGCCTGCTGCGGCTTCTATACCGGTCCCGGCCAATGCGTCCTTCAGGTCGGCATAGGCCGTTTCATCGGCAACGACCGCCAATTCGGCATCAAATTCCCGCGCCAGTTGCGCGATGGCGGCAGCATTGCCGTTCGCCGTTAGCGCGACCACGCGATAGTCGCTTCGATGCTGGCGAATGAGGTCCAGTGTCGACAGCCCGACCGAACCTGTTGCGCCAAAGATGGAAACGCTGCGTTTCATGGGATCAGCTACCGGCCACACTTTGGAATAAAGTCACGACACCGGCGGCAAAAGCAACAGCAATCAGGCCATCCGTCCGGTCAAATAACCCGCCATGGCCGGGTATCAATCGCCCGGAGTCTTTCACCCCTGCCCGCCGCTTCATCCAGCTTTCGAAGAAATCCCCCATTTGCGCGACCACCGCAAGCGCGGCCCCCGTCAGCATGAGGCGAAACCAGCCATATGCAAGATAGACATCGCCATCGCCAGCATTTCCGCCCCTGAAGGCGTAGATGCCTGCTTGAATAAAAACCATCATAAGGCCCGCACCCATCATGCCGCCAAAAAGGCCAGACCATGTTTTGGACGGACTAATCCGTGGCGCGATTTTGGGTCCGCCAATGCTTCGTCCCGCAAAATAGGCACCGACATCCGTGCCAATGACACCTGCGATCAATAGGATTGCGGGCGTCATGCCAAAAAAAGGCGCGCTGAACAGCATCAAAGTGAAACATGCAAGGCCGACATAGGTCAGGCCGCCCAACAGCCACAAAATCCGTGCCATCGGACTTCGCGTGAAGCCGAACACCAATTTGGTAAATTCGAAAAACACCCCGAGGCCAACGGCAATAACGAGGGCCATAAAGGCATAGCCGCCTAGCCAGATCGCAACTATCGCAACCGACATCATGGCGACGCTCGACAAGGTCCGTATGCCCAGGTCCGATCGGGGTTTCAGCAGCGGCGCGACCTTATCGTTCATCGACCACCATAGCGCCGTTCACGCCGCGCAAATTCGTTTAGGGCAGCAGCGAGCTCGTCCTTGTTGAAATCCGGCCATAAGGTTTCGGTAAACCAGAATTCGGCATAAGCCGCCTGCCACAGCATGAAATTGGACAGCCTTTGCTCCCCTGACGTGCGGATGAGCAGATCCAGCGGTGGCAAGTCTGCGGTGTCGAGATTGGCCTCAATGCTCGCCGCATTAATTTCGCCCATCGCAGCGGCAGCGCGGGCCGCGCGGACAATCTCATCTTGTGCGCCATAATTCAGTGCGACCGCCAACGTCGTGCGGCTGTTCTGCGACGTCCGCGCGATAGATTCTTCAAGCATTTCCACAATATCTGGCGCTAATGCTTTATAATTTCCAATAATTTTAAGACGCACATTGTTAGAGGCGAATTCATCAAGGTCAGATTTGATAAAATCACGCATGAGGCCCATCAGATCGCTGATCTCATCCTCAGGCCGTTTCCAATTCTCGCTGGAGAAGGCGTAGAGGCTTAACGTTTCCAGCCCGAGCTCACCTGCCGCACGGACAATATTCCGGACAGTCTCTACACCCCGCTTATGCCCCATCGCCTTTGGTAACATGCGCTTTTTCGCCCAGCGGCCATTGCCATCCATTATGATCGCGACATGGCGCGGCATTTTGCCCGTTCCGGCGGCAATGCGCTCTTGCGCTTCAGCGACGGCCATCACTTACCTAAACCCGATGAAGTTAAAGGGCTGGCCAAAATCACTGGCTCAGGATTTCCTTTTCCTTGTGCGCTGCGGCCTCATCGACCGCCTTGATCATTTCATCGGTCATTTTCTGGACTTCAGTTTCCAACCTTTTGCGGTCGTCTTCACTGATTTCCTTCTTGTTCTCATCGGTTTTCAGCCCGTCATTGGCATCGCGACGCACGTTGCGAATCGCAATTTTTGCTTTTTCCGCATATTGACCCGCCAGCTTCGCAAGTTCCTTGCGCCGTTCTTCGGTAAGGTCGGGAATAGGCAGACGCAGTGTCTGGCCATCGGTAATCGGGTTCAGGCCCAAGCCTGCCGAACGAATGGCCTTTTCCACTGGCGTCACATTGGACCGGTCCCATACCTGCACCGACAGCAGACGCGGCTCTGGCGCGCTGACGGTCGCAACTTGGCTCAACGGCATGTGTGATCCGTACACTTCAACCACCACCGGATCGAGCAAGGTCACATTGGCGCGGCCCGTACGCAAGCCCGAAAGATCGCTTTTGAATGAATCGACCGCGCCCTTCATACGGCGCTCTACATCGGTTTTGTCATATTGCGGCATGGATCAGTTTCCTTCGCTTGTTACCACAGTTGAAGTGCCGCTTCCGTCGAGCACTTTCAATATATTGCCCTGTTCGCGGATGGAAAAGACCACGATTGGAATATTGTTGTCCCGGCACAAAGATACCGCGCTGGCATCCATAACCTTCAGATTATCTGCCAAGACCCGATCATAACTTAATGTTTCGTAACGTTTTGCTGTTGCCACCTTCTTCGGATCGGCATCGTATACGCCATCGACCGAGGTGCCTTTGAACAGCGCGTCGCATTTCATTTCGGCGGCACGTAACGCAGCGCCGCTATCGGTTGTAAAAAATGGTGCGCCAACGCCGGCCGCGAAAATGACGATGCGCCCCTTCTCCAGATGCCGTTCCGCACGGCGGCGAATGACCGGCTCGCATACCTTGTCCATTTCAATCGCCGACTGCACGCGCGTGGGAACGCCAAGCTGTTCCAACGCATTTTGCATGGCCAAAGCGTTCATGACCGTTGCCAGCATGCCCATATAGTCGGCTTGCGCGCGGTCCATGCCTTTGGCAGCACCGGCCATACCCCGGAAGATATTGCCGCCGCCGATAACGAGGCACAGTTGCAAGCCCGTATCCTGCGCCGCCTTCACTTCTTCAGCCACGCGTGCAACGGTATCTGGGTCAATGCCATAGGCCTGATCCCCCATCAGCACTTCGCCTGAAAGTTTCAGCAATATGCGGCGATAGCCGTGCGCGCTCATATAGTCCCTCGTCCCGATACAATAATGGCGCCCAGCTATAGGAGCCGCGCGCCACATCGCCAAGGCTTTATCCCCGCCAGACGACGGGGAAGCCAAGAATATTTATGCGCCGACCGCAGCGGCCACTTCAGCCGCAAAGTCGGACACTTCCTTTTCGATGCCTTCACCAAGCTGGAAGCGGGCATAGTCCTTCAACAGTATGGGTTTGCCGGCTTCTTTAGCAGCGGCGGCAACAACGTCGGAAATGGGTGTCTTGCCGTCCATGACAAATGGCTGGCTCAACAACGCATTTTCCTTGGCAAACTTCTTTACAGCGCCTTCAACCATCTTTTCGACGATATCGGCAGGCTTGCCGCTTTCGGATGCCTTTTCACGGGCAATGCCACGCTCACGCTCAAGCGTTTCGGCGTCAAGACCGGTTTCGTCCAGCGACAGCGGGAATGCAGCGGCGATATGCATCGCCAATTGCTTACCAAGGCCATCCAGCGTCGTCGCGTCAGCTTCGCTCTCAAGCGCCACCAGAACGCCGATTCCGCCCATGCCAGGCGCCGCAGCGTTGTGGACATAAGAAACAACACGGCCATTGCTGACCGAAAGCGACTTAACGCGACGGATAACCTGGTTTTCACCGATGGTTGCGATGTTGTTGGTCAAACGTTCCTGAACGGTTTCGCCGTCGCCATAAGGCGCAGCCAAAACGGCCTCTGCTTCGTTGGCTGCCAGGCCAAGGGCAACTTGGCTAACGGCGGCAACGAATTCCTGGAACTGTTCGTTCTTTGCAACGAAGTCGGTCTGGCTGTTAACTTCGATTGCCGTACCCTTGGTGCCGTCTACAGCAACGCCGACAAGACCTTCGGCTGCGGTGCGGCTGGATTTCTTGGCAGCGGTTGCAAGGCCCTTGGCGCGCAGCAAGTCAACGGCGGCTTCGATATCACCCTTGGTTTCTTCAAGCGCCTTTTTGGCGTCCATCATGCCAGCACCGGAAAGCTCACGCAGTTCCTTGACGGCTGAAGCAGTAATTGCAGACATAAATTTGTCCTTTCGAATGTGGTTTGCGAGAGGCCAATCGACCTCATTAAAGTTCGTCATCCCTACAAAAGCGGGGATCCAACACCTGCGTTTACGATATATGCAAACGTCAGGGGTTGGGCCCCCGCATACGCGGGGGTGACGACAAATTGATTACGCTTCTGCGGCAGGCGCTTCGGCTGGAGCAACTTCAGCAACAGGCGCAGCTTCTTCGGCAACGGGCGCGGCTTCTTCTGCTACAGGCGCGGCTTCTTCGGCTACTGGCGCGGCTTCTTCAACCAACGCTGGTTCAGCCGCTGGCTCAACTTCCGCACCAAGGTCAATGCCCTTGGCAACCTTAGCGTTTACATTGCCCTTGGTTGCCGCAGTGGCAACGGCGTCGCAATACAAACGAATGGCGCGTGCGGCGTCATCATTTGCAGGGACGGGGAATGCAATGCCGTCAGGCGATACGTTTGAATCGAGGATCGCGATCACTGGAATACCCAAAACATTGGCTTCCTTGATGGCGAGCTCTTCCTTGTTGGCGTCAATGACGAACATGACGTCAGGAATGCCACCCATGTCGCGGATGCCGCCAAGGCTCATTTCAAGCTTGTCGCGCTCGCGGGTCATTTGAAGGATTTCCTTCTTAGTGAAACCGTGCGTGTCGCCCGAAAGCTGCTCTTCAAGCGTCTTAAGCTTCTTGATCGAGTTCGAAATGGTCTTCCAGTTGGTGAGCATGCCGCCCAACCAACGATGGTTGACGAAATGCTGACCCGATGCGCGGGCTGCATCGGCGATTGGGCCTTGTGCCTGACGCTTCGTGCCAACGAACAAAACCTTGCCGCCAGACGAAACGCTTTGAGCGACAAAATCTAACGCACGTGCGAACAATGGCACAGACTGCGATAAATCGAGAATGTGGATGCCGTTGCGCGCGCCGAAGATATACGGCTTCATACGCGGGTTCCAACGGTGTGTTTGGTGGCCGAAATGGGCCCCAGCTTCAAGCAAATGCTGCATGGTAACGACAGGTGCCGCCATGGTACTTCTCCTTCCGGTTGAGCCTCTGGGAAACTAGAACGTCACTATTGCCTGAAAGGCATAGATCAGCACCGGTATGTGCGTTTCCCATGTGGAATGAGCGGGCCGTTATAGTTGCGGCAGGGATTCGTCAAGCACCAATGCTTTTCTCGCGATGCAAAACCCACGGCAGATGCATTAACAGGCGGTTCAGGACCATCTGCATAAAGCGATGGGATGGACGGGAAAGCCACATGAAGATGCAATTAACCGTCATCGCTGCATTTCTGCTGGGGGTAATGCCCAAAGGGGGATGGCGGCGAAATTGTCGTATGCGCAGCGCAACCCGAACATGACCGCTACCCTATTCCCAAACCACTACGCGAAGAGGAGGAAAAAGACGCGGCGGGCGGAAGCTGGACCTCTGCGGTCGAAAGCCTCGACAATTATGCCCGCGCAATATTGCCCAAAAGCTGTTCCGTGAACGGCAGCAATGGTTTCACCGGATGCCTACAACAGGCGCTGCAAACCTGGCACACGGAACGCCGTGGAGCCGCCATCAAACCTTAAACTTCGACTATTGGCACCTTTTGCCTTTTCCAAAGTTATCCACACTTCATCCCCCATTTTATCCAGCGTTGTTCCACTTCACTCATGCCGCTTGACAAACAAGAACAAATAGTGAACAAGAGCGGAAATACGGTGTGAAACCGAATCAACACTGCGCCCGATTTGGGGCGGGGATCACAAAGGATTATTGCCATGACTATCATCGCTTCGCTTCTCTTCCTCACTGCGCTGGGTGCATCCATTGGCGTAATCATGTTGACAATTCGCAACGCCATGCCGCGCATCCAAGAAGTTATTGATATGGAATTTGCGCCAGCGATGCAGCGGGAACGCCGGATCATTTTGGGCGATATGCGGCGCTTGGCGCCTGCTACAATCATTGCCTTTCCGGCTACGCCCCGCCCGCAAAACGGAGGCCGTTTGGCGGCTTAACAACAGTTGGGGGAGCAAATTCCCACTTAGGGTCAGGACCTATTAAATCCGCATAGCTATCAAAATGGACCTAGGTGTTGCGCGGTCCGGCGTTATGGCGCTTCAATAATAAGGAATGTGTCGCCGTCGCGCGGTGATACAAAAAAGGGCGGGTGCTTTCGCCCCGCCCTTTTTACCAATTTCTTGGCGTGTGCCTTAGTTGACAGCGTCCTTGAGCGCCTTGCCAGCTTTGAACTTTGGCTGAGTCGATGCCTTGATGGTCATTGGCTCACCGGTGCGTGGGTTACGTCCGGTCGATGCCTTGCGCTTTGCAACGCCAAAAGTGCCGAAACCAACGAGACGCACTTCGCCGCCGCTTTTCAGTGCGCCAGTGATCGCTTCGAATGTTGCTTCAACAGCTTTGCCAGCATCGGCCTTGGTCAAACCGCTAGCGTCGGCAACTGCACTGACGAGATCTTGCTTGTTCATTTGGGAACCCCCCTTTTAAAAATTATGTGACACTCACTTATTGCTAAATTGAGTCGCGGCTTGGGCCGGTTCGCGGATAATGAGCAGATTGTTGACACTGTCAAAGGAAATATCGGCCTAAAACCGTCATTTTTTGTGAAAAACTGCGCGTCCTGCCTATTAAATACGATTAAAGGCAGAACGCACGGGCTTAATGCGTCACCGCAGCCCCATTTTCCCCACCGATTCCCGCTGGCAAAGCCGCAGCCAGATCATCGGCCTCGGTCCACTCAACAGGTACCAATGGCGCCACAAGCGCACGCGCCAGAACTTGGTCAACATGGCTTACAGGAATGATTTCCAGACCATTTTTTATATTTGCCGGGATATCTGCGAGGTCCTTTTCATTCTCTTGCGGGATCAGAACTGTTTTGATCCCCCCGCGCAATGCCGCCAGCAATTTTTCCTTTAAGCCGCCGATAGGGAGTACCCGGCCGCGCAAGGTTACTTCGCCGGTCATCGCCACATCGCGGTGCACCGCAATACCCGTTAGCGTCGACACGATGCAGGTGACCATGCCGATACCGGCGGAGGGGCCATCCTTTGGTACTGCGCCTTCGGGAAGGTGAATGTGCACATCCTTGCGCGCAAAAAGGCTTGGCTTGATGCCATAGCTCGGCGCACGCGCCTTCACATAGCTCAAGGCAGCCTGAATGGATTCGCTCATGACCTCGCCAAGCTTACCCGTGGTTTTGATCTGCCCCTTACCGGGCACCGTAACCGCTTCGATCGTTAGCAATTCGCCGCCAACTTCTGTCCAGGCGAGGCCCGTAACGGCGCCGATCTGGTTTTCTTCCTCGCCCATGTCATGGCGATATTTGCGGACACCTGAAAAGTCCGCCAGATTTTCCGGCGTGATGACAATGCTTTTGTCTTTGCCTTCCAAGATGCGGCGCAGCGCCTTACGCGCAAGCTTTGCAATTTCGCGCTCCAGAGTCCGCACGCCTGCTTCACGTGTGTAGTAACGAATGACGTCACGCATGGCGTCGTCGCTGATGGAAAACTCATCATGCTTCAAGCCATGGGCTTCGATTTGCTTTTCGATCAAATGCCGCTTGGCGATCTCAAGCTTTTCGTCTTCGGTATAGCCTTCGAGACGGATGATTTCCATCCGGTCCAACAAGGCGCGCGGTAAGTTTAAGCTGTTTGCAGTCGTCACAAACATGACGTCCGACAAATCAAGATCAACTTCCAGATAATGGTCGTTGAACTTGTTGTTCTGTTCCGGGTCAAGCACTTCCAGCAAGGCCGACGCGGGGTCGCCGCGGAAATCCTGTCCAAGCTTGTCGATTTCGTCGAGCAGGAATAACGGGTTCATTGTCCCCGCCTTTTTCAGGTTTGCCGCGACCTTGCCGGGCATTGAACCGATATAGGTCCGACGATGACCGCGAATTTCCGCTTCATCGCGCACGCCGCCCAAGGATTGGCGGATGAATTCACGGCCCGTCGCCTTGGCAATCGATTTACCAAGCGAGGTCTTGCCAACGCCGGGAGGGCCGACGAGGCACAATATTGGCCCCTTCAGCTTGTTCGTGCGGGCTTGCACCGCAAGATATTCAATGATCCGGTCCTTCACCTTTTCCAGCGCGAAATGGTCGGCATCGAGCACGTCCTGCGCCTTAGCGATATCCCGCTTCAGCTTTGACTTCTTGCCCCATGGAATGCCGAGTAACGTATCAAGATAATTACGGATCACGGTCGCCTCTGCTGACATGGGCGCCATGCCGCGCAGCTTTTTCAATTCCGCATTGGCTTTCGCCTTTGCTTCCTTGGACAGCTTCATCGTGTCGATCTTGGATTGAAGCTCGGCAGTCTCGTCGCCGCCTTCGCCATCTTCGTTGCCAAGCTCGCGCTGAATGGCCTTCATCTGCTCATTCAAATAATATTCGCGCTGGGTCTTCTCCATCTGGCGCTTCACGCGGCCACGAATTTTCTTCTCCACCTGCAAAACGCCAAGCTCGCCCTCCATGAAGGCAAAGGCCATCTCCAAGCGGCGCAACGGGTTGGCCTCGACCAACAAGGACTGCTTATCCGACACTTTCAATTGTATGTTCGCCGCCACCGCATCTGCAAGCGCAGATGGTGTTTTAATCTCAGTCAGTTGCACCGCCGTTTCGGCAGGCATTTTCTTATTCAGCTTCGAATAACTCTCAAATTGCTCGGTAACCGACCGCATTAACGCAGTGGCCTGAGGCCCTTCGGCGTTCTTTTCGGTGATCAGGCTAATATTGGCTTCGACATAATCGTTACCGCGCTCCAGCACGTCGCGCAATTCAGCGCGCTGCTTGCCCTCGACCAGCACGCGCACGGTGCCATCGGGCAGTTTCAACAACTGCATGATCGTCGCAGTTACGCCGATATTATACAGATCATCCTTGTCAGGATCATCCTCGGCAGGGTCAAGCTGGGCCACCAGAAAAATTTCTTTGTTGGCGGCCATCGCCTTTTCAAGTGCAACCACCGATTTGTCGCGTCCGACAAACAACGGCACAATCATGCCGGGAAAAACAACGATATCGCGCAACGGCAATAATGGAAGGTTCAGATCCATAGATACTCCAATTGGCGATCACCCAAAATGGTGCCTCGCCGGTTCTCCCCCAATATGAGCGCTTTGCACGCGCTTTCAATGCATGTGCTTCGGTGGTGCGCATTTAATTGGGGAAAAGCCGTATTGGGATACGGCACCAAAGCCGTTCTGTTTATCAGTTCACGGCTTAAAACGGTAATTTGAACCCGGGCGGCAGTGGCAGGCCGCTGGACATTTTGCTCATTTCGGCGTTGCTGGCGGCATCCGCTTTTTCGCGGGCATCGTTGAGGGCTGCTGTGATCAGGTCTTCCAACATGCCCTTGTCCGCGGGCACGATCAGGCTGTCATCCAGCGCCACGTTCAAAATGCGGCCTTTTGCGGTCGCGCGGACCTTAACAAGACCGCCGCCGGAGACGCCCTCAACTTGAATGATGTCAAGCGTCGCCTGCGCTTGCTCCATCTGCTGTTGGATGTTTTGGGCGGCCTCTTGCGCGGCCTTGATCATCTCTTCCATGCTTTTCATGCGCTCTTGCTCCATTTCATGCCATTTTCGTCGCTGTCGAGCAGCTCCGCCTCTGGAAACGCGGCGAAAGCGGCTTTGACCAAAGGTGACTCCAATATAATATGTTTATCCGCTTCGGCTGCTGCTTGCTCTTGCTCCAGCAAGCTTGGCGGCGCTTCGCCGGCGCGCTCTTGTAGTTCCCAGCGGGTCCCGGTGACCTTGGCCAAGGCATCGCGCAATTCGGCCATAAAGGTCGGCGCAACGGGCCCGGCCAACTGGTACGCCAGCAAAGGCGGCGCATAATCCACGAGGCGGACCACATCGCGCATGGTCATCTCAAGGCTGACAAAACCATCCCGCGATAATCTTTCCAGCAGTGCATGGAAATCCGCTGGCATCAATGTCTGCACATTTGCCGTTGGCGGCACATCGCGCGCGGTGGACGCGGAAGCCGACGGTGTAGCCGTGAACGCCCCTTCGCCAATCATCTTGGCCAGCTCCCCGGGATCAGGCAGCGTCGCTGCATGAACCACACGCAGCAGTGCCATATCCGCCGCATCAAGGGGAACAGAAGCGCGGGCGACCTCTTCTTGGCCCTTCAGCAACAACTGCCATAAGCGGTGCAAAACGGGGAAGGATAAACGGTCGGCATGATCTTCGACCACGGCCGCAGCCTCGGCATCCAAAGCTTTATCACGCGGCGCGCCAACCTTTGCGAGCGTGAGCCGATGGACCTCGGACAAAAGCCCGGCAAACATCGCCAGCGGTTCAACGCCCAAAACATACTGGTTCTTCGCCTCCGCCAGCATCGCCTGCGCGTCGCCTATCAGGATAAGCCCGAACAGACGGCGAATTGCGCCACGGTCGGAAAGCCCCAACATGTCGCGAACCTGCGCGGCGGTTACCTTTCCGTCGCCCTCCATATCGGCATGGGCAATGGCTTGATCGAGGATCGAGAGGCCATCGCGCACCGAGCCTTCTGCCGCTTGCGCGATGAGGGTCAGTGCCTCCGCCTCGGCCGCAACGGCTTCCTTGGCCGAGATTTCCGCAAAGTGCGCCGAAAGTTTCTCGGTCGAAATCCGCTTCAAATCAAAACGCTGGCACCGCGACAATACGGTGATCGGAACCTTGTTCACCTCAGTCGTGGCAAACAGGAACTTCACATGGCCCGGCGGCTCTTCAAGCGTCTTCAACAAGGCATTGAACGCGTTTTTCGACAGCATGTGCACTTCGTCGATGATGTAAATTTTATAGCGCGCGGATACGGCGGAATAACGCACCGCCTCAATAATCTCACGCACATCGTCAACGCCGGTGTGGCTTGCGGCATCCATTTCGATGACGTCAATATGCCGCCCTTCGGCAATCGCTACGCAAGGCTCGCACACACCGCACGGGTCGATAGTTGGGCCACCCTGCCCGTCGGTTCCAATGCAGTTCAGCGCCTTAGCAATCAGCCGCGCGGTAGAGGTTTTCCCCACCCCGCGCACGCCAGTCATCAAAAATGCATGCGCCAGCCGGTCCCGCTTAATGGCGTTGCCAAGCGTCTGCACCATGGCATCCTGCCCGATCAGCTCTGCAAAAGTCTGTGGCCGGTATTTGCGTGCCAAAACGCGGTAGGCAGCGCCGCCGGTCGGGACCGGCGCGGTGGACGGTTTAACCGCTGGTGACTGGCCGGCTAGTGGCAAATCCAGCCCCAGTCCCAATGCGTCATCGGGCATATCGGGGTCGCGTGATGCGAAATCTGGGCTGTCGGAGTCGGGCATTATCATCATATTAGAAGCATCACCGACCTTTGTCGAAGTCTTCTCCACCGAAACACGGGGAAAAGTAGGAGCCGAATGACCCGCAGCGAATTCGTTGTGGCTGCTTCCGTCAGGATCTGACCAGGTTGGCGAGTGCCACGTCCATCCGACTCCCACGCCGCATATGGCCGCGACCTTATCGAATTGCAAGACCGGCTGTGGGTTTTGGCAAGTGCCGCAATTAACTGGGCCAGAAAGGCGCTTTTACATGGAAGTTTGCCAAAGACTTTATGCGCAAAATGGCGGAGTTAACTAATCTTTCAGCCTCCATTCAATTTTCCGATGCTATTTCTATCCAATCGGGTAAATCGCAACAAAATCTCAGGACATAAAATTGGCACGTAAATTTCTTTATATCGTCGCAGCGCTTATCGTTCTCGTCATTGCGGGTGGCTTTGTCATTCGTATCTATGAAAGCGAGCTGACGGAGCTTGCCTTTGTCCCGACGGGCAAGTTTGAACAGCAACCGGCCTTTGAACCCAGCAAATATGCAGGCAACGACATGTGGTTTGCGCGTCCCGGCAAAACGGGCAATCCTGCGGACTGGTTACCGACCGGCGCGGCGAAGCCCGAAATACCCGGTTCTGCCGCGATATTTTTTGTGCATCCCACATCCTATATCGGCAGGGATTATTGGAACGCGCCCTTAAATGACGCAGAATCACAGGACCGTGCGCGCATGTTCCTGCGCGGCCTTGCTTCGCCGCTCGCCAGTGCAGGCGAGATGTGGGCACCGCGTTACCGTCAGGCAGCGATTGGCGCATTTCTGACCACCAAGCCGGAGGGCCAGCAAGCGCTGGATGCCGCTTATCAAGATGTGCTCTTGGCCTTTGATGAATTTGCAGCGAAGGTCCAAAAAGACCGCCCGATCATATTGGCCGGGCATAGCCAAGGCGCGCTGCACCTTACAAATTTGCTTAAGGACCGCGTGGCGGGCAAGCCAATCGCGAAACGCATTGTCGCCGTATACGCCGTTGGATGGCCGATATCGATAACCGCTGATATGCCACAAATGGGCTTTCCTGCTTGCGCTGGTCCCGATGACACCGGCTGCATCATGGCGTGGCAAAGCTTTGCCGAGCCTGCCGAATATGACCGGATCGTCAAAGTCTATAACGCCACAACCGGATTTGACGGCACGCCGCGCAAGGACACGCCGATGCTATGTACCAACCCGTTAAATGGCGGTGCGGAGCCTACTGCGTTGATGGAGGCGAATTTGGGCACATTAAAGCCCAATGATAAGTTAGAAACCGGCGAAATGATTGTTGGTGCCGTGCCGGCACGATGCGATGGCAAGGGGTTTCTGCTGATTGGCGATCCGCCAGAGATTGGACCCTATGTCCTGCCCGGCAACAATTACCATGTATATGATTTCCCTTTATTCTGGGCCAATGTGCGGGCGGATGCGACATGGCGCTTGCAGAAATATCTGCAGAAATGATTTTTGAATCGGTTGCCAGCTTCCGCGATCAACTGCCAGACGGCGGCGTTTTAATCGGGCTTGATGTCGGCAGCAAAACCATTGGCACGGCATTTTGTGATGCCGGCTGGACCTTCGCCTCGCCCGCTGACCTCATCAAACGCGCCAAGTTTACGCAGGATAAATTCGAATTAAAGGCCGCTATCGCGACGCGGCCAACGCGCGGCATTGTGATCGGCTTGCCGTTGAATATGGATGGCAGCGAAAGCCCGCGAAGCCAGTCCAGCCGCGCCTTTGCGAAAAATATCGCAGATCTGGGCCTTCCAATTTTGCTGCGTGACGAACGTTGGTCGACCCAAGCCGTTGAACGCGACATGATCGCCGCCGACATGAGCCGCGCCAAACGCGCAGAAAAAATCGACAGCGGCGCAGCAGCGTTCATCCTGCAAGGCGCGATTGATGCGCTGACGCGTGGGTGATGCGTATACGAAACGACGCCCTACTCCCGTCACCCTCGAAACAATCCCGTCACCCTAGAAGCAATGCCGTCACCCTGAACTTGTTTCAGGGTCCATTTATCCATTCTAGGGTCAGGACCTATTAAATCCACCTTCGCGGTTTGAGGCCATACTGTTCAGTGCAAGGCGGCAAAGCGCAGGGCTTAGTGGTTCTAAGTCCAAGCTTGCCAACGCGGCAATGGACAGTATGGGTCAAATCCTCCGGACGCCAAAATGGCTTCGATATCTTTGCCATTTTGACGCCGCGATGGTGGATTTAAGTGGTCCTGACCCTAAGATAGACAGCCACACAGGCATGACGAACGCGTTGCAAAATATTTCAGGAAGAACCTATGCCCAAATTACAGGATAAATCGGCCCTTATCACGGGCGGCGCGCGCGGTATCGGGGCCGCAATCGTGCGATGCTTTGCGGCGGAGGGTGCGCAAATTGTTATCGCCGACATTGACGCCGAAAATGGGACTGAGCTTGCAGCCGAAATCGGCGGCGTATTTATCAAACTCGATGTCTCGTCGGAGAAAGATTGGGAGAGCCTCGCCGCAGAACATCCCCAAATGGATATTGTGGTCAACAATGCCGGCATAACAGGTTTCGAAGAAAACCCCGGCCCGCACGACCCTGAACACGCAACGTTGGGCGAGTGGCGCCGAGTGCACGCTGTCAATCTGGACGGGACATTCTTGGGGTGCCGTTATGCGATTGGGGCAATGCGTCAAAAGCGCGCAGGGTCGATCATCAACATGTCGTCGCGCTCCGGCCTTGTCGGTATACCGGGCGCGGCGGCGTACGCCTCGTCCAAGGCCGCAATCCGCAATCACACAAAATCGGTCGCTTTATACTGCGCTGGCCAAGGACTGAAAATCCGTTGCAACTCGATCCACCCCGCCGCGATCCTCACGCCGATGTGGGAGGCGATGATCGGCAACGGCCCCGACCGCGACGCCCGTATGGCGGCGATGGTGGCAGATACGCCGCTCAAACGTTTCGGCACAGTCGACGAAGTCGCCGCCATCGCCCTTTTGCTAGCGTCAGACGATGCAAGCTATATGACCGGCAGCGAAATACATTTGGACGGCGGATTGCTAGCAGGAAGCGCGGCTTCGCCAGGGGGTTGATTATCCCGAGCGATATAACCGCAAAACTATTTTCCCAAAACCTTCAAACGCGCGAAGAAGAATTGGGGCAATCGCGCATCATTGTATTTAAATATTTAATTACAGAAATTTAATCCACATCCTCAACTGCAACCGCTTCACCTGTTACCCGCTGGGCCAATGCGGCGGCGATGAAATTGTCTAGGTCGCCGTCGAGCACGTCGCCGGGTGTAGGCGACGTGACGCCAGTGCGCAGGTCTTTGACCATTTGATAGGGTTGAAGCACGTAGGAGCGGATCTGGTGGCCCCAACCGATTTCGGTCTTGGCCGCATATTCGCCGCTCGCGACCTCTTCGCGCTTGCGCAGTTCGGCTTCGTATAGTCGTGCCTTCAACATGCCCATCGCGGTTGCGCGGTTTTTGTGCTGGCTGCGGTCGTTCTGGCTGGCAACGACGATGCCCGATGGTTTGTGCGTGATACGAACGGCTGAGTCCGTCGTGTTAACGTGCTGCCCGCCTGCGCCGGACGCGCGGTAAGTATCGATCTTTAAATCGCCTTCGTTGATTTCAATGTCGATATTGTCGTCGATGACCGGATACACCCAGACGCTTGAAAAGCTCGTATGCCGCTTTGCCGCGCTGTCATAAGGTGAAATACGGACCAAACGGTGGACGCCGCTTTCGGTCTTGGCATAGCCATAGGCATTTTCGCCTTTCACCAGCAGGGTGGCGGATTTGATGCCTGCCTGATCACCTGCCTGATAATCGACCATTTCGACCTTATACCCGCGTTGTTCGGCCCAGCGATAATACATGCGCTGAAGCATTTCGGCCCAATCCTGGCTCTCGGTGCCACCCGCGCCCGCATGAATTTCAATGAAGGTGTCGTTGCTGTCTGCTTCGCCCGACAGCAATGCAGAGACCTTGTCGCGGTCGGCACGGTCTGCCAATGCTTTCAATGCGGCGGCGCCTTCATCGCCCAACTCGGCGTCGCCTTCCATCTCGGCAAGCTCGATTAACTCAACCGTGCCCGCCTTATCGGCGTCGATTTCGCGCACAGTCCCAATGGCCGCATCCAACCGGCGGCGTTCGCGCATAACTTCTTCGGCGGCCTTGGGATTATCCCACAAGGTCGGGTCCTCAACCTTGGCATTCAGTTCATCCAAGCGACGTAAAGCGCGATCCCAGTCAAGCGACATCTTGACGAGGTTGAGGGCGGCATCAATGCGGGCAACATAGCCTTCTGCGTCGGCGCGCATAAGAAACTCCAAGGGAATGAATAGGTCAGCCGCGGCCTTTAGCTGATTGGACGCTCAAGTCAAAGGCAGCGATGACCAGAGTTATCCGCCGCAGCACAAAATCTATTAGGGTCAGGACCACTTAAATCCACCTTCGCGGTTTGAGGCCATACTGTTCAGTGCCAGGCGGTAAGCGCAGGACTTAGTGGTTCTAAGTCTAGCTTTGCCAACGTGGCAATGGACAATATGGGTCAAATCCGAAGGACGTCAAAATGGCTTCGATCTCGAAACAAAATGACCTTGCAGGCAGAATGACTGCCTGCGGCGGACATTTTCCTTCGATATCTTTGCCATTTTGACGCCGCGAAGGTGGATTTAAGTGGTCCTGACCCCAGGGTCCTGACCTAATAAATTCCGCCCTCTTGCTGGATAAACTCCTGGTCGCGCTTTGTCCCGACGCTTGCGCTTGGGGCGTTGGCCGCGCCGGCAGCACCATCAGACTGCGTTTCAGTTGCTTTCTTTGGCTTGTCGCCCCGCGCGGCGAGTTCTTCCTGACGGATAGAGCGCTTTGGCTCCGTTTCGGCCTTGAACGCCTCCCATATCACCGCGCTTAGCGGGTCATCACTCGGCCAGGCTCCATAGACGCGCTTGCCACTCCTGCGATCCACGCGGACAAGCCGCGTTCCGGCCGGCGCGATGAACGGTGTCTTAGGCATATCGGCCATCGCTGTGCGTGCGAACTGTTTGAAAATGGGCGCAGCAAGTGAGCTTCCCTGCGCATAGCCACCCATGTTGCGCGGTTGGTCAAAGCCCAAATAGAGACCAGCTACTAAATTGGGTGATCCGCCGATGAACCAGACATTTGTCGGGCCAGTGGTTGTTCCGGTTTTGCCGAACAATGGTCGGTCGAGCTCGCGCAATGTAACGGCGGTGCCGCGTTGTACCACGCCTTCCAACATATGCACGACTTGATACGCCGTGATGGGGTCCATGACTTGCTTGCCCGCAGGTGTGAAGCGCGGCATTGGCCTGCCATTCCAATCGGGCGCGCGGCAACCCGTGCAGGGTTTCCACTTGGCCGGCCAAATAACCTTGCCTTTGCGATTTTGCGCAAAATCAATGAATGTCGGCTTTAATTCACGTCCGTGATTGACCAGCATCGAATAGGCGTTGACCATCTTCAACACTGTCGTGTCGCCTGCACCTAACGCGTAGGAAAGATAATCAGGATAATCGCCAATCGACATGTCACGTAAGGTGTCGGTCACATTGTCCATGCCCGATTCAGCGGCCGCTCGGACCGTCATCAGGTTGCGTGATTGTTCGAGGCCCCACCGCATGGTTTGCGGCCCTGCCCCGCCACCTGTGAAATTGCGAAAGCATTTTTGGCCTAAGTTCGCACCTTGCCAGACGCAATAGGGACCATCGACGATAATCGACGTCGGCGTCATTCCATTGTCGAGCGCGGTTGCGTAGACAAAGGGTTTAATGGTTGATCCGGGCTGCCGCTGTGCCTGTGTTGCGCGATTGAAGCTGGAAATACGATTGTCAAAGCCGCCTTGCACCGCGAGCACACGTCCGTTGAAAGGGTCTTGGACGACCATGCCGCCGCCGACCTCTGGCACGCTGCGGACGACAAAGCTGTTCGTGCCATTGGGCGCAACAGCGATCACGTCACCTGCCTTCATCGCGGCGGGGCCACCATCGAGGCGCGCGGTCGAACCATCCGCAAATCCAACGCGCCCTTTGCCAAGCGCAACGCCAGCACGCCAATTCGCATAATCAATGCCAATATTGGTCGATGCAAAGCGGGATGGCCATTTGTCATCGGTGACGTCAATTGTGCCCAAATTGGCTTTCCACGCCTTGCCAGCATTGTAGCGCAGCAAGCCGTCACGCAACGCCTTGGTCGCTGCAAGTTGATGTTGGGGGTGCATTGATGACCGGACCCAAAGTCCGCCTGAATATACGCTGTAGGGGCCCGCTTCGTCGGTTTCGCCAAATTTTTCTATAAGCTGGCGACGCACTTCTTCTGCAAAATAACCGCCAATATTTTTATAGCCGGTGCCACGTTGCGTCACAAGGCCAAGCGGTTGGGCACGAGCGGTCGCAAGCTGCGTATCGGTGATCCATCCGTTTGCGCGCATTTCGCCCAGCACCCAATTACGCCGGGACATGGCAAGGTCAGCATTTTTGGCACGCCCATAACGTTCCGGCGCCTTTGGCAAGATGGCCAGAAAGGCCATCTCATGCAGTAAAAGCTGATCAACGCTTTTTCCGAAATAGGCTTGCGCTGCAGCCTCGACGCCGAATGATTGGCGCCCAAGCGCGATTTCATTGAGATAGAGCGACAAAATCTGAGGCTTGGTCAGCGCGCTTTCAATGCGCTTGGCCAAGATCGCCTCCTTGACCTTGCGGGTGTAACTATATTCGTTGGTCAACAGCAGGTTTTTCGCAACCTGTTGTGTGATGGTCGATGCGCCACGCGACCGCTTGTCGCTAAAAATATTGTCGAAAATGGCTGACGCGATACCGGGATAGTCAATCCCGCCATGGCTGAAAAAGGTTTTGTCTTCGGCCGCGAGATAGGCATGTACCAATGTTTTCGGGAAATCCGCATATTCCAATTGAACGCGACGTTCCCGGGCGTAACTGTGGAACGGCTCTCCGTTGACATCGCGCACCACCGTTGGCAGCGGCGATTCATATTCGATCAGCGCCTCTGCATCGGGAAGATTGCGGGCGAACAGCGCCCAGAATATCAAAAGTAGAACGAACAGCGCACCCACGGCGTAAGTGGCCAAACGAAAACGCTTGCTTTGCCAATATCCCTGCCAGCGGGTCACAAAACTTTCGGCGTCACGTTTCAGCCGGTAACTGATCGTTGTCGGCACTTCGGCAGGTGGGGGCTGGATATCCATTGCGGGCCCTATCTAGCCGATTTGCCGGACAGGTCCAGAATGTAAATCAGCAAATGGACGCGAATTTGGCCATACGCCCATTTAACGTGGTTCAATCCGCCGTGCGAAATGGACTTGAACGGCTTGGGACAACGTCCGCGCGACCTTGCGCTGTCCTTTGGCCGACGACAGGAAGCGTACATCCGCTGCATTGCTTAGATACCCTATTTCAAACAAAACAGAGGGCGTGTCTGGAGCCTTTAGAACAATGAATGCCGCGAAACGATGCGAGTTGCTGCGGACCCGCATATTTGGTGTCGCCTCTCGCAACAGCAGCTTTGCAAATTCGGCGGAGACATTCATTGTTTCACGCTGCATTAGGTCAATAAGGATCGACGACACATTAGCATCAGCCCCACCCAAATTTACGCCGTTGATGATGTTCGCCCTGTTTTCACGCGCCGCAAGTCGCTGTGTTTCCCGATCTGAGGCGACCTCGGACAAAGTGTAAACCGTGCCGCCAGAAGCTTGCGGGTTTTCCGCGCTGTCAGCATGAATAGAGATAAACAGATCGGCATTCATCTTGCGTGCCAATTGATAACGATCCTGTAACACGATAAATCTGTCCGTATCCCGCGTTAACGCGACCCGCACCCGACCACCTTTAAGTATCTCGTCACGCGCCAGCTTAGCAATTGTGAGCGTCACGTCCTTTTCGCGCTGCCCACTATGCGGGCTGATTGCGCCGGGGTCATGTCCGCCATGCCCCGCGTCAATGACCACAAGCGGCAGGCTGGCATCGGAAGGACCGCTTATAGTGGGCAGTCCTTCTCCGATGTTCTTCCGAATGGGTGCCGTAACTTCATAACGACGCTTCGGCGGTTTATTACGAAATGCGGTCGGCGGCGCGATTTGCGGCTTGCCAGGGGCGAGCCCGGCGATGACTGCTCCAGCATCTGCCGATGCCCTGTGCATGCTCGCGCCCATTTGGGGCAAGCCCCATATAGGCAGGGCCACAAAGAAAAAAGCCAAGATCATGGATCGCTTATGTGTCTTAGCCCTGTTATTCGTCCAGAATTATATTTGGTCCAATGCCAAATCAGCCTACAGATTTGTCATAATGTTCACCAACAGACGGCAAACCATTGTTTGCAAACACCCGTCCCGGCCAATCAACATTATAAATATAACGGTCTATGAGCCGTTATGGCAAGTCAGGCCGTGAACGCAGAAATATCACCTTCACGGCCTAAATCGCGGGATTCTCTTGCCGACAACATGCGGGAGTGCTAGCGATTAACTACAGGGAGTTCTCACGAATGCCCCAATAGTCCGCCGTTCGGTGTTTACGCTCGGCAATTTAACAGGTTGACGCTACATGAGGCATGATATTTCCACCAACGCCGCCCGGTCAGGGCATGGCGCATGGGTTGGAAATCAAGCGCGCGCGATACACGCCCGCCATGCACAAGCAGCAGACGCATTTTTAACATTCCCACCATATCGCTTTGCCGACAGGAACGCTTTGCGTCCGGCTCGGCAACGTACCAACAATGAAGCGAGCGGCCTTCGGCTAACAATCGGCTGCCGTGCTCGCTGGAGTAAATTACATGACAACGCGTATGCTTATCGACGCGCGTCACCGGGAAGAAACCCGGGTCGCAGTCGTAACAGGAAACCAAATTGAGGAATTCGATTTTGAGTCGGCCGAGCACAAGCAGCTCAAAGGCAATATCTACCTCGCAAAAGTAACCAGGGTCGAACCATCGCTTCAGGCGGCTTTCGTCGATTATGGCGGCAACCGCCACGGATTTTTGGCGTTTGCCGAAATTCACCCCGATTATTACCAGATCCCGCGGGAAGACCGCGACCGGTTGCTGGCCGAAGAAGCTGAGGCTGCTGCTGAAGAGGCCGCACTGCGCGAGCAGGAAGAAGAAGAAAGCGACGAGCCTTCGGATATCATGCAAGGTTCGTCGGAACGTGAAGACGACGTCACTGACCTTATCGAAGTCGATAGCGATGATAGCATCGACACCATCGACATGACGGAGGGTGAAGAACCCGACCTTGGCGGCAATGGCGACGATTCGGACGAGAACGAACGTGGCGACCAGCAAGGCGATAACGGTCGCAACAACCGTCGCCGTCGTGGACGGGGTGGCCGAAGTGGCGAAGGCCGCGCGCCAAAGGCAAGCGACGAAGTCCGCGCAAAGCGCATGAACTTGCGCCGCCGGTACAAGATCCAGGACGTCATTCATCGTCGTCAGGTTTTGCTCGTTCAAGTCGTTAAGGAAGAACGCGGCAACAAGGGTGCGGCGCTCACGACGTATCTTAGCCTTGCAGGCCGTTATTGCGTCTTGATGCCAAACACGTCGCATGGCGGTGGCATCAGCCGTAAAATCCACAGCGCAGCCGACCGTAAACGTTTGAAGACCATTATTTCCGATCTTACGTTGCCATCAACAATGGGCTGTATCATCCGGACCGCCGGGCTTGCCCGGACAAAGCCTGAAATCAAGCGTGATTTTGATTATCTGGCGCGGCTGTGGGACGAAATACGTGAGCGTACGCTGCGCGGTGCGGCGCCCATGCTGATCCACACCGACAGCGACCTTATCAAACGTGCCATCCGCGATATCTACAATAAAGATATTGATGAGGTGTTCGTTGAAGGGCCCGACGGGTATAAGGCTGCCAAAGACTTTATGAAGCTGCTAATGCCAAGCCACGCAAAGCGTGTGCAGCATTATGCCGACCCAGTTCCCTTGTTCCAGCGTTATCATGTCGAAGATCAGTTGAACGCGATGTATCAACCGGTGGTCCAGTTAAAATCCGGCGGCTATATTGTTATCAACCCGACCGAAGCATTGGTCTCGATCGACATTAACTCAGGCCGTTCGACCAAAGAACATGGTATTGAACAAACCGCGCTCTCAACCAATTTGGAAGCTGCGCGCGAGATTGCCCGTCAGTTGCGCTTGCGCGATATGGCCGGCCTTGTCGTCATCGACTTCATCGATATGGAGCATCATTCGAACGCCCGCAAGGTCGAGCGTGCAATGAAAGAAGCGTTGAAGCATGATCGCGCCCGCATTCAGGTCGGTCGTATTTCCAGCTTTGGACTGATGGAAATGAGCCGTCAGCGTCTGCGCACTGGCGTGCTGGAGGCATCGACCCGCGAATGTCCGCATTGTGAAGGCACTGGCCTTGTCCGCACCGCGTCGTCGGCCGCATTGTCCGCACTGCGCCTTATCGAAGACGAAGCGGCAAAGGGTCAAGGCAACCAGATCGTGTTGCAAGCAAGCCAAGAGGCGACCATCTATTGCCTCAACAACAAGCGTGCTGAATTGGCGGCGATCGAAGATCGCTATCATGTCCGCGTGCTGATAGTGCCCAATGGGGAGACCGAAGGCGCAAAGCTTGCTGTTTCCAGTTCTGGCCCGCGTCCAGAGCGTCCGGTCGAACTACCGCCGATTATAGATCTCGACGATGATGACATTGAAGACGACATCGAAGATTTCGACGACGAAGTTGAAGAAGCTGAGGAAACCGCTCGTGAGCCACGTCGTGCCCGAGAAGAGAGTCCACGCGAAGAAGGCGAAGGCGGCGAAGGTCGTAAACGCAAGCGTCGCCGTGGTCGCCGAGGTGGCAAGGGTCGCGACCGTGATGGCCGTCCTGACGTGGAGAATGCGGTTGCGGGCGAAAATGAAGGTGCTGCGGAACGTTCCGAAGGCAATGACATCGCGCAAGCCCCCGAAGCTGATGCAGAAGCCAAGCCAAAAGCACGTCGCGGACGTCGTGTTGGCAGAGGTCGTGACCGTCAGGAAACGGGCGTTGATGCACGTGTTGAAACGTCAGCACCTGCCGAAGCCGAAGCGTCTGCGGTCCCAGAAGTTGTGCAGGACGCCGATGCCAAGCCAAAGCGCCGTAGCCGCGCCAAGGCCGATGCCGTCAAGGTTGAAGCTACAGCCGACGCGCCAGCCATAAAGGCTCCTGTAGCGGCTGAGGAAGTCGTTGCTGCAAAGGTAAAGGCCCCAGCCAAGCCACGCGCGAAGGTAAAGGCAACGCCGCCTGCTGCGGAAACCTTAGCGGAAGAAGCAGTCGAGGCACCCAAGGCCAAAGCCAAGGCCCCACGCAAGAAAGCCGCCGCAAAAGATGCAGCAAAAGATGTAGCATCAACCCAAGCGGACGATGCGCCTGATGACGGCACGCCCCGCACTGGTTGGTGGCAACGCACCTTTGGTTAAGAAGCTATCTGGTTAAAACAACATAGCCCCGCTGGTCGATGACTGGCGGGGCTTCGTTTTGTCTCATTTCTTCATTGCGCGTTCATACAGTTCGGGCCATTCATCAGATATGGGTAATTTCACGTTTCGTGCCGTCCGGACAGCATTCATCCTGTTCCTTGCAGTTCTAGTATCTGTGCGCCCCGCCATGGCGCAGTCTATTTTGCGCGATGCAGAGACCGAGGCTTTTCTCGATGAGATTTCCGCGCCTTTGATTGAGGCAGCGGGGCTTGACCCCAAAAATGTCGACATCATCCTGATCAACGACAAATCCATCAACGCCTTTGTTGCCGGCGGCCAGGCGGTGTATCTCCATAGCGGCTTGATCGATGCCGCAACTACCGCAAATGAAGTCCAAGGCGTGATCGCGCATGAGCTTGGCCATGTCGTTGGCGGGCATGCTGTGCGGTTTAACGAAGGCCTCTCTGTAGCGAGCGGTATCAGCATCGCCAGCCTCATTCTGGCGGCAGCGGCCATCGCCGCAGGTGCAGGCGAAGCAGGCATGGGCATTTTGTCGGCGGGGCAACAGGCCGCGATGGGCAAATTCTTGGCCTATAGCCGCGGACAAGAGGGCACAGCCGATGCGTCGGGTGCACAATATCTGTCCACAGCAGGGATATCAGGCCGCGGTTCGATCAACTTTTTCAAAAAGCTGCAAAATTTTGAATTCCGCCTCGGTATCCCGCAAGAGGACAGCTACGGCCGCACGCACCCATTATCCGGTGAGCGTATTTCGGTGCTGGAGGACACATATTCAGCCGACCCTGCGTGGAACGCGCCGCTAAACCCCAAATGGGAAAGTGATTTCAAACGCGTTAAAGCAAAATTGACCGGCTATCTCGCCGACCCCACAGCCACGATGCGTGATTATCCTGAGTCCGACACATCGGTGCCCGCCCGCTATGCGCGGGCTTATGCTTGGCACAAGTCCGCTTATCCACAAAAGGCGCTGGATGAATCATCCGCGCTTGTCGCCTCAGCACCCGAAGACCCCTATTTCCTCGAACTACATGGGCAGATATTGCTGGAATCTGGACGTCCTGCCGATGCGATTGCGCCGTTGCGCAAAGCGGTAAACCTGACCGGCAACCAACCATTAATCGCCGCAATATTCGGACATGCATTGATCGCAACGGAAGATAAAACGCAGCTTGATGAAGCTGCGCAGGTGTTGAAAGCCGCAGTGGCCAAAGACAACCAAAACCCGTTTGCATGGTATCAACTTGGCGTCGTCTATGCACAAAAAGGGGATACGGCGCGCGCCGCACTCGCCAGCGCGGAACGCTATATGATGGAGGGCGCGCCGCAATTTGCTTTGTCCAATGCGCAGACCGCAATGGCTGGGTTGCCGGAATACTCACCCGATTGGATCCGTGCGCAGGATATCAATATGGTGGCCGAAGCAAAGCTTGCGCAGTTAAAGAAAAGCCGCCGCTAGGGTCAGGACCACCTAAATTGCTGGCACAATCTATGCGGCGCGGCTAATCAGCGTCCATGAACGAACACGCGCCAACTCGCCGGATTATCATCGCAACCGTTGTTATGGGATTAGCCATCTTGCTTGCTTTGGCGGCCTATATTTTCTGGCCAAGCGCCGTAACGGTTCGCCCTTCTGATGCTACACCTGTCGCCCAAGACGCAGCTAAATCTGCCGAAGATGCTGTTGCTGCTGCTGGCATGTCGCCCGCTGACCGCAAGGCGACCGAGGCATTGGTGAGGGCCTATATCCTTGAAAATCCGGAAATCATCACCGACGCCGTCGCCATTTTGCAGCAGCGCGAAGTCACAGAACGTTTATCCGCAGTGGGAAGTGACATCGCCAAGCCCTTCCCCGGAGCCGAGGCCGGAAACCCCAAGGGCGACGTAACGATCGTCGAATTTACCGACTATAATTGCGGTTTCTGCCGCGCAAGCGTGCCCGATGTCCAACGCCTGTTAAAAAGCGATGGCAATATCCGCTTGGTCTATCGCGAATTGCCGATCCTCAGCCAATCCAGCCGGGACGCTGCCTTATGGGCGCTTGCGGCCGCGCGCCAAGGCAAGCACAAGGCGTTTCATGATGCATTGTTCGCAGGTGGCCGCGCTGATGAAGCAAATATAGCTGCCGCGGCGCGCAAGGCAGGGCTTGATATGGCCGCGGCCCGCGCCTTCGCCGCCTCACCGCAAGCAAGCCAGGAGATCGAACGCAACTTGGCGCTTATGCAGCAAATCGGATTCAACGGCACGCCCACATTCATTATCGGTGACCAGATATTGGAGGGTGCCTTGGGCTATGATGCCCTAAAACGCGCGGTTGAAAAGGCCCGGCAAAAGGGCTGATTAGGGTCAGGACCACTTAAATCCACCTTCGCGGTTTGAGGCCATTTTGACGCCGCGAAGGTGGATTTAAGTGGTCCTGACCTTAGCCTTTCTTACCTTGCGCAATCACATACCATTCTACTGATCCCTTGCGGCTTGCTGGCGGCTTTGCGTGTTTGACCGTATTAAAGTTCGTTTTAAGAATGCTCAGCATCGCTGGATCGGTGCCGCCTGCAAACACCTTCGCAACAAAATCACCACCAGGCATCAGGACCTTGACCGCAAAATCCACCGCTGCCTCAACCAGGCCCATGGTGCGCAAATGGTCGGTCTGTTTATGCCCGACCGTGTTGGCCGCCATGTCGGACAAGATCAGGTCCGGCGCACTTCCAAGTTCGGCGATCAACCGGTCTGGCGCGCTATCATGCATGAAGTCCATCTCAAGCAGGATAACGCCCTCAATCGGGTCAACTGGCAATAGATCAATGCCGACAATTGCCGCCTTTGGTTGCTGGCGGCGCACCACTTGGGCCCATCCGCCGGGTGCGACGCCCAAATCGACGACCGCCTTTTTGCCGCGCAAAATATGAAATTTTTCGTCGAGCTCAACCAGCTTATAGGCCGCACGGCTGCGATAGCCTTCGCCATGCGCGCGCTTCACATAAGGGTCATTCAACTGCCGCTCAAGCCAACGGGTCGACCCGGCCGTCCGCCGCTTTGCGGTCTTGACTTTCTGCTTGCCAGCCAGCGTCCGACCCGAATCCTTACCACCGAAAAGATTATCTGCCATATCTCAATTCTGCCGATTGCGGCGCTTTGCGTCGCTGGCCATCAGCGCACGCAATATACCTTCGCGAATGCCGCGATCTGCCACACCCAGCCGTTCGCCAGGCCATATGTCGAAAATGGACTCCAATATCGCACAACCGGCCACCACCAAATCGGCCCGATCATGGCCAATGGTCGGAAACTCTGCGCGTCCGGCAATGTTGCGATGTGCCAGCTCGCGGCTGATATCGCGCATGGCAGACGTCTGGAGATGCAAACCGTCTACGGCCCGCCGGTCATAGCTGTTAAGCTTCAAATAGACGCTGGCGAGCGTAGTGACAGTCCCTGATGTCCCCAACAGGCGGCGGTTGCCACCTTCTTCGGGCAAGCGGGCTGCAAAGTCGGCAAAGCTGACCCTGACTTTGTCGCGCATGGATTGGTAGCTTGCCCTTAATTGTTCAGGACTATCGCCCACACTGCGTTCGCTTTCGGTAAGCGAGACGACGCCCCAAGGCACGCTCACCCAATCGAGAATTTCAGGAATCACATTGCTTGTCGACACAAGCACCAGTTCGGTTGACCCACCGCCAATATCAAAAATCAGCGCTGGTCCGTCGCCATCTTCCAAAAGAGCGTAGCAGCCCATCACCGCCAGCCGCGCTTCTTCCTTTGGACTGATGATGTCGAGGTGGATGCCGGTTTCTCGCTTCACCCGTTCGATAAACTGAACCCCGTTCTCCGCTTGACGGCAGGCCTCTGTCGCAACAGAGCGGGCAAGCACCACGTTGCGTTTTTTCAGCTTTTCCGCACAAACGGTTAGCGCTTCAACCGCACGGTCCATGGCCTCCTCGCTCATGCGACCAGTGGCGGTCATCCCCTCGCCCAGTCTGACAACACGCGAAAACGCGTCCACGACCGTAAAATCGTCGCCACCTGCCCGCGCGATCAGCAACCGGCAATTGTTGGTGCCAAGGTCAAGCGCCGCATAGGCTGTGCGTTCAAGCCAATTTCGGCGCAACGCAACCTTGTCACCCTGCGGCCCGCCGTTGCTGGCCGAAGTCGAAATCTTCGGGGTGTCGGGACGCGCTGCGCCATGGGCCGAAGCCTGCTGCAGCGTTGCAGCCTTGGGTGCCGCATTTTTGTGACGGGACGGTTTCTTACGTTTTCGTCCGCGTCCTTTTTGCGGCGATGGCGCGACATTTTCGCCCATGGCCGATAACTCACTTCTTATTTTCTATCCGGGCGGATGTGCCGCCGGTACCTGAAAACAATGCTACGCGCACAGAGACAAAGATTCAAGATTTTTGAACGCCCCCCGCAACCGCCCGATTCAGCGGGTTGACCGGACATGACCACGGGCATATACGCCCACCCCCTGCTCCCCGGTCGTCTAACGGTAAGACTACGGACTCTGACTCCGTCTATTGAGGTTCGAATCCTTACCGGGGAACCACGTTAAAGCATTTATATATGCGTGTTAGCGTGCGGCTCCCGCTTAGCGACACCGGAGGAAAAGGGAATCACAGCGTCAGGCGCGTTATTCCAGCCCACACAGGTACCTACCGTTCGACCGCTAGAAGCCCCTTGTCAGTCGGTGTAATAATATTACATCGGTCGTTGGGGGGGCATTGTGGGAAGCGGACTTTATGCGCGCAGAAGCTGTAAACGCTACAGGTAACAGTAAATTTCTGGGCTGGATCGAACGGGGCGACCACAACATCACCGTAATTCATGAGCCTACAGCAATCTTCATTTGCCGAGCACGCGGGTAAGGTCTGCCAGATACACATCAAGATGGTGGCCAGGCGGGCTTACCAGTTTGCCTATCGCCCGATTGAAGGGACTGGCAATGGTCACTTCCTCCACAAACTGCGCGCGTGTTCCGGCGGCGGCGGGTGCGAGAGTGACGCGCCACGTCCCTTCGAAACCGCGTGACGATATATAGCCAATAGCGAACAGCTCGCCCGGCCGGCTATCAAGTCGCCTAAAGCTAATTGTGCTGCCGTCATGGGCAAATTCGGTCCATCTGGAACTATCGGCGCTGACCTCGACCTTGCCGATGTCGCTGCGCCAATCGGCCTGTGCGTTGATATCGCTGATTCGGGCATGCACCTCGGCAGGTGGGACGGGAAAGACAGCGTCGCGCTGCGCGCGTGTCGTGCCCGGAAGTGAAAGGCCCCAGCCATAGAGACCGCCTGCTGCCAAAGCGGCAGTCACTAACAGCGCAAGCAGCACCTTGCGAATCATGGCCGCGTTTCCAGCGGATCGTTTGGCGTACGCTCGGCAAAGTCGAATACCGCAGGCTGGCGGCGCAAGGGAGACACCCGTACGCCTTCCGCCTCGAGCAGTGAAGTCTGGTAGTCGGTTCCACCGGGATATTTTGGATTAAGAAAACCACCTTTCTTCAGTACCCGCCACCACGGGGTCAGTTCGGCGTCGGGCACGCCCATCTCGCGCAGCTCCTCGGCGGCACGGGCGCACATATTAAGAAAGATCGCGGTCGAAACCGGGCAAGCCACCGCGACGGCGTGGCGGCGGGCGATGGCCGTGCGCAGTTCATCCAGAGTCACCACCTCTCCTCTCCTTAGGCTGCGCACCATAGCGTTGATCTCGGTGGGCGAGGACACCACCATAGCGCCACCATTCGCCTCGCGGTGGCCGGGAGCACCTGGAGGGATGAAATGGACGATGTGCGGCTCGCGTCCGCTGCTAAGGTGGTCGAGGGCAGTCTTCCGCTTCGCCATGGGCATATTGTCTCCTTGTTTGACAATTAATTATCACGGCAAACAATGGGGCACAATAAGCTGACTTTGTTCACCTTTTGAACTGCCGCTGGCGTATCTTCGGCAGGCACAACAATGATGATGAGAGCGACCTGTCAGCTCCTCAAAAAACACTCGCCGTTCACTGCAGATTTACGGCAACAGGAATTACCTTGGCAGATGGAGAATCCGCCCGCAAAGGTAACCGTTATGCGCACGGCGGGATGATGGGATACTAAGCCGACTATTCGCTTCTCAACGCCTCAATCGGTGAGAGCCGCGACGCCCGGATGGCGGGATAGCCGCCGAAAACTAGGCCGATAATGGCGGAAAACGCGACCGCCATTATTGCCGTATCAAGGCCAATTGGCGCGGGGAATTCGGCGATGCGCTCGAAAATTGAGGCGGCCAATATCGCCAGCGACAGCCCAATTGCGCCGCCGATCACGCACAACACAGCCGCCTCCACCAGAAACTGGTTGCGAATATCGCTGCGCTTTGCGCCCAATGCCATGCGCAGCCCGATTTCACGCGTGCGTTCTGTGACACTGACCAGCATGATGTTCATGATACCAATCCCCCCGACCAACAACGAAATCGATGCAATGGCGACAAGCACGGCCTGAAATATCTGCGTTACTTCGCCCGTGGTTTCGGCAATTTCGGTTGTCGTGCGGACGGTAAACGGGTTGATCTTGCCTTTGGCGACGCGGTACCGGTCGCGCAACAAACGCTGTATTTCCTTTTGCCCCGAAAGCAGCGAATCTTCATCCTCAAACCCGACGAAGATCAACGTCACATCGTCGGGGCCCTGTGAAGCGGTGGTCAATAAACGTTGGCGCAACGTCGTTATCGGCACGACGATTTGGTCGTCATTATCATTACCCAAATTGCTGCCCTTGCTTTCGAGAAGACCGATGACCGTAAAGGGCACCCGGTTAACCCGAACAGTTTCGCCGACCGGACTTGTTTCGGGGAACAGCTTGTTCGCCACGGTTTCGCCGATAACGGCAACGCGCGCCGCCGAACCAATGTCGCTTTGCGTCAGAAACCGGCCTTCGGATGCCGTGATGTTGGACACGACGCCATATTGTGGGGTCGCGCCGGTCGCTTGCGTCGTTGCGCTGCGTCCCGGCGCAACAATCTGCACACTGTTGCGGATTTGTGGGGCCACCGTGCTGACGCCCGATACCTCGCGCAGGATGGCCTGACCATCCCGCTCGGTCAATCTGCCGCGATCACTTGGTCGTGGGGGGCCACTGCCGCTATCGGGTTGTGGCACCACGATCGCCATGTTCGACCCCAGGGTCGCAATTTGCTGCGACACCGAAACCTGCGCGCCGTTCCCGACTGCAACGGCCAATATGACCGAGAATACGCCAATCATCACGCCCAAGGTGGTCAAAATTGAACGCATCAAATTGGTGCGTAGCGCCGTCAGCGCAATCGCGACATTCACGCCCCAACCGGCAAGCGACCCGATCAAGTCCCTCATGCTGCGCTGGCCCGGCGTCGCGACTTAACCGCCGCGTCGTCAATCACCTGTCCGTCGCGAAAGACAATCCGACGCGCGGCATATTCGGCAATATCGGGTTCGTGCGTGACAACCACGACGGTAATGCCGTCATCATTCAATTTCTGGAAAATACCCATAATGTCCAAGGATGTTTGGGTATCCAATGCGCCCGTCGGCTCGTCGGCCAGCAGCATCAGCGGGTCTGTGACCAATGCCCGCGCGATGGCCACACGCTGTTGCTGCCCACCCGAAAGCTTCGCAGGCGTGTTTTGTAGGCGGTTGGCAAGGCCCATGGCCTCCAACCTGTCCTGCGCGCGCGCGCGCCGCTCGGCATAGCCAACCCCCGCATAGATCAGCGGCACCGCGACATTGTCGAGCGCGCTGGTCCGCGCGAGCAGATTGAACTGCTGAAACACGAAGCCGATCTTGCGGTTGCGTATTTCGGCCAGCGCGTCGCTATCCAGCGTTTTGGTGTCGATCCCGTCCAACAACAACGTGCCTGATGTCGGAATAACCCGTCGTCCTCTAAAGTTATTTCGGCGATGACGCACCCGTCACCGTAATTCTTGCGGCAAAAGCGAGAGAGCGCCTGAGATCAACGGGTTCGCACGGATGACGTCGCGGCGCCACGTTTATTTAGGGAATTATTCACCTGTCACCGCAATTCGAAATTAAGCCCCTCCCCTTTAGGCGAGGAGGGACCAGTCCCCCGGACTGGTCCGAGAGGCTCCACGGGGTTGGGGTGGGGTATATAGGTTTGCGCAACGCCGATGGACCCCACCCCCTTCCCCTCCCCTGAAGGGGAGGGGTGATTTAGGGAATTCCGGTGGCAGCAATTCCCAATTCCAGTGACAAATGCGTCATTCCCAAAATAGCTTTCACTTGCAATGTAGGATTTGCTCTGAGATTCTGTAAGCTACTCACGCATCTGTTGCGCGACCGGCTCTTTGAACGTGTTGAACCCCAGCCCAGCTTTCGTACCCCGTAAGCCAACCTCGCAAAGTCGAGGTAAGTTTACAGAAATACCGCGTTTTGCGTATATGTTTGTAAACTTAGAACTCCGGTGACAGGTGCGTCATCCCCGAAATAATCTTGCTGCGTTGCATATTACGAAATTAAGCCCCTCCCCTTCAGGCGTGGTGCGAGGTTAAGCCCCTCCCCTTTAGGGGAGGGGTTGGGGTGGGGTATATAGGTTTACGCAACGCCGATGGACCCCACCCCCTTCCCCTCCCCTGAAGGGGAGGGGTGATTTAGGGAATTGCGGTGGCAGCAATTCCCAATTCCATCAAAAAACACCGTCGCACCAGCGCAGGCTGCTGCCCATGACGTGTGTATGGCTAGATCGACAGGCGAGATAGGCCCCAGCCTGCGCTGGGGCGACGGGCGGTGGTTGCAAATCCTCCCCAGAATAAGGAGGGGGACCATGCGAAGCATGGGGGAGGGGCACGCTCTGGTTATCCTGACCTTCTGGCGCGGTGATACCCTGAACGTGCCCCTCCACCGTCTGCGACGGTCCCCCTCCCCCGGTGGGGGAGGAATTAATACAGGCAGGCCCGATAGGCCCCAGCCTGCGCTGGGGCGACAATCGCTCCCTTGTAATGTAGGACTTTACCTGTCAGCGTCGCCCCCATCACATCGCGAACCGCCCAATGGCCGCAGGGGTATGCAATCGGCCCGTAATGCATCTCCCACCCGCGCTTGATACCATATGCGTTTAGGTGAGACCTTTGTGTGACTTTTCAACTTCAATGATCAACCATATTTTGCCTTCATTGGGAAACCATGCCCAAAAAGAAGGCAGGCTTTTGACGATAAAAGAAATGACCCTATTGTAAATTGCTCCATTGCCGTCAAAGAACGCCCTGAATCATGGAGTGAATAATGGCATTTTCGACTGTTACGGTTTTGACCACGCATCATTGGAACGAGGGACTGTTTACCTTTTCGGTGTCACGGCCCGCCTCATTTCGCTTTGTCAGCGGTCAATTTGTCATGCTTGGCCTCATGGTCAATGATAAGCCGTTGATGCGTGCTTATTCCATGGCCTCGCCATTTTGGGATGAATCGCTTGAATTTTTAAGCATCATTGTTCCAGATGGTCCGCTGACCAGCCTATTGTGCAAAATCCAACCCGGCGACGAAATCCTGTTGGGTGCAAAGCCAACGGGTACGCTGACGCTGGACGCGTTGTTGCCGGGCAAGCGGCTGCATTTGATTGGAACCGGAACGGGCCTTGCCCCATGGATGTCGATCATTCGCGATCCCGAAGTATATGAGCGTTATGAAAAAATAACCGTGCAGCACACCGTGCGGCAGGTTGAGGATCTGGCCTATCGGGAGATACTGGAATCGCAACTGGCGGATGACCCTCTGGTTGCGGCCGAGGCAAAGTTGCAGCTCATTTATGACGCGTCAGTTACCAAATGTCCGGCGTGGACGGGCGAAAATCGCCGCATCACGAAGAGAATTGAAATCGGGGATTATCCGCTCGACCCGGAATTTGACCGAGTCATGCTGTGTGGCAGCATGGCCATGATTAAGGAGACAGGGGCGTTGCTGGAAAGCCTTGGTTTCATCGAAGGCGCGCAATCGCACCCCGGCAGTTATGTGCTGGAACGCGCCTTTGTTGGTTGACGCTTGGCAGGGGTGCTTACGTAACCGCCGCTTCAGCTAAGGGCAGTTCAATTGTGAAACGCGCGCCGTTGCGGCTCGATCTCGCGCGGATGACGCCGCCCAAATCGGACACGATGCCGTAACTGATCGATAGGCCAAGACCCGTTCCGTCTTTCGGAGCCTTTGTGGTGTAGAACGGATCAAATATTTTTCGAAGGACACCGGAAGGAATTCCTGCGCCATTATCCTCTACGGTGATGACTGCAAGCTGGTTGCGGCGTGTGACTGTGATTTTAATCCTGCCTTCGGCAGCACTGCTGGTTCCATAGCGTGTCCTGATCGCGTCATTCGCGTTGAGAAGCAGGTTCAGCAACACTTGCTCCAACAATACCGGCAGTGCTTGCACATGGACTGGCCCGCCCTTTTCGGCGACCTCAACTTGCGTGCCGTCGAGTTCAAACTGGGGGGCCACCATCACAACGACCGCATCAACAGTTGCCTTAACATTTATGGGGTAAGGCGATTCTTTGGGTATGCGTCCAAATATCCGCATTTGCAGCAAAATCGCCGATGCCCGCTCCACCTGTGCCAATATGTTTTCAAGCTTCGGCAGAAAACGCTCGGCCTCCGTTCGGCCGCGCACCGCATTTTCGCGCAAATTGGACGCCGCCATTTTGATGAAATTCAATGGTTGGTTCAATTCATGCGCCGTGCCCGAAATCATCCGTCCCAGGCTTGCCATTTTATCGGTCTGCAAAAGCTGCTCTGCAGCAGCCTTGCGTTCGGATATGTCCACGATAACTCCAACCGCTTCAAGCGCGTCTGAATGTGGATTTGCATCGACAGACAGGGTATCATAAATCCAGACATAATGACCGTCCTTGTGCCGCAACCGATATTCCGTACGTACGACTTGGCCGGCCTCAAGTCCAGCAAACACCTCGGCGCACCTTGGATAGTCCTCCGGATGGATCGCATGGCTCAACCAGCCAGGCTCCATTGCATCCGTGGACGTGTACCCTAGAATTTTTTCCAGCGACCCGCTGATATATCCAAATGATACTTTCCCGCCATCCACATCGTCCAGCGCGTAAAATATGACGGGCGCATGCTGTGCAATGCTGTCTAAGCGACGCTGATAGCTGGCGAGCGCACCACGCTCTCGACCGAATGTCGTACCAGCAGAAGCAATCGTCCCTGAAATGTCGTTCACTTCCTGGATGACCAGACCAACCATGGGCGCTTGCGGCACACCAGCAGCGGCAAGATCAGCAGCGGATTGCGAGAGCCGACCCAGCGTCTGCGACATTTTTTTGCTGAGCACAGAGGCGATGAGGGTTATCAAAAATACAAAATATATCAGGGCAGTTAACTGCTGCAGTTGCGCGCTGCGCGCTTTGGAAACGGCAGGTGCCAATGGGGCCACGGCAAACACTTGCCATTCAGGTAGCTCGGCCACCATAGCTGACCGCGCGATATGGGCATTGCGCCAATCCTGCATAAAGGAACTGCCATATCCGGTGCCACTTAAAAGAACAGGCGATTGCAAAGAGGTCACACGTTGCACCTGCGACAGCGATTTGACCTGCTTGCTCAGCGCATCTGTGACTTGCGTTAGTGGAAATGTCCCCTGCAGTGGACTGACCAGAAAAATACCATAGTCCGATTGCTCCCGGCGCGTGGCCACCAGCTTGTACAATAAATTGTTACGCAATTGGGCAACAATAATCCCGGCCTTGCCATCGGCGCTGAATGGCACAATTATTGCGAATTGCGGGCTCTGCTTTGTCCGTTGCGGCGACAATGTTACAAGGCGCACACCGTATCTGGCCAATATGGTGCTTTGGCTTGAACTCTTCGCAACCAAGCGCATCTTTTCGCCGCTCGATTCGGCAGACCATTGAATTTTGCGGCCATTACCAATGATCGTGATGTGATCGAATTCGGGCGAAAGCTCATCCAACAATGCCTGCTCCGGCACGCGCCCCTTATAAAATTGTTCTTCCGCATGCATCCGCAGAATCAGACTGCGCGACTGCACCCAGCTATTCAGCGCAACACCGCTGACCAGCAGCCGGTTATCGAGGGTCCGGCCAACATTTTGGCGCGCCGCCTGTTCGCGGTCGGGGGCCTCGAGTGCCAAGTAAAAAGCTGCAGGGATCAAAATAATGGCCATTAGCAGGGTGATAACTGCGCCTTCCGTCTTCACCCTTGGCCAATTTACAAATTTCCGCATCGGATTAATTGCGATGAGAGCTACGTAAATAAGTTCGCCGATAACAACATTTAATATGCCATTTGCGGCCTGTTTAAGCGCCTCCAGCCAGAGCGAGAGCTCGTCCATCTTGATCACGCCGCCGTAGGTCAGAAAAAGCAATGGCGCACCAAGAACGACCCAGAAAATCACATCGCTTCGAACCGGTGCGTTTCGCCGACCAACGACCGCGATGAAAATGGCCTCGAAGGTCCAGACGAGCCATGCCCAGGGATGATTCCACAGAAATAGGGTCCAAAGGCTCGAAATGGATATAGCCAGCACCAACGATTGCGGCGCAAGTACGCGTATAAATGCAAAGACAATCGCGTTACCAAACACGAATTGCATGCCCCAGCCGAGCTGCAACTCAAGGGTATTACAAAGAAAACCAGTCAGCCCTAGCAGAATAACCGCAAGCAACTCGTGCCGACGCATTTGTGGCAACGCCAGCTTCTTGAGCGCCAATTTCACGGACGTGACAGCGCAACACGGATGGCCGCAATAAGCGCATCGGTATCGGCTGGCTTCAGGAACACAGGTACATCCGCAATGTCGGATCCTAATTGTGTACTTGCGTCACCCGTCAGGATTATAAACGCGACATGGCGTCCGGCAGGAAGCGCAGCGCGCAAGTTCCGTATCATGCTTGCGCCATCAACCTGCGCCATACGCAGATCGGTAATAACGACGCCGATCTCCGGCGTGTTTAAGACGAGTTCGTGCGCTTCGACGGGGTCAGCCGATGTGAAGGCTTTAAATCCGGCAAACTCGAGAAACTCCTGATACTCAGGGAGAACATCCTGTTCATCATCAATTAAAAGGATATGTGACCCAGGCATCTTAGGAGATGTTCCTTCACTGTCACTCGTTAAGTCCATGCGTTGACCTGTAAGGAGTTTCTAATTTAATTTACTGTCATATAACCGACTTGATACGACTTTACACTACAAACCTTTTACCCCCGTGACTGCCATGCCTAATGAGCGATCGGGGTAATGAACCATTGCTCACGGCAATGTCTGAGTCCGCGGCCTAGACGGCACTCAACAAAAAATGGTGTCGCATGCGTGCTATTGGGGCGCGTGCTCATCTGCATTACCCGCAGTCACACCGAACTGCCAAATGATGATATTTTCATAAGTCTGGTCAGGATGCAACGCGACCGACGCAAAGGAAGCTTGGTTAGGTGCATCTGGAAACATCTGCGGTTCCAAGGCGATGGCGTCGCCCATATGATAGCGTTTGCCAGCCTTACCTGCGGTAGAACCATCGAAAAAATTGCCGGCGTAGAATTGCAAGCCAGGTTGATTAGACAGCAACCGCATTGTCCGTCCCGAATGTGGATCTTTCAATACAGCGTGCAAGCGAGGCGCACGCGCCACCACCTCATCAATGACCCAATTATGGTCGTAACCGCGCCCATGCCGTAATTGTTCATCGGAAACATCGCGGACATGCGCACGGATTGTTTTAGCTATGCGGAAATCGAACGCGGTGCCCGCCACATGGCGGCGCTCGCCGGTCGGGATGAGGGTGGCATCGACTGGCAAATAATGCGCAGCATTGATAGTTAACAGATGGTCCATGGCGTCGTGGGGCGCACCTTCGCCGGCTAAATTCCAATACGCATGGTTAGACAGGTTGACGATAGTTGGTGCATCCGTCGTCGCTTGGTATCGCACCGACAGAGCGTTGTCCGCATGCAGTTGGTAGGTTGCAGTTACGGATAAGTTTCCGGGATAGCCTTGGTCACCATCGGGACTGACATGCGAAAGCGTCACGGACATCGCCTTTTCATCGCAGGCGGTAACGGTCCAGTTGACCTTGTCAAACCCCAGTTCGCCACCATGCAGGGAGTTGGCGGCATCATTGGCAGGAACCAGATATTCTTTGCCCTCCAACGTAAAGCGTGCGCCTGCAATGCGGTTGGCGACGCGCCCTACGGTTGAACCGAAATATTGCGGCTGAGCCACATATGCGTCCAGCCTATCATACCCAGTCGTAACATCGGCAAATCGCCCTTGCGCATCGGGCACGTAGACCGAATGTATCGCGGCACCATAGCCGATGATACGCACCCGCATGCCGTTTGCGTTGGTGAGGGTAATCGCTTCAACCGCTTCTCCGTTGGGCAGCGTCCCGAAAAATTCTCTGCTCAGCTTCGCGCGCGTCAAAACGCATTCCTTTTCATCCAGGCGCCTTTATGCGCCGCGAAAGCCCCTGATTTTGTAAGGCACGCCACGTCTTTGGCTATTTGAAACCCGTTAGACGGCCTAGCCCGGTGCATCGCTGTTGTCGTAGCGCATTTCAAGGTAACGCCCACGCACTGCCAGCTTATCCAGCTCCCCGCGTGAGATTTGCCCGGTCATGGTTTCAATCTCGCGATCAATAGTTTTCAACCCGTCAACAAGCTGCTGCGCAGGCGTTTTCCCTGCATGTTCTTTATGTTTCAGGCTGTCCGGGATTTTCTTATAGCCGTTAATAAGTTCGGGCAGATGTTCACCCACCAGCTTGCGCACTTCGCGCGCCGCCGGGTCGTTTTCATCCAATGTCTGCAATTGCGGCGCAAGCTGGTCCAGCCGCAAGCCGATATCCTGCATCAACGTGACTGCTGGCGCTGGCAGAGCCGGACGTTGCGCCTCCAACCAGATTTCGGTTTTTCCAGCCAAAGTCGCGAGATCAGTGACACGAAGGCTTTCGGTCGTAGGCATGGGCATTTCGGGGTAGCGCATCAACACATAGGCCGCCGCCGCGCCAACTATGCCGGTGATCATAACGCCCCAAAAGCCGATGCCGTCGATAATCGCGCCAACTATGCCCGCGCCGATCAACACCACCCCTACCGCGACCACAGCCTTACTCAGCTTGCCCCAAAAATGCGCACTGCGCAGCGCCTGTGACTTGGAGCCAATCGGTTTCATCCGCACATTGCGCAACGACCGCGCAGCCGCGTTCAGGGTCTCGTTTGAGTTGGATGCTGGGCTATTCACTGGCTTCCCTAAACTTTGTCATTCCCGCGAAAGCGGGAATCCATGGCCGGAGATATAAATGTGTACAACGCTGGTCGCTCAATGCCGCAAGTTCCGGCCATAAATTCCCGCTTTCGCGGGAATGATGAAGATATGTTGGTCAACACTTACCCCTCCAACGCCGCGAGCAAACCGCTGTCCTGGGTAGCCTTCACCGCCTGCGCCTGACCTTCGGCGCGGGCGATATAGCCCTTGGACTTTTCGACCTCTTTCTCAAGCGCGTCCGACGTCTGCTTCATGCTGTCGAGCGCCTTCAGCTTAAAGGTGTCGATGGCATCCATCGTATCGTAAATATTCTGAAACGCGCGGCTTAACGTTTCCAGCGGAATAGTCGCACCCGCAGCTTGTTCATGAATACGCGCGGTATTGTCGCGTAGCAATTTGCCAGTGCTGTCGATGATATTCGCCGTTGTGGTGTTCAACGATGTGATTTGGTCCAATACCAGTTTCTGGTTCGTCATTGCCTGCGCCACCGTGACCGCCGTACGCAGCGCGCCCACGGTGGTTGTCGATGCGCGGTCAACGCCCTTTACCAACTCGACATTGTTCTTTTTCACCAGATCAAGCGCAAGATAGCCCTGCACCGTCACGGCCATTTGCGTTAGCAAGTCCTGCGTCCGCTGGCGCACATAGAATAACGCACTTTCCTTAATCGCGCGTGACTTGGCTGGGTCGGACAATTCCAACTCCGCAGATTTTTCCTCAAGCTTGGCATCAAGCTGCTTTGACATGACGATCATCTGCTCAAGCTTGCCCATGGCAACCCACAGATTTTGACGTTCTACATCAATGGCGGCATTGTCCATCAATAGCTCGTCCTTGCCGTTGCCAAGCCGCCCGAGGATCGAGCTGATATGCGTTTGCGAACTTTGATAGCTGTCGAAATAATTGCGTAATTTACTGCCAAAGGGGATGATTCCAAACAGCTTCTGCTTGGTCATCAGATTGCCCTTTTTGGAAGGGTCTAAATCTTCAACAACGCGGCGCAATTCGGCCAAATCCGCCCCAACGCCAGACTCGGCGTCCATGCGGCGGATGGGTTTATCAAGAAAGCGGTTCGACTGCGCCGATGCCTCCATGATTTCCTTGCGGCCCATATTGGTAAGCTGGTCAACCCGCTTGCCGAATTCAGGGCTGTTAACGTCCTGCGCAATCAGGTCAGCGACATAGGCCTCAACCCGCTGTGCCAGCTTGCTTTGCTGCTCATCGGTTACCGGGACCAGCCCCATCGCCTGTTGCGGGGTCACGGTCGGCACAGGGTCCGGCGGTGTAAGCTTCAGATCTTGCACGGTCTGGGTTGCGGTTTCAGTCGACATGGCCAAAAATCCCTCTGTCATTGGATATGACATCAAATGGAACGAGTGCGCGACCATTTCAAGCACTTCCGTCCCTAGCTGTATTATTTTTCTAATACAGCTTCGTCTTGCCGCTTCAAGGCGGCTTCGATCAGCGGGGATAATCCTTCGACAACCCGCGACACGCCCTTGGCATTGGGATGGATGTTATCCGGCAGCATTAAGGCCGAATCCGTCACTACGCCATCGAGGAAAAAAGGGTAAAGCGAAGCACCATATGTATTGGCCAGATCCGGGAAAATCCCGTTGAAAGAATTTACATAATCTGCACCTAGATTGGGCGCGGCCAACATGCCCGTCAGCACCACTGGAATGTCTCGGCGTTTCAACTCGTCCATCATCGCGCTCATGTTCGCTTTGGTTTCTGCAGGTTTGATGCCGCGCAACATATCATTGCCGCCAAGGCCAAGCACCACCAGGTCAGGCTTTCGGTCAAGATTATCGAGCACGAAGGCCAGCCGCGTTTTACCTGCTGCTGTGGTGTCCCCCGACACCCCGGCATTATGAACCCGCGCGTTAATGCCTCCCGCTTGCAACGCCGCCTGCAATACCGGAGCCAGCCCTTCCTTTGGCGCAAGGCGGTACCCGGCATAGAGGCTGTCGCCGAACGCAACGACCAATTGGTCATACTGCGCGACCTTAGCCGTTTCCTGAACGTCAGTCTTATTTTCGGCTACAGGATTTGACCCGCATCCCGACAACCCTTGGATTGTGACGCATAACGCCCCATATAGCCAAAAACTTCTCATAAGGATTTTCCTTGCACGCTCCTATCACTCACCAAACGGATATGGCAATCCGCGCGGCAAATGTCACCCTCAGCCTTGGCAGCAACGACGCATCCGTGTCGATTTTACGCGGCGTAGACCTTGAAGTGCCCTATGACAGCAGCGTCGCGTTGCTTGGGCCGTCAGGATCAGGCAAATCTTCTTTGATGGCGGTGCTGGCCGGGTTGGAGCAAGCCAGCGGTGGCACTGTGCTTGTCGATGGCCTGGATTTTACTAAGCTGGATGAAGACGAACTCGCGCGTGCGCGGCGTGGACGCATCGGCATTGTGTTGCAGGCGTTTCACCTGTTGCCGACCATGACCGCACTTGAGAATGTCGCTATCCCGTTGGAGCTGGCTGGTCTGAAGGACCCGTTTGGCCGCGCGCAAAGCGAGCTTGAAGCCGTCGGCCTTGGTCATCGGCTCACCCATTATCCATCCCAATTGTCCGGCGGCGAACAGCAACGTGTTGCCATCGCCCGCGCCATGGCCGCAGGGCCAAAGATCATCTTTGCCGATGAACCAACAGGCAATTTGGATGGGTCCACAGGCACGGCCATTATCGACCTCTTGTTCGACCGCCGCGCCGCATTGGGCGCGACTTTGTTAATTATCACCCACGACCCCGAACTTGCCCGCAAATGTGACCGGGTGATTTCCATGCAGGATGGCCACGTGGTGGAGAGCGCGGCTTGATTGGCGAACAACAGATCCTCCCCGTTTCGGGGAGGTGGCAGTGCGGAGCACTGACTGAGGGGGGCCTGCGCCCCGCGCTGAGCCAATTGCCCCCTCCACCCCGCTTCGCGCGGCCCCCCTCCTTGTTCCGAGGAGGATTTAGATGAGCCTCTCCCTCGCCGCCATTTGGCGCATTTCGCGCCGTGACCTGTCTGCGCGTATCCGCGGGCTCCGGTTGTTGGCGATTTGCCTATTCCTGGGCGTCGCGACGCTCGCGGCTATTGGCAGCTTGACCGCTGGCATAGCCGATGAACTATCACGGCGTGGTCAGACGATCCTTGGCGGCGATGTCGAAATCGGAATCGCGCAACGCGCCGCAACGCAGGCGGAAATGGCAGCCATGCGCAAAGCCGGCATAGTTTCCGAAACCATCCGTTTGCGGGCAATGGCCATAGGCGCACAAGTTGGCAGCGACAGCCTGCTTGCCGAGTTGAAAGCAGTCGACAATATCTACCCGCATTATGGCGCGTTGACCCTGCGCGATGGCGGCAATGTTAAGGCACCGGCCGAGGGCGAAATCTACATTGGGCAAACCTTGTCCGAACGGCTCGACATTCAAACAGGTGGAACCGTCCGCTTTGGGGAGGCGCGGTTTAAGGTCGCAGGTGTCATCGCCGAAGAACCCGACCGCTTGGGCGAGGGCTTCACGCTTGGTCCAGTAGCCATCATCAACATGAAATCTTTGCCAGATACGGGCCTAATCCAGCCGGGCAGCATGTATGAGGCAAAATACCGCATCAAACTATCCGCGAACGAAGACGCCCCCGCCGTAGCAAAGGCACTTGAGGCGCAGTTCCCGTCGGCGGGTTGGGACATTACGGATCGTTCCAACGGTGCACCCGGCACAAGGCGCTTCATTGAGCGTATGGGGCAGTTCCTGACGCTTGTCGGCCTTGCCGCCTTGGTTATTGCGGGCATTGGCGTCGGCAACGGCGTCAGCAGCTATCTGGCCAGCAAGCGCGCCAGCATTGCGACATTGAAGGTTACGGGCGCAGACAGTGGCACAATATTCCGCATCTATATGCTTCAAATCCTGACCGTTGCCGCAGGTGCGGTTATCGCCGGACTTGCGGTGGGTAGCGTTATGCCTATGGTCATTGGCTGGGTGGCTGGCGACATATTGCCGGTCGCACCGGGCTTTAACCTGCATCCCTTGCCGTTGCTCGTCAGCGCAATCTATGGCCTGTTGATCGCCATTGCCTTTGCCCTGCCGCCCTTGGCCCGTGCGCGCACGGTGCCCGCCGCTGGCCTATTCCGCGCGATTGTGGAAGGCAACGCCCGCATCGACCGGCGCAGCGCGGTGTGGGTGGTCTCGGCTATCCTCGCAATCATCGCGCTTGCGGTGGTGACGGCACGAGAGCCTTTGTTCTCGCTCGCCTTTATCGGCGCGGCCTTTGGCCTGCTGTTGCTGCTCACGGGCATTGCGTGGTTGCTGCGTTTCATCGCCTTACGCGTCCCGCGGCCAAAGGCTCCCTTGCCGCGCCTCGCGCTTGCCAACCTGCATCGCCCCGGTGCGCAGACGCAGGCATTGGTCGTGGCGCTTGGCCTTGGCCTTACCTTGTTCGTGACGCTCGCGGCCATTCAAACCAGCATCAACAATGAAATCAAAAACAGCGTCCCCGACCGCGCGCCAAGCTTCTTTGCATTGGATATCCCGCGTGAGGGCGCAGCGATATTCACGCAAATGGTGAAGGACGCCGACCCCAAAGCTACCATCAATATGATCCCCGCCTTGCGCGGCACTATCGTTGAATTTGGCGGCCAGCGTGTGGATCAATTGGAAGAACTGCCCGAAGGCGCATGGATCCTTAACGGAGATCGCGGACTGACCTACAGCAGCGTCCTGCCGAGGGGTAGTGAGATTGTCGCGGGCACATTTTGGCCAGCGGATTATGATGGTCCCGCCTTGGTCAGCCTTGAGGCAGAAGCCGCCGAAAGCTTGGGCGTTGGGGTGGGTGATACCCTGACCATCAGCTTGCTCGGCGTTGAGGTTCCCGCCAAGATCGCATCCTTACGCACCGTCAAATGGGATAATTTCGGCCTGAATTATGTGATGGTGTTTTCGCCGGGAAGCTTGGACGCCGCGCCACACAATATGGTTGCGACTTTGACCGTGTCGAAGCCCGCCGAGCGCATATTGGCAAAATCTATCCCGCCCGCATTCCCGTCCTCGTCGCTGATTGAGGTCGGCGAAGTGACGTCGCAGATCACAATATTGCTCACGCAAATGGCGCAGGCCATTGCCGCTGCGGCATCCATCGCCATCTTGGCCGGAATCGCCGTGCTCGTTGGCGCGATTGCCGCTGCCCGCCAGTCGCGCATTTACGACAGCGTCATCATGAAAATGCTGGGCAGCACAAGGCGGCAGATATTGGGCGCGCAGGCGTTAGAATATGGGATATTGGCGGTGCTGCTCGGGTTGGTATCGCTGCTGCTTGGCATGTCGGCGGCATATTATGTCGTGGTCGAAATATTCGATTTCAGCTTTACGCCGGATTATTCGATACTGGCGTTGACGCTCATTGGCGGCGCAGGTGTGACCTTTGTGCTGGGTATCGTCGGATCACTCCCGATCTTAGCGGCGCGGCCATCGGAAGCGCTGCGGAGCCTTTGAAATTTCACCTTAGTGCTGATCCTGTCGAAGCACGCCTGACGGATAAACGCCCTTCGACAGGCTCAGGGCTACGGTTCGACATTCTTCGACAAATGCTCAGCCTTTAATCTCCCCATCGACTTGCGATGGGGAGGTGGATTGACCGGGCGTCAGCACGGGCAAGACGGAGGGGCACTCAACGCTGCTGCCCCTCCGTCATCCGAAGCTATCGCTTCGGCTGCCACCTCCCCATCGCAAGTCGATGGGGAGACACGTTACGCATCTTTCGCCAAATGCGTGGCCAATGGCGCAGACAATATCAACTGCGCCATATGATAAATCAGCGTCGGCAACAGGACCATTCCCGCGATTGCGGGCGGGAATATCGTCGCAGCCAACGGCGCGCCAATGGCGATGCTTTTCTGCCCACCCGAAAACAGCATGGTAATCCGGTCGCCGCGCGGTAGCTTCATAGCCCCGCTTATGGCCCAAGCCCCGCCAAAGCCAACCAGCAGCATGACCGACAAAGCCAATGCCAACCACGCAAGCTCATCACCGCGCACGATGCTCCATATCCCCGCCACAACCGCGCCTGAAAACGCCACATAGACCGCGATGGCAATCGAGATGCGGTCCATCCAAGTCGCCACATCCTTGTTGCGGTCTACCCATGGTTTGCACCAACGCTGCGCCATCTGGCCGAGCGCAAAGGGCAGGAGCAGAATGAGCGTTATGCGGCCAATCGCTGCGCCTGAAATATCCGCCTCCCCCACATGCGCCAACACCGCCAGGAGCAAAGGTGACAACAGTACACCGATCAGATTGACCAAAGCTGCCGCGACAACCGATGCCGCCACATTGCCTTTGGCCAAGGCGCAATAGGCCGCAGCCGACTGCACAGTGGAAGGCAGGATGCCTGTAAACAGCAACCCCAAGGCAAGTGTCGGCGGTAAGATATTGTCGAAAACATGCGACAGAGCCAATCCGGTGGCCGACATCACGCCAAATACGAAAAAGAAAATCGCCCCCTGCAACCGCCAATTGCGCACGCCATTCATCACTTCGTGTCGGGGCAAGCGCACGCCGTTCAGGAAAAACAGCAGAAATATCGCCGCCAATGAAATCAATGACGCGACCTGCGCTGCTTGGCCCCGCACGGGAAGCAGGCTCGCCAACAATATCGTGGCGAGCAGGAGCATGACAAAGCGATCAGCGAAGATACGAGCGAACATCCAAGCGCTTTGACGCTTGCAATCGCGTATTGCAACACCAGCGATGTTGCGCTGCAGCGCATATTGCGTTAATGGCCCGCGAGAATCTGGTGGCATGTGGCCGCTATGAAGACCTTCCAAAAGGCCCATTTCCAAATGTCATTGCGTAACATCGCCATCATCGCGCACGTCGATCACGGCAAAACCACTCTTGTTGACCAACTGTTTCGGCAGTCGGGCACCTTCCGCGACAATCAGCGTATCGAAGAGCGCGCGATGGATTCGAACGATCTCGAAAAAGAACGCGGCATCACCATTCTTGCCAAGTGCACCTCGGTTGAGTGGGACGACCACAAGGGCGAAAAAACCCGCATCAACATCGTCGATACACCGGGCCATGCCGACTTTGGCGGCGAAGTTGAACGCATCTTGTCGATGGTTGACGGCGTCATCCTGTTGGTTGACTCATCCGAAGGCGCGATGCCCCAGACGAAGTTCGTAACGGGCAAGGCGCTGGCTTTGGGCCTTCGCCCCATCGTCGTCGTTAACAAGGTCGACCGTCCTGACGAACGTATTCAGGAAGTGTTGGACGAAGTATTCGATCTGTTCGTATCGCTCGATGCAACGGACGAGCAACTCGATTTCCCTGTGCTTTATGCCTCGGGTCGTAATGGCTATGCCTCAATTGACCCGAGCGCGCGTGAAGGCACGCTCACGCCGATGTTTGAAACCATCGTCAGCCATGTTCCAGAGCCAAAGGCAGATGTTGACGGCGAATTCAAAATGCTTGTCACCTTGCTTGACCGCGACAACTTCCTTGGCCGTATCCTGACCGGCCTCGTGCTGTCGGGTACCGTCAAGGTGAACCAACAGATCCACGCGTTGAACCCGGACGGCAAGATTGTCGAAACCGGCCGTGCATCCAAGATCATGTCGTTCCGAGGGCTGGAGCGCGTTCCTGTGGACGAAGCCAAGGCTGGCGACATTATCTCCATCGCCGGCATGACCACCGCGACCGTGGCAGACACGATTGCAGAGCCGACAGTGACCGAGCCATTGCAGGCGCAGCCAATCGATCCGCCAACATTGTCGATGCGTTTTTCGGTGAACGATAGCCCCATGGCTGGCCGTGAAGGCACGAAGGTTACGAGCCGCATGATCCGCGACCGCCTGATGCGCGAAGCCGAAAGCAACGTCGCCGTCCGTATCACTGAGGCCGAAGACAAGGACAGCTTTGAAGTCGCTGGTCGTGGCGAGCTTCAATTGGGCGTTCTTATCGAAACCATGCGCCGCGAAGGCTTTGAGCTTGGTATCAGCCGCCCACGCGTGCTGTTCCGCGAAGACGAACGGGGTCAGCGGACTGAGCCGTATGAAACCGTCGTCATCGACGTGGATGATGAATATTCGGGCACTGTCGTCGAAAAAATGGCTGTGCGTAAGGGCGACATGACCGATATGCGTCCATCGGGCGGCGGCAAGACCCGCATCACCTTCAGCGCGCCATCACGCGGTCTGATTGGTTATCATGGCGAATTCCTGTCCGACACGCGCGGTACGGGCATCATGAACCGCCTGTTTGAAAAATATGGCCCGCATCGTGGTCATATTGAAGGCCGCAAAAACGGCGTGCTGATTTCCAACGGCGCTGGCGAAGCAGTTGCTTACGCCCTTGGCCCATTGGAAGAGCGCGGTATCCTGATGGTCTCGCCAGGCGAAGCCTTGTATGAAGGCATGATCATCGGCGAAAATGCCAAGCCAGATGACCTCGAAGTAAACCCAATGAAGTCGAAGCAGCTGACGAACTTTCGTTCGACTGGCAAGGACGACGCCATCCGCCTCACACCGCCCAAGCGCCTGACGCTTGAGCAAGCCATTGCCTATATTGATGACGATGAAATGGTTGAGGTCACGCCGAAGAATATCCGCCTGCGCAAGCGTTTGTTGGACCCCAATGAGCGGAAAAAAGCATCGCGCGCCAAACAGGCGGCATAATGAAAAGGGCGTCGATTTCGGCGCCCTTTTTCTTTGGGCAACGGCCCTCGGTTATGGCCCTAAATGGCCTCCCCTGCCGCGACGCCGCTGGCCCACGCCCATTGAAAATTATAGCCGCCGAGCCAACCCGTGACGTCCACCGCCTCGCCTATACAATATAATCCTGGCATTTTCTTCGCCTCCATCGTCTTTTGCGACAGGCCATCGGTGCTGATCCCGCCCAATGTCACCTCTGCCTTGGCATAGCCCTCACTGCCATTGGGGACGAATGGCCAGTTGCCGAGTAGCGTCCCCGCACCCACCAATTTCCGGTCGTTTTGGTCGGCGAGGTTGCCGAGTAGCCCAATTTTGGCGGCGAGCGCTTCGGCCAAGCGCGCAGGCAAGACGCGGTCCAATGTTGACCGCAAAGTCGCACGTGGCCGTGCGCGTTTTTCGGATAATAATAATTCGGTGGCATCCAGTGATGGCAGAAAATCAATCTCGACTTGGTCGCCGGGGCGCCAATAGCTGCTGATTTGAAGCACTGCGGGGCCGCTGAGCCCCCGATGGGTGAACAATGCGGCCTCGCGGAATGCAGCTTTTCCATGCTTTGCAACCACTTCAGACGATACCCCCGACAATTCACGGAACAACACATCATCACCACCCAGCGTTAGCGGGACCAAGGCGGGTCGTGGCTCAACAATTTTCAATCCGAACTGTCGCGCAAGATCATAGGCAAAGGCGGTAGCACCCATTTTCGGAATGCTTGGGCCGCCGGTCGCAATCACCAATGCCGCGCCTTGCGCGTGCACATTGTTGTAGGTGACATGATAGTTGCTGCCATCATGGGTCACTTCACCCAAGGGTGCATCGAACACGAAATCGACCCGGCCACCAAAGCCCGCCGATTTGTCACATTCCGCCATCAGCATGGCGACAATCTGCCGCGCGGAACCGTCGCAGAATAATTGCCCCAGCGTCTTTTCATGGAAAGCGATATTGTGCGCGTTCACCAGATCGATAAAATCCTGCGGCGTATATCGGCCCAAAGCTGACTTCGCGAAATGCGGGTTGGCCGATAGATAGCGTTCTTGCGCGTGTGTGGTGGTCGCATTCACATTGGTGAAATTACATCGTCCGCCGCCGGAAATAAGGATTTTCTTGCCCGGTCCCGTGGCGTGATCAATCACCAGCACGCGCTTTGCGCGTTGCCCGGCGGTCAAAGCGCACATCAGACCTGCGCCACCGGCACCAAGGATAATCGCGTCATAATTGTTTGAATGTGCCATTTCGTTCCCCTGCACTGCCCGCGCTATATTGCCAAGTGCTATGCTTTGCGGCACAGCGCGCATCATGACTGAAGAAACGAAATCCGCGGGCCCCAACACCCCGCCCGATCACCTGTCGATTAACCCGATGAGCCCGCATTTCGACGGCGACTTGCTGTCGCGTGGTATTGGCATTCGCTTCAAAGGCGAAGTCCGCACCACCGTTGAGGAATATTGCATTTCCGAAGGCTGGATCAAGGTTCAGGCTGGAAAGGCACGCGACCGAAAAGGCAATCCGTTGCTGATCAAGCTCACCGGCCCGGTCGAAGCATGGTTTGAAGACCTTGGCGACGACGCGCCCGTGGCGAAGCTTTAGGACTTCGGAAAAGCCGAAATCAGCTTGGCCAGTTGGTCGTTGACAGGATCAAGCTGATCATCCGGGGTGTTGCCGAGCCGCACAATCGTGAGGCGGTGCTGCGGTGACACCACCACAAATTGTCCCAAATGTCCCAATGCGGCGAAGACATCCGATGGCGCCTTGCCGGGAAACAGCACTTGATCGCGACCTTCCTTGCGTGTCCGGTTCAACCATATATGCGCGCCATAGCTTGCATCGGTTTTGCTTGGCGTCTTCATAAAGCGCATCCAGCTTGTGGGCATCAATTGTGCGGAGCGCACCGAGCCATTGTTCCGCAAAAATTCGCCAAATTTTGCCCAATCACGCGCGGTGGCGTGGATAATGCTTCCGCCGAGCATTGTGCCGTTGCGGTCAAATTCAGGTAGGGCGCTTGTCATGCCCAAAGGTTCAAACAAACGGCCACGCGCATATTCCAACATCGCATCCCGGCGCACAACGGGATCTTTGCTGTCCGTCAACGACCGCGTCATTATGTCGGCAAGAATATGGCTGGTGGCCGTGCTATATTCGTACTTCTCGCCCGGAACGGCCTCCAAGGGACGCGTTTCAGCATAGCGTGCAACATCTTCGCGGCCATCGAGAAACAGCATGCGCGGCGTGTCCGCATCAAAAATCTCGACACTGCCTTCCGCCATTTCAGTATGGTCCAGACCCGACGACATATGAAGCAAATGGCGCAATGTTATCGCCGCACGACCATCGCGGGGCGCTTGCCATTCGGGCACGATTGCGGGTTCATCTAAGGCCAGCCGACCGTCCGCCACCATCATGCCAACCAAGACGCCAGTCACGCTTTTGGCCATGGACCAGCTGATAAGCCTGGAGTCCGGTCCATATCCCGGCGCGTAGCGTTCGGCGACAACACGCCCGCCATGCATAACGACCAACGCGCGAGTTTCACCAACCAGTGGATCTTCAAAAAAGGGGGCTATAGCAGCGGTAAGCTTTGCTTGGCTAATCACCGCGTCATCGACGGCCATGCTAAAGCCCGGTTCAGCAGGCTTTGCGGGTGGCTCAGCGGCGCATCCAGATAGGCTGAGCGCAGCGATGGCGCAAAAAGCGGTTGCGGCGAGGTGGATTTTGTTTCTAGGCATAGGATGCTTCGATTTACCAAATGGAGAGCTTATGGCAACCGCAACTTCGACCCAAAGACCAAAAGCGCCGCATCCGCGGTTTAAGACGTTGAAAATTGTCGGTGCCGTCATCGTTCTGTGTGCGGCGCTGTGGCTGTTATGGAACTGGAGCAGCATCAAGGGACAGGCGCAGGTTGGCGCAGCTTATGGTGCACATGTCACCTGCTCGTGCCGCTATATGCAAGGTCGCGATATGGCATCGTGTGAAACCGACAAGGAAAAAGGCATGGAGATGGTGCGCTTGAGCGACGATCCCGAAAACAAACGCGTCTATGCATCAGTGCCATTTCTGGCCGAGGCTGTGGCGGAACAGCGCGGTGCCTTTGGTTGTATCCAATTGAACGCGGCGGAAATCGAGGCGCTTTGAGCTAACGTTTCGCCGGAACAAGAATGAACGCCGAACATAGCAACTCGGTCGCGCCCCCAGCGAGGGCGACAAATGCCGGCGTGATGCCGAACCATAAAGCGACGGCGGCGATGATAATCAAAACCAGGCCAAGCATCAAAAACAGACGCATTCCATATACCGTCTGGAACACCAGATAGCGTGCCCCCACGGCCAAGAGGGCAATGGCGAAGAACCAATCACCATAAGTCCCGCTGACCAGATAGGCGATGGCAAGGCCAATGATGAGGAACGCGGTAGATTGCAGCGCGAGCATCTCCATGGGGTTCGGCGCGCGCGCCCGGCCGCGATAAAATACCCGCCGGGCAAGTAACAGCGACAAAGGATGGATTAACATGCCGCCGAAAAACAACGCGGCCATGCCGGAAAACAGGTCGACATATAAAGTGACCGCCCCTGCGATCACCCATACCAGCCCGGATACGAAAATACCGACCCCACCGTTGACATAAGCCCGGCGCATGTCGCGTTGTGCTTCCCTCAAATGCATCCTGAACATCCCTTTCAGTGAAGCGCATATTGTTAAGCGGCAGAGGCCATCTCCACCGCCAGTGTCTCTTCGATCCAGCCGCCGCCAAGCACGCGGTCGCCGTCATATAATGCGGCCGCCTGTCCCGGCGCAACGCCATATTCGGGCACGTCAAAACGAAGCCATTCGCCATCCAGACGCGCAGGCACAGGGCGGGACATAGACCGCACCTTTGCCATTACCGGCCGGTTGCCGATATCGGAAAGCCAGTTGGCATCAATGATACGCGCGGCTTGGACGGCAAGCGCCGCACGCGGCCCGACAATCACACGCTGCGTCGCGGCATCAAGGCGGATGACATATAAAGGCACAGCCTGCCCGCCAACCTCAAGCCCTTTACGCTGCCCAACGGTGTAATGGATGAGGCCCTTGTGCTGGCCCAGAATGCGGCCATCCAGATGGACAATGTCCCCGCCGACTTCGGCATCAGGCCGAATTTTTCTGACAACGCTGGCATAATCCCCATCGGGTACAAAACAGATGTCCTGACTATCGGGCTTCATCGCCACGATTAATCCCATTTCCTGCGCAATGGCCCGAACGTGCGGTTTAGGCATGCCGCCCAAGGGAAAGCGGAGATAATCCAATTGGTCTTGCGTGGTCGCAAACAGAAAATAGCTTTGGTCGCGTGCCGGGTCAGCGGCGCGGTGCAGTTCGGCTCCATTTGGCCCTTCGACGCGGCGGACATAATGGCCGGTACTAAGGCAATCTGCTCCCAATTCCCGCGCGAGGCGGAAAAGATCGGTGAATTTCACGCCCATATTGCATCGCACGCAAGGGATAGGCGTCCGGCCAGCCATATATTCATCGGCGAAATGGTCGATCACCGATTCGCGAAAGCGGCTTTCATGGTCAAAAACATAATGCGCAATGCCAAGCTTATCGGCGACGGCGCGTGCGTCGCGTATGTCCTGTCCGGCGCAGCATGCCCCTGCCCGTTTTACGGCGCTACCATGATCATAAAGTTGTAATGTGACGCCAATAGTTTCCGCGCCCGTGCGCGCCGCGAGCGCCGCCACAACCGAGGAATCAACGCCGCCCGACATGGCAACGACGATCCGCTTACCTGTAAGGTCGGGGCCAAGTTGGAAATCAGAATGATATATGTCATCGGTCATGGGATTGCCTCCCTAGAAGCTTCGTCGGCGAATTGCCAGTTTTCTGAAGGGTTTCCAAGGACCATTCCATTGTCGCTCCGGATCAAATGCTGAAGGGCGTTAATCTGTCTTAACAACGATTGAACGGCGCCTTTACCACCTGTTAGACTTTATGCGGGTAAGCCCGTCGCATGAAAATGAATTTTCCCCATCACGCGCTGCGTAAATATGCGCAGACGCCTGAGGACAAGGCCAAAGGCGTGCTCGACGCGGCGCGTGCGCGGCAGGCGAAAAGTCCGACCGTGCGTAGTTTGCGTCGTGCAGAACATGGCAACATTGCCGATGGCGACAATCTGGCCGCGCGCATTCACTGTTTCGCCGCAGAACCAGACACGGGAATAGCAGTACGGGGTTCTTTTTGGCAAAAAGCGGAGCAACAAAAATGAATGAACAACCTGTTTACCAATCCGCTTCATTCAATATCAAAAATCGAATGCTATTTCCTGCCAGAACAGGAAAAACATCAAACCTTGTCGGGCACGGAGCAGAAAAAAAGTCATGATTGAAAATCAAAAATTCCGTCCGTCGCAAGTCATTGGCCCCTTGGGTGAACCACTCACCCTCGACAGCCTGCCGCCTCCGGGCACGACCCGTTGGGTTGTCCGCCGCAAGGCGGAGGTCGTGGCTGCTGTCAATGGTGGGTTGTTGTCCATCAACGACGTTTGTGAACGCTATTACCTAACGCTTGAGGAATTCGCATCGTGGCAGCGTGCGGTCGACCGGTCGGGCATGCCCGGTCTGCGGGTAACCCGCATTCAACATTATCGTTGCCTATATGAACGGCAGCAAAAATACTGAACTGAAACGTCGCATGGGTAAAATCGGCCATTACTACGGCCATTTAACGCTGCCTTATGCGGTAAACTATTCTCCTTAGACATGCGTATAACGCCACGCAGTCGGCTCTGCGTGGTTCTTCTTGATGTTGTTTGTCGAAACTTAGGGTCAGGACCTATTGTTACGCATGGGTATTTGCGATATTCTATGCGCTATTAAAGCGTTTATCCTGTGGCGTTCTGCGGCTTGCGGACAGTGACTTATTGGGGTAATACAGCCATAATATGAACAAATTGGGGGCGTATGCTTTCCCCGCATTTATTATTTGGAACCCCGGTATGAATTACGAAACGACGATGAGCGCTACGCTAAATGGTGAGATTCTGCAGGACAACCGCGATCGGAACCAGCGTCGGGTCCGCATTGCAGCCATCATCGTGGCGATACTGATTATAGCGGGGGCCGCTTATTATTTCTTCGGTAGCGGCTCCACTGCGCCCGTTGATGCCGATAAGGCTGGCCAAGCGCAGACCGTGACCGTGGTAGCTCCGGGTCGCGATAGCGTGGTGCGCGCGATTAACGCGACCGGCACATTGGCCGCACGCCGCGAAATTCCCGTCGGCGTCGTTGGTGAAGGTGGACGCGTGCTACAGGTGTATGTCGATGCAGGCGACTGGGTGACACAAGGCGAAGTCTTAGTGAGCGTTGACCGTTCGGTACAAACGCAACAGGCCGCCGCGCTTGAGGCGCAGATCGGCGTCGCCCGCGCAGACCTGCAGCTTGCCCAAAACGAACTCGACCGTGCGATGCAGTTGGTTGAGCGTGGTTTTGTTTCCAAGGCAGATGTTGATCGCAAGACCGCCAATCGCGACGCCGCCCGCGCGCGGGTGAGTGTCGCCAACGCGCAACTGGCCGAAACCCGCGCCCGCAATGCGCGGCTTGATGTCCGTGCCCCTGTTTCGGGCTATGTGCTGGAACGCAATGTGGAGACCGGACAGACGGTGTCCGCAGGCAGCGGCATATTGTTCCGCATCGCCAAGGATGGCCAGTTGGAGCTTCAGGCAAAGCTGAGCGAAGATGATCTGGCGCAGATCGCCGTCGGCATTCCTGCTTCGGTGACGCCTGTTGGCGTTGATCGGGTGTTTGAAGGCAATATCTGGCAGATTTCGCCGATGATTGACCCGCAGAGCCGTCAGGGCATGGCGCGTGTTGCCTTGCCATTTGACAAGGCATTGCGCCCCGGTGGATTTGCGTCGGTAGAAATCAAATCGGGCGCAATGACGGCACCAGTTCTGCCTGAATCCGCCGTTCAAACCGGCCGCGAAGGCAGCTTTGTGTATATTGTCGGCAAGAATAACAAGGTGCAGCAGCGCCTGGTGAAGCTTGGCCCAGTGACCGCCAATGGCTTGATTATTGAAGAAGGCTTGGACGGCACCGAACGCGTCGTTCTTTACGCGGGCGGCTTCCTCAACCCGGACGAAACGATCAATCCCAAACTGTTGAAGAAACAGTAAGTCGTTGGGCCATTCGGGATATATATCATGAATTTAAATAACATTTCTGCATGGTCCATCCGCAATCCGGTGGTGCCGATCGTCTTGTTCCTCGCACTCACCCTTGCCGGAATCATGTCGTTCCGGAATATGGAAGTGCAGAATGAACCTGATATTGAATTCCCGGTTGTTGTTGTCTCGATTTCGCAACCCGGCGCTGCGCCAACCGAAATCACCACACAGATAACGCAAAAGGTCGAATCCGCGATCCGCAGTGTGCAGGGCGTTCGCAACATTGATGCCAGCTCAAGCGAAGGTAACACGACGGTCAGCGCCGAATTCGAAATTGGCGACGACATCAATGCCGCAGTCAGCGAAGTCAAAAACGCCGTCGACCAAATCCGCAGCGACCTGCCCGATGGCATATTGGAGCCGCAGATTTTCAAGGTTGCTACATCCAGCGAACCAATCGCCTATTTCGCGGTCGAAGCCAGCGACATGACGCTGGAGCAACTCAGTTGGTTCGTGGACGATAGCGTTGCACGCCGCTTGCTCGCTGTCGAAGGCATGGCCTCGGTCAGCCGCAATGGCGGCGTAAACCGTGAAATCCGCGTCGTCCTTGACCCTGCGAAAATGCAATCATTGGGCGTAAGCGCGAGCGCGATTAACGCGGTCCTGCGCCAACAAAATATCAACGCATCGGGTGGTCAGTCGCAAATTGCCGGATCACGCCAATCGGTCCGCGTGCTTGGCAACGCCACCGACGCCTTCGCGCTGAGCCAGACGCAGATTAGCCTTGGCGGCGGCCGCTCCATCAAATTGGCCGATGTCGCCGAAGTTACTGACGGCTTCAGCGAACAGAAAGCCATGGCCTTTGCGGGCGGCAAACAAGTCGTCACCTTCAGCATGTCGCGCGCCAAGGGCGCGTCCGACGTCACCGTCTTCGATGATGCGATGGTCAAAATCGCGGAAATCGAAAAAGAAAATCCCGGCATCAAATTCGTTACTTTGTTCAACAGCGTAGATTACACCAAGGGCCAGTATAAAAGCTCCATGGCCGCGATGATCGAAGGCGCGTTGCTTGCCATCGTCGTCGTTTTCCTGTTCCTGCGCGATTGGCGGGCAACGATTATTTCGGCGATTGCCATTCCGTTGTCGGCCATTCCAACTTTCTGGTTTTTGGACCTTTTGGGCTTCACGCTGAACACCATGTCGCTCTTGGCGCTTGGTCTTGTGGCCGGGGTATTGGTCGATGACGCCATTGTCGAGATTGAAAACATCGTCCGGCATATGCGGATGGGCAAATCGGCCTATCAGGCGTCGATTGATGCCGCCGACGAAATCGGCCTTGCGGTGGTTGCGACGACATTTTCGATTGTCGCGGTGTTCCTGCCCGTTGGCCTCATGCCCGGCGTTGCTGGACAATTCTTCAAGAATTTCGGTCTGACGGTGGTCGCTTCGGTTCTGATGAGCCTTGCCGTGGCGCGGATGATTACGCCAATGATCGCGGCCTATTTCCTGAAAGCCGACGGTATGGCCGAACATGGCGAGGCCGGCTGGATCAACAAATATATGAAAATTTTGCGCTGGTCGCTGGGTCACCGCCGTTGGATGATGGGCATTGGTGCGCTGGCGCTCGCGCTGACGGTCGTCTTGCTTGTCGTCCTGCCAAAGCAGTTCTTCCCCGATGGTAATACCGATTTCAGCCGTATTCGCATCGAAATGGTTCCCGGAACCACGTTGGAGCGCACGCGTGAGATCAGCAGCGAAGCCGCGGCAATCGTCGAGCGGCAGCCTGAAGTCAAAACGGCATTGCAAAGCGTGCGCGAAGGCGGCGCCAGCATTTTCATCACCTTGCATGAGGACCGGGCCCGGACCAGTCAGGAATTCGAAGAAGATCTAACGCCTTTGCTCACCAAAATCGCGGACGCACGTGTTACGTTTCTGGCTAACGGCCCGGACGGTGGTGGTGGTGGTTCTGGCCGCGACGTTTCGGTCATGTTGTCAGGATCAGACCCCAGTATACTTGACCGGACAGCGGCAACTTTGGTCGAGCAGATGAAGACGCTGCCCGAATTGCGTGCGCCGCGTATCTCCGCTGATTTGCAGCGTCCCGAATTGATCATAACGCCGCGCAACGACCTTGCGTCGCAGCTTGGCGTATCGACCGTGGCGCTCAGCCAGACAATCCGCGTTGCTACGCTGGGCGATATTGATCAGAATAGCGCAAAATTCTCACTGTCGGATCGTCAAATCCCGATCCGCGTCATGCTCGCCAAGGAATCGCGTCAGGACTTGGATGTCATCCGCAACCTGCCCGTGCCATTAGCGAGCGGCGGGTCTGTGCCCCTGTCCCGCGTGGCGGACATCAGCTTTGGCGCTGGCCCAACCTCAGTTCAACGTCGAAATCAGAATTTCCGTATCTTCATTGGCGCGGATTTTGCGCCCGGTATCGTTTCGTCGGAGGCGGACAAGAAAATTAACAAGCTTCCCATCATGGAAAATCTGCCCACCGGCGTGTCCCGCGCACCTTTCGGGTCTCAGGAATGGGAGGCGGAAATGCAAAAAGACTTCATGGTCGCCTTGGTGTCCGGAACATTGTTGGTTTTTGCGGTGCTGGTGCTTTTATACCATCGTTTCATGTCGCCTTTGGTCAACATGGGTTCGTTGTTGCTCGCACCATTGGGCGGCTTGCTGGCGCTTGCCTTGGTTGGCCAGCCAATATCTATGCCGGTGTTCATCGGCGTTTTGATGCTCTTTGGTATCGTCGCGAAAAACTCCATATTGTTGATCGATTTTGCGATTGAGGAAATGGCCCGCGGCGTGCCCAAATTCCAAGCGATTATGGAGGCTGGGCATAAACGCGCGCAGCCAATCGTTATGACCACCGTTGCCATGACCGCCGGCATGGTCCCCACCGCGCTTTCATTGGGCGGTGACGGCCAATGGCGCTCGCCCATGGGCACGGTCGTGATCGGCGGCTTGATCGTGTCGACCTTGCTGACCTTGCTGATCGTCCCTGCGGGTTTCAGCCTGGCCGACGGGTTTGAAAAGCGCGTTGGGCCATGGCTGCGCACGCGATTGCTGACCTATGATCCTGCAAAGCATAAAGAGAATGTTACAGAGCCAGCTAAGCCGACGGACAACGCCCCGAGCAAAGGCGACCTGGGCGGACTTCAGCCAGCCGAGTGAAATGGTGGCCGCGCCGCCACTTATCGTCGTCATCCTGAACGCGTTTCAGGATGACGATGGGTGGCGTTTTTTACACACTCCTTTAAGGTCGGCCGTGTGAAAGCTATAAACCAACTCGGCCTGTCGGAAAAAGCGCGCTATGCGGAGCGCGATGCCGAACTGCGCCAGATGCGGATTATCGCAACGGCCTTGTTGCTGTGTATGGCCGCTTTGTTCGTATTCGGCAGATATATGGAAACGCGTTACGACGGCTATTGGGGCTTTTTAAGGGCCTTTGCCGAGGCTGGGATGGTTGGTGGCCTGGCCGACTGGTTTGCCGTCACAGCGCTCTTCAGACACCCTTTAGGCATACCCATTCCGCACACCGCGATCATTCCGAATAACAAGGAACGGCTTGGCCGCACTTTGGCCAGTTTCCTGCGCACCAATTTCCTGACAACCAAGGTCGTGGCCCGCCGCGTGCAGCGCATGGATGTCGCAGGCGCAATGGGCAAGTTCCTAAGCGCGCCATCGGGCGGCGAAGGCCGGATGCGCATGGGGGCATCGCGCTTGATGGGGGATATCATCGCCGCGCTCGACGATGAACGATTGGGCGGCATCGCCAAGGGTGCCATTCGCAAGCAACTCGACAAACTCGACATCGCGCCTTTGCTGGGCCAGTTGCTGACCGCGATGATCCGCGAGAGGCGGCATATCCCTGTGCTCGACAGCATCATCAAATGGGCGTCGGCAACATTGGAGGCCAATGAACATCTGATCCGCGAAATGGTGGAGGAACGCGCCAATACGATCATGCGCTGGACCGGCCTTGATGACAAATTGGCCAATGCCATCGTCAACGGCCTCAACAAATTGCTCCACGACATGGCCGAGGACCCCGACCATCCTTTACGCGAAAAGGGCGAAGAGGGGCTCGCCAAGCTGGCCCATGACCTACGTCATGATAAAGAACTGCAAGCCAAGGTCGCGCATTGGAAGGGGCAATTGTTGGAAAACCCCGCAATGGGCAAATGGATCAACAGCCTGTGGGAGCAAGGTCGCGATGGCCTGTTAAAGGCGGCGCGTAACCCCGATGCCGCATTGGCCGGTAGCTTTGGCGATGCGCTCATCAAGCTTGGCGGCAATTTACAAGAAGACGCCCGGCTGAAACACCAAATCAACCGCTTCGCCCGCCGCGCCATTGTCGGCACGACCGAAAATTACGGCGATAACATCGTCCGTTTGGTGTCCGACACCGTCGCCCGCTGGGACGCATCCACCATCACCGACCGCGTCGAAAATGCCGTCGGCAGCGACTTGCAATTCATCCGCATCAACGGCACCTTAGTCGGCGGCCTGGCGGGGATTATCATCCACGCCATCGGCTTGTTGATTTAACCGCGCGGCAATTCCTCTATCATCCGCTCGGTGGCCTCTGCGGCCAAGCGGGCGGCGCGTTTTAGATTGGCCTGAAAATCGCCAGCGCTGTCGCCATTGGCATCATCGCTGGTCGCCTTAATCGCGGCCCATGGCACGTCCATACGCGCGGCGGCTTGTGCGACGGCGGCGGTTTCCATGTCGACGATATCGCCGTTGAGCGCCTGATGCAGCCTTTGGCCATGTTCAGCGCTTTCGACAAAACAATCGCTGGTGATGATGCGCACCTTGGGCAGGCCAGTGTCGGGCATGATGGCGGCACGGAAGGGTTCGGCATGCGCCTCCCCAATGGGCCAGGCCCCTGCCCGATAATGGACAAAGCCACCGGCGCGCGATGCGCCATAGTCGCCCTGCACGGCTTCGACGATCTGGAAGCAATGCCCGTCCCTGCCATTCAGCTTTCCAGCCGTGCCGACAACCAGCAGCAAGTCGGCACGATAATGTTCGACCAACATCATTGCCGCCATCGCTGCGTTCACTTTGCCAATGCCGCTGCAGGTAATTACGATGTTACGGCCTGCAAAAGGCACCTGCCGCACCATGAAGCCATGCAGCGCCTCGCTATTGGCGCTCTGGCCGGGAAATAACGCTGCTGCCTCGGCATCTACGCCGGTGATGATCCCAACAGTTTTGAACATACGCACTCAACCTCTTTATGCGGACACAAAAGAGCGTCTAACGCATAAATAGCGTAATTATGATGACAGTCATTGCCGGTTGGCAGAAAAACCAGGCGTTATGTGTAACAACCAGAGGGTCAGGCGGCCTTTCGTGCCCCGTCCGCATCGCGATCCAGAAACGCACGGATCTTCGCGATGCTCTCCTCAACATGGCTTAACAGGAACAAATGCCCGCCATTTTTGACCACGAACAATTCGCTGTTCGGAATGAGGAAATTCAAAAATTTGCCATTGGCCAGCGGAACAATCTGGTCATCATCACCCATCATGATGAGCGTTTCGGTTTTCATAAACGGCAGGAACGGCGCGCTCGTCCATCCCATCATCGCCATCAATTGATAGAAATATCCGGTTTTCGACGGCGGCGTAATGCGGCCAATATGCTCCGACTTGTTGCCCACCATACCGCCGTACAGCGTCTTGAAATGCTTCGCCATGAATTCGGGGTCGATATAGCGGCGCGGGTCGGCCATTTTGACGAGCGAAGCCGGGTTACCCGGGACCATCAACATGCCGGCGCTGGTCGCGACCAAGATAAGCTTGTTGGTGCGCGCAGTGTTCTGCAACGCAAATTGCTGCGCCATCGCTCCGCCCCAGCTTACGCCCATGACGTCGACAAGGGGCATGTCAAACCGGTCAAGCAACAATGCCGCAATCCGAGCCATCAGGATCGCATTATAAGGCACAACGGGGTCGGGCGACCCACCAATGCCGGGCATATCAAAGGTAATAAAGTCGCGATCATCGAGCAATTCCGCCATCGGCGCCATAGCCTCAATATTCGCGCCAATGCCGTTGAAGAACAATATCGGCAGCTTCGTCGTCGCCTTCGAAGCCCGCCAAACCGCCACCCGCAATGTCCG
>NZ_JAAVVZ010000001.1 GCF_023910635.1 Sphingorhabdus sp. | reverse complement strand
GGCTTCACATAATCAAGCAGCCGCTGATAATGCGTAATCAGCAACACGGCTTTGTCGGGCTTGCGCATGATGCGGTTGATGCCGTCGCCGACGATGCGCAATGCGTCGATGTCGAGGCCGCTGTCGGTTTCATCGAGGATTGCCAGCGCCGGGTCGATGATGCCCATTTGGACCATCTCGTTGCGCTTCTTCTCGCCGCCGGAAAAGCCAACATTTACCGAGCGTTTGAGCATGTCCATATCCATGCCAAGCGCGCCCGCTTGCTCGCGCGCTACTTTCAGGAATTCTGCGCCGGATAAAGGTGCCTCACCACGGTTCTTGCGCTGCGCATTCAATGCCTCACGCAAGAATTGGACGTTCGACACGCCGGGGATTTCGACGGGATATTGGAAACCCAAAAACAAGCCAGCGGCGGCGCGCTCATGCGGTTCGAGGTCAAGGAGGTCGAAGCCCCTCCCCTTCAGGGGAGGGGTTGGGGTGGGGTCTTTCGGGGTGGCGCTTATCGGGGAGGCCCCACCCCCGTCCCCTCCCCTGAAGGGGAGGGGGGAAGAAGGTGTAAAGGTTACTGAACCCTCAGTCACCTCATAACCGGGCCTTCCAGCCAGCACATAACCCAGCGTCGATTTGCCAGCGCCGTTCGGCCCCATGATCGCATGGATTTCGCCCGCGTTAATCGACAGTGTGAGGCCCTTAAGAATAGGCTTGTCGCCAACATTGGCGTGGAGGTTTTCAACAATTAGCATTGAGTCGCGCCTTTGGCTTTCATGCACCTTATAAAATCACGTGTTTCCCGTTCTAGTTGAACGGGATAAAGAACAGCTTTCTGAAAAGCTCGATCAACCGCAGCTAGCTGTCGTTTGATCTGGGCGTCTTGTTCATCCGAAGATATTTGATCAATCTCACGTGAGAACTCGATCAATGCTAATTCTGAGACAATCCTAGCTTTGCCGCACTCCTCAGTTCTTGACTTGAGAAATGCTGGCCGGTCTCTCTCTTTTTTCGGCAGGCCAGCGATTGTTTCATCTGGATAACGGGTACCATACAAGCAATGCACATACATCATGCTCTTCTCAGCACGCTCGGTCCTAACTCGTCTCATATCGGCATCATTCGGTGATGAAGCCGCCAATAGCGTAAGTGAAAAAAACACGATCACCCCACACTCCCCTCAAGGCTAATCCCCAACGACTGCTGCGCCTCCTCAAGCCCCTCCCCTTCAGGGGAGGGGTTGGGGTGGGGTCTCTCGTAACGATCCGGCATTTCGGCCAGCAGCGCCAATAGCCCCTCGCACACTCCTTCGAGATTGTGCATGATTTCGGAATTGGAAACGCGAAACACGCGGAAACCCATTTCATTTAGCTTGGTATCCCGCCAAGCATCTTTCGCGGGTTCGGCATGCGTGTGGCCATCGACTTCAACGACCAATCCCTTTTGCGGACACATGAAGTCGGCGATGAAAGGTCCGATGACCGACTGCCGACGGAATTTGTGGCCGCCGAGTTGTGAACGCGACAGCGCGCGCCATAGCCGCTTTTCCGGCGCGGTTGGCTCGCGGCGCATATCCGTGGCGTAACCGCCCAACTGCTGTATGCGCTCGGCGGAGAGACCCCACCCCCGGCCCCTCCCCTGAAGGGGAGGGGAGTTTGTTTGTTTTGCCTGATCGTGAAGTCTCCAGTTCATCCTATGCCCCCTTCCCACTATTCCCACACATGTCTTCAAGCCCCTCCCCTTCAGGGGAGGGGTTGGGGTGGGGTCTCTCGACATAACGCGTATCTAAGCGGCCCCACCCGCGCGGGGATGGCGCTTGGTTCTGTTTTGCATAATCGTTGAGTGTCAATTGCGTCACCCCACGCTCCCCTCAAGCGAAATCCCCAACAACTTCTGCGCCTCCACCGCGAATTCCATGGGCAGTTGCTGCAACACTTCCTTGGCGAAACCGTTGACGATCAGCGCCACTGCTTCCTCGGCGTTCAGGCCGCGGGCCATCGCGTAGAACATTTGGTCGTCGGAAATCTTGCTTGTCGTCGCCTCATGTTCAATCTGTGCGCTTGGGTTGCGCACTTCGATATAGGGCACGGTGTGTGCGCCGCTTAAGGACCCCAACAGCAGTGAATCGCATTGCGTGAAGTTGCGCACGCCTTCGGCATTGGGTGCGACGCGGACCAAGCCGCGATAGGTGTTGTTGCTGTGGCCGGCGCTGATGCCCTTGCTGACAATGGTTGAGCGGCTGCCCTTGCCATTGTGGATCATCTTGGTGCCGGTGTCGGCTTGCTGATAATTGTTCGTCACCGCGACCGAGTAAAATTCGCCCACGGAATTCTCGCCATTCAAAACGCAGCTTGGATATTTCCACGTCACCGCGCTGCCGGTTTCGACCTGAGTCCAACTCACCTTGCTATTGCGGCCTTGGCACAACGCCCGCTTGGTGACGAAATTATAGATGCCGCCCTTGCCCTCGGCATCGCCGGGGTACCAATTTTGCACCGTCGAATATTTAATCTCGGCATCGTCGAGCGCGACGAGTTCGACAACAGCGGCGTGCAATTGGTTTTCGTCGCGCATCGGCGCGGTGCAGCCTTCGAGATAGCTGACATAGCTACCCTTGTCGGCGATAATCAACGTGCGTTCAAACTGGCCGGTATTCTCCGCATTAATCCGGAAATAGGTGCTCAGCTCCATCGGGCAACGCACGCCTTCGGGGATGTAGACAAATGTCCCATCGGAAAAGACCGCGCAGTTCAATGTTGCGAAATAATTGTCGTGCATCGGCACAATCTTGCCGAGCCATTTCTTCACCAGCTCCGGATATTCCTTAATCGCCTCCGATATGCTGCGGAAGATGACGCCAGCGCGTTCCAGTTCGGCGCGGAAAGTGGTGGCGACCGAGACGCTGTCGAAAACGGCGTCTACCGCGACGCGGCGTGCACCTTCGACGCCGGCCAGCACTTCTTGCTCTGCAATCGGGATACCAAGCTTTTCATATATGCGCAGGATTTCGGGATCTACCTCATCCAGCGAACCAAGCTTTGGCTTGGCCTTTGGCTCGGCGTAATAATATGCATCCTGATAATCGATGGGCGGCACGTTGAGCTTGGCCCAATCGGGCGGCGTCATGGTTTTCCAGTTGGCAAACGCCTTCAACCGCCATTCGAGCATCCATTCGGGCTCGTTCTTTTTTGCGGAGATGAAGCGGACGGTATCCTCGGTCAGGCCCTTGGGCGCGAAGTCGGTTTCGATGTCCGACGACCAGCCATGCTCATAATCCGCGACGCGATCTGCGGCATCCCAAGCGGCCTTATCCTTGAAGTCCATGTCATCGCTCATCGCGTTAATCCCGCCAAATTGATTTGTGCCAACGCACCGCGCACCGCATTATTGACCACTGGCCATTGCCCCTGGACGTTGCAACTGCCTTCCTTGGCACAATGCTGACCCATCGCATGTTTGTGGGAATCGCAACATATGGTCAGCGCGATCGGGCCTTCGACAGCTTCAATGATGTCGGCAAGGGTGATCGCGGCCGCAGGACGGGCAAGCGTGATGCCGCCGCCCGTGCCACGGGCCGACCGCAACAGGCCCGCCTTTGTCAATATGCTCACCAGCTTTTGTGCTGTCGGCAAGGCCAAGCCGGTTTCCGCAGCAAGGTCGGTCGCCGACACGCGCGCAGAGCCGCAATGGCGCGAAGCTGCGCTCATGATCACCACTGCATAATCGGCCATATTCGACAAACGCATGTTGCGTCCCCTAATCAGATAAATTTACTCCGATTAGGGGCAGATGGTCCCTTTGACTGTGGAAATCAAGCCAGAAAGGATTCAATATTGCAGAATTGGCCAATGCCGCCTTGAGCAGGGATATCAGGTGCCCCAGCGCAGCAGGTCGAATATCGCTAAGTTGTTCTTAATTGCATCGGCGGCTGACGACATAATCCTCTAACGTCTGGGCCTCTTCGGTATTGAAACGCAAACCCAGCTTACTGCGCCGCCACAATATATCCTCGGCGGATTGTGCCCATTCGTGATCAACGAGATAGTCCGCCTCAACCGCATAAAGGCCATGTCCAAAATCCGTGCCCAAATCGGCAAGAGCGCTGACGTTTGATAAGAAAGAACGGGTCTTTGTTCCATAGCTCCGCACCCAACGGTGAACGAGTGCGGCGGGCAAATAGGCATGCTCCCGCTGAATATCCAAAGCGAGGTGATGGGCACCATCAATTGGAAAGTCCCCGCCTGGCAAGGACTGACGCAATGTCCAGCTTTCGCCTTTAAGTACAGCCAAGTGCCTTGAAAGCCGCTCGACTGCACTCTCGGCCAGATGCCGATAGGTGGTTATCTTGCCACCGAAGACCGAGAGGATAGGCGCCGTTTCGTCCGCATCGACATCCAGTTCGAAATGATATCCGCGCGATGCTGTTTCAGGTTTGCCTGAGCCATCATCGACCAACGGCCGGACACCTGCAAAGCTGTACAGCACGTCCGCAGCCGTGATGACTTGCTTAAAATAAGCGCCAGCAGACGCGCAGATATACGCAATCTCTTCTGCCGTCGCGTGAATGTCATCCAGCGAACCCTGATGATCGGCATCCGTCGTCCCTATGAGGGTGAAGTCATCCTCATAGGGGATAGCGAAAAATATGCGGCCGTCGGGGTTTTGACAGAAATAGGCTTGCGGTGTGTCAAACATCTTGCGGACCACGATATGCGATCCTCTGACCAAGCGGATCGTGCCACCTGATGACCGGTCATGCCCTGTCGTGCGTGCCAGTAAGTCCAGCACCGCTGGCCCCGCGGCGTTGGCAACCGCGCGGGCAAGGACGCGTTCTTGCCCTGCAATTTGTATATGCCACAATCCGTCGTGACGCTCGAGATGCGTGACTTCGGCACGGGTGCGAATATCTGCCTTATGTTCAGCGGCGTCCATCGCGTTTAACACGACCAAGCGTGCGTCATCGACCCAGCAGTCCGAATATTCAAACGCCTTCACAAATTCGGGCCTAAGCGGTTTGCCCGCAGGCTCGGTTTTCAAATTGACCGTCCGCGTTGCGGGCAGCAATTTCCGGCCACCAATATGATCGTACAAAAACAAGCCAAGCCGCACGAGCCATGCAGGACGAATCCCTTTTTGATGCGGCAAAATGAAGCGCAGCGGCCATATGATATGCGGCGCAATCGCCCACAACCGCTCACGCTCAATTAAGGATTCGCGCACCAATGCAAATTCATAATGTTCAAGATAGCGCAGCCCGCCATGGATGAGCTTTGTCGAGGCTGACGATGTGCCCCGCGCCAAATCCCCGCGTTCAAGCAGGATGACTTTCGCGCCTCTACCAGCAGCGTCCCGTGCGATGCCTGCACCATTGATGCCGCCGCCTATGACGGCCAAGTCATAGATTGTCTGGTTCATAAAAACGCCCATGCAAATGCAGCCGCGGCCACAAAGGCGGTAAGGGTCGCCAACATCACGGGAAGCAGCGCCCTCCATCCTTGGGTAAGCAACAGATCAAGCCGAGACCGCATAGCGGTGGCCGTTACCGCAAACAACAGCATCGCCTTTGACGCAATCAAGCCATATTCCGCCACCCAGTCGGGCGCGTCAACGACGGAATTTACGGCAACGGCGACAAAGAAGGCGATGATGAACCACGGCAATTTGAGTTTGGAAGCCAGGCTTTTGGAGCGTCCATCGCTTGATCCGATGGCAAGCCCGACAAGCGCTACGGCGGGCGCGAGAAGCGCGACGCGGGACAATTTCACGATAGTTGCTGTCTCACCTGCCGATTGGGAGAAGCTATAGCCGCCACCCAAGGATTGCGCGACGTCATGCACCGCAGCACCCATCAAGAAGCCAGCTTGCTTATCCGTGAAATCGAGCTGCGCGGCAATGAGTGGGTAGAATGACATGGCGACCGCGCTTGCCAAGGCTACGCCAACGAGAATAAGCGTAAACTGCGACTGGTTCAGGCGCTCGCGTCCAATGACCGCGTAAATCGCCAAGGCTGCGGACGCGCCGCAAATGGCGGTCGCGCCGCCAGCTAACCAGCCTGCGTAGCGGCTTTGCCCGCCAAGCCGCGCGCCTAAAAGTCCAGCTCCTATGACCAAAGACATGATGCCAATCAGCCCCAAAAATGCGAGCACACCAAGTCCGCCAATTTGCATTGCGGTGACTTGTGTGCCCAACAATACGATGCCCCAGCGCAGGCAGGACGTGCCGCAGAAATCAAGCCCGGGATGCACCTTTTGTTCTGCCGACACAAAATTGAGCGCAAGGCCAAGCAACAAACCCGCCAGGATGACGGGCATGCCGTAATGTTCGGAAAACCAAGTTGCGGCGACTGAGGCAATACCGACGACCGCAAGTCCCGGAAACAGGGCGCTGATCAACAAACGTTTGGCGCGCGCAGGATTATCCTCTGCGAGGTAGGTTTCGCCATAGAGGTCAGCGATGTAATTCGCGTTTATGTCTTGCGGTGTCATATCGCCTTCTATAGGCAAGTCGGCGAGGAGTTCCAGCATAAAGCGGGATGCGCTATCGACCGAGCGGAGACAATGATGCAGTTTGGTGAAGCGACATGAAGCCAATCACGCCGGCGCTGCGCTGGACGCTGTTTGGGCTGCTGTGTGTCGCCGGCATTTTCAATGCCATGGACCGGCCAGTCATCGCGATCCTGAAGCCCGACATTTCGGTTGACCTTGGTTGGACTGATACCGATTTTGCCAATCTCGCCTTTGTAACGCAGGTCGCAGCAGCGCTGTCTTTCCTGTTCACTGGATGGCTGGTTGATAGAATTGGCGTGCTGCGTTCAATGATAGCTGGCGTAACGACGTGGAGCCTTGCGGCGATGGCGCATGGCTGGGCAATTGCTGGCTGGCAAGTAGTGGCTGCGCGCATTGGCCTTGGTGCGACAGAAGCGGTGCAGACGCCGCTGACGATAAAAACTGTCGCCACGCTTTTCTCACCCGACAAGCGCTCGTTCGCGTTTGGTGTAGGTACCGCGATTGCGGGGCTTGGCACTATCACCATGCCGTTTTTCATCCCCGTGATCGCCGCTATCTGGGGATGGCGCGGCGCGCTCATCTTTGGCGGGGTCGGCGGTTTTATAACACTGGCACTTTGGTTGTGGTTTGCGCGCGGGGTGAAGTTTGACGATAAGGCCGAAGACGCCAATCGTGACTTTGCCGATGATGGTGCGCCTTATGGCCCGATATTGATGGAACGGCGTACCTGGGCAATCGTGATTGCCAAAATGTTGTCCGACGCGACTTGGTGGCTTATCAATTTCTGGCTGCCGGATTTCTATCGCAAGGAATTTGGCCTGACGACAAGCGAGCTGGCAATTCCGCTGGCGATTGCCTTTTTCGGGTCGGGGGCAGGCGCATTGTTCGCAGGCTGGTTATCAACACGGCTTTTGGAGGCGGGATGGAGCGTCAACCGCGTGCGCAAGACGATCATGTTCGGGTCGGCTGCGATTGTGGTACCCTTGCCCTTCGTTCTCACGTTGGACTCATTCTGGCCCGTGGCGATCATGATGGGCGTGGTGATGGCGGGGCATCAGGGTTTTTCGTTGTCGATATTCTCGATCATCACCGACGTCGTGCCGCGCGGCAAGGTTGGGCGCGTTACCGCTTTTGGCGCATTTATGGGCAATATGGGCGGTGCCTTGATCCAGCTCGTGACAGGTGCCGTCTTGGCTGCGGGGTTGGGTTTTACGCCCGTGTTTATCTTTGCAGCGGCGTCCTACATGCTCGCTCTGGCTTGGTTGCATTGGTTGCTGCCGAACATTCAGCGTGCCGAGGCAGGCGCCGTATCGGCCGCATAGAGCAACACCCTTCTTGTGACGCCCTGGCGCGCCACAAGAAGTCTCTAGGCCACAGACTCATTATGTCTCAACCAGATCCGGATTGATGCGAGTTGGACAGAGGCGAGATAATTATCGTCTCTTTGATCGTATCGCGTGGCAACTGCTCTGAAATGCTTGAGTTTATTAAAGAAGCGCTCGACGAGGTTGCGTTGCTTATAGAGGAAGTGACTAAATGCCGGTTTGATCACGCGTTGCGGCATGGCGCGGATATTGGCCCTGGCACCGCGCGCCTCCATTTCGGCGCGCAACGCATCGGAGTCATAAGCCCGGTCGGCGAGCAGGATATCCCCTTTGCCGACGGTATCGAACATGTCTGCTGCACTGCGACCATCGGCGGCTTGCCCTTCGGTCAGCTTGAGCATGATCGGCATGCCCATCGCATCGACCAGTGCATGTATCTTGGTGGTCAGGCCGCCACGCGAGTGACCCATGCAACGGGATCGCTGGTCTTTTTTTTACCATTGGCTCCATGTTGATGAACCCGGATCGAAGACGAGTCGATCATCTGGATATTGCCTTCGTAAGCCACGGAAACTGCATCCAATATATGCTTCCACACACCGGCTCTGCGCCAGCGGTTGAACCGGTTCACACAGGTCGTATACGGACCGTATCGCGCCGGAATATCCGCCCAAGGCGCGCCAGTGCGTAACCGCCAGAATATCCCGTTCAAAACCCGCCGATCATCAACCCGCTTCACGCCACGCACCTTGGTCGGCAACAAAGGCTGGATCACCAACCACTCGAAATCTGTCAAATCAAACCGTGCCATCAGCTTCTCCCTTCCAGAAAAAGCATTGAATCAGATATCAATCACTTTGGGAATCCAATTTATGAGTATGTGACCTAGCACTACTTTGGCACTTTCTCATTATTGATGAATTTTCGGCAATGCGGGCATAGTGTTGGCGGCGGTTGGGCGAGAGCGTTAAGGATGGCTTGGCGCACTGCTGGCAGGCTGGGTTGTGGCGGAGGTCCGGAGATTCTTTTTTTCCCCTTTGGCCTGTTTGAGCCGCCGGGATTGGAGGAAGGCGAGCGCGATCATGCACATGAGGCAGTGCCGGTGCAGTCCTTGCCATGACCGCCCTTCGAAGTGATCAAGGCCAAGCTCTTCCTTAAGCTGCTGATGGGCCTGTTCACAAACCCATCGTGCCTTGATGGCCCCGGCAAGTTGCTTGATCGGGGTATCGGCAGGCAGGTTCGAGAGATAATATTTGCGTTCGCCGGTCGAACGATGTTCACCGATCACCCAGACCTCCTCACCGGGCAGATGCTGTGCCCCCATATCGTGGATGCGCTGAGTTGGCCCGTCGGCGACGCGCACCCGCACGGCGGCAAATCGAGCGGAAAGCCGTCCTTTGGTTCCCTTGCGCCAGCTGACCGTCCGCCAATTTGCAGCTTCCAGCATGGCTTTTGCCGTCACAGACTTCACGTCCGGGATATGGCGCTCGCGTGGCCTTCCCCTTCCTGATACAGGAAAGATCATGGTGACGTCGGCTGGATAGACCTTCTGTTTGTAAGGGATGCCCACGGCCCATGTTAGCCCACGCTCAGAAAGGCCCTGCCGGAACGGCGCGGACAGACCATATCCGGCATCAGCCAGCACACAGCCGAAGCGGACATCTGCTTGCCGAGCCCGGTCGATCTCTTCAAGGGCAATCTCGGGCTTGGTCCGGTAATCGCGGCGCGCTTCTGGCACTTTGGCGCGGTCAAGCCGTGCCAGATCACTGGTCCATATCTCGGGCAGGAACAGCCGCAAGCCTATCATCACCGGCACCTCCCGCCGCGCCAGTGTCAGCGATACCAGTGTCTGGCAGTTGGACGTCTTGCCCAGCGTCGAAGCATATTGCGGCGCAACCCCCACCGAATGCGTTCCCTTCTTGGGCAAAGACGTGTCATCGATGATCAACCAAGCATCGTCCCCGCCGATTTGCGCGTCCGCTTCTGTCAGTAAAGCTGTCTCCAATGGGGCCGCATCCCAGACGCCGCTCGAAACGAAATGGTGCAACTGGTCGTAGCTCGCACCCCCGCTACGGGCCGCCATGGGCTGAACACTCTTGCGATCCCCGGGCCCGATCAAACCAGCCACATACGATGGACACATCCGCCCCCGCGTCTTGTGCCGAAGCGCCGCAACAAACGGCTCTAGCCAAGCCTCAAGATCATCCCGCCAATCACCAACCATCGCCAGCCTCCATAAGCTAGCTCCCTATGAATCACCGATCCTACAAAAAGGGAATCCCCTAAATTACAAATCTGCCAAAGTAGTGCTAGGGTCAGGACCTATTAAATCCACCTTCGCGGCGCCAAAATGGCTTCGATCTCGATACAAAATGCCCTTGCAGGCAGAATTACTGCCTGCGGCGGCCATTTTGCTTCGATATCTTGGCCATTTTGACGCCGCGAAGGTGGATTTAATAGGTCCTGACCCTAGCTTATGCCGGCTTTGCCAGACCTTCGGTCTCAACCAATTCCTGCAGTTCGCCAGCGTCGTACATTTCCATCATGATGTCGGAACCGCCCAGAAACTCGCCCTTAACGTAAAGCTGCGGGATTGTTGGCCAATCGCTATAATCCTTAATACCAGCACGGATTTCCATGTCTTGCAGCACATCTACGCTTTCATAAGCGACGTTGAGATGGTCTAGAATGGCTATCGCCTTGCTCGAAAAGCCGCATTGCGGAAACAGCGGACTGCCCTTCATAAACAGAACAACATTATTGCCTTTGACGATCTCTTCGATCCGTTCGTGAACGCTCATCCAAAATACTCCAAAAATTTTTAATTCTGAGGAATGGCTGTCGTGAGCTGCAAGGCATGCAAAATGCCGCCCATCCGTCCGTCCAGCGCATCATAAACCGCCTTATGCTGTTTTACGCGGGGTAGCCCGCGAAAGCTCTCGCTCACTACGCGCGCAGCATAATGGTTGCCGTCACCTGCAAGGTCAGTAATTTCCACCAATGCATCAGGCAAAGCGGCCTTAATCATGCCTTCAATTTCGTCTGCCTGCATTGCCATTATGCGGACTCGATAAACTGGCGGCGCGCTTCGACCATCTTGTCTTCAAGCGCGGTGCGAATCATGGCATCGTCAATTTCAACGCCTGCCGACGTCAAATCACCCAGCAGCTTGCGCACCACATCTTCGTCGCCAGCTTCTTCAAAGTCCGCTTGCACCACGGAAGTGGCGTAAGCCGTGGTTTCTTCTGGCGTAAGACCCATTTTTTCGGCGGCCCACTGCCCAAGCAGCTTGTTCCGGCGGGCGGCTATTTTGAATTGCGTCTCTGCGTCATGCGCAAACTTGTTTTCAAAAGCGGTCTCGCGGTTGTCGAAACTTGTCATGTTACAGTTCCTATCTGTTGCCTGCCTAAGATAATGGCTTTGCGTTCAATCAACAAGGCTGATGCACGTCAAATGTGCACTACCAGCTTCCCCACTGCCGCACGGTCACCAAGTCGGGCAATCGCGGTCCCGGCATCGGCCAGTGCGAACGTCTCCGAAATACGTGGCTTGATTTTGCCTGCGGCATAGAGATCGAACAATTCCGCAATGTTGGCGTGGTTCTTTTGCGGCGTGCGTGCGGCAAAGGCACCCCAAAAGACGCCGCAAACGTCGCAGCTTTTCAGCAATGTTAGGTTCAACGGTAGCTTGGCGATGCCGGCGGGGAAGCCAACGACCAGAAACTTGCCTTCCCATGCAATGGCGCGCACCGCAGGCTCGCTATAATCTCCGCCGACAGTGTCATAGATGATGTTGAAGCCATCGCGGCCGGCTGCGGCCTTGAACATTTCGGCCACGGCCTTGGATTGGTCCTTATCGAACGGCTGATGCGGGTAAACCACAACTTCATCGGCACCAGCCTCACGCGCGATGTCCGCCTTTGCCTGGCTGGAAACACCTGCAACCACCCGGCCGCCATAAGCCTTGGCCAACTCAATTGCCGAAATGCCGATACCGCCAGCCCCGCCAAGGACTAAGACATTATCGCCAGCCTTCATATGACCGCGATCCTTGAGCGCATGAATCGATGTGCCATATGTCATCAGCAACGACGCACCATCGTCAAAAGACATGGCGTCCGGCATTTTGAAGCAGTTGAACGCTGCGACCGCGACCTTTTCGGTCAGCCCGCCATTGCCGCAAAGGCCTATCACGCGGTCGCCAATGGCAAATCCGCTGACGCCATCGCCAATCGCTTCGACGACACCGGCGATTTCGCCGCCGGGCGCAAAGGGGCGTTCTGGTTTGAACTGATACAGGTCGACAATCATCAACGTGTCGGGGAAGTTGATCGAACACGCCTTTACCGCAACGACGACTTGGCCGGGGCCAACAACCGGCTCAGGCAATTCGCCCATAACGAGCGTGTCGGGGCCGCCGCTGGCGGTTGATAATAAAGCGCGCATTTGTCTCTCCTAGGCTTGGTTGGGCGAAAGCCAGGGCTGGCTTGCCGATATCTTGTTTTCATAAGCCGAGATGGCGTCGCTGCTTTTGAGCGTAAGGCCGATTTCATCGACGCCGTTTATCAGGCAATGTTTGCGGAAGGGGTCAATTTCAAATGCAAATCGATCTTGAAACGGCGTCGTTACGGTCTGCGTTTCGAGATCAATGTGGATATCATCGGTTTTTGCCACTTCCATGAGGCGATCAATGGCGTCCTGCGGCAGGACGATGGCCAGCAGGCCGTTTTTAAACGCATTGCCGGAAAATATGTCGGAGAAGCTGGGCGCGATGACCGCCGAGATGCCGAGATCAGCCATAGCCCAAGCGGCATGTTCGCGGCTTGACCCGCAACCGAAATTGTCACCGGCAATCAATATTGGCGCGCCTGCATACGCCGGATCATCAAACACATTGCCCGCCACGCCGCGCAAAGTTTGAAACGCGCCTTTGCCAAGCCCAGACCGGCTTATGGTTTTGAGCCATACGGCCGGAATGATAATGTCGGTGTCGACATTTTTCAGCCCAAGCGGATAGGCCTTGCCCTTAACGCTGCTGATAGGCTGCATGCGTTTAATCCGTTTCCGTTTTTGGTTGATTTTGGCTGATTGGCTCGACTTCGGGTTCCGGGGACATAGGTTCAAGCTTCCCCTTTTTCTGGGTCAGACTGCGTCGTCCGGCATATAATAATGCGGCCATCAACGCAGCTGATCCTACGGCTGCGCCAACTTTTGCTGTGGTCGACCATTTGTCGTCGCCATCGGATTTTTTATCGGTCATATGTCTCTTCCTGGATGGGCTGAACCTTAGCTTTGGCTTCTGTGGCAAGTAAAGAGAATAGCTTATCTTTGCGCAAGGTTGAACCCGCAACTGCACATGGCGGCGTTATATGTCAGTCCATCAACGTGCGCACATCGGTAAGCTTTCCTGTGACCGCAGCCGCAGCAGCCATAGCCGGGCTGACCAAATGCGTGCGGGCACCCGGGCCCTGCCGTCCGACAAAATTGCGGTTGCTGGTGGATGCACAACGCTCTCCGGCAGGCACCTTGTCCGGGTTCATGCCCAAGCAGGCCGAACAACCCGGCTCACGCCATTCGAGGCCCGCATCTGTAAAAATTCGGTCAAGCCCTTCGGCTTCTGCCATTTGCTTCACAAGGCCGCTGCCGGGCACGACGATTGCCCATTTGATGTTATCCGCCTTTTTGCGGCCTTTAAGCACGGCGGCAGCAGCGCGCAGATCTTCAATGCGGCTGTTGGTGCAACTGCCGATGAAGATATTTTCCACCGATATGTCGGTCATTGGCGTGCCGGGTGTCAGGCCCATATATTCCAGCGACTTTTTGGCAGCCTCTTGCTTGGATGGATCGGCAAAGGTCGACGGATCGGGCACGACGCCCGTGATTGGCAACACGTCCTCCGGGCTCGTGCCCCAAGTGACGCTGGGCGCGATGTCGGCGGCGTTGATGGTTGCGACCTTGTCATAGGTTGCGCCTGCATCGGTGGCGAGTGAGCGCCAATAGGCCACAGCTGCGTCCCAATCGTCGCCCTTGGGGGCCATCGGGCGACCCTTGAGATAGGCAAAAGTTACATCGTCAGGCGCGACTAAGCCAGCGCGCGCGCCATGTTCGATTGCCATATTCGAAATGGTCAAGCGGCCCTCAATGCTCAGCGCGCGAATGACGGATCCTGTATATTCAATGACATGGCCCGTCCCGCCCGACGCGCCCAGCACGCCTGTGATATGCAAGACAACGTCCTTTGCCGAGACGCCAGGGCCAAGTTCGCCCTCAACGCGGACTTCCATCGACTTGGACTGGCTGAGCTGAAGTGTTTGGGTGGCCAATACATGCTCAACCTCTGACGTGCCAATGCCAAAGGCCAGCGCGCCCAGCCCGCCATGACACGCGGTATGGCTATCGCCGCAGACAATTGTCGTTCCGGGCAAGGAAAAACCTTGTTCCGGACCGACGACGTGGACGATACCCTGCTTAACATCGGTGGCGTCAATATAAGCGATGCCGAACTCCGGCGCGTTACGTTCTAGTGCTTCCAATTGCTGCGCGCTTTCGGGGTCAGCAATCGGGATATCGTTGCCGTTGGCATCCAAGCGCGCCGTAGTCGGCAGATTGTGATCCGGCACCGCCAAAGTCAGGTCTGGCCGCCGCACACGGCGTCCGGCAACGCGAAGGCCTTCAAAGGCCTGCGGGCTAGTGACTTCGTGGACAAGGTGACGGTCGATAAAGATAAGGCAGGTCCCGTCGTCGCGTTGCTCCACGACATGGGCGTTCCAGATTTTTTGGTACAGAGTTTGCGGTGTGGACATCATAAAAAAGCCATAGAAGCGATTGCAGCGAAATCAAGTGAGGCAGCGTTGCTTGCACTTCAAAATTGAAAACTTTGCGTCTACTAAGGATGCTATGAGCATTTTTAGCATCATCCTTATCGTGCTTACGACCGTCTTCGTCATGGAATGGGTGGCTTGGTCCAGCCATAAATATATCATGCATGGCTGGGGTTGGGGCTGGCACCGTGACCATCATGAGCCGCACGAAAATGCGCTGGAGAAGAATGATTTGTATGGCATCGTTGGCGCGGTCACCAGCGTTTCGTTGTTTGCAATCGGCAGCCCTTTGGTGCTTGGCAACGACGCATGGGAACCGGCGACATGGATCGGCCTTGGCGTCATGTTTTATGGCATCATTTATACGGTCGTCCACGATGGCCTCGTGCATCAACGCTATTTCAGATATGTCCCGCGCAGCGGCTATGCGAAACGCTTGGTGCAGGCGCATAAGCTGCACCATGCCACCATTGGTAAGGAAGGCGGGGTGAGCTTTGGCTTCGTCTTCGCGCGCGACCCCGCCAAGCTCAAGGCTGATCTGAAAAAACAGCGCGCGGCCGGGACTGCGATTGTCCGCGACGCCGCTATTTAGGGTCAGGACCACTTAAATCCACCTTCGCGGCGTCAAAATGGTCTCAAACCGCGAAGGTGGATTTAAGTGGTCCTGACCCTAAGCCTCTGGCTTAAGCCAAATCCAACCAAGGCAAAGCACGGCTGCGCCCACGGGCACAAGCGACCATGGCAACGCCAAAGCCGCAAAGCCGATGGCGATACTGACACCAAATGCGATGGTCGCCGACCATTTTCCGCGCCGGCTAATGGCACCCTTTTCCCGCCACGCAAAAAGATGAGGTCCAAATTTCGGGTGGTTCAACAGCCGCGCCTCCAGCGCCGGGCTACTGCGCGCGAAACAATATGCCGCCAAGATCATGAACGGCACCGTCGGCAGCAAAGGCAGGGCAATGCCGACCGTGCCAAGGGCCACGGCCAGCAGGCCAGCGCATAGATAAAGCTGCTGCTTTATCAATATTGGTGAACTGCTTTGGTCACATAATAGCTATCAAGCCCTTCGGGACCGCCCTCGCTGCCAAAGCCCGATTCTTTCACGCCGCCAAAGGGCGCGTCGGGCATCGAGATCATAAAGCTGTTGAGGCCAACCATCCCTGTATCCAGCGCGTCGGCGACGAGGTTCGCCTGGCGTGCATTTTCGGTGAAAGCATAAGCGGCAAGGCCAAAGGGCAGGCGGTTTGCCTGTTCTACCGCTTCGTCAAAGGTCTTAAATGGCCGCATTAATGCAACGGGGCCGAAGGGTTCATCGTCCATGACCTTTGCCGACATTGGCACGTCGGACAACACCGTTGGCGCGAAGAAAAAGCCTTGGTTGCCTCGTGATCCGCCGGTCAGCAGCTTTGCACCCTTTGACGTCGCATCCTCAACCAACGCCGCGATTGCCGATGGCCGCCGCCCGTTGGCCAATGGCCCCATGACCGTTCCAGCATCGAGGCCATTGCCGACCTGAACCTTTTTTGTATGCGCGGCAAAGCCAGCTACGAAGCGATCATAGACGCCCTCTTGCACATAAAAACGTGTGGGCGAAATGCACACTTGGCCCGCGTTCCGAAACTTGGTGGTGGCGGACAAGGTGATGGCTTTTTCAAGGTCGCAATCGTCGAAAATAAGCACTGGCGCATGGCCGCCCAACTCCATCGTGGTCCGCTTCACGCCATCTGCCGCAAGCTTCAGCAGATGTTTGCCGACGGGGACTGATCCCGTGAAGCTGACCTTGCGGATGATAGGGGAAGCAATCAAATGGCGGCTGACCATGTCGGGTACGCCATAGACCAATTGCGCGACATTACCCGGCACGCCGCCATCGATGACGCATTGCATGATCGCGCTCGTGCTTGCGGGTGTTTCTTCGGGCGGCTTGGCGATAATGGAGCATCCTGCGGCCAATGCAGCCGCCATTTTCTTGCACATCAGGTTCACCGGGAAGTTCCATGGTGAAAATGCGGCCACTGGCCCGACGGGTTGTTTCAAAACTAGCGCCCGCTGCCCCGTTGGTCGCACAAGTACGCGTCCGTAGCTGCGTTTGGCTTCCTCGGCGAAATAGTCGAATTGCGCGGCACAGGACAGCACCTCAGTGCGCGCTTCGGCCAGCGGCTTGCCCTGTTCGGTCGTTAGCATGACCGCGATTGGTTCTGCACGTTCGCGAATATGGTCAGCGACCTTATGCAAGATCGCCGCGCGGGCATTCACGTCCACGCCTCGCCAATGCGCAAAGCCCTTTGCCGTGGCGGCAAGTGCCTCATCAAGGTCCGCAGCCGTCGCCAACGGTAATTCTGCCAACGCCTCACCCGTGGCCGGATTGATGACCGAATGCGTATCGCGGCCTTCGCCGGCGCGCCAGCTACCGTCAATATATAAGCCCAAATCAGTGGAATAGCTCATCGGATTTCCTGCAAATTTATTATGCTTTGCTTGTAGGCGTCAGGTGACGGCTTTGGAACCCCTTGCAAGCCGCAATAGCCAGAAAACCGGAAAACCTGCGAGCAATAAGGCAATGCCCCAGAGCAATGCTTCGGAGCCTGCGCCATATATCGTCCAGCAGGAATATATAGCGGCAAGTGCGAGGATAAGCTTAAATCCGGCGCTAACCTTCAACACACCCGTCTGGATGAGTCGGAACGCGGCGGCCGCGCAACCGAAATACATGACCAGCACGATGGCCGTGGTCAACAATATGAGAAATTCAAACATGGATGCCATCGTCCGGCTGCTGTTCATCAGGATTACGAGCGTCAACAGGCTGGTGGAGAACAGATGCGCATTGCGCGGCGTGCCATTGGCGGCGGCCTTGGCCATGAATGCTGGAAACAAGCCATCGCGCGCTAAAGCGGCGGGTAATTCTGCCTGACACATGATCCATCCGTTCAATGCGCCAAGCGCGCTGATTGCTCCAATGGCAGCGATAGCGGTGCCAGCGTTGGTGCCCGCATAGACGCTCACAAAATCGGCAAATGGCGCAGCAGAGGCGCTGGTGATCGCCACAGGCAACATCAGGACGACGGCTGAGCAGACCAATATGTAAATGCCGCCGGCACCAGCGGTTCCGAATAAAGTGGCACGGCTGATGGTGCGTTCAGGGTCTTGCACCTTGTCTGCGGGTACCGTGGCCAGTTCAAGGCCAAGCATTGCCCAGAGGGTCAAAATAGTGGCCGTCGAAATGCTTGCCGTCGAAATGTCTGCCAGTTCGAAGCTGCGGACAACGCCGGTGCCCTGAATCGTCAATATGTAAGCCGCAAGGCCAATAACTGCGATGAGCGGGAGCAGCTTCGCAATCGTCCAGACGACCTGAACTTGTCCTGCCAATTTGGTGCCGCGAATGTTGATCAGCGTGAAAGCCCATACGATGGCTATGGTGACGGCGGCGGACACGCCGTGGGTGCCGACGACGGGGAACAACTGGCTAAGATAGCTGACCGCTGCTGTTGCTATGGCGGCATTGCCGACCCACATTGATATCCAATAGGCCCATGCAATCGCAAAGCCTGCACCATCGCCGAAAGCTGCCTTTGTATAAGCATAAGGCCCGCCAGCCTTGGGCAACGCCTTGCTCAGCGCGCCAAAGACTGTTGCGACGCATAATGCGCCCGATACGGTAATCACCCATCCAATAACGGAATTCCACCCCAAGGGGGCAAGGCTTGTCGGAAGCAGGAATACGCCCGACCCGATCATGCTGCCCATGACCAAAGCAAGCGCCATCCAGAACCCCATGGGCCGTGTCGTTGCGGCTGTATCTTGCGTCACTTAAGTCCCCCTTGTTTCATGCACGCTGGCATGGAACGGGGGCAAAAGCCAAGCTTTGTTTAGGTTGCTGCTTAGTGCGCGAGCAAAACTGGGATGCCAAGCTCGCCAAGCATGAACCGCGTCACGCCGCCAAACAAGGTCTCACGCCACCGTCCATGTCCATAAGCGCCCATGACGAGGAGGTCGGGTGCCCATGCCTTCGTCTCTGCCAAAAGCCTTTCCTCGACGCTCTTATCGCCTTTTGCGGCAACTGCGATTTCGGCATTGATGCCGTGGCGCGACAAATATGTCGCCGCGTCGGTGACTGGGAATTGCTCCGGCACCATTTCGATCTCCGATATGCGGACAACCGATGCAGCTTGCAGCAATGGCAATGCTGCACGCAATGCGTTGGCGGCTTCAAAACCGCCATCATATGCGACCATGACACGGTCGAAGGAAAGAGGCGCGGCTTTTGTAGGGATTGCCAGAACCGGGGTGCGCGATGCGGTCACCACATCGCTAATCCAAGCGCGGGTAGCGCTTGCCGCGCCCGCCGCATCCAGCGACATGACCAAGACATCCGCCAATCGCCCAGCGTTGATTAGCGCGTCTGACGTCGTGCCATCAAACATTTGCCAGTCCCAAGGCACATCCTCTGCCTTCAACCGCGCATCGATCCGCGTGCACAGCTTTTCGCGTTCGTTTTCTGCTGCTTCAAAAGCCTCGGCGACGAAATGCGCGCCGCCGAACATGTCGAACGCGACATAATCCTGCGTCGGCCGCGGCAATATGAGCGACATATGCCCATGGAAACGCCGTGCAAGGTCAAGTCCCGCCTGCAATCTGCTTTCAAAGGCGTCGTCCCCGCCTGCATGTACCATGATAGATTTCATCGTCATTTCCTTACCTCACGGCCGGTATTGATGCGCCGGTCTCACAGGAGTTATTCTGAACATAAACGCTGAAAAGTAATTGATGGACATCAAATATAGCAAAAAACTTTCAAAGCATGGGATAATATGTCAGCAATAACGTATGAATGATGGAAGATCGACTTTAACGAATTTGGAGGTGCGGTCTGCGCGCGCTGCGGATGCGGAAGCCATTGCCCGCATCTATGCGCATCATGTGCAGCATGGCACCGCCAGCTTTGATGCTATTGCCCGCACACCATTGCAAACCGAAGAGAAGATCCGCGACATATTGTCCAAGGGATGGCCGTTCATCGTGGCGGAGCGTGCTGAAACGATCATGGGCTATGCCTATGTGACCGCGTTTCGGGACCGACCGGCTTATGGCTACACCTGCGAAGATTCGATCTATGTCGATCCTGATTGTGTGGGGCAGGGCGTGGGCGTGCAATTGATGCGCGCTTTAATGGAGCAAGCAAGCGATTGCGGCTTTCGCCAGATGATGGCTGTCATTGGCGGCGGCGAACCCGCCTCGGTTGCTTTGCACCGTAAGATGGGGTTCACCGATGCCGGACGTATGCGTAACGTCGGGCGCAAATTCGGTCGCTGGCTTGACACAGTATACATGCAAGCGGAATTGGGTGAGGGAGACCGATCAGCGCCAGCGCGAGAGCCTGCCTAATCGATAAAACGATGCGTGCGCGCGTGTCGTGCCTAAAGGAGAGAGAAAATATGGCTGAGTTTGCATTGGTCGCCGATGGGCTTCGTTTCCCCGAGGGACCCGTGGTCATGCCCGACGGCAGCGTCATATTGGTGGAGATCGCGCAAGGACAAATCACGCGCGTGCGCCCCGATGGCAGAAAATCCGTCATCGCCAAGCCCGGCGGTGGACCAAATGGCCTGGCGATGGGGCCGGATGGTAAGCTCTATTGCTGCAACAATGGTGGGTTCGAATATATCGAAGCCAATGGCTTTCTTGCGCCGCACGGCATCGCGAACGATTATTCAGGTGGCCGGATTGAACGCATCGATATCGAAACCGGCAAGGTCGAAATATTGTATAAATCGGGCGACTTCGGATGCAGCCTGCGTGGGCCGAACGACATCGTGTTCGACGCACATGGCGGGTTCTGGTTCACCGATCATGGCAAGATTGATTATGCAAAACGTAGTCATGATGTCGTCGGCATTTTCTATGCCAAGGCCGATGGCAGCCATTTGGAAGAAGTCATCTTCCCGTCAAACAACCCCAACGGCGTTGGCTTGTCCCCCGATGGCGGCACGCTCTACGCCGCCGAAACCTACACCTGCCGATTGATGAAGTTCAACATCACCGCGCCCGGTAAGGTCGCTGGCGATGCTGGCCCCGGTGGCCCAGGCATTCCGGTTTACCGCCCTGCGGGATATAAATTCTTTGACAGCCTTGGCATGGAGGCCAATGGCAATATCTGCGTCGCGACCATTGGCGAATGCGGGATCAGCGTCATTTCACCGACGGGCGATCTGGTCGAATTTGTGGGCACCGATGATATTTTTACAACCAACATTGCCTTTGGCGGCGATGATATGATGGACGCCTATATCTGTCTGTCGGGCAGCGGGCGCCTCGTTAAAACCAGATGGGCGCGGCCTGGACTGAAGCTTCAATATTAGGGCCTGACCCTAGAACTGGGAACCGGTATATGCCACGGCACAAGGAAGCGCACCTCATTGACCGCATCGGCTGGTTGCGGGCGTCGGTCCTTGGGGCGAATGACGGCATTGTGTCGACGGCTAGCCTGATTGTCGGCGTGGCCGCCGCGCAAGCGACGCCAGCAACAATATTGCTGACGGGGATTGCGGGACTGGTTGCCGGTGCAATGTCGATGGCGGCCGGCGAATATGTGTCGGTCAGCTCGCAAGCGGATACCGAAAGTGCGGACCGAGTGCGGGAGGAGAATGAGCTGGCGACGATTCCTGAAAAGGAACGCGAGGAGCTAGTGGGCATTTATGAAGCGCGGGGTCTCGATCGCGCGCTCGCAGAGCAGGTGGCGGACAAGCTCACGGCGCACGACGCGCTGACGACGCATTTGCGCGACGAATTGGGTATGGCCACACACACCGCCGCACGACCAGTGCAGGCGGCTTTGGCGTCGGCTGCGGCCTTTGCCATCGGCGCATCCTTGCCCTTGGCGATGGTTCCGCTGTCTCCAACTCCGTATCTCACATGGGCTGTGTCGATAGCAGCATTGCTGTTCCTCGCTGTTTTGGGTGCTATTGGGGCCAAAGCTGGCGGCGCACCAATGGGCAGGGCTGTGATGCGCGTTACCTTCTGGGGTGCGATTGCGATGGCGGCTACCGCTGCTATTGGCGCGTTGTTCGGCACCACGGTCGCCTAAGGAAAAACATGACGTTCAATACAGTTCTTTTCGATTTTGGCGGCGTCATTACGACATCGCCTTTTGAGGCATTCAACCGCATGGAGGCAAAGCGCGGTCTGCCTAAGGATTTCGTCCGCAGCGTGAATGCGCGCAACCCCAATGATAATGCATGGGCGAAGTTTGAACGGGCAGAGTGCAATATAGCGGAGTTTGACGCGTTGTTCGCCGCCGAAGCGTTGGCATTGGGGCAAAAGCTTGATGGCGCTTCGGTTATTGCCTGCCTATCGGGTGACATCCGCCCGGATATGGTGGCCGCGCTGGATCTGTTAAAGTCCAAGGGCTTTGCGCTTGGGTGCATCACCAACAATGTGCCGTCTGGCAAAGGCGCTGGCATGGCCGGGAGTGATGAGAAAGCCGCGACTATCTGTGCGGTCATGGAACGGTTCGACCATATCATTGAATCGAGCAAAGCAGGGGTGCGCAAACCAGACCCGCGTATTTATGCGATGATGTGTGCGGCCCTTGCGGCCCAGCCATCGCAATGCATCTATCTGGATGACCTTGGCATCAACTGCAAACCGGCTGCCGCAATGGGGATGGCGGCAATTAAAGTCACAAGCGGTGATCAAGCTTTGCAGGATTTAGGCGCGCTATTGGCGTTGACCTTCACGCCACTTAGGGTCTAGGTCCTGACCCTAGGCGAAGAGTTGTTCCGTCTCTCCCATTATTTGGAGCATTTCATGGCGAAAAAACTTTTCCCCGACGCAAAATCGGCGCTCGAAGGCGTATTGAAAAACGACATATTAATTGCAAGCGGCGGCTTTGGCCTTTGCGGACTGCCCGAACGCTTGTTGGATGCTGTGCGCGACAGCGGGGTCACTGGCTTGACCTTCGTGTCGAACAATGCCGGCATTGATAATGAAGGCATCGGCAAGCTGCTGCGAACCAAGCAAGTCAAAAAAATGATTTCGTCTTATGTGGGCGAGAATAAAGAATTTGAGCGGCAATATCTGGCGGGTGAATTGGAAGTTGAATTCTGCCCGCAAGGCACTTTGGCCGAACGCATGCGCGCTGGCGGTGCGGGCATTCCAGGATTTTACACCAAAACCGGCGTTGGCACTTTGGTTGCCGAGGGTAAGGAAGTGAAGGAGTTTGGTGGTGAGGAATATATCCTTGAACATGGGATATTCGCCGACCTTTCGATCATCAAAGCTTGGAAGGCCGATGAAAGCGGCAACCTGGTTTTCCGCAAGACGGCCCGCAATTTCAACCTGCCCGCCGCGACGTGCGGCAAGATGTGTGTGGTTGAGGTCGAAGAATTGGTGCCAGTCGGCAGCCTCGACCCCGACTGCATCCATTTGCCCGGCGTCTATGTGCAGCGCATGATTATCGGCGCGCCTTATGACAAGAAGATTGAGTTCCGCACCGTACGCGAAAGGGAGGATGCGTAATGCGGAATTACGCCCTTGGTTTTGTGGCACTGGCGCTGGCCGGATGCGCCACGCCAAATGCGACGGTTGCCGTGCCGACTTTAAGCAAAGACGCGCTCGCCACCCAGATTGGCGAAAAGTCCACACCAGCATCCCCGCCGACTGGCCAACAATGGCTGTATGGATCGGCAGAGGGCAGCATAGCTTCTGCGCAGGTCTATAAATCAATGGCGCAATATGTTCGCGCCAAGGCGCTAAACCGCGCCATCAAAACGCAAATTGTGCTGGCAGACGGTTCGACTCCAGATACCCCGCGTTTCGAAAGCTGCGGTACAAAACCGCTGGCTGCAGTCTTTGATGCCGACGAAACCTTGATCTGGAATGTCGGGGCGATGCGCTATATGGCCGAACAGGGCAAAGATTTTGACCCGGCCATTTGGAACGCATGGGAAAAAAGCGGTGCAGGCAAGGCGCTGGCGATGCCCGGTGCGATTGCGGCGCTAAAGATTATGCGCGATGCGGGCGTCACTATTATCGCCAATACCAACCGGACGACTGCCAATGCGAAAGGCACGGAAGACGCGCTGCGGATGGCGGGCCTTGGCGAATTCAAGCATCAAGAGACGCTGTATTTGATGGGCGATGACGCCAGTGGCTCAAGCAAAGATGGTCGGCGCGCGGCCATCGCATCGAAATTTTGTGTTGTTGCGCTGGGCGGCGACCAGCTTGGTGACTTTGCCCAAGCGTTCAACGTGAAAGGCCTGAGCGTTGCCGACCGGCGCAAGCTGGCAACGCATCCGGCCATTGCCGAATTATGGGGCAATGGCTGGTTTCTGTTTTCCAACCCCGTATATGGCCCGTCGATCCGCGGCGGCTATGATGAAATATACACGCCTGAAACTAAGTGGGAGCCCGTACAATGACCGACAAACCCGTTCCTATCGACCTTGTCCCTTATGCCGAACTGTTGGGTGACAGCCAGGAGTTTCTGCGCGTTTGGGCAAAGGAAGGCGGGCCAGTTACCTGCTTTATTAACCCCGTGCCCGTTGGCGGCGATCCGATGGGCTATGGCATTGCCTTGGTCGACTGCATTCGCCATGGTGCCAAGACATGGGCCCGCGCGACGGGTATATCCGAGGCCGAGGCACTATCGCGCATTTGGGAAGGGGTGGATGCCGAGCGTGCCAACCCGACCGATTTGCCAACCGAGCACCCAACCACCGATGAAGATGGATTGATTCATTGAGCTGGACCCGTGATGATATGGCCGCCCGCGCGGCAAAGGAACTGCGCGACGGATATTATGTGAACCTTGGCATCGGCATTCCGACTTTGGTCGCCAACCATATTCCTCCGGGCGTCGAAGTGACGCTACAATCGGAAAATGGCATGTTGGGTATCGGGCCGTTTCCCTTTGCTGGCGAAGAAGACGCCGACCTGATCAACGCGGGTAAGCAGACGATTAGCGAGCTTCCGCAGACCGCTTATTTCGACAGCGCGGCCAGCTTTGCCATGATCCGTGGCGGGCATATTGATCTGACCGTCTTGGGCGCGATGGAAGTGGCGGAAAATGGTGACATCGCCAATTGGATGATCCCCGGCAAGATGATCAAGGGCATGGGCGGGGCGATGGACCTAGTTGCTGGCGTCAAGAAGATCATCGTGGTGATGGAGCATAACGCCAAGGACGGATCGCCAAAATTCATTCCGGCTTGCACGTTACCGCTAACGGGCAAAAACGTCGTCGACATGATCATAACCGACCTCGCTGTGTTTCAGCGGGCGGACAAAGCATCGGCGTTCAAGCTGATTGAGGTCGCGCCCGGCGTCAGCGTTGACGATGTGCGGGCAAAGACAACGGCGTATTTTGAGGTTGCGATCTGACCAGTAACATGCGGCGGACTTTAGCAGCCTTGATTGCGGTTTTAGTGTTGGGACTGGCTGGCTTATACGCCATGCGATCCGCACCTGATCATCATCAGGTCGCGGCAGTATTGCGTAAATTTATCAAACCCCGGACGAATTTGCCGGACCAGCCGGGCGAATGGCGCGGACGAATCCATTATGCCCAACTGGATCAACAATTTGCGGCCATGGCGCAAAGATCGGAAATGGCGGGGCTTGCCATTGCTATTGTCGAAGATGGCGAACTGCGTTTTGTCCGCAGTTATGGCGTGATTGACCGGGATACGAACGTGCCGGTGACGCTGGGGACGGTTTTCCGATGGGCTTCGGTGTCCAAGACCGTCGCGGGTACCATGGCCGCGACGCTTTCGAACGAAGGGCTCCTTGACTTGGAGCGGCCAGTATCGCGTTATCATACAACGTTGCGCTTACCCGATGGTGCCGAATCGCGTTTGAGCGTCGAGCAATTGCTTTCCCAGCAAACCGGCCTCACCAAAAACGCCTATGACGAACGGTTGGAGGATGGGCAGGATCCACGCGCGCTGCGTGCCAGTCTGGCCAGCGCGCCGTTGCAGTGTCAGCCGGGTTCGTGTCACACCTATCAGAATGTCGCCTTTGACGCTGTGACCGAGATATTGGAGCAGGCAGCTAAGCGGTCTTACCCCGCTGCGGTGAGCGAGCGCTTCTTTCTGCCCTTGGGTATGAACAGCGCCAATTTCGGCATGGCTGGCCTCACCAATGCGAAAGATTGGGCGCGCCCGCATAATGGCCGCATGGTCCGTACCGTGAAAGAAACCTATTGGCGGGTCCCGGCGGCTGCAGGTGTGGAAAGCAATATCGTCGATTTTGCCCGTTGGATGCAGGCGACAATGGGAGATCGCCCCGATGTGTTGCCCGAATCGACGCTGCGGATTGCGCAATCGCCGCGCGTGAATACGGCGCCGATTTATGGTGGCGCATTGCGGCAGGCGAATTCGAAGGCGCGTTATGGTCTTGGCTGGCGCAGCTTCAAATATGACGGCCATTTATTATTGGGGCACTCCGGCGCGGTTGACGGCTATCGTGCAACCATGATTTTTGATCCAGCCACGCATGTTGGTGTTGTCGCCATGTGGAACAGCAACTGGGGCACGCCCTTTCGCATTCCATTTGCCGTGTTTGACAGTTACCATCAACGAACAGACTCGCGCTGGTTGGAACTGGACTCACAAAACCGGTAAGCGTTTGGGTTTACTTCGGAATCCGAAAGGAAGACTGACATGGGCTACACGCTGATTACCGCGAATCGCAATTATTCGAGCTGGAGCTTGCGGCCTTGGGTGCTGATGACAATGCTGGGCATCCCGTTTGAGGACCGCTTGGAGCCCTTTGCTGCGGCAAGCAATTATGATGCATTCCGGGCATTTTCACCGACTGGCCAAGTGCCCGTCCTTCTGGACGACGCATGGACGGTGTGGGATTCGCTTGGCATCACATTATATCTGGCCGACCGGCACGAAGGTGTCTGGCCGTCGGACCCGGCTGCACGGGCGTGGGCGCAATGCGCAGTTACCGAAATGCATGGCAGTTTTTCCGCCTTGCGAAACGACTGCACGATGAATGTCGGGGTTCGGGTTCAGCCCAAGCCCATGTCTGCTGCGTTGAAGCGCGACGTGGCGCGTCTGACCGAATTATGGGCGCAAGGGCTCGACAGTTTCGGCGGACCATTTCTAGCCGGGCCCCTCTTTACCGCGGTGGATGCCTTTTTCGCTCCTGTGGCGTTTCGGGTGCGCACATATGGATTGGATGTGGGGCATGCGGGCAAAGAATGGGTACACCACATGCTTGGGCTCGCCCCGATGCTGGCGTGGGAAAAAGACGCTTTGACGGAAAGCTGGCGCGAAGTCGGCCATGAGGCGGAGCTGCTCCACTGTGGCCTGATAACCGCCGATTATCGCCAGGGCTGAAGCAGGCCGGACATGAAAAAGGCCGCCTCATGGGCGGCCTTTTCTTGGGAATGAACGGGTTCTGACCTAGACCTTGTCGCCGATCATGCCCTTCATTTTGCCTTTAAGATTCTGGCCTTCGCCATGGCGTTCTTGCACAATGCCTTCGGCTTGCAGGCGTTCATTGCCCGATACCTTGCCCGCAGCTTGCTTGATGTTTCCTACGATTTCATTGCCCAGGCCTTTGGCCTTGTCATTTAGTTCGCCCATATAGCACGTCCTTTCTGTGTCATCCGGCCTCGCGTGAACTGCGGGCTGGTACGACAAGTGAACCACGCGGGTGGCCGTTGGTTCCGGCTGATGCAGCGGTTAAACGCCCGTAACTAACGCTTTGGCAAAGGCCGCACCTGCATCGGGCGCAAAGCGCAGGAACAAAGACGGCTCTATAAGCTCCAGTTCCATCAGGCGGAAAACCCCGTCCCCATCGCGCAATATATCGACACGCGCATAAGCCAGCGTTCCGGTCTTGGTAATCTCGGACGTGGCCGTAAGTGCGCGCTGGGCAAGTGTCAGCGCGTCTTCAGGCGCAGTGACGGCCTCTTCCTGACCGCCATATTGTTCCTGCACGCGAAAGTCGCCTTTGGCGGGACGCTTGAGTATGGAATGGCTGAAGACCCCTGCGAAATAGAAGAGCGAATATTCGCCCTCTTCGGCAATGTTGGGAAGATAAGGTTGGATCATCATGCGCTGGCCAGCAACCGACGCAGGCACAATATCGTCGCGTTCCAATCGGAAAGTTCCGTCTGCTCCGCCCGATATGGGTGGCTTGACGACTAAAGTTTCGACATTGAAGGTTTTCCGCGCGTCTTCAAGTGCGACCCTGTCGAGTAGGGGACTTAATATAGTGGGGACAGAAGCAATACCAGCCGCGTCTAATTCGGCCAGATAGGCCTTGTCGCTGTTCCATCTCAATATGCTGACCGGATTGCTTACCCGGATCTTTTCCGCTTCCAACCGGTCCAGCAAAGCAAACCAACGCGGGCAGTCGCGCGGATAGCCCCAGGCAAGCAAGGGCGTGACGAGGTCAAAGTCGCTAAAGTCGTCCGCCTTGGTCCAATCAATGAACGCAGCACTGTCGCCGAGCAGCCGGGTATAGTCCGCCTGTATATGCGACCAATCTTCTTCATATTCTGGCGTTGGGCTTAATATTGCGATTCGAAGACCGCTCATTCGCCTGCCATCTGCAATATCTCTTCCCATTCGGTCGCACGAACTGGCGCAACCGATAGCCGTGACTGCCGCAGCATTTCCATTTCGGCCAGGCTGGGGTTCGCTTTAATCGCTTTCAACGTCACTGGCTGCTTCAATTTGCGCGACGGTTTAACCTTCACCGCAACAAAGCGTGCCTTTTCATCGCTGGGGTCAATGAAATGCTCTTGGCTGATCGTGATGATGGCAACAATCTCAAGCCCGATATTGCTGTGGTAGAAAAAGGCTTCATCGCCGATCTTCATCGTACGTAAGTTATTCGCGGCGCTGTAATTGCGCACGCCGTCCCATGTGCCTTCGCCCTCCGCCACCAGATCGTCATAGCTGTAAACGTCCGGTTCCGACTTCATCAACCAAAATTGTTTTGCCACCTGTCACTCCTTTTCGCTGGCAAGCCTTTAAGGCAGGCAGTAATACGCTGTCCATGACAGTTATGCCCGTAATTTCACTCATCGGCGATGCCGATGCCCTTGGACAACAGCTTGGTAGCTCGTTTCAAACTTATGGTTTCGCAAATGTTGTGGATCATGGCCTTGATCCCGCGTTGGTTGCGAAGGCATGGGCGCTGACCAAGGAGCTGTTCGAACAACCTGAATCGCAAAAGCGGGCGGGTTTTGACGCCGCCATTGCTGGTCAGCGTGGGTACACGCCGTTTAAAACCGAAATTGCCAAGGGCGCGGACTTTCATGACCTGAAGGAATTTTGGCATGTCGGTCGCGACGTCGCACCGGACAGCCCGCTTGCAGGATCAATGCTGCCCAACATCTGGCCGGACGTTCCTGCGTTTAAGGAGACGTTTCAACTGCTCTTTGCAGAGATGGATAAGGTCGGCGCACGGATATTGTCTTCCATCGCCCGCTATCTTGATCTGCCCGCGAACTGGTTTGATCCGGCGATTGCGGACGGGAACTCGATTTTACGCCTCTTGCATTATCCCCCCATAGCTGGCGATGCCGAAGGCTGCATCAGGGCTGGCGCGCATGAGGACATCAACCTCATCACGCTGCTGCTGGGGGCAGAGGAGGCAGGTCTGCAGATTCTGCGCCCCGATGGTAGCTGGATGGACGTCTCGCCGCCCCAGGGGGGCTTGGCGGTCAATGTGGGCGATATGTTGCAGCGGTTGACCAACCATATGCTGCCATCGACCACGCATCGTGTGGTGAACCCGACAGGCGCGCGGTCGCGGTTTAGTCGCTACTCCATGCCCTTCTTCTTACATTTGCGTTCGGACTTTCCAATTGCGACTTTGCCGCAATGTGTGAGCGCGGAAAACCCAAATCGCTACCCGAAGCCGATTCTTGCGGATGACTATCTACGGGAACGGTTGATAGAGATCGGTTTGCTGAAGGCATAAATATTGGGGTGATGGCGCGACTCTTGTCTCACATATTGGGTTAAGCGAGACTCGGCCGCACCAAATAGCCCAAAAACAGCCATTATTGGCCGAGTGCGGAACCTTTCACCGGCACGTTCATTATGCCATGCTAGGAATTCCCTGGCCGCCTGATTGTCTAAAAACCCCAGAAAACCGTGGATTTACGACAGACGTGCATTTTTTTTGTAATAAAATTGCAAATGGCGGTTGACCGAATCCTGAAGTCGCTTTAGAGGCCCTCTCACCGGACGGGAAGCAAGCGTTTCCGCGGTTCGGTCGCCAACAAACGGGTCACCTACTCCTCTGGTAGCAATATCAGGGAACCATAGGTGTCCGCTTTTTTGTCGGTGGTAACCGGGTCAAACCGGTTCGGCTCTTTGACATTGTGATATTTAGATGAAGGGACATGTGGGCGACGGCGCCAGGTCCGGGGGTTTTTAGGCCCCGGGTGCTTGGTTATAAATTAGTCGTTCAGCACATATGTCCTATACACCATGTATAGTAATTTGTGCAGGAACAACGCCTGAAAGTTCGAGCCTGGTTGGTTTGCGGATTTATCCGTGCCAGTCTGGTTTTTGAATCAAACTTGAGAGTTTGATCCTGGCTCAGAACGAACGCTGGCGGCATGCTTAACACATGCAAGTCGAACGAGACCTTCGGGTCTAGTGGCGCACGGGTGCGTAACGCGTGGGAATCTGCCCTTAGGTACGGAATAACTCAGAGAAATTTGTGCTAATACCGTATGATGTCGAAAGACCAAAGATTTATCGCCTAAGGATGAGCCCGCGTAAGATTAGCTTGTTGGTGAGGTAAAAGCTCACCAAGGCGACGATCTTTAGCTGGTCTGAGAGGATGATCAGCCACACTGGGACTGAGACACGGCCCAGACTCCTACGGGAGGCAGCAGTGGGGAATATTGGACAATGGGCGAAAGCCTGATCCAGCAATGCCGCGTGAGTGATGAAGGCCTTAGGGTTGTAAAGCTCTTTTACCAGGGATGATAATGACAGTACCTGGAGAATAAGCTCCGGCTAACTCCGTGCCAGCAGCCGCGGTAATACGGAGGGAGCTAGCGTTGTTCGGAATTACTGGGCGTAAAGAGTACGTAGGCGGTGATTCAAGTCAGAGGTGAAAGCCTGGAGCTCAACTCCAGAACTGCCTTTGAAACTAGATCGCTAGAATTATGGAGAGGTTAGTGGAATTCCGAGTGTAGAGGTGAAATTCGTAGATATTCGGAAGAACACCAGTGGCGAAGGCGACTAACTGGACATATATTGACGCTGAGGTACGAAAGCGTGGGGAGCAAACAGGATTAGATACCCTGGTAGTCCACGCCGTAAACGATGATAACTAGCTGTTCGGGCTCTACGAGCCTGAGTGGCGCAGCTAACGCATTAAGTTATCCGCCTGGGGAGTACGGTCGCAAGATTAAAACTCAAAGGAATTGACGGGGGCCTGCACAAGCGGTGGAGCATGTGGTTTAATTCGAAGCAACGCGCAGAACCTTACCAGCGTTTGACATCCTAATCGCGGTTTTCAGAGATGATTACCTTCAGTTCGGCTGGATTAGTGACAGGTGCTGCATGGCTGTCGTCAGCTCGTGTCGTGAGATGTTGGGTTAAGTCCCGCAACGAGCGCAACCCTCGTCCTTAGTTGCCATCATTCAGTTGGGCACTCTAAGGAAACTGCCGGTGATAAGCCGGAGGAAGGTGGGGATGACGTCAAGTCCTCATGGCCCTTACACGCTGGGCTACACACGTGCTACAATGGCGGTGACAGTGGGCAGCAACCGGGCGACCGGTAGCTAATCTCCAAAAACCGTCTCAGTTCGGATTGTTCTCTGCAACTCGAGAGCATGAAGGCGGAATCGCTAGTAATCGCGGATCAGCATGCCGCGGTGAATACGTTCCCAGGCCTTGTACACACCGCCCGTCACACCATGGGATTTGGATTCACCCGAAGGCAGTGCGCTAACCGCAAGGAGGCAGCTGACCACGGTGGGTTTAGAGACTGGGGTGAAGTCGTAACAAGGTAGCCGTAGGGGAACCTGCGGCTGGATCACCTCCTTTCTAAGGATTTCGGCGGAAAGCGCTGGGGCTAGTCTCCAGAAGAGCTTCCTCCATTCCAAAGAACACTGCCGTCGTCCTCATGTCCCTTCATCCTGGAAACACGCTCTTCACTAGCGATAGTGATAAGTGTGAAGCCTGAGCTGGCCTTTATGCCGCCTGCGGCCCTTATGGGTTAGCCGAGGCTGGTGGGGGCCGGTAGCTCAGGTGGTTAGAGCGCACGCCTGATAAGCGTGAGGTCGCAAGTTCAACTCTTGCTCGGCCCACCAATCTTGAAGCGCTTTGCGCAAATGGTGCGGGGCTTTAGCTCAGTTGGTAGAGCACCTGCTTTGCAAGCAGGGGGTCAACGGTTCGAACCCGTTAAGCTCCACCATTTTTTGAATTTCCAGAGATGAAGACAAAATTTTCCGTTATCGAAAGGTAACGGATGGCGGATTTGCCGCCGTTCTTTGACATTGTGAATGGGTTTTTTAATCGATGCCGTGGCGGCATGTTGCACAGCCACATCTTCGGATGTGGATGGATGACGTGCTGTTACAAATCAAAATAGATTATCTGGCTGAGATAATAATTATCCGCAACGCACGTGATGATATGTTCGACTTTAGGGTCGTGCAGCATTGTCATTGGTGGTGTGGACTCTCAAGCGTGAGGTAAGAGCATTTGGTGAATGCCTTGGCATATACAGGCGATGAAGGACGTGGCACGCTGCGATAAGCGTGGGGGAGCCGTGAGCAGGCTTTGATCCCACGATTTCCGAATGGGGAAACCCATCCTCACTATTTAATTTTAGCACTGAGTAATCAGTGTTGGAGTTAAATAGGAAGGATATCACTTAGCTGAATAAAATAGGCTTAGTGAAGCGAACCCGGAGAACTGAAACATCTCAGTACCCGGAGGAAAAGACATCAACCGAGATTCCGTTAGTAGTGGCGAGCGAACGCGGACCAGGCCAGTGCCTGGTGTTTAATTAGCAAAAGCTTCTGGAAAGTAGCGCCATAGTGGGTGACAGCCCCGTATGCGAAAATGAAACATCAGGACTTGAGTAGGGCGGGACACGTGTAATCCTGTCTGAATATAGGGGGACCACCCTCTAAGCCTAAATACTCGTATATGACCGATAGCGAACTAGTACCGTGAGGGAAAGGTGAAAAGCACCCCGATGAGGGGAGTGAAACAGTACCTGAAACCGAATGCTTACAATCAGTTGGAGCCTCTTTATGGGGTGACAGCGTACCTCTTGTATAATGGGTCTGTGACTTAATGTATCATGCAAGCTTAAGCCGTTAGGTGTAGGCGTAGCGAAAGCGAGTCTGAATAGGGCGACTGAGTATGATGCATTAGACCCGAAACCCGGCGATCTATGCATGACCAGGTTGAAGGTGCGGTAACACGCACTGGAGGACCGAACCGTTCAATGTTGAAAAATTGTCGGATGAGTTGTGCTTAGGGGTGAAAGGCCAATCAAGCCGGGAAATAGCTGGTTCTCCGCGAAAACTATTGAGGTAGTGCCTCGGATGTTTTCCGATGGGGGTAGAGCACTGGATGGATGCGGGGGTCGCGAGATCTACCAATTCTAACCAAACTCCGAATACCATCGAGTTAGTCCGGGAGACAGACGGCGGGTGCTAAGGTCCGTCGTCAAAAGGGAAACAGCCCTAACCTACAGCTAAGGTCCCCAAATCATATCTAAGTGGTGAAGCATGTGGGATTTCCAAAACAACCAGGAGGTTGGCTTAGAAGCAGCCATCCTTTAAAGAAAGCGTAACAGCTCACTGGTCTAAATAAGAGATCCTGCGGCGAAAATGTAACGGGGCTAAAGATATGTACCGAAGCTTAGGGTGTGCAATTTATTGCATGCGGTAGCGGAGCGTTCCGTAGGCCGATGAAGCGATCTGGTAATGGGTCGTGGAGGTATCGGAAGTGCGAATGCAGACATGAGTAGCGATAGGAGGGTGAGACACCCTCCCGCCGAAAGACCAAGGGTTCCTGCTTAAAGCTAATCTGAGCAGGGTAAGCCGGCCCCTAAGACGAGCCCGAAGGGGGTAGTCGATGGGAACCACGTTAATATTCGTGGGCCTGGTGGTGTGTGACGGATCTCGTGAGTTGTCAGTCCTTATTGGATTGGACTGGCTTCGAAGAGGTTCCAGGAAATAGCCCCACCGTATAGACCGTACCCGAAACCGACACAGGTGGTCAGGTAGAGTATACCAAGGCGTTTGAGAGAAGTATCCTGAAGGAACTCGGCAAATTGCCTCCGTACCTTCGGAAGAAGGAGGCCCTCACATTGCGCAAGCAGTATGAGGGGGCACAGGCCAGGGGGTAGCGACTGTTTAGCAAAAACACAGGACTCTGCTAAGTCGGCTTCAAGACGACGTATAGGGTCTGACGCCTGCCCGGTGCTGGAAGGTTAAGAGGAGGAGTGCAAGCTCTGAATTGAAGCCCCAGTAAACGGCGGCCGTAACTATAACGGTCCTAAGGTAGCGAAATTCCTTGTCGGGTAAGTTCCGACCTGCACGAATGGCGTAACGACTTCCCCACTGTCTCCAGGATATGCTCAGCGAAATTGAATTCTCCGTGAAGATGCGGAGTACCCGCGGTTAGACGGAAAGACCCCGTGCACCTTTACTGCAGCTTCAGAGTGGCATTAGGAAAGAACTGTGTAGAATAGGTGGGAGGCTTTGAAACTTGGGCGCCAGTCCGAGTGGAGCCGAAATGTGAAATACCACCCTGTTGTTTTCTGATGTCTAACCTCGCACCGTTATCCGGTGCAGGGACCCTCTGTGGCGGGTAGTTTGACTGGGGCGGTCGCCTCCTAAAGAGTAACGGAGGCGCGCGATGGTAGGCTCAGGACGGTTGGAAACCGTCTGTTAGAGTGCAATGGCATAAGCCTGCCTGACTGCGAGACTGACGAGTCGAGCAGAGACGAAAGTCGGTCATAGTGATCCGGTGGTCCCTCGTGGAAGGGCCATCGCTCAACGGATAAAAGGTACGCCGGGGATAACAGGCTGATGATTCCCAAGAGCTCATATCGACGGAATCGTTTGGCACCTCGATGTCGGCTCATCACATCCTGGGGCTGGAGCAGGTCCCAAGGGTTTGGCTGTTCGCCAATTAAAGTGGTACGTGAGCTGGGTTCAGAACGTCGCGAGACAGTTTGGTCCCTATCTGCCGTGGGCGTCGAAATTTGAGAGGAGTTGACCCTAGTACGAGAGGACCGGGTTGAACATACCTCTGGTGTACCTGTCGTGGCGCCAGCCGCGCAGCAGGGTAGCTATGTATGGACGGGATAACCGCTGAAAGCATCTAAGCGGGAAGCCTCCCTCGAGATTAGATTTCATCGAGTCGTAGTAGACCACTACGTTGATAGGTTGGGTGTGGAAGCGCAGTAATGCGTGAAGCTAACCAATCCTAATTACTCTTTTCGCGCTTGAAGTCCCACCATCAATGACAATGCTGATCTTTCAGCACCGTCGATGGCGGATGATTAAAGTCATACCAGATAAAATATTCCCTGCACGGGCATCGATTATAACCCAATTACACTTATGTGTGGCGGCGCTATCGCAAGATAGCGTCCCATATTATGAGCGCCTGCTTCATTGCTTGGTGACCATAGCGTTTGTGACCCACCCGATCCCATCCCGAACTCGGCCGTGAAACCAAACTGCGCCGATGGTACTACCGCTTAAGCGTTGGAAGAGTAGGGCGTCGCCAGGCATTGCAGCCGGCGCTCATGATAATAAGTGTTGGAAAACCCATTCATAATTCAAAAGGCGGACCGCTGTCGTTCATTCGACGGATGTCCGCCTTTTTTCGTTTTAGGCGATCTTTAAATGGATCGTTCAGTTGGTGGCGCGGGATGGAGCAGCCCGGTAGCTCGTCAGGCTCATAACCTGAAGGTCGTAGGTTCAAATCCTACTCCCGCAACCAACAATTCCTAAGAAAAACAATGACATAACAAAAAGCCTCGGTCCCCGGATCGGGGCTTTTGTTCGTTCTGGCGCTAACACAAAGTTAACACAAATTGACGGCCAGGAAAAAACCTGATAGCCCAAGGTCATTATCGGCGGCGTTTAGGAGACGGCCCGTGGAATCGCACCAGATTTTGAACGGCAAGGTTCAGCTTTACAGGCGCGGTGACAGCCGGATTTGGCAGTGTTCCGCATCGGTCGGGGGCAAACAGCGGCGCGCCACAACAAAGCGCGAAAGTCTCTCACTGGCGACCGAGTTTGCCGAGGACTGGTATCTCGAACTTCGCGGCAAGGACAAAAGCGGCACCCTGTTGTCGGAACGGAGCTTCGCTCAGGCTGCGGCCCAATTTTTGCGCGAATACGAAATTATCACCGAGGGCGAGCGCAGCCAGAAGTGGACAGACGGACACGAGATCAGGCTTCGTGTTCACCTGCTTCCGTTCTTTGGCGAGCTGGGGGTGTCGAAGGTAACCGCTGGCAAGGTGCAGGACTACCGAATACACAGGATGACATCGCGGCTCGAAGCCAATCCGCATTCGCGTAGCAATCGCCCGCTGATCGATAAGGCTCCAGCACGAAGCACGTTGCATAACGAAATCGTGACGCTGCGGCAGGTTCTGAAAACCGCCATCCGACAAGGTTGGCTCGATCATCTTCCCGATCTGTCGGCACCTTACCGCACGCAAGGCAAGATCGTGCATCGGCCCTGGTTCAGTCCGGCTGAGTATAAGCAGCTTTATGAAGCAACACGCGCTTATGCGCGTGAGCCCTTTCATGCCGGTCACAAGTGGAACGCCGAACAGGTGCATGACTATGTGCTGTTCTTAGCCAACACTGGTCTGCGGCCCGATGAGGCCAGGAACCTTCAACACCGAGATGTTGAGATCATCGAGGATGAAGCGACCGGCGAAACGATTTTGGAGATCGAAGTTCGAGGCAAGCGTGGCGTCGGCTATTGCAAGTCGATGCCCAGCGCAGTCCGGCCCTATCAGCGGTTGCTTGGCCGCGCCAAGCCTGTTCAGGCCGAAAGCCGCAGGGAGAAGCAGCGCCGTCGTAGGGAAGGCTTGCCGACCTATGCCTCCGAGCCGCCACCGCTCGAATATCCCCAACCTACGGATTCTGTTTTTCCCGGCAATCACGTCAAACTGTTCAATGGCATATTGGAACGCGCAAAGCTCAAGCGCGATCGCGAGGAGAAGCCACGCACGGCCTATAGCCTTCGCCATACCTACATTTGTATGAGGTTGATGGAGGGTGCCGACATCTACCAGATCGCCAAAAATTGCCGCACCAGCGTTGAAATGATTGAGAAATTCTACGCCGCGCATATCAAGAGCACCCTTGATGCTGCGTCGATCAATGTCCGTCGTCCCAAGTCTGTGGCGAAGAAGCCGTTGCCGGCGGGTTCCGCGTTCGACATAGAGGATGAAGATTGAATTTGATTTTTGCATGATCGCGTTAAGCCACTGAACATTGGCTGCGATCCTGCCTAAGCGGTGCAATTTTGACCACAGGGTCACAGGCTCCGCTGGCCGCGAAATGACAGCGAAGGACTGTCATGTTGGCCACCGGAATCCCGAAGGGGGTTCGGCCATCGCCTATATCGAACTGTCGAGCCTTCCATATGAGACCTTCATAGGAAGGCCCAGCTCAACTTTTTGAGGTTTAAGAGGCACGCAAAACCCCGCCATCGCCCAATCGATCACAATCACGCTACATTATGATCGATAGAATGCCATTCTATCGATCATACGCCGGAATAGGACAGCTTCCGACACGACTGATTTCGCCTTTCACGCGCATCGTCAACATTGGCCAGATTTGCATGATGAAGATTGATGCAGAAAAACGCGGTTGACATTTCCGCGGCCCAACCCCATTTATAGAGCGTGAATGACCATACTGCATATTTACGCGAGTCGCTAGGTGACGTCGCACTCATCGCGGCGGGATACCCGCTTCGCGGTGCAGTGGACGAACTGGCCAGTGGCGACGTCGCTATTGTCCAGATGCGTAATGTCGATGCAGATAACGGGGTCAATTGGAGCGAAGTGCAGCGGATCGCGCTGCCTTCCAAGCGCCCGCCAGCTCTTCTTGCCGTCGGAGACATCATCTTCACCACGCGCGGCACCCGCAATTTCGCGCTGGCACTCGATACCGTTGAGGGGAGGGCCGTTTGCTCTCCGCACTTCTTCGTAATCCGGGTTCTGGACGCGAACCGGATCGCGCCCCCGTTCCTGGCGTGGCAGATCAACCAGCGCACGTCTCAGGAGTATTTCCAGCGGGAAGCCACCGGCTCGCACATCCTCAATATCCGGCGCGAGGTGATCGAAAACCTGCCGCTTGCGATCCCGCCGCTCGCCACGCAACGCGCGATCGTCGCACTTGCCGATGCGGCCCGTGCCGAGCGGGCGGCGCTCACCAAGCTCATCGAGAACCGCAACCAGCAGATCGAGGCCATCGCGCTTGGCCTCCACCACTCCGAAAGGCCCCATGCATGACCGGCACGATCAAACAGGAAGAAGTGAACAAGGCGGTATGGGCCGCGTGCGACACCTTCCGGGGCACGGTGTCGGCCGACATCTACAAAGACTACATCCTGACACTTCTGTTCCTCAAATATCTGAGCGACGTGTGGCAGGATCACATGGACGCCTATGCCAAGGATTATGGCGATACGCCGGAGCTGATCGCGGAGATGATGAAGAACGAACGCTTCGTTCTTCCCGAAGGCGCCAGCTTCTACAGCCTGTTTGAACAGCGCCACGAGGCGGGGAATGGCGAGCGGATCGACAAGGCGCTCCACGCCATCGAAGAAGCGAACATCGCCAAGTTGCGCGACGTGTTTCAGGACATCAGTTTCAACTCGAACAAGCTGGGTGAGGAAAAGCAGAAGAACGATCTGCTGCGGCACCTGCTGGAGGATTTCGCCAAACCCGAACTGAACATGCGCCCATCGCGCATCGGCAATCTCGATGTGATCGGCAACGCCTACGAATTCCTCATCAAGAACTTCGCGTCGGACGCCGGACGCAAGGCCGGCGAATTCTATACGCCGCCCGAAGTTTCGGCATTGATGGCCGAGATCATGGATATGAACGAAGGCGAGGAGGCTTGCGACCCGACTTGCGGCTCCGGCTCGCTGTTGATGAAGTGCGGCCAGCGGGTGCAGGCCAAGTTCGGCGGCTCCAAAAAATACGCGCTATACGGCCAGGAATCGATCGGCAGCACCTGGGCGCTCGCCAAGATGAACATGTTTCTTCACGGCGAGGACAATCACCGCATCGAATGGGGCGACACCATCCGCAACCCGAAGTTGCTCGACGGTGACGATCGGTTGAAGCACTTCGACGTGGTGGTGGCAAACCCGCCGTTCAGCCTCGACAAATGGGGGCATGATACCGCTAGCGCTGACAAGTTCGGCCGCTTCCGCCGCGCGCTTCCACCCAAGACCAAGGGCGATTACGCCTTCATCCTCCACATGGTCGAAACCATGAAGCCCAAGACGGGGCGCATGGCAGTCGTCGCGCCGCACGGGGTATTGTTTCGGGGCAGCAGCGAAGGCGTCATCCGTCAGAAGCTGATCGAGGAGAATTTGCTCGATTGCGTGATCGGCCTGCCTGAAAAGCTGTTCTACGGTACCGGCATTCCGGCGGCGATCCTGATCCTGAAAAAGAACAAGGCCGACAAGAACGTCCTGTTCATCGACGCCAGCCGCGCCTTCAAATCGGGCAAGAACCAGAACCAGTTGACTCCCGAAAACATCGCCAGGATCGTCGAAACCTATCACGCCCGCGTGAGCGTCGACAAATACGCTTACCTCGCCACCCCGTTGGAACTGGCCGAGAATGACTGCAACCTCAACATCCCGCGCTACGTCGATACGTTTGAGGAAGAAGCCGAGATCGACCTGATCGCCGTCCGCGCCGAGCGCATCGCGCTCAAGGCAGAACTTGCCGCGCTGGAGGCGAAGATGGACGGGTATTTGCGGGAGCTTGGCTATGCTTCCTGAGGGGTGGCGACGATGCACCATTGACGACATCGCCAAGGTCTCATCGGGCGGCACGCCAGATCGGTCACGCGATGAATATTGGGGAGGCGATATTCCGTGGGTTACCACCGGAGAGATTGGGAATGGCCCAATTGATCACACTGCAGAAAAAATCACTGAAATTGGTCTGCGTAACTCCGCTGCAAAGATATTCCCCGCCGGAACGCTTTTGATGGCGATGTATGGGCAGGGAAAGACCCGCGGTCGAATTGCAGCTTTGTCTATCAAAGCCAGCACCAATCAGGCTTGCGCCGCAATCATCGCTGCCGAAGATTCAAGCGCCGATTTCCTCTTTCATAACCTCCGTTCTCGCTATGAAGAGATCAGGAACCTCTCGAACGACGGATCACAAAAGAACCTATCGGCAGGGCTGATAAAGGCACTTCCCATCCTCCTCCCACCGCTCCCCGAACAGCGGAAGATTGCGGAGATATTGTCCACATGGGACGCGGCGATTTCCGCCCAAGAGCGGCTGATCGCCAACGCGAAGCGCCAGAAAAAGGCGCTGATGCAAACTCTCCTCCCCACCGGCGCACACCCTCCCAAGAAACGCCTGCCCGGCTTTTCGGAGGAGTGGCGAGAGATATTGCTTGGCACTGCTTTCACGGAGCGGGTTGAACGGGGCGACGACCGGCTTCCATTGCTTTCGGTTACACAAGCGAATGGCGTCATTTCGCAAGATGATGCTGGTCGTCGCAACATTTCCAGCGATGATCAGTCGAACTACAAGACCGTCCGCAAAGGCGACATAGCCTACAATACCATGCGCATGTGGCAGGGGGCTTCCGCGCTCAGTGGCCTGACGGGGAAAGTCAGCCCTGCGTATACCGTTGTTGCACCGCGCGACGGGCACGATGCTGCCTTCTATGCGTATCTTTTCAAGCAAGCGGCCATGATTCACGTGTTCGAGCGCCATTCTCAGGGGCTAGTATCCGATACCTGGAATCTCAAGTTTCCGCACTTCGCGAAGATTCGTACGTGTGCCCCTGGCATTGAAGAGCAGCAGGCAATCGCTCGCACACTCAAGAGTTTAGATGATCTAGCATTTGCTTGCGAGCGCCAACTAACTGCCCTCAGCCGAGAAAAATCCGCCCTGATGCAACAGCTTCTCACCGGCAAACGCCGTGTGAAGCTGGAGGAGTCTGTGGCATGAAGTTCGAGGTCTATTGCGACGAGGCACTGCCCGACCTCTTCACCTCAAAAAAGCCGCGCGCACAGTATCTGATGATCGGGGCGCTGTGGCTGTCGCCCGATCTGCGCGATGCGGCCAAGCGGGCGATTGGCGAATTGCGGGAACGCCACAAGGTTTGGGGCGAACTGAAATGGACGAAAATATCGCCGTCCAGACAGGCCTTCTATGAAGAGTTGATCGATATGTTTTTCGGCTTCGGCCTAGACATGCGGTTTCGCTGCATCGCCGTTGAACATGCAAAACTCGATCTGGGCCATCACAACGGCGACGGCGAACTGGGCTTCTACAAATTTTACTATCAGTTGCTTCATCACTGGATTCTCGATTTCAACGAGTATCGCATCTTCACCGACATGAAGACCAACCGGTCGCCAACCCGGCTGAGCGAGTTGCGCAAGGTGCTTGGAAACGCCAACATGTCAGCGACCATCGCCGATGTGCAGCCGCTGCCGTCGCGCGAACTTGTGCTCATGCAATTGTGCGATGTTTTGCTCGGGGCCGCAGCCCATCAAATGAATGGCGGCGGCACAAGCGCCGCCAAAGCAGCGATCATTGCGCGGATCGAATCCCGACTGAACCGCAAGCTTGAGCCGACTCCAAAGTCGGAAGAAAAATTCAACTTGTTCAAGATCCGCTTGCAGGGTGGCTGGTGATGCCGCCGCCTTTGCTCACGCTCGCCGATCAGGCTGCCTATCAGCAGCATTTCGTGCAAACCTACTGCGCGGGTCCATTGGCGACGCGCGACGGCATTCCCGTCTATTTCAAGCGCCAATCATTCTATCATGCCTTTTTCGAGACCGTGATGCACAAGGACGACACGTTTTCGCCCGACCGGGCGGAGCGTATGGACTGGATCGCGGCGACGTTGGCAGATGCGGCGACCCAATGTTTCCAGGGCTGGATTGCCAAGACCAAGTCCTATGATCCGGCACGGCGGGTGGAGCTGCGCTACCAGAACTTCGTGGTCGTTTTGTTCATGAAGAAGGGGCAGAACGGTCAGCTCAAGGCCGAATTTTTGACATGTTATCCGGTCGTCAACCGACGGCTCCCAAAGGTGCTCGCTGCACCTGTCTGGAATCGGGTCGATTGCGAGAACGCGCTATGAAAAAGGAAAGTTGGACGTTGGTTTGCTACGCTGGCCCAGCGTCCAAGGCCTTGATATGTTCAAAGCCGATAGGCAGTGAACTCGTGACGTATGTGGCGTTGTATCTCCTACAAGTCAACAAAAAGTTGATTTCCGGAAGGTGTGAGGCTAGCAAACCGGTCAACAGAACCCCCTACGCCTCTGTTCCGGCATGCGCACCAAGGGGGTCGTTTTTTGCCCGAAGCGCGGGGGCGCCCGCATGACCGTCACCCCCAACACCGCCGAGCTTTACAGCGCCCAGATTCCGGCGCTGGCGACGCTCGTGTCATTGGGATGGGACTATCTCTCTCCCGCCACCTGCATGGAGATGCGCGGAGGCAATCAGGGCATATTGCTGCGCCCCGTGCTTGTCGACGAACTGAAGCGGCGGCGCTTCGACTACAAGGGGCAGAGCTTCCCGCTCTCGACCAATGCCATCGACCAGATCGTGCGCGAACTGGCTTCGCCGCCAATGCACGAGGGGCTGCTGACCGCCAATGAGCGGCTCTACAATGCGCTGACCCTTGGGATTACCGTCACCGAATTTGTCGATGGCAAAAAGCACAGCGTGACCGTGCCGATTATCGACTGGTTCAACGTCGAGAACAACAGCTTCCTGATCACCGAGGAGCTGGAGCTGGTCACCAGCGACGGCACCCGGACCCGGCGACCCGATATGGTCGGTTATGTCAACGGCATCCCGCTCGTCGTGATCGAGGCCAAGCGGCCCGACAGCGGCAATCCCAACAGTTCGATGGTTGAAGAGGGGATCAGCCAGATGATCCGCAACCAGAAGGCGGACGAGATTCCCCAGCTCTTTGCCTATGCCCAGCTCTTGCTGGCGATCAGTGCGACCGATGGCCGCTATGGCACCACCAAGACGGCGCGCAAGTTCTGGAGCAAATGGCACGAGGAGCAGTTCGATGAAGCCTGGTTCGCCGGTATCAAGAATCGTGCTCTTGATGTTGAGCCGCGCACAGAATTGATGGCCAACCGCGTTTCGGACGTGAAGCGGCATTTCAACCATCTGTGGGGAGGCGAGCAGCTTGTCACCGATCAGGATCGTCTGCTGATCAGCCTGTTGTCCAAGGACCGGCTTCTTGAATTCATCCGCCTGTTCCTGCTGTTCGATCGCAAGGCCGAGAAGATCGCGGCCCGTTACCAGCAAGCGTTCGGGATCAAGGCGCTGCTGGCCCGCATATCCGAGGTTCGCCCGGATGGAGGACGGCAGGGCGGCGTCATCTGGCACACGACCGGATCGGGCAAGAGCTTCACGATGGTCTATCTGTGCAAGGCGCTCTTGCTCGACGAGGCGCTGAAGGGGTGCCGCATCATCGTCGTCACTGACAGGCGCGACCTAGAGAAGCAGCTTGCCGGTAACTTTCTGACCGGTGGGGCCTTTGGCTCTGACATCGGCACCAAAAAAGATGGCGGCAGCGCCAAGGCGACATCGGGACGCGATCTTGCCCGCCGGATCGGCAAAGGCACCGAGCGGATCATCTTCACGATCATCAACAAATTCGCCAGCGCCTCCAAACTTGCCGAATGCCATAATGACAGTGCCAATCTGATCGTGCTGATCGACGAAGGCCATCGCAGCCAGGGCGGCGAGAACCACGAGCGGATGCGCAAGGCGCTGCCCAACGCGGCCTTTGTCGCGTTCACTGGCACGCCGCTGTTGAAGGACGACAAGACCGCCAACAAGTTCGGCAAGATTATCCACGCCTACACGATGCGCGATGCGACCGCCGACGGCACGGTGACGCCTTTGCTCTATGAAGAGCGCAAGCCGATCCTCGACATCAACGAAGCGGCCATCGACAACTGGTTCGACAAGATCACGCTCGGCCTGTCGGACAAGCAGAAGAGCGATTTGAAGGAGAAATACGGCAAGAAAGGCCCGGTCTATGGATCGGCGAACCGGATTGACCTGATCGCCTGGGACATCGCCGTTCACTTCAAGACCAACTTCAAAGACCTGGACCTCGGCCTCAAGGGCCAGCTTGCCACATCGAGCAAGCGTTCGGCCATTCGCTATAAGAAGGCGCTGGATGCCACCGGACTTGTCACCAGCGCCGTGGTCATCTCTCCGCCCGATACCCGCGAAGGCCATGAGGAGGTCGATGAGGCCGAACTTCCCGAAGTTCAGCAATGGTGGAAGGATAATGTTCGCGGTGATCCCGAGGACTATGAGCGGCAGGTGATTGAGGATTTCGGGACCGAGGGGAAACCGGACATTCTGATCGTCGTGGACAAATTGCTCACCGGGTTCGACGAGCCGCGCAATGCCGTCCTCTACATCGACAAGAAGCTCGAACAGCACAATCTCATTCAGGCCATTGCCCGCGTCAACCGGCTGCACGAGCAGAAGAAATTTGGCCTGCTGATCGACTATCGCGGCATCCTGCGCGAGCTGGATACCGCTGTTTCCGAATATCAGGATTTGGCCGAGCGGACGCAGGGCGGCTTTGATGTCGACGATATTGACGGCCTGTTTGCCGACGTCAGCACCGAATACAAACGGCTCCCGGCGCTCCATGACGCACTGTGGAACCTGTTTGCAGGCGTCAGCAACCGGGCGGATATTGAGCAGTATCGTCAATTGCTCGTGCCGCGTTTCGAGAATGACGAAACGGGCCTACCCATCGACATCAGCCAGAAAGTTCGGGAGGATTTCTATGAGGCGCTGACCGAATTTGGGTTGTGCCTCAAAGCCGCACTCGCTTCGCGCTCGTTTTTTGAGGACAGCTCCGTCACCGAGCAGCAGATCGTCACATACAAGAAGGATCTCAAATTCTTCGGCGACCTTCGCAAAATGGCGCGGCAGGATGCCCAGGAGACCATCGACTTTAGCGCCTACGAAGATCAAATCCGCAAACTCGTTGACTGCTACGTCATCGGTGAAAAGGTGGCGGAGGCCGATGGCGTTTTCCTCGTCAATGAGCTTGGGCGGAAGGATGATCCTGCTGCGTGGTCGGACGAGAAGACGCGCAACGAAACGGACATTATCCGCAGCCGGTTGAAGAAAACGATCGAGCAGGAATTGGCTGACGATCCCTATGCTCAAACCCATTTTTCCGAACTGCTGCGACAGGCCATTGTTGATGCAAATGCCCTTTTTGAGCATCCGTTCAAGCAATACGCACTGTTTAGGGACGTGGAGGAGCAGGTGCGATCGCGTAAAGTCGATGGCGCTCCGCCGGAGCTGGAAGCAAACAATCCTGCTACTGCCTATTTCGGTATCATGCGGTTGGTATCGGGCGATGAGCGCGTGCTTGGCGCTGACCGCGCAAGCTGCATAGCGATGGCGCTGGATATTGAACGCGCTGTGCAAACAGCGGTCGCCGAAAATTCCCTCAATCCGCAAAACATTGAAGCTGCGATCCGCAAGGCATTGCTGCCAATGCTGTTCAATCTCATCGGGTTGGACGACGCCAAACAGGTCATCGAGCAAGTTGTCACCGTGACTAGAGTTGGCCTTTCCCGGGGCAATCCATGACCATTGCGACATTGCGCTACGGCGACCGGGAGACCGATTATCATGTTGCGCTGACCGAGCGGCTGACCACGAAAATTCTGATTCACGTTCATCCTGATGGCATTGTCGAGGTTGAGGCACCCCCGAATCGGGAGCCAACCATCATTCAGGCAGCCGTTCAAAAGCGCGCGCGCTGGATTTTCGAAAATCTCGATTCAGCAAAGGACGCGCGCGCTTATGCGCTTCCCCGCGAATATGTCGGCGGGGAGACACATTTCTATCTTGGCCGGCGTTATCGTTTGCTGGTGCGGGAAGATCGAACGGTGCCTTCAACAGTAAAGCTGGTGCGCGGGACCATCGAAATTGTCGCTCCTGTTGCCGATCGAGCTGCTATCAGGCGACGGCTCCGGCAGTGGTATCGTATTCGCGCGCAGGAATATTTTCGACGGCGAATAGACGAGATTGCATCACGCATCGACTGGCTTTCGGTGCTACCGCCAATGAAATTGGTGCCAATGGAGCTTCAATGGGGTAGTTGCTCGCCGACCGGATCCATCCATCTGAATCCGGCACTTATTCGTGCGCCACGCCATTGTATCGACTATGTTTTGCTCCACGAACTTTGCCATTTGAAAGAGCACAACCACAGCAAGAAGTTCTATGCCTTGCTCGCAAAACACGACCCGCATTGGGTCGATACTAAGGCCGAGTTGGATCGACTGGCCGAGCTTTTTCTGGCCGAATAGGTCCGTCTGCAGGCGGTTGCCAGATTTGGCGCTGCCCTACGGGCGACCCGCGCTATACGCTGCGCGCACCAAGCCTGTAGTCTTGGCCCTCCGGGTGACGATCGGGAGCGTGGGTAAATGTGCGGGATCTTTTAAAGTCGCACTCGTTCCCGCGCTGCGCGCTCCCGAGGGTGCGGCGTTTTATTGGCTGACCCGCTGGCGCTCTTGCCTCTCTCCTTGCCGTGCGGGCGGCGGGCGCGCATTCGCTTAGACCGGCGGCGCTGCGCCGTTGGCGCGACAGCCTGGTCATCGCTCTGCTTGCCGCCACACCGCCCGTCGTCGTCGCGCCGTGCAAGGGTGCCGTTTCTGTTCGGCCGCTGCGCGGCGATGTTCTTTCAATGATGTTTGACTGACGGTGGACGGCGCGGATGCGCCGGCGTGTTTGTGGCCGTCCCCGAAGAGGGGGATGGGCGGCGCTTCCGGCTAGGCCCGCCGCGCTCAGGCGCAACCCGGCGAGCCGGGTCTTTCACTTTGTTACAGCCTTACAGGTGCGCCTGATCGCGCCGGGCCTCTTGGTCGCTCTTTGCCGCCCACCCCCCTCTCCGGGGGCGTGTGGTTTTAGAGGCGAGGAGGCGACGATGGCGGATCAAGGCAGGATACGGCGGAGCAGAGGCAAGGGCGGGGCAGACGGCGGCGCGGCGCGCGCATCGCTCTATGACGAGGTGACGGCCAAGATCATAGCCCAGCTTGAAGCGGGCCGCTTCCCGTGGGCGCAGCCGTGGAGTTCAGCGGCGGCAGTGCCGGGGCTTCCCCGCAACGCGGTTTCGGGGCGTCCCTATTCGGGCGTCAATGTTCTCATTCTGTGGGGTGCGGTCATTGAAGGCTGCTACCCGTCGCAGGACTGGTTGACCTTTCGGCAGGCGCTGGCCGCTGGCGGATGCGTTCGCAAAGGTGAGCGCGGGCATACGATCTTTTACGCCGACCGCTTCACGCCCGAAGATGGACGCGAGACGGGCGAGGAGGGCGAACCCCGCTCTATTCCGTTCCTCAAACGCTTTGTCGTGTTCAACGCGGCGCAATGTGACGGACTGCCCGAGCGGCTGACAGCCGACCCCACGCCGTTGCCGCCCCGCGAACAGCACGAAAGCGCGGAAGGCTTGATTGCCGCGACGGGTGCAGATTTCCGCATCGGCGGTGCGCGCGCCTTCTATGATGTGGGCGGCGACTATGTGCAGGTTCCGCCGCAACCGGCATTCGCTCACCAGATCGACTTTTACCGGACGGCGCTTCACGAGTTAGGCCATTGGACGGGCAGCAAGGAACGGCTGGCGCGCGACCAGTCGGGGCGTTTCGGTTCTGCGCTTTATGCCCGCGAGGAATTGTGCGCCGAATTGGCATCGGCTTTTCTGTGTGCCGCTCTCGGCATCGTCCCCACCGTTCGCCATGCGGATTATCTCGGCTCTTGGCTTACGGTGCTGCGCGCGGACAACCGCGCCATTTTCAAGGCGGCATCGCAAGCCAGCAAGGCAGCGGATTTTCTGTTGGCGTTCGTTCGGGAGAGCGAATCCACCTTGGCGCGGGCAGCATGAGCGCCGTGCCGCCTCTCGCGTCCGAGCAGACCGCCATTGGAGAGCAGACGCTTGTTCACGGCGTTACGCCGATCACGCCCCGCGACCGTCTCGCTATGCGCGCCAACGCGCCGCTGGAGCCGCGCAAGGCGCAGCGCCCCGCCGATCATGGCCTGTTCGACACCAACGCCCGAAACCAGATCGAGATGTTTTGAGAGGATTTTCCCATGCTTTTGCTCACCCAAGTCCAGCGCGAGAGGTTGATTGCCAACGGAAAGTGCCGTGCCGACCATAAGCCCGTCGTCAAATTTTTCTCGCCGATTGGCGCGGCCACTTGGTTGTTTGCCGAACTGGACGAGGACGGCGACACGCTGTTCGGGCTTTGCGACCTTGGCTTTGGTTTGCCCGAAATGGGTTCGGCCAGCCTAGCCGAAATTGCGGCAGTGTCGCTGCCGTTCGGCCTCACCATCGAGCGCGACCTTTGCTTTGAAGGGCGCTTCCCGCTGACCATTTATGCCGATGCCGCCCGCTTGGCGGGCAGCATCACCGAGGACGCGGCGCGGCTTGAGGCCGCCGCCGCAGCCCGCACCCAAGAAAATCCAGCCCTTCCGCCGCCTTGACCCCCCAAGGCGGAGGCAGACCCCGCGCTGGATAATCCGGTGCGGTCAACCGGCCCCATCCTCACCGCCCCCTCAAGATGCCGAGTCCGAAGGACCCTGCCGGGGGGCGGATGGGGCCACCCAACAAAGGAGTAAGTGCCATGAAACTTGACCACATCGCCCTTGACCGGCTTTCAATCTCCCCCGCCAATATGCGGAGCGGCAAGAAGCCGCCCGACATTAGCGGCATTCTGCCATCCATCCGCGCGCGGGGCATAATCATGCCGCTGTTGGTGCGGCCCAATGGCAGCGACACCACATTCGAGATTGTGGCGGGAAGCCGCCGCTTCCTCGCCGCGCAGACCGTGGCAAATGAGAACGGCGTTGCCGAACCGTTGCCCTGCGCCATCATGGAGGCGGGCGACGATGCCGCCGCCCTTGAAGCGTCGTTAATCGAGAATCTTGCGCGGCTTGCGCCCGACGAGGTGACACAATGGGAATCGTTTACGCGGTTGGTCAAAGAAGGCCGGACGCCCGACGAAATCTCAATGACGTTCGGAATGCCCGAACTGACCGTCAAGCGTATCTTGGCGCTTGGCAATTTGCTGCCGCGCATCCGCCAGCTTTACCGCGCCGAGGAGATCGACGCGACCAGCGTTCGCCATCTGACGCTGGCGACCAAAGCCCAGCAGAAAACATGGCTGGCGCTCTATGACGACCCCAATGCGTCCATCCCTAAGGGCCACCAGTTGAAGGCATGGCTGTTCGGCGGTGCGTCCATATCGACCAGCGTCGCGCTGTTCGACCTTGAAACCTATCAGGGCCGAATCGTCAAAGACCTGTTCGAGAAGGACGGCTATTTTGGCGAGGTGCGCGAGTTCGAGGACGCGCAGCGCGCGGCCATCGAGGAGCGCAAAGCGGCGTATATTGCCGACGGTTGGAGCGATGTTGTCGTATTGCCCGATGGGCAATACTTCCATCGCTACGAATTTGCCGCCACGCCGAAGCGCAAAGGCGGACGGGTCTATGTGACCCTTGCCCATAATGGCGAGGTGCAGTTCCACGAAGGCTATCTGACCGAGCGCGAAGCCAAGCGCATCGCCAAAGGCGAAGCGCCCGATGCGACGACCAAACAGGCCCGCCCCGAAATCACCGCAGCCATGACCAGCTATATCGACCTGCACCGCCATGCGGCGGTGCGGTCGGCGCTTGCCGCCAATACCGGCGTGGCGCTGCGCGTCATGGTCGCTCACGCGATTTGCGGTTCGCCGCTGTGGGGCGTGAGGGTTCAAGATCAGCGCAGCCGAAACGAAGCGATTACCGAGAGCATCGAAACCAGCATTGCCGAAGCCCGTTTTGACGAGCGCCGCCGCGCGGTGCTTGGCGTGTTGGGATTTGACCCCGACGAACCGAGTGTGACCTTGGGCCATGACCCGAAGAATGGTTCAAGCGGGCTGTTCCTGCGCTTGCTGGAATTGCCCGACGCGGTTGTCATGGAGGTTCTTGGCGTCGTTATGGCCGAGACGCTGGCAAGCGGAACCTGCCTTATCGAAACCATCGGCCTTCACCTTAATGTCAAAATGGCAGACTATTGGGTGGCCGATGATGCCTTTTATGGCCTTGTCCGCGACCGCGAGGTGTTGACCGAAGTGTTGCGCGAGGTTGGCGGCGATACCGTGGCGCAGGCCCATGCCGCCGAGAAGGGTAAGACGGTCAAAGGCGTCATTGCTGACTATCTGACCGGCAGCAATGGCCGCAACAAGGTCGAGAATTGGGTGCCGCGTTGGATGGCGTTCCCGCCATCGGCTTACACCCAGCGCGGCGGCGTAGCGACGGTTGCCGCTGCCAGTCGCGCCGCTTGGCTGGCCGAACCCGAAGTGCCGCTCGACCCTGACCCCGCCGCTGCCGGAGCGGCGGAGGTGGCGGAAAGCGGTGACACCGAAGCCGCCGACGCACTTGAAGAGGTCGAAGAGCAACGCCTTGCGGCGTGACTGAATAGCGGGCGGTGGAACGCCGCCCGCACATTGAGCGCCACAAAGCCCCGTCCGGCAGAACCGGACGGGGCTTGAGTGCTATGTCGTTGGTCAGTCGAAAGGCGGGAGCCTATCGGTTGATGCAAACACCAATCTTCACCTGCGAACACGCAAGCGGATCGGCGCATTGCAGCGATGCCGTGCTGACGGAACCTGTCGCGCCTGTCTGTCGGTTTGTGACCAGCAGGCCGCAATAGCCAGCCACCGAATCCGGTGCGACGGGGCGTTTACCGTTATACCGCTGTCGGCAGAACGCCGTGTCCTTTTCCAGCAAGCCCAAGCTATCAGTTTCGCAGGCTGAGTGTGTCAGCCCGACATTGAACGCAACAACCGACCCTCGCCAAATCTCCTAATGGGTAACGGCCAGAACCGCGCTCACCCACGGCCTCGTCAATGGCTTTGGTTGGCAGCGGACGGCTACGCCTCTTGCCCCTTGCTGCAACGGTGCAGTCCAAAGTTTCTTCCCCTGGGCTTGCCACCCCATCGCTGCGCGATGGGGTGGCAAGCCCATTCCTCGCGGAACCAAGAAACTCCGGTCTGCACCGTCCTTCACTGCGTTGCGGCCCTGCGGGTGCAGCAGGGCAAGCCCCTGCCTTTAACCAGCCATCGAGGCCGCGAATGAGCGCGGGGTTCGACCAACATAAGGAGAAGTATCATGGCAAATATCGGCACATTCAAAAAGTCAGGCGACACCAACTACACCGGCGAAATCGTCACGATGAGCTTGCAGAAGAAGAACGTCACCATCGTCGCCGAGGAAGCGAGCGAGAACGAAAACGCCCCCTCGCACCGGGTGTTCGTAGCCAAGGCCGAGATCGGCGCTTGCTGGCAGAAGACCTCCAAGGAAGGCCGCGACTATCTCTCGATCAAGCTCGACGATCCCAGCTTCACCGCCCCGATCTTCGCCAGCCTGTTCGCCGACGAAGACGGCAAGACCTTCAACCTGATCTGGTCACGCGCCCGCATCTCGAACGGCCACTGACCGCCGCACCCAAGCCCCGCTCGGTTCGACCGGGTGGGGCTTTGTGGTGCTATGTCGCCTTTGTTGGGGAGAGCCGACCGGCAGCTTTCCGATGATCGGAGCCAAAACCAGCCGTTAAATACAGTTAGCGTGATGGCAGCTTCACGCCCAACGGCAGCCGTTCGTTATTGAATGGTATTTCCAAAAGCAGCTGGGTTCGACATTTTTTCCTTCCGGTCAAATGCCATTCCTACGGGTCAGGCCGGACATTAACCGTGATGTGAATTTTTTCGTAGTTTATGAACGCGACTGCTGCTTAGAAGAGGATTGGAGACAGGTGCCGAATAGGTGCCGCTGTTCTCACAATCAATGGAGATCATCCTGCCGCATTACACGCCCCTAATTCAGACAATCGTCGCGGCCTTCGTGGTCGCATTTTTCATGGGCGCTCTCGCTCATAGACTGCGAATTTCTCCCATCGCCGGGTATTTGTTGGCTGGTGTGCTGGTCGGTCCGTTTACACCGGGGTTTGTCGCTGACGCTTCGCTTGCGGCGGAACTCGCCGAAATCGGGGTCATACTTTTAATGTTTGGCGTTGGCCTGCATTTTTCGTTGCGAGATCTGTTGGCTGTTCGAAACATCGCCGTGCCGGGTGCCGTGTTGCAAATTGCTGTCGCTACAGCACTGGGAGCAGGTCTTTCATATGTAATGGGATGGGGCTTGGTGGCCGGTCTCATTTTTGGTCTTGCATTGTCGGTTGCTAGCACCGTGGTGTTGCTGCGGGCATTGGAAAGCCGCAATCTCATTGAAACCGAAAAAGGCAGAATTGCTGTCGGGTGGCTTATCGTGGAGGACCTCGTCATGGTCCTTGCGCTGGTATTGCTGCCGAGCATCGCTGCTGCAAGTCAGGAAGGCAGTGTCGACGACATTTGGCTTCAACTGTCGGGTACTCTGCTAAAGGTAGGCGGTTTTTTTGCACTTATGCTTCTGGTTGGACGCCGGGTCATCCCGTGGGCGTTGCATTGGGTCGTACATACAGGCTCCAGAGAATTGTTCCGACTGGCTATATTGGCCATCGCGCTCGGCGTTGCCGGTGGAGCTGCCTTCATTTTTGGCGTCTCTTTCGCTTTGGGTGCCTTTTTCGCAGGGATGATTTTGGGAGAAACACAGCTGAGTAAGCGTGCTGCGGAAGAGACGCTGCCACTGCGCGATGCCTTTGCGGTTCTGTTTTTTGTATCTGTCGGAATGCTGTTCGATCCATCGGTTATCTTAGAACAACCGCTTCCTTTGCTCGCCACCGTCGCGATTATCGTGGTTGGTAAATCTATCGCGGCGTATGGAATAGTCCGGGCATTCGGTCATGATAACAAGACTGCCCTAATCGTAGCGGCCAGCCTCGCTCAGATCGGTGAATTTTCATTTATATTGGTAGCACTGGGTACATCACTGACTATTTTGCCAGCAGACGCTCGGGACTTAATACTTGCCGGTGCAATATTTTCGATTCTTCTGCATCCACTCGTGTTTACTGCGGTAGCTGGGCGAGCAGGTGAAAAGAAGTTGCCGGGTTCGGAAAAAGCAGCGCAAGAAATCCAACGCGAGGCATCCCGAAGTGGGCATGTTGTTCTGGTAGGATATGGCAGGGTCGGGCGATTGGTTGCTGCAGGATTACGCGAACGACAGTTCGGCTTTGTTGTTATTGAGGAAGAAGCCGATATCGCGCGAGCGGCAATCGCCGACGGATTAACCGTTGTGCGCGGAAATGCTGCTGATGCAGATGTTCTGAAAGAAGCGGGTGTGGATGAAGCCCGTCTTATGCTTATCGCCATTCCCGAGGGATATGAGGCCGGCGCGATTGTTGAGCAATCGCGGAATACAAAGACCGATCTGTATATCATCGCACGTGCGCACAGCGATGGGGAGGTTGAACATCTGAACCGTTTTGGGGCCGATAAGGTTATCATGGGTGAACGGGAAATCGCGCGCGTTATGCTCGGGTCGCTATTTACTCCAAAACGTACAAGTTAAGCGGGCCTCGGTCCGTAAATGATGACCGCTGCGCCCGGCAAGTCCCACCGGTCCGGCCTTGTCTCTTCTACTATCCAGAGCCAGCCGACTGCTGAGACGATAATCGGGCGTCACGAAACTTGCCATGCGTTCTTGCATTTGCCCACCGACTAGGACCGCTTTTGCGGATCAAATCAGGTTGCCCTTATGACCGTAATGTTAGCGCAAGCCGCCATCCCTTTGCACAGAAATCTGAGCGCTGGATGTCAGTTCCAGCATTTGCACCGGCTACGGTCGCACAGTTGGCGAGATCGCCGAATGGGGCGCGCCCGACCGCCAGCCGTCAGCATGAAATAGTCCGGCGATCTTCGGCACGCGTGGGAAGCCGCGCTTCACATCCAGCCTGAAACCCCAAACCCCTAAGCGCACCCAAAGCCCCTTATTGTCAGAAGTAGAAAGACGCTTTGGGTGCGCATGTTTTAGGGGGTTTGTCTGATTTGTCTTTAATGCAGGATATGCCTAGCGGCGCGTGTTGTCTTACATTGTCCCTCTTTTGCTGACGTTTCACCGGGCATGATTGATGGCGACAAATCCACTATCGAACAGCGAGACGCTCACCATTCGGCTTGACGCCGATGCGCTCGCGGCGTTCGACAGCTTCGCGGTCGGACGTGGCGGACGAAGTGCAGTGTTGCGGCAGATGATCGAGCAGACGGTGCCAGATCGCGCCGTTGGCCCCTTCATTGAACGCCCCGAGGGCGCGGCGCGCAATCGTATTTCGGTGCGGTTTACCGATGTCGAGATCGCCGTGATCGAGGTTCGGGCGGCGCAGCGTTCGACCGATCGCGCCAGTTGGATCAAGGCCTTGGTGCGCCGCCACCTCGCGCTGAAATCGCGGGTCGATGACGGGCTTCTGGCTGAACTTGCGCCGATCAGAATGCAGTTGCTGCGTATCGGCCGCAATCTCAATCAGGCGATGAAGGCTGCCAATGCGTCGATGCTCGAAACCGGCGACAAGCAGATCGAACCCGAGCTTCGGCGGATCGCAGACATGCGGATGGAAATCTCCGAGCAGGTGACAGCGGTTGGCGAAGCCATGCGCGGCGATGCGAGTTACTGGGCAATCCCTGAATGATGGCGCGAGATTGATGGGCCTGGAATCGGCCTTGTGGGAAGCAACCCGTCCAGCGTTTCGGGTGCGTTATATCCATGATCCTACCAGCACGCCGCGCGTCCCGCTCTATGCCAGCTACGGCTTTGCCACAGGCCCGACCGCGCGGGCCAAGCTGGCACGGATTGTTCGCAAGGCACCCGAGGTCGTAGTCAAGGTCACAGGACGGCAACGGGGTGGTGTCCACGTCAAAGCCCATCTCGACTATATCGGACGCAAGGGTAACGTGGAGATTGAAACCCGTGACGGCGAAATCCTCACCAGCAAGGACGACATCGCCGAGCGCGCGGCGGAGTGGAGCGATACGCTGCAATGGCGGTCCCGGCCCACGGTGTCGTCGGTGGGGTTGGTTTTCTCGATGCCCGCAGGCACCGACCCGGACAAGGTGCTGGGAGCCGTCCGCGCGCTCGCCCATGTCGAACTCAGCGACAATCACGATTATGTCCTGGCGCTCCATACCGATACGCCGCGCCCCCATGTTCATCTGACGGTGCAGGCAGAGGGACTGGATCGCACACGGTTCAATCCCCGACCGGTTCAGCTCAATCGTTTCCGTGAACGCTTTGCCCGTGAATTGCGCGCACGGGGAGTAGCAGCAGAAGCAACGCCGAGACGCGCGCGCGGACAGGGGATTGCCGGATCGAGCATGGCGCTGGTCAAATTGCGGGCGCGACTGCGAACCGAAGGGAGTCGTCAGATCACCCAATCAGACCGCCGCACCAACGAACAGGCCGTCGCGGTGGCGCGGGGCCAGGATCAATTGCCGCCGTTCATCGCAGCCGGCACATTCCGCTGGCAAGAGATACGCCGTGCCTATGAACAAACTGCCGACGCGCTGGACGCTACCGGGCAAGTGGATGACCGTGAGCTTGCCAGGGACGTTCGCACGTTCCTCGACAAGCATCTGGGTATGAATGCCACGCCAGAAGTTTTTGCCGAGCATCATCGACGACGCCTCGAAGCTGAGCGCAAGCCTTCCAATCAGATAACGAAGGAGGCACCAGCGCCTGATCATGGGAAGGGCCGGTGACGGTAGCCCCCAACGTCAGATTGAACCTCGGCAGGTCATGTTTAGGATTTACTCAAGGATAGTCCCGCCGCCCCGTTCCCACACCATCGCCCAGAATTGTTGGCTCCAATTGGTTTGATGGCCATCCAAATATCGCGATTTCCCGAGAGCGATGCCCATTTTAGTGATGAGTGCGGCGAACTCTGGATCGTCGCGATGCGCGGCCATCCAAATCCGGCCCAGGGCATATGTAAGCAACGCGTGGAACAGTGTGATGCGGGTTGCTTTCTGTGCATCGTAAGCGCGCGGTGCCATTTCGATAATAGCGTGAATGTCGCCATCGGGTTTGTTTGGTTCGTGTAGACGGTGAAGCCGAAGTTGCCATTGCGCCAAGTTACGCCCGTAGTGCGCATACGGCTGAACGGCCCCGGCGAACTCTCGCATAAACGTGAACCAAGGTTCAGTCCAAAGTCCAGATCCGTATTGTGGCCAAACATTCGCCTGAAGCCATGCGCGGAGCTTGCCTGGATTGAGCGTGTCCGCTTCCCATTTTAACAGCGCCGCTTCTGCGTCAGGATGCCCGCATATTCCAAGCTCAATGACGCCGATTGCTTCGACGCACTGCCGAGTCAAAGCCAAGGCATTGGAATGCATCCCGTCCTTGTTAGCTTGATTCGCTAACAACAACGTGTCCAAAACGAACCAGTGCGCAAGCATAGGCGCCGATTTCACTTGGAGACACATTTCGTTGGCCGAAACTGCGGCGGCAATGCGGCTCATGACCTGGGAAGTCGCGAGTTCGCTAATTTGGAACCATTCTGGCGCTGACTCTGTCATTCTCTGGTGATCACCTTGCGGGTAGATTTAACCATTCCACTTTGGCTACGAATTCACGATGAAAGCGTAGCGATTGCCGCCGCAAGCCCACGCACACTGACAGCCTCGACACCGTTGCCCATCGGGAACCCATCTTCGCCACCATAGACGACGAAGGCACGGTCTGGTTTGATGTCATCAAGGGCGATCCTGAACCCCTTTTCGACCTGTGGTGCGCGGGTGCGTTTGATTTCAATGGCCCAGGTGCCGTGACGCGCGCCCATCTCAAGGATCAGGTCAATCTCCGCCCCCGCAGATGTCCGGTAGAAGCTCGCACGGGTGCCAATTGGGGCGACGGCAAGCAGGCTCTCGATGACAAAGCCTTCCCAACTTGGCCCCGCGACGGGATGGCCAAGGAGATCGTCCAGCGTTTCAATGCCGAGTAGTGCATGGGTCAGGCCACTATCGCGGATATAGGTCTTGGGCGACTTGACCAGCCGCTTGCCCACATTGACATGATACGGCGGCAAACGGCGGACGAGCAGCAGATCGACCAGCAGCCCGAGATAGCTCGTCACCGTAGGCGCAGATATTGCCATGCTCGACGCCAGACGCGACGCATTGAGCAAGCTGCCCTGCACATGGGCAAGCATCTTCCAGAATCGTTCGAGCATTTCGGCCGGGATGCGCGGACCGAACATTGGCACATCGCGCTCAAGATAGGTGCGAATGAAGCTCAGGCGAATGGCGAGACTGTCGGAGTCGCTGGCGGCAAGCAGGCTGTCAGGAAACCCACCGCGCAACCACAGCGACATGACGCCTAAGTCGTCAGCACATTCGATGGCAGTAATGGGGGCGAGTTCGACATATTCGATTCGGCCCGCAAGGCTCTCGCTCGACTGGCGGAGCAGGTCGATGGCCGCTGACCCGAGCATGAGGAATCGCCCGGTTCGTTTGCCCGCGCGCCTGCCTTCGTCGATGATCCCCCGCAACTCTTCAAACAACGCGGGCATCCGGTGGATTTCATCGAGAATGACAAGTTCATCGGCATGGCGTTTGAGAAAGTCATCAGGATCAGCCAGCCGTGCGCGATCTCGCTCTGCTTCAAGATCGAGATAGACCGATGGCCGACTGTCACCAATCGCACGGGCCAGCGTGGTTTTTCCAGCTTGGCGCGGTCCGATCAAGGCCACCGATGCCTGACGGCCAAGGGCTTGGTTCAGACGGGGAATAATGTATCGCTCGATCATCCTTGCAGATTAAAACCATTGATTTTGATTTGCAAGGAACAATCAATCTTGACCGGCGGCATATTCAGCGGCCTAGCGAGATCGGCCATCACGCTGCAACGCCTGTTCCTGCGTGATGTCGCGCACTCTTTGAGCCTGTTGGTTCCGCACCTGAATGACGGCGATCTTGTCGCCTTTGGCGATGCGAAGCGCAACCTCCTGGCGTCTGGCTTCGACCTCCTTTGTCGCCTTGGCCGGATCGTCAGGATATTTCGCGCGGGTGATCGAAATGGTCTGGGCAACCAGACTTTGCGCGCGGCGCAGGTCTGGGTCACGGGCATTCTCGGCGTGTGATTGGCGCAGGAATCGATCCGAGAGGGCTTTGAGCTTACTCATTTCACCTTCGGTCTGCGGCGGTTTCGTGCCAGCCTTCTGACCCTCTCGACGTTTTTCTCGTTCGGCGATCCTTTCTCGGAGACGGTCGGCTTCGGCCTGGACTACCTTGGTTGGCCTATAATTCTCGACCGCCAGCCCTTGCGCGGCGGCGGCGAGGTATGCCGCCTTCTTGAACGTGTCGCCACCACCTACCTTGATTGACGTCCAGCCGTTCGCCTTGGCAATCCGTATGATGTCGGGAAGGGCGTCGATATTGCTGGTCTTGAGCCGATCGCCCGCGATCCGCACGATCGGGGTCTTGTCGTCGGAGGTGCGATAGAGCTTGTTACCGACGCGCAGAAATTTGCCGGTCAGGTCGTCGGTGATTGTGGGCGGCTCGGACTTGCGCTTTGGTTTTTCCGGGGCAGCCTTCGCCGTGACCTGCTTGGGCTTGGCCTGCTTCGGCTCAGTTGGCCGGCTGCGCCCCGAAGGCACGCTTCCTTCAAGTTCATCAGCCATTTTCATCGCCTTCCTCTATGATGATGCTTGCGTTGCCGTGACGATCCAAAGTCAGGAGATCGGCACAGAAACTCGGATAGTCTTCGGTGCGGATGTCGTCCGGCGTCAGCGGATAGGCGGGGTTTCCCTCTGCCTCTTCATCGGTCATGTCGCGGAACGGTGTGGGAGCAAGTGCCACGAGAGTTTGTTTTTCGAGCGCCGACACCACAGGCGGCGGAAATGCCCGATTCTTGAAGAAGCGGCTCTTGTAGTAGAAAATCTTGGTGCCGATGATCGGCGGGATACCGCCCCGTAGCAGTAGCAGTCTGTCCGTCGGAAATTGCATCAGCTCCTGGGGCAGCAGCAAGGCGCGGCGCTGATCGGAAATTGATTTTGATCGGTTGGCGAGCAGGCCGTTTATCGTGAGGGACCGGGTGACACTCTCCTGCCCGACATAACCGATGCGATCCGACAGCTCGTTTGCAACACGAAGTTCCTTAGGTGTGAAAGCGACTTCAACCCCGCAGTTGGCGACGATTTCATCGGCCAAATGCTCACCATAAACACCGCGCAATTGCGAGCGAGACTGGATCACCGGGAGCAGGCGGATGCCGTAGCCAGCGACGTAGGAAAAGGCGCTGGCGAGGACCGATGCGCGGCCAAGCCGGGCGAATTCATCGAGGATGACCAGCACGGGGACTGGGGTAGTTTCGTTGGGCAATTCCCGGACATTCAGGTCAATCAGTTGCTGAAAAAGCAAGTTGTAGAGCGGAGCGATGCGGTCGAGTTCGTCAGGTGAAACACCGAGATAGATTGAAATGTGGCGCTTTCGCAGATCGCGCAGATCAAAATCGCTCGCGGACGTTGCCGCATCCACAAGAGGGTTGAGCCATAGGCCAAGGACATTGGTGATGGTCTTCTTGATGTCGGCAAAGCTGTTGTCGGAACCACCGGCAAAATCAGTGAGTGCCGTTCGGCATCCCGTGGACAGGCTGAGTTTGGGAATGACCAGTTCCTTTTTGAAGAAGCTGCGCGCATCGCCTTCGGTCAGATGGCGGTAAATTGCGCCCATCGTCAGCGGTTCGTCGCTTGTTTCAGCGAGCCAGGCTCCGACACCGGCAAATCCTGTCCGCGCGCCATTTGCCCAAAAGGCTTCGCCGCGTTCTGGCACGTTGAACAGCATCGTTGCGATCTTTTGCAGCTCGATGATCACATCGTCGGGGTCGCTGCGGTCGATATAGGCGAGCGGGTTATAGCGCACGGTGCGTCCCTGCCGGTCAGTCGGGTTGAACAGGAAGACCTGCTGGCCATAATGCGCGCGGAACCCCGCAGTCGCATCGAAATTTTCGCGTTTGACGTCGAGAACGACGACGGAACCAGCCCATGTCAGCAGGTTGGGAATGACGATGCCAATGCCTTTACCCGAACGGGTTGGCGCTTCGACAAGGACATGCTCGCTCCCGCCAAAGGTCAGGAAGCGCCCGCCCTTACGTCCGACGAGTATGCCAGAGGCCGAACGGAAACCATGCCGTTTGAGTTCACGTTCATTGGCAAAACGTGCAGCGCCGTGGAGAGGCGCACCGCGCGCCCAGAGGGCATAGATCAGCCCAGCGAGCAGCGTGAGACTGCCCACCAAACCACCCGCCATCGCCTTCACGACGTGTGGATCGCCACGATAATACCAGACAAATTGAGGCATTTTGAGTGGGTCATAAGCCGCCACCGGAAGGCCCAGCACCACCCAACCAATCATACTGGCAATGGCGAGCGCGATCACAGCCCCAAGCGGGATGGCGATCAGCAATCGTGCCGCCCCGCCGTCAGGCGAGGTGCCTGCTCTCTGGGTCATAATAGATCTCCGTCACGCGAAACTCGCCATCGGTTTTCTTGGTCTGGACGACGACATCGACGAGCATTTTGAGCAGCGCGCGAATATCGCGGCGCGCCAGATCGGAGCCGCCTTCGCTTTCCTTGACCAGCAAGGTCAGTTGCTCGAACGCCAGTTCGGCGGAATCGGCATGGATGGTCGTGATCGAGCCGGGATGGCCGGAGTTCACGTTGCGCAGGTAAAAGAACGCCGTCCCGTCACGCAATTCCTGGAGCAAAATACGGTCGGGGCGCATCCGCAGCGCGCTTTCGAGCAAATGCTTTGCCGTGACATTGGCCGTGCCCTGGCCGTCCTTGGCATAGAGCATGTGGACCACATTTTTGTGCGGGACGATCAGTTCGCGCGTGTCCTCGATCGTCAGCAACCGTTCCTCTGGCGGGATGAGCTGGATCAATCCCTTGGACAGCGTGGTCTTTCCCGATCCGGTCGCGCCGGAGATCAGGATGTTGAGCCGCGCCTTCACTGCGCCGTCGAAGAATTCAACATGGCGGCCTGCTTTGAGCAACGTGAGCAAGTCCAGCTCCTGGGCCGACACCTGTTTTTCAGCTATGCGCGTTTCCCTGAACAGCCCCGCCGCCTCGAAATCCGCCAGCGTCATCGTGACGGTCGATGGCTTGCGCACCGTGACCGACACGGTTTCATCTGGGACGACGGGCGGCACGATGATTTGCACCCGTTCGCCGGTTGGGAAGATTGTCGATACAATGGGATTTTCGCGGGTAACGTCCTGCGAAGTGAACGCCGCCGCAGCCGTCGCCAACGCCATCAGATTCTTGAAATCGAGACTTGGTTCGCTTTCCCATGTCCAGCCTCCACGGCGTTCAATGCCGACTTCGCCGGGTCGGTTGATGACGAGTTCGGTCACACGCTCGTCATCGAGATATTTGCGTAAGGGCGCAGTCACGCTGTCGAGGACAGCGGTATTTTTGCCCGGAGCCGCCATTATTTTCCCCGAGCAGCCACTATTTGAGACTGAGGCCGTAAACGGTCGAGAAATCGAAATCCTGGGCGACGGTGATGCCGACATCTTCACCCTGATTTTTGCGCAAAACCGGCTTGATCTGGGAGTTTTGTTGCAGGATCGTCGAAGCCGCATCGGATGGAACGCGGGTGGTATTGGATGCGCTGTTTCCTATCGCTTCCGAGCCGACAGTCGCCGCATCTTCGACCAAGCTGAACAGCAACGCGGTGCCGAAGCGTTGCCAGAAAAAGTTATCGACCCGTCCATCCATCCCGCCGCGACCGAGCGCATCGGTAGCGGGTGAAGCCACATCAATTGCGATGCCGCGCGGGGTGACGGCGCGCGTCCACAGCACGAATAGCCGGTATTGGCCGCGATTGAGGCCACCTTGATATTCGCCAACGATCTTCGTGCCTTTTTCCATCAGCACGACCCGGCCATTGTCGGAGTAGATATTGCGGGGGACGATGCAGCTCACATAACCGGGCTGGCTTGAGTCCATCGCGGATTGCAGGACGCAGGGGATGAAGCTGCCGGCTGTTATCAGGAAATTGCGATCGGGGAGCGGGCGGGCCTGCACCTGTCCGATTACCGATGCCTGACGAAGCGTATCGAGATTGGTTGACGGCTGCGAAGGTTGGCGTCCGGCATATGCCGCACCGCCATTATCGCTGTATCGAACGCCCGCGCTGCCACTGTCACGTTCGCCGCCATAGGCAATCAGCGATGATCGCCGCGCCGCTTCGCGGAGCGCTTCGGCTTGCGATGGCTGGCGGACTTGCTGTGCGGCGGGCGGAGGAATCTGCGATGACCCCGGCCCGGCACCAATTGCGGGGACAATCGGTTCTCCCACGCCAATTGGTGCATTGGGATCAGTCGCTGCACCCGCGAGCGTCGGCGCGATAACGCTTGCGGGATCATATTGCGCGGGTTCGAGAGCCGGTTTGGGCTTGACCGGAGGAAGCGTGGAGTTGCCCGTCAGGCCGGTCCCAAGCGCCAGCACCGTGAACATGATGGCTCCGGCAGCAGCGGCAAAGCCGATCATCTTTTTCGGGTCCATTGCTGTGCCGGGTATCGACGGCATTTTGCTGGCACGTTCGGTTGCCGGGGCGCGGTCAATGTCCTGCGGGTCGGGGGTTTGATCGACGGTTGCGCGCTCGCCTTTTGACATTTCGGCCATCACTTTGGCTCCCCATTTTCTTGACTTGGCGTGCGTTCGACAATGCTGGATGCTGTTCCCGTCCTCGGGTCACGGCCGTAAAAATCACGGGCTCCGTTGAACACGCACAGCACCTCTCTGCCGCGACGCAGGCGGAGCTGAGAAAAGACGCCGTGAATCACGACAAACTCATCCCTGACATCGAAGGGAACGATGCTTTCGCTGCCATCTGGATTGACCGCGAAGAATGCCGGAAGTTCGCGTTGATTGGGGAAGCGCAGCGCCGTGAATTGACCGTTATCGGTGATTTCGGAAGGCTGGATCGCGGGCGACCCTTGCACCGAGTAGCTCAAATTGCGCTTGCCTTCGAGGACAGCGAGATCAAGCGCCGAGCGGATCGCGCCTGCTTGCAACGCAACGGCCTGGGTGTAGGCGGCCTGCGTTGCCGCCGCTTGTGCAGCGGCGGCTTCTTCGCGCGGATAGCGGAACACGACCTTGAAGAATGTGTCAGGCGAACGCGCACCGATGGCCTCGCGCCTTGCCGACAGCTCGAATGTATAGGTGCGATTGCCCGTGCTGGACCGGGTAATAACGATCAGGTTGGTGGCCCCCGCAAGCTCGCGTGGTTTGATAAAGAGCGAGTTTTCTGCCGGAGCGACTTCCCATGACACCGTATCGCCAAGCGCGACATGTTCGACTCGCTCGCCGGGCGAAAATACGATCTGGGTGGCGGAGCGGAACACGCCGACGATGCGAAAAACCTGGGTGTCGCTGTAGATTACTTCGCGGATGCGATTGTCCTGTGCCGTTGGGTGCGGGGTTTCGGCAGGCAGTGCCGGTTCGCTGGTAAGCAGCAGCGCAATTGCCGTTAGGCAGCTCATTCTTTTCATTGTGTTACCTCCAGATCGGCGCGGTAGGTCTGCACCTCCAGTCCCAACGGGTTTTTGAATCGTTGCTGCTCAGTCGTCGGCGTATCGGTCGTGTCGTAAGTCACGGTCGCAATGGCGGGAGTGTCAGTCACGACGGAGCCGCGCTGAAGCGTCTTGGTGAAGCGTATCTGCGCAACCTTCGCAGAAACGAAGGTGACTGACTTGATCGCGATGAACACCGTATCGAGATCGGTGAAAACCGATTGCGGCGACTTGGGATTGTCCTTGCTGTAAAAGGCCGTCCACCGCGCTTGCTCTTCGCGTGACGACATCGCCAGAACGCCCTCGAAGAACTCTTGTCGCGCCTGCGGTATCCAGCCCTCGCGGTTACGGACATAATCGGCGAGGAAATATTTGGCGACGGCCTCGTTATAGGTGATTTGCTTATCGCCGGACATCGGTGAGGTTATCTCACTCGCGCCGGTCGCCTTATCGACGGTGATGACATAGGGCGCGACAGTCTTGAGCGGCGTCAGCACCACCACAGCAGCAACCCCGGTGATGGCAAGGCCGCTTGCGACCGCCGCAGCCATCCACGCCAGCCTCTTCGAGCGATTGGCCGCGATCAGGCGGTCGTGGTCCCAGCTAGCGGCTTCCGCAAAATAGGTTTTGAGATCATCCTTATCGGTAACGCCGCCCGCCATGACGCTTAGCAGCTCTGGTTGGAGGTTGATGGGGACAGGCTACTGATCGGCGGCACTTGGCGCTCTGATCTGCCATCCGGTTTTGCGGGCTTTGGTGCGTCGGGGGCGTTGCCGGGGAACACCTCGACGCCCTTGCGTTCTGGCGTCTGGCCTGCCGGTGTGGAATTTGCGCCCAAAGGATCGACGCTTGGCAGGATCGAACCATAGGGATTGGCCGGGCGGCGCTGCTTGCCATCGCACTTGGCCAGTTTGGGCGATTTCGATGCGGCAATTCCGGGATTAAGGGGCGCGATCAGCGCCAGTGCCGCCAAGATGCCTATGATACGCTTACCCATGAGCCTGTCCTTTTATGTTGTTCCACGGCTGACCGAGCCAGATGTCCGCATCCGCGCGATGCCGCGGGCAAAGCCGCGTTCGATGGCGCGGCTGGTCGCTTGAGCGCCCGTAGCACCGCGCCCGGCGACGAACCCGCCCGCCGCTGCAATGGCCGATGCAAATTGATTGGCGAGTGCAGGCCCGCCGCCGCCCAGCGAAGCGGCCAGCATCGGAATTTGCAGGAAGAAAAAGAAGCCGAGCGCGTAGAAGGCCAGCGCCTTGATCGCGGCCATGCCGATTTCGTCATTCTCGGAAATCGTGGCGATGATTGCATCGCCGGTCTGCGTCAGGAACAATGTCAGCACGAGCGCAAACACGATCAGCATCAGATAGTTGATGCAGGCCCCCAGCCAGGCGAAGAAATAGCCGCGCGTGGATTCGAACAGCAAAGCCGCCACGAACAATGGCCCGACGACCGACAATAGGGCGAGTGCAAATAGTCCGAAGGCGCTGATCACGAAGCCGATGGCCGCGCAGAGCAAGGTGGCGACGATCACCATCACCACGAGAAAGCCGGAAAAGACCGCACATCCTATGTCGGGGAGCGTGCCTTGGGTTTGCTGATAATCGGCCGCGATCTTGCGCATCGTGTTGGCAGTCTCGAAACCGGTTCCTGCGAGCTTGTCATAATATCCGCCAAGGCCGCCGACGTCCGAACCGCCCAGCGCGCTGGCGAACTGGCTGGGAAGACCGCCTAGCGCGAACATGCCGATCTGGCTTCCGTAGAGCGAGGTCACGGCAAAATAGAGAAATGCGAGCTGGCACCCGCGATAGGCATATTCACGGAATGGATATTGGACCGCGCCGCGCATGATCGCATAGCCGAGCAGCGAGATGTAGATCACGATCCCGATGCGCAGTGCGGGGGAAACGATGCCGATCACGGCCGCGTATTTCCCCACGATGCCCGCAAGCGCATTGTTGAGCGCATCGAACATCGTGGTGAAAACATGATCGCTGAAATCCATATCGGATGCTCAATCCTTGGGCTTGGCGGTTATTTGCGATTTGGCGAATGCTGCCGCGCGGCAGTTGGTGGTGACGACGGCAGGTTGCGTGTCCGAAGGGGCATTTGAGCCTGCCCACTCCCGGCAAATCTTCTGCATCGGCTCGATCTCGCCAGGATTGGCGACATAGTATCGCCATGTCCGGGCCGGCATGTCGGCTTGGGGTGTGGACCTACCACACCCCGCCAACAGAAGCCCCGTGCAGATGATCGCTGTCCGCATCGTCATTGCCCGCGATAGTAGCGGCTTGCTGCGTCGAGCTTTTGGGCGAGGGCCGCTTGCCCTTCGGCCGCGCGATGGCGTTCCTGCGCCTCTTGCTGCAAGCCAATGGCCTGCAAGCGGAGCTGGTCGTTCTGCATCGCGGCGGATTCAAGTTGCAGCCGTGCCGTCAGGTCCGCCACTTCCTTCGCCGTTACCGCGCTGCCCAAGCGGCTGCGCAATTGGTCGAGACCTTGCGCCCGCGCCGTGACGGCAGCGCCCATATTCTCGGCGAGACCGGCATTGATACCAATGTTGCGAGCATTGAGATCATAAGCCGTGCGGGATTGTTCGGAGCCGGCAAGGCCCAACTGCCCAAGCAGATCGCGATACACCGCATCGGCCTTGGCGCGGCCCGCGCCGACTACATCGAGATTGCCGTTGCCAAAGCCTTCGAGCGAGCCGCCCGATATGTCGAGTTCGCGCAAGGCATCGGATTTGAGCTGCTGTGCCAGCGCCGGAATGTCGGTGAGCTTGTTCAAATCCTGATAGAGCTTTTGGGCCTCGGCTATTTGCTGCTTGCCCTGAGCGACAACTTGAAGCGCTTGCCTGACGGCGTTGATTTGCTGGACCAGACTTGCGCTGTCATGGACAGGCATACCTTGCGCAAATGCTGGCAATGGGGCCGCGAACAGCAATGTTGCGCTCAGTGCTTTGGTCAAATTCTTCATCGACTTACCTTTCTTTCAGTTCAGCTAGGACGCCTCCGACGGTGGAAGAGCGGGAGCCAGACGGCGGGATCGCTTCCCACCTCGGCAATAATCTCGTCAGCAACGGCAGTGGTTTCCGCACGACCCGACAGCACGGCCAGTTCGTCATCGAGACCGGCAAGATCGAGTTCCACCACGACGCTGTCATGGCCTTGCTTGACCAGAAACTTGTGGCTTTCGGGCGCAAGCTCCTCGCGCACTAGTTTGAATTCGGCTTCGGACAGCGCGAAGCCTTCGACGTAATCGCGCCGCGCCCCGAACGGGTTGGGCAGCAGGATTTTGGTGGCGACCTGTTCAAGAATCGAATGGCTGATGTCGCTCTTGAGCGCGTCGGCAGGTGACTGCGTGGCGAACACCAGCACCGCGTTGCGCTTGCGGTAGGTTTTGAGGCCGTCCTGGGCGAAGCGGCGGAACGCCTCGTCGCCAAGTGCCTTCCAAAATTCGTCGATGCAGATCACCATCCGCTCGCCGGTGAGGAGCTGGTCAATGCGGTGGAACAGATACAGCATGACCGGCGTGCGAATGTCAGCATTTTCGAGAAAGTCGGTCATGTCGAAGCCCATGAACCGCGCGTCGAGCGTCATTGAGTCCGCCGGATTGTCGAACACCCAGCCAAGCGATCCTTCAGACGTCCATTTTTCGAGCCGTGCACCGACGCCGCTAGCATCCTTCATGCCAAGCATCGAGCGGAGCGCGCTAAGCGAACGATCAGCAACGTCGAGCTTCATTACGGCATTGATACCGTCTTCGATCAGCCGTTCTTCCTGGACCGAAATCGGTTTGCCGTCCGCGCGGACGAGCTGGCGGATGAACAGCGACAGAAACGTTTTGTCCTCGGCCTTGTTGGCCAGCGCCTTGAGCGGGGAAAAGCCGGTCGGGACGCCGTTGTGAAGGGCGAGATAGGTGCCGCCGCTTGCCTGCACAAAGATTTGCGCGCCGCGGTCCTTGTCGATGAATATCTGCCGTGCGCCGGTCTTCTCGGTCTGCGCCATCAGGAAGTTGAGCAGTACGGTCTTGCCACCGCCCGATGGCCCGATGATGAGGGTGTGGCCGAGATCACCTTTGTGGAAATTAAAGAAATACGGGCTGCGGGCATTGGTTTTGAGTAGGGCAATTGCATCCCCCCAATGATTACCGTTGGCACTTCCTGCCGGGAATGTATGGAAAGGGGAGAAAGCTGCGAAGTTGAGCGAGGTGATTGGTGCGGGCCGGGCGCGCCAAGCAAAATTGCCGACGAGCTGCGACCAATAGGCCGCTTCAAGCGCCGCCCCTTCGCGGGCTGCCACCATGCCGGTATCGGCAAGCGCAGCCCTTGCGACCGACATATGATCGCGTAACGCTCTGACGCTATCGGCATAGACCGCGAGCGTGAAATGATGATCGCCCAGCACGAAGCGGTTCGACATCAGATCGTCACTCGCCTCGATCAGCGCATCTGCCTGGCTCACGGCGCGGTCGCCGGCATTTTCCATCTGCGTCATCCGCAGCCGGAATTTTTCGGTCGCAGCGGCCCGCCCGAGGAAAGTGAAGCTCTGCGTCAGCACGAACCCGAAATCGACCGACAGCAGTGCCTCGAACTGGCGCGGCGTGGTTTGGGCGGGATATTCGCGGATGCCGAAGATCCCGCCAAATGCCGAAGCATCGGCATCGCGCACTTCGATGGTTTCCGCGCCGAAGATGGTGCGCGAGCGATAGAGAGCGCCGCCGAGATGCCCGCGCACGACAGGAACGCGGCGGTGGCGACCTGTCATCACCATGTCGGCCACTTCCATCGTTTCCGAAAACATCAGGCCGCGATGTTCGTAGGTCGCGCAGCGGCGCGGTTCGCAGCGCGACATCAGCTTCTCGAAATCGCGCGCCTTGTCATCGAGCAGCTCGACCAGCGCCTCATCGAGCATCGGTCCTTGCCGCACCACTTTGGAAACGCGACGTTTGAACAACTGGATGATCTTGTCGCTGCCCGTGGCACCTGGGCGGATTACCAATGTGACGAAGAAGCGGTTGATGAACATCCGCTCGCGGTTGATCCTCCCGAAATAGGCGCGGTCGAGATTGGCCGCGAACCCTGATTTGAAGGTGCCTCCGGGATATTGATCGACCCGCATTCTGATAAGATGGGTCCAGATCGACAGCCGCTCGTCATGGAGGTTGCGCAGCAACCCGTTGAGCTTGGTATGCCAGTCGTTGAGGTCGCGGACGTCGGCGGTCTCGAACGCACGGCCTTGCAGCTCGAAAGTCAGCATGATGTCGCCGGAATCCAGCGCCACCATGTCTTCGTTCAAATGCCGCGCATAGGGCAGGAATTTGGCAGGGTCTGCCTCTCGCTGCGCCACTTTCAGCGGCACCGCATTTGTCGAGGGGAGCAGCTTAGCCATGACGGCCAAAGCCTTTTCGGCGAAGGCCTGCCAGAGGCAGCGGCGAATAGCTGCTTCCGCCCCAGAACGCGCGGTTGCGATTGCCGAGCTTTGTTCGCCCCCAAAGGAACAGCAGGCGGAAGGCATTGACGTCGTGGCGGACGATCAGCCGTGAGATCGAATAGCCGAATACGACCACCAGCGTGGCATAGACCGGGCTGTTGCTCCAGATCAGCACCGAGGCGCTTGAAATGAGCAGCAACACCGCTGCCTCGATTGGAATGCCCGCCCAAAGCGCCGGGCGTGTCACCGCGAGGAACAGGGTGTTCTTGACCGGATGTTCGGTATCGTCATTCATGGCGCTATCCGGCAATCGCGCCGACGATCGCGTCCGCCGAAAAGACGATGGCGATCCCGATGATCACCGTGACCAGCACTGCGGTTGAAGCCCGGCCCGTAAACCAGAGCAAGCCGGTGACGATCACGGCGATCACGGCGAGCGTGCGGAGCAGGGTCGATGAAAGCAGCCCGCGCACGTTGCTCGCGAAGCTCTCCAGATTCTGCGCATAGGCAGGGTCGGGGTTTGCGAGCATGACCAGCATCGCCGCCAACAGCGCCACGCTCCAGATGATTGCACTTTGCGTTGTCTTGGGCAGCCTGTTGAATCGTGCCGCGCAGGATGTGCGCCACATGCCAACTCCGCGCCCGGCTTTCAGGATGATATTCATATGCTGGGCCTTTCAATCTCAGAGAGGATTTGCGTCTCCCGTTCGTAGGCGGCGCGCTCGAAGACGTTCCACTTGGGAGGTGGAGCCGGGCGGAGCCTTTCCTGGGGCGCTGTGTTTTCAGAGATCAATGCCTCTCGCAGATCAGCACTTGCCGGCGGGGCAACGGCAATTGTCGGCAAGGCCTGAGCATATGTCAGGCCAGTGTCCGCGACGCCTGCGTTGCCAATGACCTTGGCGACATAGCCATTGCGAAAACCGCGTGTCTGGCTGCCCGTGTTATACATCGAGAGTGCGACCCGAAGGGCGGTTTGCGGATCACGACCGGCTTTCACCGCATTGTAGTTTGTGGTGAGGACACGGGCCAAGGCCGCGACATTGGTGCAGGGGTCGAATACGGTCTCCCAGGTCAGGCCAAGCCAGCGCATGTTGCGCGAGTTGATTTGACCAAGCCCCAGATCGACGGAATATCCTGCCGCCACGTAACTGCGGGCAATAGTTGCGGCATCGGCGGCGTTGGTTTGGCGGGCCGGCTGTCGCCCTCCGTTGACATTGAGGGCAAATTGTTGGCCGCTGCTTTCAGTCTGAATTATGGCCAGCACCGTTTCGGGTGCAACGCTTGGTGCGCATTGCGACGCCAATGCAAGCAAGGCAGCCGTAGAATAGGTCATCCGAGGTGTCCCTCAAATATTCTGGCTGTCAGACTGTATTGCGTCCCGCAGTTCATAGAATACGGCTCCCGATTTGTTGATTTCGATCAAGAAATTGCCGATTTAATATTGAACTATTGATAGCTGCCGGGGCACCCGGTCAGCTATGGTTTGAAAAAGGCGTTTCTGACCTTTCGACTCTACAAGCGATGCTGGTAATGGCTTTTGACCTTCAACCTTGATCCTGCGGACACTTTGTTCATCGCTGGATGCGATCCTGGTCGGTCGATTCTCTGACTGGACCTGAATAAATAAGGCAAATTCGAACATTTGCCTTCGCAATCACAAGGCCCCGCTGGCGTCATCCAGCTAGGGGTGAATTATGAACCGAAGCCGCTATGTAATCCGGCAGTTCGACAAGACCGATCGAGCGATAATCGCGGAATTGATCGAAAATGGCCGTATGACCGTTCGCGAGCTTGCGGAAAAGATCGATATGTCCGGCCCCAGCGTGACCGAACGTATTCACAAGCTTGAAGATGCAGGCGCTATTCGCGGCTACACGGTTATGATCGATCCCAAAGCTTTCGGACTTGGCATTGCTGCGTATGTCCGGATGCACGCGAGACCAGGTGAAGTGAGAAGAGTTGAGCAGATGCTCATCGATACGCCGGAGGTTGTCGAAGCGGATCGCGTCACCGGGGAAGACTGCTTTCTAACAAAAGTGGTGGTATGTGATGTACAAGAGCTTCAAGCCGTGGTTGATCGTTTCGTGCCGTTCGCTTCGACGGACACCGCAGTCATCCAATCCGTCACGGTCACCAAAAGGCTTCCTAAGTTATAGTTTATCGTGCCCCGGGTGCTACCATTCACCATAGCCACAGACATGATCCCCAGCTTTCCCAAAAGCTGGGATTAGAGCCGAGCCGCAGATTTTGGTACTAGGCTCGGGCCCTAAGAGCCTGATCCGAAATTAAGTTGATTTGTATCAGTAGGTTAGCTTGACGCCATGCCTGATCGCTGATTCTGGGGTTTTGCAACAAACTTCCGGAGATCAACAATATGGACCGACACCACTCGGGTTCAGTTTGCCCGTGCGGACCTGGCTTTGCCAAGCGATTTGACCGATGAAGAATGGGCGCTGCTGGAGCCGTTCTTTCCGCCACCCTCGCGCATGTGGGGCGCCCGCGCAAATGGCCGCTCAGGCGGATTGTCGAGGCGATCCTGTATCTGCTGCGTGGCGGCCTGCCGTGGTGGATGCTTCCGCCGTGCTTCCCGCCGCCTCGCCAAGGATTTCGAGCTAACCATCGCTTCGGCAACCGCATGGCTGTTCATCGCCTCGATCCAGATGTTCGCAAGACAATGAAATTGCATCAGATAATTTTGAATCAGACTCTCGGCGCGGAGCCGGATCGAGCAGTCGATCGAGCGTTAGTGCTTGCGCAGCAATGGGCTGTTCGAATGATCGTCCTCCATCCTTTGGAAGCCTGGTCACATCTTGAATTCAGGCTGGAACTTAAACAACAGGCTATTGGGGAGGCCGTGCGAGATCCTGAAGCTGATATTAGCAATCTACCTTCGGCGGGCCTTGCCCCCACGGTCATTGCTGACGCCGCCGCGTGTGCCACTGGTGCTGGCGGGGGATAAATTTCAGGCCTGCGTCGGTATAATCAATAGCGCACGCCGAACTTTGCCAGGACCGGGAAATGCAATTGTCGTTGTTTGTTCACTGGGATTGCCGTCGATTTCAAACCGACCAACGAGTCCTCGCTCGACAGAAATCTCAATTTCTCCCTGGCCGCACATGGTGACCGAAAAACCTGCCCAACCGGCTGGCAAACATGGCGAAAGTGCTATTTTGCCATCGACAAGACGAACACCCAATATGTACTCTACTGCCAGTCGCCATGTCCAGGATGCGGCACCGGTATACCAGCTCCATCCGCCGCGACCGCAATGCGGATCGGTTCCGCCGATATCACCAGCCACAACATAGGGCTCGATCAAGTAGCGCTCGGTATCTTCTTTGCTTGCAGCATGCCGGACAGGATTGAGCCGATCGAACACCAGCTTGGCCCGATCCCCGTCTCCCACCATCGCCGCCGCGATGCCAAGCCAGGCCGCGGCATGGCTGTACTGGCCACCGTTTTCCCGGATGCCAGGGGGGTAAGCCTTGATGTAGCCGGGGTCGCGCGGTGTATCGCCAAAAGGAGGATCAAGCAGCCGAACGATATTGTCGTCCGCTCTGACGAGTTCTGTAAAAGCGGAATCCAATGCGACCTTGGCCCGCGCATGGTCGGCACCTCCGGCGATGATCGCCCAGGATTGAGCGAGAGAATCGATCCGGCATTCCTCATTGCTCTTCGAGCCCCAAGGCCGACCAAGATCATCAAAAGCACGGATATACCACGCGCCATCCCACGCGTGACGGTCGATGGCGGCAACAAGCTTGCTGGCACGTGGGAACCAACGTTTAGCAAACTCATGATGCCCTGCGCGATCCGCCGCTAGGCCGAAAGAACGGATCGTGGCGGCCAGGAACCAGCCGAGCCAAACGCTCTCCCCCTTTTTACCGACCCCAACACGGTTCATCCCATCGTTCCAATCGCCTTCGCCGATCAGGGGGAGACCATGCTCTCCAAGCTTCCAACACCGGTCGAAGGCCCGCAAACAATGTTCGAAGACGCTTGCCACTTCGCCCTGCGGGAATTCTGCATACCGGTCATGTTCCTCAGCGCTCAATTCAGTTGCCTGCAGGAAAGGCACGCGCTCGTTGAGCAGTTCCAGATCTCCCGTTGCTTCGACATAGCGCGCAACAGCGTGCGGCAGCCACAAGAGATCGTCTGAATAGCGTGTGCGAACGCCTCGACCGTGCGGCGGATGCCACCAGTGTAGCACATCGCCTTGCTCGAACTGATGTGCGGCCGCACGTAATATCTGTTCGCGCGCCAGCGATGTTTCTGTGAGCAACAATGCGAGGACATCTTGCAACTGATCCCGAAAACCGAAGGCTCCGCCTGCCTGATAAAAGCCAGCGCGGGCAAACAGCCTTGAGGAGATTGCCTGATAAGGTAGCCAACGGTTGACCATAAGGTCGAAAGCTGGGTCCGGAGTTGAAACCTTGATCGAACTGAAACGGTCACTCCACAATTGCGCCAATCGCCCTGGTTCAGCGGCGATGTGCAATGGGAAACGCCACCGCGAGACCAGTTCTTGAGCCTCGGCTTCATTAGCCGCCTGACCAAGAACGAACGCAAACTCCACAATGCCGCCAGCAGGTATATCGACATGGACCTGTAGTGCCGCTGCTGCATCCTCACCAAAGTTGGCGGCTCTATCGCCGAGTTCCCACATTGTCAGACCATGTGGTCGCCGCCAATCCTCGGCTCCGCCGAGGAACTCTTGACGCGACGTGCTAAGGCTGTGTGGCGGCAAAGTGCATGTAAGAAATGCTGTTCTTCCGGCAAAGTCGCGGTGCCAGCGGTTCTGGGCCAATAGGGCATGGAGGTCGGCGCGGTACCATGATTTGCGATAAGGCCCCGGCTCGCCTGAAACAGCGCCCAACAGCCAGTCGACAAAATAAGTCGCCGTGATCCTACGCGGCGTGCTGAGCCGGTTTGAGAGCGTAACGCGGATGATTTTCACCGGATCGTCGACGGCAACCGAGCATGCCATTTCCTGAACGAGTCCTTCGCTTTCGCACGACCATACGGTTTCACCCATGCGATGTTCGACCTGACAATCATTATCGCTGCCAGCTGGTAACGGGGATACCGACCAGATGGTGCCGGTCTCCTCATCGCGTAAATAGAGGGCTTCGCCTTGAGGGTCGGCGAGCGGATCATTGTGCCAAGGGGTAAGGCGATTCTCGCCAGCATTGCCCGCATAGGTGCAGCCCAGACCGGCCTCGCTGACGATTGAACCGAATGATTGGTTTGCTAGCACATTGACCCAAGGCGCGGGCGTTGTCATGCCCCGTTGCAAGTCGATGTGGTAGTCGCCGAGATCTGTAAAGCCGCCCAAACCGTTGGCAAAATGCAATTTTGGTGTGTGTGTGGCCCGCCTCGGCGGCAATTGCAGGCTGCGTCCCAAGCCCACAAACGGTGGGCTGACCAATATCGGCGAGGACAGCAATGCAAGCTGGCGTCGGATCGATCCGGCTCCCTCGGTCAGTTTCGACCGCGCAGCGGCGCGAAGCGCTTGGAGCTTCGTCGGCTCAATCTGTTCGCGGCCGAATATATGCACACCTCCGCGTTCGCCGAGCAGTTCAAGGCTGCCGGCATCGCGCAATGCATCGAGCAAGCGCTCGCGGATCGGCTCGACATAGCCTGGCATGCCGGGATGGAGCAAAGCGAGATCTGCAGATGCGCCGCGTCTGCGCCAATGCAAATGACTTGCGAGCAAGAAGCGCAATTCATCGAGGCCGAATTCTTCACGCAGTTCGACAAGCAATATCGGCAAATCGCCGGATATGCCGAGCGCCCAAAGTTCATCCCGGCTTGTTGTTCCCGGATCCTTTTCACATGGGCCAGGTCGACTGTTGAGTGCGGAGAACAATAGCTGAGCGTCAGCAATGCGGTCCGGTGCAAGGCCGAGCATGTGAAGATCGCGCGCAGCGCGCAAGGCGACGTCCTGCTCGGCCCAGTCAAGCGCACCAAGCGAGCCATAACGCCGTGCGAGTTCAAGAGCATCCTCGCGTGACGTGGCAACAGCTGTGACAAAAGCGAGCTCTACCTCTCCATGCGGCGGCAGCACAATTTCCGCACGAAGGGCAGAGGCTGGGTCGAGGGGATATTGAATCAAATTTCCGAGACCGTTGGCGAAAAGCGGAAAATTTCTTGCATCGCCGTATCTTTCACGCGTCAAATTGCGCGCGACTTCCCATCCTGTCAGCTTCACCTGCGGTCCTCGCCCGGTGAGACGCTGCACCATAAATGGTGACGATTCGCCTGGATTGCGCGTTCGCCGTTCGAACAGCAGCGCGTCGAGACTCGGATGGGCTTCGGTCTTGACGAACAGTTTGGCAAAGGCAGGATGACGCAGCCATTCTGCTGATGGCGCAAGGGCTATCTCGGTATGACTCGCAACCTCGATCCGGCGCTGGCGAGGTGTCCCGTTTACCAGCCGAAGTCTCCGAATCTCCACATCTTCGGCAGTCGCTACAAGTACTTCCAGCGTCGTCGATATTTCTGACATACGGCAATGAAACTCTGCCTTGTGCGCATGAAACAGCGTTCGCCGATCCTCGCCGCCGAACAACGGAGCCGGTGTCGGCGACCACGTCTCGCCGCTGTCCAGATCACGCAAATAAAGGAAATGCCCGTTACCACCTTGCGCTTCACCGGGACGTGTGAGCGCATAGTTTTTCCACCCGGTCATGCCGCTACCATCCGACGCAATCTGCGTTTTCATCCGTCCGTTGCCAATCAGAAGGTGAAGGGGTGTTAAGCCTTGCGGGAGTGCCTCCCAAGGTTGCGGACGCGGTACTGCGATCCCTTCAGCCAACGGCGTCGCAGGAGGCTCCAGCCGTTCGATTTCGGCCGGTAGCTCCCAAGGGACACGCTCGTTGAGCAAAAGTTCGACCGTCTGGACACGCGGATCGGCGTGAAACCACTCCACAAATATGTTGTCAAACAACGCATTGGCGATAGCAGCTATGCTCATGCCGTGGTGATGCGCCATATAGGAGCGCACCGGTGTGAACTTCTGTGCGTCGATCCGGCGTCCATCGGTGAAATCAAGTGCTTCGTAAAAGCCGCACTGGCCAAGTGCGCCAAGTTTGGCCAAAGCGCGTAAATTGGCAACGGCATCGCGTGGCGTGACAGCAAGTGCCAATGCGGTGGAGTAGGGCGAAATGACCATATCCTCTGCAAGACCTCTCCGCAGTCCCAGCTCGGGAACACCGAAAGCTCTATAGCGCCACGCTCCGTCAGGACCGGTCGCGGCAAAGCCCGACTCCGATATTCCCCACGGTGTACCCCGGGCCGCAGCATAACGTCGCTGAATGTCTACGGCACTGCGGTCGCTTTCCCCGAGCAGAGTTTTCGGATCGCTGCGCAAAAATAGGCTGGGCATAAGATATTCGAACATCGACCCGTTCCACGAAACCAGCGCCAGTTCGCCGCGCCGCTTGACGATTGGGCGACCAAGATGAAACCAGTGCTCCGGCGGGATTTCATGTTTGGCGATGGCGAAAAAGCTAGCGAGGCGGGCTTCGCTTGCGAGCAGGTCGTAATGGTGTTGATCGAGGCGATCAGCGGAAAGATCATAGCCGATGTGGAATAGCCGTTCGTTCGGGTCGAAAAGAGGCGTGAAATCCATACCGTCGGCCGCAGCAGTGGCGCGCCGGGCAATAAGGTCCAATCTTCTTTCGAGCCGCCGCCAATAGGCAAGGCCCCGTCTAACCCTGCTCATCAGAGCAGCAAGCCATTGTCTGGCGGCATCAGTGGACAGCTTCGGCTCAGCCTTTTGACGCAACTCTTCGACTGCCGTGCTCAGTTGACCGCAAGCGTTCAACGGCAATGTGGGATCGAGCAACGCGGCAAATTTGCTCGCCAGCTCTCTGCATTCCGGCGGCGCTTTTGCAAACAGATCGAGCCACGGCATGATCATGGTCATATCGCGCTTCATCGTCCGCAAATGATGCCCAGTCCTTTCGGTCCAGATCCGCAAATCGCGCAACGTGCCCGGTGGAGCCGCGTGTTTCGTGTCAAGCAACAGTTTCAGCTCGTGGCCAGTGTCCCTTATCTTGACTTCACAGCTATTGAGTAAACCAGGCCATAGGTCAGGCCGATGTGCATTTGCCTGAATTTCCAATCGCATCTGCGCAATTTTTGTAATGAGATGCGACGAGCCCGGGAGTTGTGCCGCCGCGACAGATTGTCCGATCAGCGCGAGGCAATCGCTTAGCCCCGTCCAACGCTCCGGTTCGAAGGCCGGACGTTTTGCTATCTCTGCGCAACCGCATGCCAATGTTGCCAAGCTGACAGCGAGATTACCGCTATCGACGGTCGAGACATAACGTGGCTCGAGGGGAGCTAGGCTGCCGGTGTCATACCAGTTTAGGATATGGCCGCGCCAGTGCTCAAGCCTATCGAGGGTGTCAAGCATTTCGCGAATTCTTACAGTAAGCTCTGCTGCGCCGAGATGGCCTAGCCGCCATGCTGAGAGCGCAGCGAGAACCATCATGCCGATATTGGTTGGCGAAGTACGGCGGGCAGTAGCCTCAACGGGCTCTTCCTGATGATTATCGGGCGGCAGCCAGTTGTCTTCCGGTCGAACATGGTTTTCAAAGAACAGCCAACTACGCCGGGCAGTAAGGCGCAAAAATTCCTTGTCATCTTCGTCTAAAGTCTGGGCCTTGAATTTCGTCTCTCGTCCGCTCCACCATGCGATTTCCGGTGCAATGAACCAGAGAAAGAGGAGTGGTGCCGCAACAAGCAGAGCATGTGAATCCAGAACAAGCACAGCGAGAATCAAAACGGCAGCGGCTGGCGACATCCACATGCTGCGCCAATGTGATACGCGCGGATGTGTCTCACGCATCTGCTCGCTGACATGCGCCGCACTCGTCCATTCGAGCAACTGTGTGCCTCGGCGCAACCGCAGCAGCGTTGTTCCAATCGCGTGCACAGCAATCGCTGTATCGGAGATTAAGAACACGACCGACAAGCCCGAGCGTGCGAAATGCTCACCCGCTGTTCGGAATGTGCCGGTAAGTACCCCGCGTCGTTTGCCGCGAGCAAATCCTGAAACAATGTCTGTGAAGAGATAGGCCGCCGGCGCCAGCAGGGCGAACAGGGTCCAAATTGCAGGATTTCCCGGTAACAGGAACCATCCCCCTAGCAGCAGCATCAACACACTCGCGGGAACGAGGCTCCTGCGCATCGTGTCCCAGATACGCATGCGGTCGAACAGCGACAGCCGGTTCTTGATACGAGTGCCTCCCTGACCTGGCACATACGGGAAAAGCCACGGCAGCAGTTGCCAGTCGCCACGCACCCAGCGGTGCCAGCGCTTGGCATATTCCCCATAGTTGGCGGGGAAGCTCTCATAGACTATGATGTCACTCGCAAGCCCTGCTCGACCGTGCAGACCCTCCCACAGGTCGTGGCTGAGCAGGTTGTTCTCGGGGATACGGCCTTCCAGGCTGCGAGCGAACGCGCTAACGTCGTAGATTCCCTTGCCGACATAATTACCAGTACCGACAAGATCCTGATAAACATCACTTACTGCCCGCGAATAGATGTCGATGGCTGTGTCGCCACCGAACAGCCGGGCGAAATGGCTGTCGCTACTCAGCGGGGCGATCTCTACTCGCGGCTGCAGCACTGTGTATCCCGAAACGACGCGTCCTGCGGTATCGAATAGCGGGCGATTGAGTGGATGGGCGAGCGTCGCAGCCATGCGAGCAACCGTGTTGGCAGGTAATCGCGTGTCCGCATCCGCCGTTACCACGAAGCGCGCGCCTATAAGACGCTTGATTGGTCCGACGGTGACTGGGAAGTCTGAAATGTCACCGGTCAAAAGAAAGCGATTGAATTGCTCAAGTTTACCGCGCTTACGCTCCCACGCCATCCAGCAGCCTTGCGCCGGATTGTATTGGCGCGCACGATGGAGAAGTGTGAATGGGCCGTCACCAGCGCTCTTTCCGTGACGGCGGTTGAGTGCCGAAATGCCTTCGCGCAACGCCTCCTCGACCACTGCGTCTCCTGCCGTCTGCTTTGTCGACGCATCGCCTGGATCGCTTAGCAATACGAAGCCGTGCGCGACCGGATTTGCAAGCCAATGTCCCTCGATGCGTCTGAGCAGCGCGGGTACTTCCTCATGCTTTCCGACGATTACCGGCACCGCCACCAATGTCGTCCATTCTGGGTCAATTCGCTTGGAAAAATCCAGCTTGGGCAACGTGCGCGGCGGGACCATAAGTGTGACCAGCCAGTTGAATGTAGTCACAGCGAGCACCGTCGACGGTAGTGCAGACAACGCAAGACCGAGCACCCATTGCCAGCCACTTGCGCCAGACCAAGACAGATAGACAGCAGGCGCGATCAGTCCTGCTAGGCCGAGCAGGAACAAGCTTATTGTGTACACTGTGCCGGAATAACGGCGTAAACCGTCGGCCAGTCGCTGCGGCAAATTGGGACGGGCACCAATCTTGTGCTCAAGACTTGGTAGACCGGAACCAATCAGCCAATGGCCGACGTGATTGGCTGGTGCCGAATCTGCGTTGGTCGCCAGATTGACCGCAGCTTCGGCGACACTGGCTTCACGTCCAGTGCCGTTCCGGGCCAGCCGTTCGACCGAGCGGCGATACGTGTCCCGCGTTTCGAAATCCATCCTACTGTAGATGCCGCAAGGGTCTTGAGCGAGAATGTGTTCGACCAGGCTGGTCTCGTCGAAAACATCTTTCCAGGCGATTCTCGAAATGGCGCCGAGATTGGCGATGCCACGCGATACATATTCTGAAGGATCCGATCCATCAGCATAACGCCGACAGGACGCGCTAGCTGGGAAAGGCGCTGAAACCTCCGGGAATAGCTGGCTGAACCCGGTCGTTAGTCGCTCAATGCAGGCAATCCGCAGCATGACCGGCAGCGCCCAAAGCTCGGCGAGATCGAGCGGATTGTGCTTTTGATAAGCCTGCAAATAGGTAATTACGCCTTGGCGCGAAAGCTGGAAGTGGGTTGCTTCAATGATGTCGTGCGCGAGTTCGAGTGCCATCGGTTCGCGCGTGTCGGCGGCTGGGCGCAGCTGACGGTAGAATCCGAATGGCAAATCCTGCTTGACCAGCAAAACTGCGCGCTGCACATGAAAGGCGTTGTCAAGCAACCATTCGGCAGCGGATGACGACGCTGGCTCGGCCTGACACGCTGCTTCCAGTGCACGACGCAACCAACGCGTGGTGTTTTTTACCTCGACCCAAGCCGGAACAGCCACAGTCGGCCCAGTAGTATCGAAGGCAGCGTGAAGTTCGCCGGTCTCTTCTGCCCTCGCGGCAACCCGGTCATATGTGTCTGGACCCATCAGGCTGCAAATGCAGGTGTGGGCCGCCTTGCTAATTGGGACGACTGGGATTGCTGACGTTTCGCGAGTGCTTGGCTGGATCGAACCAGCAAGGCCGGTTGGTCTAGGTGTGCAAGCAGGTAGTTTGCAGTGCTGCCGATTGTGAGATCATGACAACTTTTACCGCCCTGGCCGCGGGCGGTAAAGATCAGCAAATCCGGCTTTTCGGCGGCAATCGTGCGCTGAAGCATCGTCCGCACATCGCCGTTAAGGCACAGGCTGCGAGCCTTTATGCCCTGATCGATCAGATGACGTTGGGTGCGTTCGAGAAAGTGGCATGCCGCCCTTTCATTGCGCCGGCTCAGTCGCAATTGAAGTTCTACATCCGAACACTCCAGAGGGCCAAAGCGCGTAATCGCAACTTCTGGCACGACATGGGCGAGCAGCAATTCGGCACCAGTCCAGCGCGCCAGATGTATCGCTTCAACGAGCGCTGCCTCGGAATAACTTGAGCCATCGAGAGGTACCATTATGCGCGCGTAGGATCGTTGGCAGACCTCCGCTCTATCGGGTACCAGTAACACTGGTCCCGTGCTCGCCTCTAACACCCTCTGCGCGGTGTCCCTGCTCCAGATAAAGCTGTTGTCGCTATCCGGCGTGCCAATTACAAGGATTGATCCCGTCTCGTTTGCACGGTGGCAGATGGCTTGGACTCGCTCGCCTTCTGCTACTTCCAGTCCAATTTTATCGTCGGGAAACGCGAGATCTCCGGCCAGTCTTGAAAGCTGACGACGCGCTTGATGACGACACAGATCCCATTCGAGCGGGTCGGGACGAAGGCCAGTTTCGTCGACTGTCTCAATCACACGCAACAAGGTTAACGGAAGATCAAGCATCTGTGCCAGCTGGGCACCGACAGCAGCTATGGTCTTGGCGCGCGGTGTTTCACCCACACAAGCGATGACAGATGTAGGGCCGGGGGTAGTGGGAAGTGAAATTGCTTGAGCGGACATCTAACACGACCTTTTCATGGATGAAGCGGGCTTGTTCACTTCAAGCGCGATCCGGCAGAAGTGGGCTATTCAGGAACATAGGCTACCAGTGGCGGGACCTGTAATCGGGAAGAATACGTAATGCTCGCTTCTTTGCCGGTTTCCCGCTCGTTAGCTGCGATCTGGCTGATACACGTCAACATGGTTGGGCGGCGTGCTGTCTTCGGGTCGCGAAGCAGATGATTTGTAGCCCCTCGGGCGTGCGCCACACTTAGCGAGATATGCGGGTCGGACGGTGCATTTGCTTGTCGCGACCCGGTGCTCATATACCGAATTTCAAATATAGATCGCCGATCTGATAGCCGCTGAGTCGCGGCCAATACCTTGGCTGAACAATGGAAAAAATGGTCCTGACGGCCAAATTTGATAATTCACTGCATCAGAGGAAAGGCAATTGCGTCGGTCGTCGAAACGCCAGACGCATTTGCTTTTCGATCTCGATCAAGACGAAGAAAGCACCGCCGACTGCAACGATAAGGATGCCGTCAATGAAGGGAACCCCCTGTGTTCCGAACACCTTCTGGAGCGGCGGGAAATAGGTAATTGCAAATTGCGCGCCGGTGACCGTGATGACCGAAAACCAGACCGCAGGTGTCCCGCGCACCGCAGCCCATGTGAGCGATGTTCCGTGAATGTTGCGAATGAAGAAGAGGTGGAAGATTTCCAGCACGACGAGCATATTGACCGCCATCGTTTGGGCCAATGGAACCGGATAGCCCTTGGAGACGGCATAGGCGAAGATGCCGAACACGCCGATCACAAAGAGGCCGGATACCAAAATGATGTGCCAGATCAATTCGCCCGTAAGAAGAGGCGCATTGCGCGGGCGTGGCGGACGACGCATTGTGCCTTTTTCGCTGGGCTCGAACGCCAGCGCAACCCCGAGCGTGATCGCGGTGATCAGATTGATCCACAATATCTGCACTGCAGTGATCGGCAGGGTCATGCCTGCCAGCAAGGCGACAATGATCGTCATTGCCTCGCCTGCATTGGTCGGCAAGGTCCAGCTGATCACTTTCTTGATGTTGTCGTAAACGGTCCGTCCCTCTCGGACGGCCGCTGCTATCGAAGCAAAATTGTCATCGGCCAGAACAAGTTCCGATGCCTCTTTCGCGGCTTCGCTGCCGGCTATGCCCATTGCGGTGCCGGCATCGGCACGCTTCAGGGCAGGGGCATCATTGACTCCATCGCCCGTCATCGCAACGATCAACCCGCGGGATTGTAATGCCGTTACCAGCCGCAGCTTGTCAGCAGGCGAGGTCCTCGCAAAGACATCGGTCTCCACTACGGCCTCGGCAAGATCGCCGTCGGATAGCAAATTTATGTCGGCTCCCGTCAGCACATGATCGCAATTTTGCAAACCGATGTGGGCGGCGATTGCCTGGGCAGTGGCACTATGATCTCCAGTGATCATCTTCACCCTGATGCCCGCTAGTTGGCAGTCTCGAACCGCCTCGATCGTCTCGGTGCGCGGCGGATCGATCAATCCGACAAGGCCGATAAGGGTAAGCTGGCCTTCAATATCTGATGTGTTCAGGATGGTCTTGTTTTGACATACCGCCCGAGAAGCAACTGCAATTACACGTTGGCCGGCCCGCGCCAGTTCCTCCGTTCGTTCCTGCCAATAGTCCGGTTGTAGTGGCGCTACCGAATCTGCGCCAATATGCTGCTCCTTGCACATCGCCAGAACCGCTTCCGGCGCACCCTTAACATGGATAAAGGCATGTCCCTGATGGTCATGGTGCAATGTCGCCATGAAACGATAGGTTGGGTCGAAGGGGATTGCATCGGTTCGCCTGAAGTCCCGGAACGGCATTTCGTCTCCGCCTTGAACTTTCCCGGCGAGTGCCAGCAACGCGCCCTCCATCGGATCACCAGCAACGCACCATCCGGCTTCAGAAGATTTTAGTGCCGCATCATTGCACAACGAAGCGGCGCGAGCGAATTCGGCCAATACGAGGCGTTCATCTGAGCCGGCTTGCCGAGCATCGACCTCGATTTCTCCAAACGGAGCATATCCTTCTCCGCTTACGGTAAACCGGCTTTTCGCGGAAATCAGAGCCGTCACCATCATTTCGTTGCGAGTCAACGTGCCGGTCTTGTCAGTGCAGATCACCGATACCGATCCCAATGTTTCTATCGCGGGCAAGCGGCGGACGATTGCATTGCGCCGCGCCATCGCCTGCACTCCGACGGCGAGGGTGATGGTGAGAACGGCTGGCAATCCTTCTGGAATGGCAGCGACGGCGAGCCCGACAACGATCATGAACATTTCGTCGAAGGGTAGATCACGCACGAAGATGCCAAAGGCGAGTAAGGCTGCGCTCACCAAGATAATGAAAAGTGTAAGCCAGCGACCAAAGGTACTTATCTGTTGTACCAGCGGTGTCGTGAGTGTTTCGACCTTTGCCAGCATGCCGCTGATCCTGCCGATTTGCGTCGCTGCGCCGGTCGCCACAACCACGCCGTGCGCTGTGCCCGTGACGAGCAAAGTGCCGCTGAACAGCATCGAAGCGCGGTCGCCAAGAGGTGCGGCTTCGGCAACGGGCGACGTGGTCTTGTCAACTGGCACGGATTCGCCTGTTAGTATGGCTTCTTCAACTTTGACGTTTCGCGCTGCCAACAAACGCAGATCAGCCGGCACTCGATCCCCGGCTTCAAGCACGACTATGTCGCCCGGGACCAGATCGACGGCATCTACAGTCTGTCGGGTGCCACTCCGCAGCACCGCAGTGTGCGGTGCCAGCATCCTTTGAATAGCGGCAAGGGCATTTTCGGCTTTGCCTTCCTGTATGAAACCAATGATCGCGTTTGCCAGAACAACGGCAAGGATAACGCCGGTATCAACCCAATGATCGAGCATTGCCGTAATGCAGGCAGATGCCAGCAAGACGTAAATCAGGACATTGTGAAAATGCGCGAGGAAACGAAGAGTCGCGCTTCGACCAGCTGGTTCGGGCAGCCGATTTGGCCCATGCTTGGCAAGGCGGCGTGCAGCTTCATCCTGCCCCAATCCTCCCTGATCGGTATGCATGGCTTTGAGGACATCGTCGATCGGCTGTGCATGGTAATTTGGTAATTCTACATTGTTCATGGCATTTTCACGTCAGGTTGATTGCGGGAGTGATGATCGAACGGTTTGGGGGCGACTAGGTGTTCGGTCGCCAGCGCGGGAAACCGGGTCCGCTCACGCGCCTTGCCGCCACACAGAATATCGACAGCGCGGTCGGCGGCATCCTGATAGGGTTGCAAAACAGTGTCGGCTCCAGCGGCAGCGAGAAGAGACGCATCATCCGGATGGCGCGCCGTTACCGCCACGCGGCCTTTGAAGCCCGACAGGCGTGACAGTTGGATGATTGTCTTGCGCACATCTTCCGCGTTCACCCCCGGCATATGAACAGGAATTGTGGATAAGAGCCATTTTGCTTTGGCGACGGGCAGTTCTGCCACTATTTCGGGATCGCTCGCATCGCCGAAAACTGCGTCCAGACCAAGGTCGCGCCATCGCTGGACCGCATCCGGGTTAAAATCGACGCCAAGAACCGTGACGCCCCGCGTTTTGAGGCGCACGCCGATTGCGGTACCGAAGCGGCCTAGCCCGAAGATCAGTATCTTGGGGGCGACTTTGGTCTTCACCAACGAGCCTGAAGCCTCTCGCGGGGCGCTCTTTCGCTCGAAGATTCCTAGAAATGGTTCTAGCCGGTCGTAAAGTTGGTGGGAATATGTGATCATGTAGGTTGAGGCGGCAATCGTTACTAAGCCGACCATTGTTACGAGGCCAAGTGCATCGTGCGGCACATGCCCTATTGAGACCCCCATTGCGATGAAGATAAGCGAGAATTCACTGATCTGGGCAACGGTAAGTCCGGCGAGAAAACCGGTGCGCTTTCGGTATCCCATTGCTCCCATGATCGCGAGCACAATCAACGGATTGCCGATTAGCACAAAGATTGAAAAGATGACGGCCGCAATCACATTCGAGCCGAGCAATGATAGATCAAGGGTCGATCCAAGCGCGATGAAAAAGAAGAGCAGCAGGAAATCGCGCAGCGGAGCGAGTCGCGCGGCGATTGCTTCCCGGTATGGAGTCGATGCGAGCGCTACGCCTGCAAGCAAGCCACCTACTTCCTTGCCTAGTCCGACCGACTGACCAATTGCTGCGAACACTGCTGCCAGCGCGATAGCAAAGATCATCATCAGTTCAGGAGCGCGGGCGAGTTTGTCGGTAAGCGGGTCAGCCAGAAAGCGAATGAAAAACCCGACGAATCCAACCATTGCTGCGCCCGACAGCAGCACGCCCGCTATGCCTCCCCCGGCATCCTGACCTGCCGCCGCGCCAACGCCGATTGTTGACAGGATGATCATAGCTAAGACGACGACCAGATCCTGAACTATCAGAAACCCGAGCGCGATCTGGCCGTGTAGCGCGTCTATCTCGCGCTTGTCGGAGAGAAGTTTGACAATGATGATTGTGGACGAAAAGGTTAACGCTACAGCCACATAGAGGCTGGTCAGCGGCTCCAGGCCGAGCAAGCGACCAATTATGTACCCGAATACGGATGTGAACAAGACTTGGCCTAGGCCCGTGAAAAGTGAGACCTTGCCTAATGATCGCACTAGTTTCACGTCAAGCTTGATGCCGACCAGAAAGAGCAACAGTGCAATTCCTAATTCGGATAGCAGGGCGATCTTCTCGGCAGACTGGACCAGATCAAGCGCCGATGGCCCTGCAAGCAGGCCGACTGCGATGAAACTGACGATCAGCGGCTGGCGCAGGATGATGCCGACAAAGCCGAATACGGCCGCAAGAAGTAGCAGGGTGGCGATCTCGCCAAATGCGGACCCGAATATCAACTCCATCGGCCTCTCTGATTAGCACCGCGTTGCAACCACGAGCGCCGAATTGAGGCTAGTGCTGCATCCTGAAATACCTAAAGACCGTGTGGTCTGGCACAAGCAACACGTAGAATTACGGACTTACCTTACTGCGCGTTCGGCATAACCTTGCGATATTTGGTTCCCCGACAACGTAGCAGAGGCAGAAATGGCCGAAACAGCAACATGTTCCACGATCGTTTGGTTTGAAAGGCTTGCGCTTGACGATGTGCCGATTGTTGGCGGCAAAAATGCCTCGCTTGGCGAACTTATCCGGCAGCTTGGCGATGCCGGAGTGCGGGTGCCGAATGGTTTTGCAACTACCGCGCAGGCGTTCAGGGATTTTATCACCTTGAGCGGTATTGAGCCAGCGATGCGCGACCACATCGAGCATTACCGCAAAGAAGCGGTGACATTACAGGATACCGGCCATGCCCTTCGTACATTGATTTTGGCCAGCTCCTTGCCCGATGCGTTGGTAGAGGATGTGTGCGGCGCCTATGCAGAGCTTGCCAAGCGAACAGCGTTGCAAGATCCTGCGGTTGCGGTACGCAGCAGCGCGACGGCCGAAGATTTACCCGATGCGAGCTTTGCCGGCCAGCACGAAACTTTCCTTAACATCCGCGGCGAAAAGGCGCTGCTCGACGCTTGCCTGCGTTGTTTCGCCTCCTTGTACACTGATCGGGCGATCAGCTACCGCGAAGCCAAAGGTTTCGATCATTTCTCGGTCGCCCTGTCGGTCGGTGTGCAGCAGATGGTCCGCGCCGATCTTGCCGGTTCAGGGGTCATGTTCAGCATCGACACTGAAACCGGTTTTCCCGGCGTTGCGACGATCAGCGCGGCTTGGGGGCTGGGAGAAACCATCGTCCAAGGGGCTGTAAACCCCGATCGTTTTGTTGTGTTCAAGCCGCTGCTGGAACAGCCGGGTGCGTGCCCTATCATCGAAAAGACGCTGGGGGATAAGGCCATCCGTATGGTCTATTCCAAAGAAGGTGGACAACAGACCAAACTGGTGGAGACGACGGAGGCTGAACGCGGTGCCTTTGTTTTGAACGATGAGGAAATCATTGAGCTTGCTCGGTGGGCTGTTGCGGTCGAACGCCATTATGGCCGCCCGATGGACCTCGAGTGGGCCAAGGATGGCGACGACGGACTTCTGTATCTTGTGCAGGCACGCCCCGAGACGGTGCACGGTGGCAAAATTGGCAATAATTTTCGCCACTATGTGCTGGAGACAAATGAGCAGCCCATCGTTTCCGGCGTCGCGATCGGTAG
>NZ_JAAVVZ010000089.1 GCF_023910635.1 Sphingorhabdus sp. | reverse complement strand
CCCCCCCCCCACCGCCCATGTCCCTCAAAGAAAAGCATTTGTTGACAAAGCGTAACATTTTACCGCATGTCTGGCGCATCGCAAACGGGGGGCGCACATCCATGAACGACGAACACTTACCGCAATATAGTGCCTTTCGTTTTCACGGAAGTTGGCAGGAATTTGCGCGCATTGCCGTTTCCAATTTGTTGCTGACCATTGTCACGCTTGGCATTTATCGTTTTTGGGCGACCACGCGCGAACGCGAATATTTGTGGGGTAAGACCGATTTTATTGACGAACGTCTGGAATGGACGGGGCGCGGGATGGAGCTTTTTATCGGCTTCATCATGGTATTTTTGCTCATTGGCTTGCCGTTCATTGTCATTCAATTGGTGACGCAGGGCCTGATTTTTCAGGGCGCGCCGGTGTTGGCCGGACTGCTGACGTTCGCAATGTTCCTGTTGTTATTCTACCTCACGGGCGTCGCCTATTTCCGCGCGCTGCGCTACCGGCTCAGCCGCACTTATTGGCGCGGCATTCGCGGCGGCAGTAATGACCCTGGTTTCCAATATGGGCTGTCCTATATGTGGAAAAGCGTCCTTGGCTGGTTGCCGATATTCCTGATGGTGCCATGGGCGATGATATCCTTGTGGAACGACCGGTGGAACGCGATGAGCTTTGGCCCGCACCGATTCAGCGCGAATGCGCAATGGACGCCGCTGATGAAGCGTTATTTAATATTCTATCTCGTGCCGTTTCTCCTTTTTGTTGGGGTGGTGATTTTCGGTTTCAGCATGGCCCATTCGGGTAGCACGCCGGACGTTTTGGGCAATACGGGCATGGCGATTGGCGCTATCGTCACCGTTGTTGCCATCTTGGCATTTTACATCATGTTGCCGCTCGTCGCGTTGATATTTTACAGCAAATATTTCCGTCTGGCCGTCGGCGGCTTGCGGTTGCACACGCTGGAATTTGAATTTCGCGCGCGCGCGGCGGACTGGATATTGTTCTTTTTGGCCAATATGGCGATCATCATCTGCACCTTGGGCATTGGCTATATCTTCATGCCCTATCGCAACTGGAAATTCTTCGTCGACCATATGGAAGCGTATGGTGAGATTAACATCGACGAATTGACCCAGTCGCAGACCGTGGTTGAAAAACATGGCGAAGGCTTGCTCGATGCCTTTGACGTGGGGGCGATCTAAACAATGTCCGCTTTCTTCGACGTCGCGCATTATGACGGCCAAAGCGCCGTGAAGCGCAAGGTGGAGGTGCAGGTCGTTGGCCAGTATTTCTATTTGGCAGAGAACGAACGGCGCAGCGGCCCCTTTCCCTTTGCCGATGTCGAATATGTGACAAAGCAGGGGGAGGCCGATGTCTATGGCCTTAGTGGCCGCGATGGTTGGCGGCTGACGCTGTCGGGGCCCGTGCCATCGGAACTGACCGCTTTGTTGCCTGCGCCGCGCAATTATGGCGGATGGGTGGACCGGCTTGGGCTGGGCAAGGCGGCGCTTGCCTTTACACTGACCAGCGCGG
>NZ_JAAVVZ010000088.1 GCF_023910635.1 Sphingorhabdus sp. | reverse complement strand
TAACCGCAACGATGATACCCACGGCCGGCACAGCACCCGCCACGTTGGCCATGACATGCGCCGGCTCCGCCGCTTCATGGTGGTGCACTTCCAGCTCGACGTCCATCAAGCTTTCTATTTCCGTCGTATTCAGGTTACCGCCGACCATCATGCGCAAATAGTCGCAGATGAATTCCATAACATGGTGGTCATGCAAAATATTCGGGTATTTACCGAAAATAGGACTCGAATCAGGGTTTTCGATATCGCCCTCGATGGACATCAGCCCTTCCTTACGCACCTTGCCCAGAATTTCAAACAGCATGGCTAGCGCATCGACGTAATAGGCTTTGTTGTATTTACTGCCTTTTAATATCCCTGGAATGGCTCCTAGCGTTCCCTTGATAACGCCAATGGTGTTTGAGGCAACAAAGTAACCGATCGAAATACCGATAATGGCTACGTATTCCAGGGGCACCCAAAGCGCCAGCAGGCTTCCGTGAACCGCGTAGGTTCCGAGTGCTGAAACGAGGATGATTACATAACCGATGATCAGAAACATGCGGAGCCCCCAACCGCGCCGGAATTCAGTCAGCGCAGAGTTCTTATAAGTAAGCTCTATTGTAAACACAGGGCTTGTCGGATGGCAAAGAAAGAAAGGGCAATATCAGCTCCGTCATTGCTTTTAGCCACATTAGCCAATGATAAACTGAGCAAATGTCCCAAAACCCTGACGCTTTGACGATTTCCTTCTGCCCCATTTGTGGTGCAAGCGCTGATTTTTTAACGCCAGAAGGCGACTCATTACCGCGTCACGTCTGCAGTCGCTGCGGCCACATCAATTATCAGAACCCGCGCTTGGTGGTTGGCTGCGTTGCTGAATACGAGGGTCGCATTCTTCTTTGCCGGCGAGCCATTGAACCGCGTTATGGTTTTTGGACGCTACCTGCCGGCTTTATGGAAAATGGCGAAACCACGGCTCAGGGCGCTGCTCGCGAAACAATCGAAGAAGCCGGGGCGATTGTAGAAATCGATGCCGCTTTTGCTATGTACAGCATTGCGCACATTCATCAGGTTCATCTCTTCTATCGCGGTCATCTGCCAAAGCCAATTTACGCGGCAGGGATCGAGAGTCTGGCAGTCGAGCTTTTTGAACCGGCGGACATTCCCTGGAATGAACTGGCCTTTCGTAGCGTCAAACTCTGCCTGGAACGTTATCTGGAAGACAAAAAATCCGGCCACTTTGGATTTCACGAAGCTGAATTGCCGCCAATCTGATTTATCGCGATTTAATCATCCAGTGAAAAATGGATCGGCAGATCTATCGCAAAATCCCTGCCCCGCAAAGACTCAGGCATGCTGGCTGCACGCACGGCCAGACTGAGCATTTCCATCGCCTGCTGATCGAGTACCTCCTGACCACTTGAGCGACTCAGGCTAAGTTGCGGTACCGGAAAGCCGGCGCTGGTGCTGACCACAATAACAACAACACCTTCCAATCCACGTTGCCGGGCAAGCGCCGGATAACGTTTATAGCGTCGCGCCTCTCGACTCAAATTCA
>NZ_JAAVVZ010000087.1 GCF_023910635.1 Sphingorhabdus sp. | reverse complement strand
CCCGGCAGCCTCAATTTCGACCAGCATATCGGTGGCGATGGCTTCAATTTCCGGCACTATCAGGTGTGGTTTCTCCTTCTCGACCAGCGCGCGCAAGGCAGCACCGTCAGTCATCGAAATGACATGGGCGCGATGCGCGACCTGGTGGCCGGGCGCATTTTCGTAGCGGTCGACGGCAATCACCTCAACGCCCAGGCGCTGCAAAGCAATGATCACTTCCTTGCCAAGCTCGCCGGCCCCAAGGAGCATGACGCGCAGGGCGTTGGGGGAAAGCGGGGTGCCAATCTTCATGAGAAAGCTCCTGATCTGGGTAACGATAAAAATCGGGTGAATTTAGGCGTTGACCGTAACAGAGTCAAGGGGCAATGACAGGGCAACGAACGCCTATGACTTTTGTTGCATATACGAAAAACCCCGAATCGTTTATGTTCGCCCCACACCAAAACAGGGGGTAATAATGCGTTCATTGATGATTGCCTGCATTGCTGCGGTAGCGATATTCACATCAGCTTGCGGTGGGTCAAGCGCAATCACCCCGGCATCCGCCAATGCCCCCGCGCAAATCCGTAGCGCCGCATTCTCGCCGCAACCGGGTAACTCACCGGAAGTCACTGGCTACATTGCCGACGCCCTCGCTGCGCACGGAGTGGCAACCCGGCCGGCAAAGCTCTCCCCCGGTTATAAATCAAACGATGTGGATGCCATCGTCAGTTACCTGGATGTTTGGCGCTGGGACGTGGCAATGTACATGCAATCAATCGCCATCCGCCTGTACAACGCGAAGACGGGCGAGCTACTGGTCAGCGGCAGTTGGAGCGACTCCGCCCTGCATAGCTTCAACCGGGTCGACGCCATCGCACGGGATCTGATCAACCAAATGTTCAGCAAGCTCCAATTCAAGCCTGCAGACGAGGGCGGCACACCGCCTTCCGCCACGCCGGACAACAGCCCTCAGGCAACGGCGCTCACCAGCCAACCCGCAGCTCGGTCGAACAAGACGAATGGCATTCAAGTTTCAAAAAATGAGTACACCGCCCGCGAACAGGCACGTGCGCTGCAGTGCAACGCCCAGGGAATCCTGAGCACGGAGGGGGTTGGTACGCTGCGGGAAGAGATCGTATTCGATTGCGGCGGCGGGCGGAAAGTGACTATTGTTTGCCGGAGCGGTGGTGGGTGCGGGTAGGCATGGGGGGTGATGGGGGGCTTTACGGCTGGATTTCGGCCTGAACGGCCACTCGACCGTAGGCTCCAATCGGTCGGCAATGCGAAGGTTAGCAGTCAATCGACACCGAAGTACGCTGAACGGCTGCTTACCCTTTCGGCGAATTCACCCTAAGTGCCCATTCCGGACTCATGACGTAAGCCCGTAATCTGGCAGCTTATAGATCATAAAGCTGCCGGTTGCATTTTCGTGCTGACCGACTCAGTTTCGGCCATAGCAAGCCTTTGAACCGATCTGTCGACCGTGAGGAGCGTCGCTACGTAAGCGTCCTACATACCCGATTTGACGTTAATGCTTGTCATGGGGCGATGCGCAGACCGGTTTCCTTG
>NZ_JAAVVZ010000086.1 GCF_023910635.1 Sphingorhabdus sp. | reverse complement strand
GGTCGACCAGGTGTAGCGCTCATAAAGATTCGGCGAACGAACTTTTCGGGCAAAACCGAACTCGATATCGGCATTGGCATTCGCGGTGTAGCGCGCCAATGCGGTCATATCCCAGTTGTTGTCCGTACGTTCGTGATTTTTGGCATTGAAGGCTGTGGCATCCGACCTCTGGTTGTTCCACATCCCCGCCATGCCATTCGTGTTAGGGTTATACCCCTGAACATTGCCGGCATCAGTGGCAACCCGTTCATAGCGCACACCCAACAAACTCATCCACTGCGGGCTGAAACGTGACTCCCACTCGCCAAACAAGGCGGTCCGATCACGCTTGCCGTCGTTAATGTTGTCAAAAGTTCCGGGGTACATGCCACCACCGGAGGCTGGCCACCAGTCATCCAGCCGGTAGCTTTGATATAGCCCGCCAACGCGCAGGAGATCCTGCTGGCCAAGCAAGACGTCGGCCTTGAGATTGAAGCCGGTCGTTTTGCTTTCCGTGTACATCGGCATACCGTTGGCGCAAGCCATCGTTCCTGCCGGCGAACAGGGATAGCCATTACCCTTGCCGTCGTAACCCATCATGCCACCCGAGCCAGTCGGTGGCATTCCGCTGCCATACCAAAAGCGCTTGTCGGCGCCAAAATCCATGTAGTGATCAACCTTTTCCTGGTAGGCGCGCGCTTCCAGCGAACCCCAATCAAACTGACCGAGATAACGCAGGTTGAAACGCTTCTGGGTATTGTCGAGCATGTCCATGCGCTGATTCGGATAGAGCTGTTCAGGCACTTCCTGATAGCCAATTTTGGCCTCAACCAGATGGTTGCCGCCTTTGAGTGCGAAGCCCAAAGTGTGGGTCCGGGTTTCATAAGCCGTTGAGCCCACTTCATCGCGCGGCAAGGTATGACCGGCTCGACCAGTTCCGTCGTAATTTTTGAAATCGCCGCCCGCCGTGTAGTTATCAGCCTTGGACAGCCCGCCGGTGTAGGTCACGTTGAAGTTTTCAGTAGCGACACTGGCTGAAGCGTTAACGCCAATCGCATTGTTGTTGCTGCGGTAATAGCCGCCAATCTCGCCCTTGGCCAGCATTCCCTGACCCGGCGCGGCAAACTCCGGCGCCAGCGTATTTGCGATAATCGTCCCGCCGATGCTGTCGCCGCCAACGCTGACCGGGGTAATGCCGGCATAAACCTTGAGCGTACCGATGCTGTTCGGGTTGAGATAAGAGAGCGGCGGGTTCATGTGGTTCGGGCAGGAAGCGATGAAATCCATGCCATCGACGATGATGCGCAGGCGATCATCAGCCATGCCGTGGATGGCTGGCAGGCTGGAAACGCCGCCCGCACCGTACAGGCTGACACCGGGCACATCGCGCAACAACTGAGCGGTATCGCTGACATAGGCGCGCTGACCGGCCACCTCAATCGCGTTCATGGCCCCGGTGCTGTTGGGCAACGGCGTTTCGCGTTTGGCCGTGACATTGACGGTGTCCATGAGCTGCGGACTGGATTGGGCGAAGACCGCCCCGGAAAATGCGACAGCCATTGCGGCCACCAACGGATGAAAAT
>NZ_JAAVVZ010000085.1 GCF_023910635.1 Sphingorhabdus sp. | reverse complement strand
TCCAGCGCACGGCCAGCCAAGGATATCCCCAGCGGTCCGGGGAACATTTCAGGGTAAAGCGTGAGAATTTGGGCGTGCCATTTATCTGTCGGTTTGACGACCAACCGGGGCTCGCCTTCGTGATGCTCATAAATTTTTGGATATTCGCCCGCAAACTCTTTCAAGCGATTATGAACTTCATCGTCAGGACCAATTACGAAAAAAACACGCGGCGAGAAGGGCTTTGCCCTGATTGCGCTTACCCTACCCAATTTCAACTCTCGCAAGCGATAGCTAATATTGGATATTTCCAGATGGTGACCGCCCTTTGCGCGCGTTTGATGATGATATACTATTAGCGTGCGTTTGCCACTGGCTAGAGATGAAATTTCTGATAATGTTACGCGCTTCGCGGATTTTCGTTTGCCTGCGTCGTCACGCAGGTCAATGCCGTTATCGGGGTCAACAAACAAGACATCCATTGTCGCAACATCATTCATCAGGTGCGCAAACCATATATCACGATCTTGAAAACGATTTTTGGCTGTCGGAACCTCTGCCCGATGGAAATAGCAGGAACTTCCAATTAGATCCTCAAGTCGGCCTACCGAACGATTACCTGTTTTAACTAGATCAACGAGGCCGTCGAATAACTCTGGCGATACCGGTCTCCAATAGTCGGGCTTATTTAAATAGGAAATATGCCTCCCGTCATCGTTGTGTTTTTCATCTGGATGCAACCACCAACAGACGGCTAGGCGCTTGGCTGGCGAAATAGCCTTCAACAACCCGATTTTCAGGTAATCACCGATGTCACCGGAATATCTGTTTTGCACTCAAACCGTCCAATTCTCAACCTTCAACCCTGGTACGTCGGCGAAATGTTTTTCGTTATTGGTTACCAACACGGCGCCCAGCGCCAGCGCATGAGCCGCAATCAATCGGTCGAAGCTCCGCCTGTTAACGCCAACACGCTGGACCAGCGTCGCATAATGCTCCGCAGCGAGATGGTCGAAATCCATATTGGTGACGATCGTCAAAAACCGTTCGGCTTTTTCTCGATCACCCTCTGGGTCGTTCGATTCTCTCGGCCCGACCAGAAGCTCGGCTGCGGTTATGGCAGAAACGCATAAACCTGATTTGAAGTTGTCTTTGACCCGTTGGCGCGCAATATCGCTGCGGCCATCGACAAAATCGATGCAGATATTGGTGTCGAGAAGATACAATCAAGCCACCGACTTGTAAGATGACTTGTCCCAAACGCGATCATCCTGTTCAATATCTCCTCGGCCATGTTTCATAAAGCCGGGTGACATGCTGCCATATAGGCTCATCAGAACCGCCAACGCCTCAGATTCTTTCCATATCGAAATGCGTCCGCTCTTATGGGGAAGAATGACTACATCGTCGCCTTCAACGAAACCCACACCTTTCGGCAACCGCAGGGCGACAGAGTTGCCCGATTTGAATGCTTTGGTGGTCCATTGTCGCGCCATCACAACCTCCGTATATCAAGCCAGTATATACTAAATCACGAAAGCCGCGTCAATGACGATACGCCCGTCGGCTTGGGCACCCCATTCGGGCACAGCATCA
>NZ_JAAVVZ010000084.1 GCF_023910635.1 Sphingorhabdus sp. | reverse complement strand
GCGCCGCCGTACACCTGTTGGTTGCGGAACGTGCCGGGGCTGTTCGGGCTGACCACGCGGCGGTCGCCGACCGAAGCATCGTAGCTCAAATCCGACGTGCCGTTATTGCCGGTATAACCCATTTGGCGACCGCTAAAGCGATACAAGGCCTGCGGCCTTGAGGGTCAGGTTAAACTCACCCGCACGGTTGTTCCTTGCGGCAGCCCTTTGGTCTTTAGGATCAGCTGCCCCATCAGATGCCAGTAAACATCAATGTCCGACACTTCTAGATTCTCAACCTCATCGGCTCCGCTAAGGAACACAGGTCTGCGATATCCGATGCACTGATCAAATCGCGGCATTGCTCCACCGGCTGCCAACCACTTGTCATGAAAGCTGATAGCAAGCGCTGCCTCGCCAAATTCGATCAATTCAGCATCGTGAAAACCTTGGAGGTTTGCAGGGATTTCCAAAGCTTCTCCGGTTCCCGGCTCGAACATCACAACACCCGCCTGGCCGTCTTCGGTTCGCTTTATGTCGAGCGCGAACACACGACCCAGCCAATCAAAGCCAAAGCAGAAAATCCGCCCTTCAAATTCTGGAAACGCAAGGTGGATACGATCCTGCCAATCCGCCAAATCCGCTGGATGAATGATCCTGTAGAGGCCGCCACGGACTGACGCGCCGCCAAACTGATCAAAGAGCTGCCCCAGCCCCGGAAGGCTTGGTGTAGCATAGGGTTTATCGTCGCCTTCGCGTGTCCATGGATCACGAAGAAAGTTGCTTTGGAATGTTTCGAACATCATCGATCCCCAATCGTCACACGATTGATCCTTGTTCCCGGTGGCAGGTTCTTAATCTGAAGCTGGAATTACGGTGACAGTGCACTAAAATATTCATAATTCCCAAAATGTGAAATAATATCAACATATTGTCAACCCTTCACCGCCGCGTCTTGACGCAACCTCGCTTCAGTCTGCTTGGCGCAGCAGCTTTGCCATTTCGGTGTCATCCCATTCGACGCCGCCTGCAATCCGCCAGACCTCCTTGCCTGCGCTGTCATATAATATGGTCGTGGGCAGGGCGATGGCGTTGTTAAACGCGGCCAATATTGCGTTGTCGGCGTCGGTATAGGGCACCAGATTCTGAACCTTAGTCTCCTTGAAAAAGGCCAAGACGGGCGCGCGGCCTTCAAGGTCTTGGGATACCGCAATGACCGCCATCCGGTCCTTCTCCAGCTTTGCCAGCGTGTCCAGCGTCGGCATTTCGGCCTTACACGGCGCGCACCACGTCGCCCAAATGTTGAGCAACAACGGCTTGCCTTCAAAATCTGCCAAAGCCACATCCTGTCCGTCGGCGTCCGCAAAGGGCGCGGTTGGTGCCTTTTGGCCCGCAAATCTGTAACTAAGCGTTGCGCGGGTGCCATTTGCGCTTTCCAATATGATCTCGGTCTTGCCCGTGGCATCCAAGTTTGCAGCTAATGCGGGTTGCGCTTGCCCCTGGCCTGGGGTTTCTTTATCGCACCCGGTTAACAGCAAAAGGATTAGGGCAATTACAAAGCGCATGTCGGATTCCAATAGCATGTGGGGCGGCCGGTTCGGCGAAGGCCCCGGCG
>NZ_JAAVVZ010000083.1 GCF_023910635.1 Sphingorhabdus sp. | reverse complement strand
GCGCCCATCTCGGTCGATATGGCAGTGACCATTTCGTCATAGCGTCGCTCAAAAATGCTGATCAGCTTTTCCACCAAAGCAATCCGGTGTTCAAGCGTGGTCGCAGCATAGCCATCAAATGCCGCCCGCGCCGCATGGACCGCCCTGTCAGCATCATCAGGCCCGCAAACCGCAACAACGGCGCACACGTCTTCAGTAGCAGGGTTAACCGCATCCACCGTTGCCGTGGATGTCGCAGGCAAGACCCATGCGCCATTGATATAGGATTTAAGCGGCGAATTAGACATAACCACAAGCTCTTTTCTGATCATCATATGCATATTTTTCGGCACGCCAATAATGCCACGCTGCCCAGAACCCCGTCGGTGCCAGAACCAGCAATGCCATTCGAAGCGATTCGGCGTCGGCACCAGCGGGACCCGCGAAATAGTCGCTCAATAAACCCACGCCTTGCGGCGCGACGATCAAGTTGAAGACATTCGCCACCAAAAGCGAGACCGCAATCACCATCGCACGCATTTTTGGTGGTGCGAGATTCTGCAGCAATGACATGGCCGGGCCGATATAGAAATAGATCGCCGGAATGAATATCCACCACATCAACGTCGCGGTTGCCAAGGAGTTTGTGTAATACGCATAAATTGACGGAATGGTGGCCAAAGCAGTCACAACAGACAACAGGCGCAGCACTTTACGAGGGTCAGTATAGGACGGCCTTCCCACAAGCCATGCGGTTAGCAGCGATGCGCCTATGCCCATGATCAAATGAATGGGGCCAATCACAGCACCGGCCTCCCCCACATCCAAGCCATATGCGCGTTGAATAAAGGTAGGTGTAAACCACATCAAACCCCAGCCCCAAAGCGCAGAAAGGCCGCTGCCCATGATCGCGTGCACCATGCCTTTTTGCGACCAGATATATTTCAGTGTTTCCGTCAAGTTTGGCGCAGCGGAATCGTCAACCATATCAAGCCGCCCGCGCTTGGGTTCCTTGATTGTCAGCATGATAACAATCGCCAGCAGGATACCGGGAATGCCCAAAACGTAAAAAGCCATCCGCCAGCCATATTCTGCGGCTACATAGCCTGCCATGTCGGCACCCAGCCAAGCACCAATTGGCGCGCCGAGCGCGAAAATCGTCATTGCCATAGCGCGTCGTCCAGCGGGAAAATAATCCGCCACAATCGAGTTGCAAGACGGCGTTCCGCCAGCTTCGCCGACACCGACGCCGATCCGCGCCAACAGCAACTGCATGTAGCCTTGCGACATCCCACACAAAGCGGTCATCGCGGACCAAATGGTAATCGATGCGGCGAGCAGGTTGCGGCGGTTATACCGGTCGGCAATCCACGACAGTGGAATGCCCATGATGACGTAGAAAAAGGCAAGCGAAACGCCCGTCAAAAACGCCACTCCGGCGTCGGTGAGTTGAAGCTCAAGCCTGATCGGTTCAAGGACCGTCGACATCACATAACGGTCAGCAATGTTGATGGCGTAGGCCAACATCATAATGAACAGGACATACCAACGCTGCCCTAGCGTCGATACATCATCGGCACTTACTGGTGCGGTCGGCTCGTTGTTCGCCATCGTCATTCCCCTCAGGTTGCGGCCAGTTCTGGCCCT
>NZ_JAAVVZ010000082.1 GCF_023910635.1 Sphingorhabdus sp. | reverse complement strand
TTTGGCGTCGGGCCGCCCCTAGCAGGGGTTTTGTTGCGATGCAAGATGGCGATTGTCGCTTGTGTAGCGGGAATCGTGATGCCGAACTTTCTCTCCTCATTATTCGTAGTTTTCCGGCCTAAACTTGTTTCAGGATGATAAACTGCCGTAGGGCGTTATCCTGAAAAAAGTGCAGAGCGATAAAATGGAGAGTGTAATGGGTGAAATGATTCGCATGACGATGTCGGATGGTGCGGAAATCGCGGTTTACCATGCCGAAGCTGTGGGTGAACGGCGCGGCGGGCTTGTTCTGGTGCAGGAAATATTTGGGGTGACCGACCATATCCGCGAATTGTGCGATGAATATGCCGTCGATGGATATGAGGTGTTGTCGCCCGCCATTTTTGACCGCGAGCATCCGGGATTTGAGGCGGCGTATACCGGGCCCGATTACAACCGCGCTGTCGAGTTGGCCCGGGACCTGCATCCGTTCACGCAATCGCTCAATGATGCGCAGGTTTGCATAGATGCGCTCAAAGACAAAGGGCCGGTGTTCATAACCGGATATTGCTATGGCGGCTCGGTCGCTTGGGCAATGGCGGGGATCAGCGATGATCTTGCCGCAGCAAGCTGTTATTATGGCAGTCTCGTGCCGACCCTATATGCCGACAAGGCACCCAAATGTGCCACCATCGCCCATTTCGGACGCTATGACGCGGGCATACCGATGGAGGGCGTCGAAGCGCTCATCGAAAAGGCGCACCCGACGGCGCAGATATTTGTCTATGACGCCAATCACGGGTTCAATTCCGACCGGCGCAAGGATTATCACGAACCCAGCGCCGATCTGGCGCGGGAACGCACGCTTACCCTGTTTCACGCTTGCGGGGGGTGACGGCGCACATGACACCAAGCGCATGACAAAGCCGATTGCTGGCGTGGGAAAGCGGGCAGGGCGGTCTGTTTTCAGTGTAGGCCAGTACCCATTTTTTAAGGATACAAAGCCCGCACAAAATAGAGCCCTTCGGGTGGTGCATTTTCGGCCAGAGCTGATCGGTCAGCGGCATCGAGCGCAGCCTTCAAGTCGGCCGCTGTCCAGCGGCCAAGTCCGACGGCGACAAGGCATCCGACCATGGAGCGCACTTGATGGTGCAAGAAGGACAAAGCCGCTGCCTCGATAATCACATGCTGCCCCTCCCGCCGCACATTGAGGCGGTCGAGCGTTTTGACGGGGCTGGCGGATTGGCAAGCGGTGGAGCGGAAGGTGGTGAAATCATGCAGGCCGACAAGAATCTGCGCGGCGTTATGCATTGCATCGGCATCCAATTCCGGTCCGACGCGCCAGACGCGGCCCTTTTCCAGTGTTAGCGACGCACGGCGGTTGAGGATGCGATATTCATACGCCCGGCCAATGCAGCTATACCGCGCATGCCAATCGTCGGCGACTTCTTCGCATGCCAGTATCGCGATGGGGTGCGGGCGCAAATGCGCGTTGATGGCCTCCATCAAGCGGAAGGCGGATAGGCCTTTTTCGACATCGACATGCGCGCGCATGCCAAGCGCATGGACACCTGCGTCGGTGCGGCCAGCGCTGTAGACCAAAGTTTTTTCGCCAGTGGTTTTGAATATCGCCTCTTCGATCGCGCCTTGGACCGAGGGGCCATG
>NZ_JAAVVZ010000081.1 GCF_023910635.1 Sphingorhabdus sp. | reverse complement strand
ATTTGACAATCACACCCTGAAGGTTCGGAAAGCCCGAATCAACTCAACAGTGCGCCGTCCACAACATCACCGTAATTTCCCCAAATTACGGTGTAGAGTCGACCTTTGGCGTGCTCCCTTTGATACCCTTATATTCCAGCTTTTTGATCAATCTCTGCCGAAAGGGCTCTTCGTCGTCACTAACCAGCCTCCTCCTAGCAACTTCCAGCATACTCTCCAAATTCACATTATAACCCATTTCGACTAATTCAACTGCTTTATTATAGCGGCCTATTCCAATCATACTGCCGCCAATAGAACTGGGCCTTGGGCCAGTTCCATATAGCGAATTGATATTCGCCCCACTCTTTATAAGAAAATAATAATTGTCCCAATCCTCGTCATTATGGATTGCATACGATACGGCTGAAAGTAATGGCCAATCATCGCCATTATTTATATCACCATTGACATTAGCACCCTTTTCTAGAAGGATTTTCATGAAAGTCTGATCGTCTTTTCTGGCTGCCACTGAAAGCGGAACAGAACCATATTCGCCGGGCTGGTTCGGATCAGCTCCTTCTTCGAGCAGAGCGCCCGCTTCAGCAATATCACCCCGATCAATCGCCCAAATTAACGGAGTGACCCGCTCCTCATAGATCTTCATTTCGCGGCCTTCGTTCATCCAGCTACAGCCTCCCAAAAGCACGCAAAAAACCATAACGAAGCACTTAATCATTTCCGTACATAAACGTCCGAATATATCCATTCTCCAGCTTCATAGACCTTAGTCGACAAACTGGAGGCAGACATCATATCATGATACCCTTGAAAGAAAAGGCTTGTCAGATTTGCCTTGCCTTGGTGTGTCGAATTACGGTGACAGTGCACTCAATTCTCTCGCCTTTTAGGCCCTCGCTTTTTCGGGCGAAGATCGCGTCCGCTTAGCGATTCAATCTGCTCCATAAATGCGGTGTTGCCAAGTGGTCGGCCAATGGTTTCGGCGCGTCGCAAGATCGACGACGCGGCTTCATCCTCGCCGGACTCGAGAAACGCGGCAAAATCGGGTACGCGTTCGAGCACGGGCGCACAGTCGGTCATCCCGTCGCCCTTATCCGGATCGAGATGGGCATGTACGCTGGACCATCGCCACTGAACCGCACGCTTTACCAGCCGCGCCCGCACCGGATTGAGCACGACATAAGGTATGGCCGCCATTAAATGCGCCTCGTCCATCGCGACACAGCCGAAACGCCCTTGCCAGAAATGCCCCGTGCGCCGCTCGCGCGCATGAATATGCCCGGCATAGGCGCGGTGGACCTGCGACAGGCAGGCGCGCAGGCTGTCCTGTTCCTCCGGCACCAGGATCGCGTGGACATGATTGGGCATCAGAACCCAGCTCCATATCGCGACGCCGTTTGCGGCGGCATGGTCGCGCAGCAGGTCGCGGTAAAGCGCATAATCGCCGGGTTCGAAAAACGTCTGCTGCCGCCCGTTGCCGCGCTGCGTAACGTGGTGCGGAATGCCGGGAAGAATTGTGCGCGCGAGCCGAGCCATGGATATAGGCTTAGGGCCGGGATGCGCGGTACGCAATAATTTAGTGCACTGTCATGTCTGGACGGCGCACTGCGATCAAGGGGTAATTGTTGTGATGTAGCACGTTGCGGGTGCGGTCA
>NZ_JAAVVZ010000009.1 GCF_023910635.1 Sphingorhabdus sp. | reverse complement strand
CCGCCAATCACCAACCATCGCCAGCCTCCATAAGCTAGCTCCCTATGAATCACCGATCGGACAAAAAGGGAATCCCCCAAATTACAAATCTGCCAAAGTAGTGTTAGTATAGGTAAGCCATTAGCGCCTACTGATCTGATCCGCAGAGCCGGTCGCTGGCAATAGTAATTTGCGAGATGTACCAATGGCAGGATTTGCGAAATGCAAAACGCTTAACGAACGTCCGAAAAGTTAGCGAGAACCGCCTTTCCCCATTATGTGTGTCTGGAATGGCAGCTTTCTGCGATGTTGTCCTCGAAGCTGCTTGTCCGGACATGACAACATGGCTGACATTTCCGGCGGCATAGTAACATCCACAAGCGGACATTTGTCTAGGTAATCGGAACAGGCAGAAACTGGGCCGAGAGCGGCCTACCCGCTTTTCGTCCTGCATGACACATTGAAATTTGGAGGATGAGGGTATCCTGCAGATATTAGAGTATCCGCAGCGGTGGGTGCAGTCGCAGGAGAGTGAACAGGAGCGAGCTGAAAACAAAACTATTATCTTTTCTCTCATGATCACGGCCAGTACCTCATTGCGATAAGGTAAATTAGGTGGATGATCGGCAAATCAAGCTTGGAGCCATTACAACAGACTCCGTTGCCTCACCCGCCATCCGCCGAAAAAGAATATCAACGAGGTGTGCCGCGCCGGTCGCCAAGTCCTGTTTAATCGATGAAAGCGGTGGAGTAGTTTGTGCTGCTATCGAAAGGTCGTCATAACCCACCACGCGCACATCAGATGGGACACTTAAACCAAATTCAGACAGTGCACGAAGCGCGCTCATTCCTACGACATCTGATGCCGCAACGATTCCGTCCGGGACTATGCGATTTTCGCTCAGTCGCGCCAAGATTGCTGGGTGGGCGTTTTCGGCGGTGAGATGGACAGGCAGATAGTCAATCGTTGCGTCAATACCCGCCTCCGCCAATGCCTCGCGGCAGCCATCAAGTCGCTGTGCTATTTCTGGTGCAGCGGCATCACCGAAAAAGGCAATGCGTCTGCATCCTTTGTTAATCAGATGTTCGGTTGCTAGGCGTCCACCCAACTTGTTGTCCGAGCCGACCGAACAGTAAACCTGTCCTTCGATGTGACCGCCCCAAACCACTATAGGCAGATAGCGCGATGCTACTTCGTCGAGCACTGCAGATTGATCAGACTGTCCGATAATAATGACGCCGTCTACGCGACCTGAGTCGACGAACTGAGCTAACCAGTCTTTGTTCGATGGCAGCACGCGGGACAGCAATAAGTCATAACCGCGATCCGTCAACGCGTCGGCGAGGTGACCGAGCAATGCCATAAAGAACGGGTCTGAAATATGTTGCCCCGCCTCATGCCCCAAAGGTATGATGACGCCGACAGCACCCGTGCGGCGTGTCCGCAGATTGCGTGCAGCAATATTTGGGCTGAAGCCATGCGCGGTAGCCAGCATCCGGATTTTCTCGCTGGTGCGCGGTTTTACTAAGGATGAGCCGCTCAGCGCCCGGGACACAGTGCCAGCCGAAACACCAGCCAACCGCGCAATATCTGTGATCGTGCGCGCGCGCACATCTATGGGAATGGGAACATCTTGGGTTCTGGCTGGTCGTTTGGTCATCGCCATGGCTTTGTTCCAGATGTATTAGAAAGCAAGAAAAATTAGCGGCCCATGATGGGCTAAGGGTGAATTAAATCGATTGCATTTTGTTATTGCAATCGATTTAATTTCTTTATACCGTTTACAGGTATGCGATGGAACAGTGGTTTAATTCCCTCGCGACGTTCAATTGGGGAGGAATTATGAAAATTCGATATAACCGCGCGCTCGCTTCGACACTTGCGATTGCTTTAGCTACCGGAGTTGCTTCATCTGCTGCCGCCCAAGAAGCACCGATTCAAGATGCGACCGTGACCGATGACGAGATAGTAGTTACCGCTGTTTCACGTGGCCAAAACAAGCTTGAAACTTCGATCTCTGTCAGCTCAATCAGCGAAGAGGCCATTGCCAATGCCGCGCCGCGATCCGTTGCCGAATTGTTTCGCAACTTGCCCGGTATGCGTTCGGAAAGCTCCGGCGGCGAAGGCAATGCCAATATATCAGTTCGCGGCCTTCCTGTCGCATCGGGCGGATCGAAGTTTCTGCAACTTCAAGAAGATGGTTTGCCCGTTTTAGAATTTGGCGACATCGCCTTTGGCAATGCGGACATATTTTTGCGTTCAGATTTCAACGTCCGGCGCGTTGAGTCGGTTCGTGGCGGATCGGCGTCGACCTTTGCGTCCAATGCCCCTGGCGGCGTCATCAACCTGATTTCGAAAACAGGCGAGCAAGAAGGTGGGTCGGTCCAAGGATCACTTGGCCTTGATTATGGTGAATATCGCCTTGATGCGGATTATGGTGGAGCGTTGACCGATACGGTTCGCTTCCATGTTGGTGGCTTTTACCGCCAGGGTGAAGGCCCGCGCCGCGCTGGATATGATGGCAATAAAGGTTACCAGATCAAAGCCAACATCACAAAGGAACTGGCGAACGGCTTCATCCGGTTGAACTTCAAGCGTCTTGATGATCGTGCCATTGGGTATCTACCAAGCCCCGTGCGGGTTACCGGCACAAACTCTGATCCAAAATACCAAGGTCTGCCTAATCTCAGTCCTAATCAAGATACGCTGCACAGCGTGAACTTCACGCGAGTCCTCGGTTTGGATGGCAACAATAATGCTGCCATAAGCGATATTCGGGATGGTCAAAGGCCACTGGTTAACTCGGTCGGTTTTGAGGCGCAGGTTGAAATCGCTGATGGCTTGACGCTGACGGAAAAATTCAAATATTCTGATGTTTCCGGCAAATTTGTATCTCCATTCCCTTCGGGCATTGATACCGCGCAATCGGTCGCCAACGGAATTGGCGGCGCAGGTTCGACTTTGTCTTACGCCAATGGACCAAAAGCAGGACAGGCATATGCCGGTACCAACTTGCTCATCCCCGTCGTGCTGTTCAACACCGAAATCGAAAGCCTGAACAACATCGTAAATGACATTCGTCTTTCGAAGACGATGGATGCCGGTGGTGGTAATGTGACGGCAACGGCCGGGCTCTACAAATCGAGCCAGTCTTTGGCGACGACATGGAATTGGAACAGCTATCTTTTGGAGCCGATTGGCAATAATGCGGCGCTTATCAATGTCCGTAACGCGGCTGGTGTGTTGCAGACGGAAAATGGACTTGTGGGCTATGGTGCCACATTCTTCGGCAATTGCTGCCGCCGCGCTTATGATGTCGACTACAATATCAACGCCCCATTTGCTTCGTTAAGCTATGACACCGATCGCCTTTCGATTGACGGGTCCATACGTTACGATTCATTGGAAGCACGTGGATTTGTGACCGCCGATGGCCCTGTTGTCACCAAAGATGTCAACGGCAACGGCACAATTTCGGTACCTGAAACCAAGGTTACCGTCCTGCAACTTACCAGTCCGCAACCCATCAACTATAACACAAATTATTGGTCCTATTCGGGCGGTGTGAATTATCGGATAACCAGCGACCTTGCCGTGTTTGCACGATATAGTCGCGGCGGACGGGCCAACGCGGACAGAATATTGCTGAACAGCAACAATATCAGCGTAACGAGCGGTCAACTGCTTAACGATGACGTTGCGGTTGATTTTGTTAATCAAGCCGAATTGGGTGCGAAATATTCGTCTGATGGTTTGCAGATTTTCGGAACCTTGTTCCGCGCCACCACAGAAGAAGAAAATTTCGAAGCGACAACCCAAAAAGTGTTTAGCCGTGCGTATAAGGCGACGGGACTAGAGCTAGAGGGAAGCTATCGCAGCGGACCATTTTCGCTGACGGCGTCGGGAACCTATACCGATGCAAGCATCAGCCGCGACAATATTTCGCCTGCGAACGAAGGCAAACGCCCCCGTCGGCAAGCGCAATTGGTGTATCAGGTCACGCCGCAATATGATGGTGATCGTTTTACCGTGGGTGCCAATATTGTCGGGACATCTGCCAGTTACGCGCAGGACAGCAATGAGTTGAAGCTGCCTGCTTTCACCCAGGTGAATGCGTTCTTCAACGTGCGCCCCATGGAAAAAGTGCAGTTGTCATTGAACGCCAATAACTTCTTCAACACGCAAGGTTTCACCGAAAGCGAAGAAGGTTCCATTCCAACGAACGGTATCATACGGGCACGATCCATCAATGGTCGCACCGTATCCGCATCTGTTCGGATTGATTTTTAATCCAATCTACAGCACGCCCTCCTCGGTATCGAGGTGGGCGTGTATTAGAAAATCCAATTCATAGTTCGTTTTATAAGGCACCGTTGTGATCGCATCGTTCTGGACTCCCAAACACGTTGCGTCGATTGCCGCTGCGCCAATCCCAGCCGCATCGGTCATTGCGGCAGGCGACCGATACGGCACCGTGCCCGGCTTTGATCATTGGGATTATTGGCCAGTCCAAAACCCGGATGGTAGCGTTGCTGACGTCGCAAACGGCACATTGTGGATGGTGCTGGCCGCCCCTGCATCGGGTGATCCTATTGACCGACACCTGCACGCCCGCATCCGGCTTTTGCATGAAAAGTCGGGGCAGTGGACCGATTTAGGTTTCGTTTTGCCCGCCGGTCTAAACCCGGGTAATCGTGAATGGTCGGGATCCGCAATATTGACCGATGCACATCATGTAACTTTATTCTACACCGCAGCAGGATTGACCGGCACCTCTGGTGGATGGCAACAGCGGCTGTTTCAGACACAGGCGACTTTGACATTCGCTGACGAATTGCCGCAGCTAACGGGTTGGTCACCCCCCATTGAATCGGTTAAAAGTGATGGCCAGCATTATGTTATCGTCGATCAACTTGACGGAAAACCGGGCACAGTTAAGGCATTTCGCGACCCTGCTTATTTTTGTGATCCCGCTGACGGTGCAAGTTATTTGTTATTTGCAGCCTCTCTCGCACAATCGAGCAGCAGCCATAACGGATGCGTAGGATGGGCGCGGAGTTCCTCGGAGGCGCACACCCAATGGGATTTATTACCACCTTTGGTCGTCGCAGATTCATTGAATAACGAACTCGAACGGCCACATCTGTTGTTTAGGAACGATCTATATTATCTGTTTTGGTCGACGCAGAACTTGGTTTTTGCGCCAGACGGCCCCGCCGGGCCCACCGGATTATATGGCATGGTTGCAGAGACAATATCGGGCCCATACACGCCGTTAAATGGCAGCGGGCTTGTCATTGCCAATCCGGCAAGCGAACCCAGACAGGCCTATAGCTGGCAAGTTCTAAATGATTTGCGCGTCACCAGCTTCACAGATTATCCGAACGCCGGATTACAAATATTAAGTTCCGACGACGCACGCACCCATTTCGGCGGTTCACTTGCTCCCATGATAAAAATAGTTTTAGATGGAGCAACGGCAACGTTGGCGTCCGGACCGAAACAGGCATGAACAATTACCGCATCAATGCGCGTGTCGGCGGGATTGAGGCGGGCGGCACAAAGATCGTCATGGGCGTTGGCACTGGTCCTAATGACATTGAAGCCCGCATGGTGATCCCAACGTCTTCGCCCGAAACCGTGTTGCAGAACATCATGGATTGGTTCGCTGATCAGGGCCCTATATCGGCACTTGGTATATCAAGCTTTGGCCCGCTGGATTTGGACCCTGCGTCTGAAACTTGGGGGCATATCAACAAAACGACCAAGCCGGGGTGGAGCAATTTCAATTTTGCTCCCGCACTGCGCGCCGCTTTGGGTGTTCCGGTCGGTATTGATACGGATGTGAATGGCGCTGCGCTTGGGGAGGCAAGATGGGGCCGCGCCGCAGGCGCAGACAATCACACATCGGTTTATGTGACCATTGGCACGGGCGTCGGCGGCGGGACGGTCATCAACGGCGTTCCCATGCATGGCAAAGGCCATCCCGAAATGGGGCATATGCGACTACCCCGTCACCCCGCAGATACTCGGTTCGCCGGGGTATGTCCCTTCCACGCCGATTGCTGCGAAGGGCTTGTCAGTGGCCCGGCGATCCTGAAACGATTTGGCGCAACCTTGTCCGATTTGCCGGATACCCATCCCGCGCATGAAATGATTGCCTGGTATCTGGCGCAACTTGCCGTCACGCTGCAATCGGTTCTGGCACCCGACGAGATTATTCTGGGCGGGGGGGTTATGAAGACCCCCGGACTGATAGAGCGCGTGCGCAAGGTCGCTGATATGTTGGCCGGCGATTACTTCGCAGTGTCCCCCAGCAGTATCATCATGGCGCCAGCGCTTGGCGATAATTCAGGATTATTGGGCGCATTTGTGTTGGCAGAGCGCGCAATGGAGGGGGCGTAATGTCAGAACAAGCAATTCAAAAACCAATATTGTCCATTGCCAATCTTGCTCAGATGAACCTGGGTTTCTTTGGCCTCCAGTTCAGCTTTGGTCTGCAACAAAGCAATATGGGCCCGATTTATAATTATTTGGGCGCGGAAGAATCTACGCTGCCATTGCTGTTTTTGGCGGGGCCGGTAACGGGCCTGATCGTGCAACCGATCGTGGGCGCAATGAGTGACCGGACATTGTCCAAATATGGTCGCCGGACGCCGTATTTCCTTATTGGCGCGCTTTTGTGCAGCATATGCCTTCTGTTGATGCCGTTAAGCGCGGCACTATGGATGGCCGTCAGTCTCCTGTGGATTCTGGACGCTGCAAATAACATCACGATGGAACCTTATCGTGCCTATGTTAGTGATCGCCTCGTTACGCAGCAGCAACCAGCCGGGTTCCTGATGCAGGCCAGCTTTACCGGGCTGGCGCAAACACTCGCCTATCTCGCGCCGGTCATCTTTGTGGCTTTAGGCATGAATAAGGATGCGGTTGACGCCAACGGTATTCCCCACATTGCCCATGCTGCATTTTATACGGGCGCGTTTCTGTCGATTACCACCATCGCATGGTCCGTATTCCGCATACGCGAACTTCCGCTCAGCGAAGCGCAGATCAAACACATTCGTGCAAATCCCTTGACGCCTAAAGCGACTATTTTGGAAATATGGAACGCCATCCGGGACATGCCGCTTACTATGCGTCAGCTCGTCCTGATGATGCTATTTCAATGGTATGGCATGTTTTGTTACTGGCAATATATTGTTAATGCCCTGGCGCGGGGCGTGTTTGACACCACGGATGCGGCCTCCCAAGGGTATCGGGATGCGGCGTTGCTCAATGGTCAAATTGGTGGCTTTTACAATTTCGTTGCGTTTCTGGCCGGCTTTGCCTTGATCCCTTTTTCGCGCCGGTTCGGGCCAAAAATCATGCATGTCGTCAGCATTGGATTCGCAGGCATCGCCATGCTGACTTTGCCCTATATTGAAAAGTCCTCTCTGCTTTTCATCCCGATGGTCGGTATTGGACTTGGCTGGGCCAGCATCATGGGCAACCCTTATGTCATCGTCGCGCGGTCAATCCCGCCAGAAAGAACCGGCGTGTATATGGGCATCTTCAACATGATGATCGTCATCCCGATGTTGATTCAAACGGTCACGCTACCGTTGTTTTATGATAGCATCTTAGGCGGAAATCCGCAGAATGTCATAATGCTCGCCGGCAGCTTCCTTTTGATTGCCGCAATTTTTATGACAAGGGTCCGCGAACAAGCTTAAAACCCTGAAAGCAAGCATATGAAACTGACTTACGCATGAAGGCCCGTAAATTGATGGGTGCACTCGGTTCACTGACCGTGCGGCAATATTCCGCAGTGGCCCCGCACAACAGAACATATCGCCCCTAAGATGGCGTCGGCCTCCATGAAAACCGCAAACCTTGATGCATTTTATGGATGTAAATGCCCGCTTTTGGGAGCAATCCTGTCATGCCTGCTAGCTCCTTTTTATATCTACTTCGGCCGATTAAGATGCCAAAAGTGGACAGGTAGGAAACTACATTGTTCCAGTGTTGATTGTCGTTGAGAAGTGACCCGTTAGCGGCATAAGTTTTCACTGAGATTTGACCCATGTTTGAACCACACCCTGACCGACCGGTTGGGGGGATGAGGAGTGATAAACATGGATTTATTGAGTGTGATACGTCGTTGGCGTTTTCGGCAAGGGATGCCGATCCGTGAGATTGTACGGCGGACAGGATTGTCGCGGAACACGATCCGCAAGTATTTGCGGACAGACACGTTAGAACCGGTATTCAGGGCCTCTGTTCGGCCGAGCAAGCTCGATCCGTTTGCACAGATGCTGTCGGGGTGGCTGCGGATCGAGGTTGGCAAGTCGCGAAAGCAGAAGCGCACGGCCAAGCAGATGCACGCTGATCTTTTGGTATTGGGCTATGACGGTTCTTACGAGCGGGTTGCAGCCTTTGTACGCGCTTGGAAGGCTGAACGCCAACGCGAGCAGCAGACCAGCGGGCGCGGCACTTTTGTGCCCTTGGTGTTTGCGGCGGGTGAAGCCTTCCAGTTCGACTGGAGCGAAGACTGGGCCATTATAGGTGGCAGGCATACCAAGTTGCAGGTAGCGCTTACCAAGCTGTCACACAGCCGGGCGTTCATTGTTCGGGCATATCCACTTCAGACCCACGAGATGCTGTTCGACGCGCTTGCTGAGGCGTTCAGGGTGCTGGGCGGTGTTCCCCAGCGGGGTATTTTTGACAATATGAGGACGGCGGTCGATCGCATTGGCCGGGGCAAAGTCAGACAGGTCAACGCGCGCTTTGCCGCTATGGCGAGCCATTACCTGTTTGAAGCAGACTTCTGTAACCCGGCGTCGGGGTGGGAGAAAGGACAGGTCGAGAAGAACGTGCAGGATGCGCGGCGACGGCTGTGGCAGCCCCTTAGTGCCTCTGGGCCCAGCTTCCCCAATATCGATGCCCTGAACGCTTGGCTGGAGGAACATTGCATTGCGCAATGGGGGTATATTAAGCACGGTAGCCTGCCTGGTACCGTGGCTGATGTGCATGCCGAGGAAGTCGCCAGCTTGATGCCGCAGGGCCGTATCTTCGACGGCTTTGTCGAACACAGCAAGCGGGTATCCCCGACCTGCCTCGTGAACTTTGACCGTAACCGTTATAGCGTGCCGGCATCGTTTGCGAACCAGCGGGTAAGCCTGCGGATATACCCGAACCAGGTCGTTGTTGTTGCCGAAGGGCAGATCGTGTGCGAGCATGTTAGGATTATTGAGCGCTCGCATCATCTGCCAGGCCAAACGGTGTATGACTGGCGCCACTATCTGGCAGTAATCCAACGCAAGCCTGGCGCCTTGCGTAACGGGGCGCCCTTCACCGAGCTACCGCAAGCGTTCCGGCAGTTGCAGGGGCTGATCCTCAAGCGGCCTGGCGGCGACAGGGAGATGGCCGAGATACTGGCGCTTGTGCTGCATCATGATGAGCAGGCCGTGCTATGCGCGGTCGAGCTTGCCCTTGATGCCGGGGTGGCGACCAAGACCCATGTTCTCAATATCCTGCACCGTTTGACCGATGGCAAAGCGATCCCGCCAACCCCTATAGATGCACCACAGGCTTTGCGCCTTGCGCGCGAGCCTCTAGCCAATGTCGGGCGCTACGATGCCCTCCGGAACAAGGAGGCGCGTCATGCGTCATGATCCCGCCAGCGCTGCGATCGTGGTCATGCTACGCGGCCTCAAGATGTACGGCATGGCTGGCCCCGTCAGCGACCTGATCGAACAGGGTGCCCCTGCGTTCGAAGCGGCTGTGCCGATCCTCTCGCAGCTGCTCAAGGCGGAGATGACCGAACGCGAGGTCATATCCATCGCTTACCACATCAAGGCAGCCCGGTTCCCGGCCTACAAGAATCTGGCCGGGTTCGACTTTGCAGCCAGCGAGGTGAATGAAGCCCTCATCCGTCAGCTCCATCGTGGAGATTTTATAGACGGTGCCGACAATATCGTAATGATCGGCGGTCCCGGGACAGGCAAAAGCCATATGGCTACAGCACTTGGCGTACAGGCTGTCGAGCATCACCGCAAAAAGGTCCGCTTCTTCTCCACGGTTGATCTGGTCAATGCGCTGGAACAGGAAAAGGCTATGAATAAAGCTGGCCAGGTTGCCGAGCGCCTGCTGCGCCTTGATCTCGTCATTCTCGATGAGTTAGGCTATCTGCCGTTCAGTCCATCAGGCGGCGCGCTGCTGTTCCATCTGCTCTCCAAGCTTTATGAGCAGACCAGCGTCATCATCACCACCAATCTATCGTTCAGCGAATGGGGCGGTGTGTTCGGTGATGCCAAGATGACGACCGCTTTGCTCGATCGGCTTACGCACCACTGCCACACCCTTGAGACCGGGAATGACAGCTTCCGCTTCCGCGCCAGTGCCGCAGCGCCCAAAAACAGAAAGGAAAAACCAGCCTCTTAACCCAAAACCCGCAATGCGGGATATAACAACCACCCGGGTCACTTCTCAGTGAAAATAACGGGTCACTTCTCAACGACAACCAAGAATGTCGGTTTTTCGTGCTTTTTAATCAGTTTTTTTGCAAAATGGTCGGGGAGACAGGATTCGAACCTGCGACCCTCTGGTCCCAAACCAGATGCGCTACCAGGCTGCGCTACTCCCCGACATGGGATCACTGGTATAACAATGTCCGCGCGGCTGGCTGCCTGCCAACTTCGCGATGCGAGGCTGGTGGGCCCGGAGGGACTCGAACCCCCGACCTAGCCGTTATGAGCGGCCAGCTCTAACCAACTGAGCTACAGGCCCTGACCGGCTCGCCAACTACCTGCGGGCGGATAGCCGAACTTTGGGAGAATACGCAAGTCTTTATCTTACATAAAAGACGCAATTTGGTTGGCAATCTTATTTTTGTTCATTCCCGCTCTTCGTTTTTGTAATTTAACCTACTGTCGCTTACGGCTGGGAAGGACACGATGAGCGCTTGATGAGAAAATCTTAAATCCCCGCCAAAACTTCGCGCGAGGCTGCGCACAAGCCGCAAGGAGAAACCCAGACCAAGCAAAGGCGCCGCATCATTATCGTCAATCGATCCTGATCCTGAACCGAAAAGTTCGCTTGCATTAAGGTCGCGCAGTTTCTCAGGCAAAGTTAGCACAAATCGGTTGGTCGCATTAAGGCCCAACTCCGTTCGGAAACAACCATCAAGCACTTCGCCGGGTTCACAACCAATAATTACCGCCGACAACAAACGCGAAAACAGGCGCTCTGCCGTTTGGTGGTCTACCGCAAACGGCAGGACCGGGTGGGCTTGGACAAGGTTGAGCCTGACCCGAAGCAAATCAGTCAGGCCATGCAAGCGTTCAGCCAGTTTTTGCGAAAGCCACTCACATTCCGTTACCCCCTCTTCGGCAACATAAGTTCCGGTTTCGATAGTCGCCGCCATAGACAGGTCGTCAAAGCCAGACAGCAAGCGTTCTGCATCATGCAGGATGTTGCCCGCCAATATGCGATAATCTTCCGTCACGGGACCAAAAAGCTGCTGTTCGATGATCTCGGAAAAACCGATGATGGCGTTTAATGGTGTGCGTAGCTCGTGCAAAAGCTGCTGAATATGCTCGGCCTCATCGGCGTAGCTTTCGGCAATTACCGCAGTTTCGGAGAGGTTGGGCCGACGCAAAACACCCCGATAGCCATTAAAGCGCCCGCTCACGCCATCGAAAAACGGCACGGCGTTTATGCGCCAATCGCCAGCAATGGCAGGAGCGCCACACAGCCGCATGCGCGCATTTTCCAGCGGCATTTTCTGCCGGAAGGCTGCTGCTCCATAGGCATCTGGCCCCGGACCATCGTCAAAAGCAGGTTCAGCGATATCTACGCCGACTATGGCGCCCAACGGCGCACCTTCTACCCAGCAAATTGTCCCATATTCATCTGCCTCAAATCGGATCAGATCGACGGGGTCAATCGTAACATCGAAATGCTCTTCTTGGCGCTGATCCGATGCTGATGCTTCCAACGCGGTAGCGACGGGTGCTGATATGACCTTAGGCGTGGATGGATCAACAGCTTCGTCCGGCTGCACAAGGTCAGCCGAAGACCATTGCGCCAAGGCGCGCAAAGTCATGGGGCCAAGATCGCGACGGTTCTGTAAAAACCCAATGGCCCGCGTCGATAATTGCGGAACAATCTCTGCCCATTCGTGATCATCCAATAAGGCCCCTTGGATCGCAGCCGATGCAACAGCGGGGACATCGCCGGATAACAACAACATCAAGGGCACGGATTGAAGCCGCCCTGCTAACGCACGAACACATTGTTCGCGAATGTCGGCTGGAACAGCACCCATGAACTGCCGCACTTTTTGCAATCCAAGTACAACCAAGTCCGGATCAAAATCCTGAGCATTCTGTGCGAGTATATCCACCAGCTGCTGCCATTTGGCAGACAGGCCCAAGCCCTCATCATCGGTCTGACGCAAGGTGGTTTCAAGACGATCGTCAAAACGCAATGATGTTCATTCCCAGTGGACCGATACCCGCAATATCCGCGCGATAAACCCGATTTCGGCAGCGCGAAAGCCGCAATTTTAAGGCGTCACACTATGGGACAATTGCAATGCGACATAATTATATTATAAGCATACGGCGAAATAGAAATGGAAATTACCAGATCATGGCCAATACGAACCTTGACGCGATAGATATGAAGCTTTTGGCCGAATTGCAGGCCGACGGTCGCATAACCAATGTTGAACTCGCTACTAAGGTGGGACTGACCGCGCCCCCTTGTTTACGACGTATGCGTGCGCTCGAACAATCGGGCACGATCAAATCCTATCATGCCGATGTGGACGCAAGCGCGTTGGGCTACACCATTACCGTTTTCGCCATGGTCAGCCTGAAAAGCCAGGCTGAAGATGACCTAAAGGCGTTTGAACAACATGTCCGCGCATTACCAGATGTGCGTGAGTGTCACATGCTCAATGGAGAAATAGACTTTATTTTGAAGATTGTAGCACGCGATCTTCAGTCATTTCAGGAATTTTTGACCTCAAAACTAACGTCGGCACCCAATGTGAGCAGCGTCAAAACATCGTTGACGATCCGCACGGCCAAAGACGAGCCCGGCGTCCCTATTCCCCAGGCATAAAAAAGGGCCCGATTGCGCGGGCCCCATTTTTCTTTATCTGACCAAATCTCAGGAGACTGGCGCAGTCGCAGCCGGCGTTGCCGTGGCATTTGCCCGATGGGTGATGAATGCCACCCAATATTCGGCGATTGCCTTACGGTTCGCGCCCGTGACCATATCAAATTCAGCCTTCGCACCGGCATAATCGCCAAGCATCGTCTTGGACATCGCAAGACGGAAGCGCGTGCGGTCGGTCTGGTCGACGCCGTCCTTGTCCAGAACAGGTGCCTTGCTCAACGCCGATTCATACAGGTCCTTCGCGGTCTTATAATCCTTGTGCGAGAAAAAGGAGTCGCCAGTAAGTGATGCCAGCATACCCTTCGGACTTGCCTTGGCAGGCGCGATTGTTCCGGCCAGCGTGCGCGTATCTTCCGCGAGACGCCCCTTAGCTTCGTTGTATCGCTCGCTGAATGTCACATTGTTGCGCGAGATCAACCCCTTGGCGAAACCTTCGTCCAGCAAGGAAACCGCTTCTGCCGGGTAACGCACACCGATATAGCTGAGGCTGTCGAGATATGCGGAATATTCCTGTTGGAAGCGGAGACCATCGGTGGCGCGCATCAAGCGCAAGATGTCGAGTGTTTCTTCTGGATTGAAGTCCCGCGAGCGGTCAAAAAATGCAAGCGCATCATGCCAATAATCCGGGTTATTTTCGGCGATGATCAAATCCTTGTAGAAATTGGCTGCGCCTGCGTAATTCTTCGCCTTAGCGGACAAGACGGCAGCACGCACGAGATAAGTCTTGTTCACAGGGCCCGCTGCCTTGCTGGCATCAATCGCCTTACCAATCCATGCAATTGCCTCAGCCTCTTTGTTTTGCTGCGACATGGCGTTTGAAATCAAAAATTCGATATTGTTAGCGCGGTGCCCCAAATTATAGGCGTCGAGCATATTTTTTTCGGCATCCGCAAATCTCTTGCTATCATATGCAATGGCACCCTTACGAAACGTGTATTCCCTCTTCAAATCGGCAGGGGTTGACGCCGATGCAATCAACAAATCGATGCCCTGCTCCTGAAACGCCAGATCCTTCAACCCTGCGCCGATATTAATGGCCAATATGCCTGCTTCGTATCGGTCATCGTCATTGCCAATAGCAGCAACAACCTTTGGAAATTCTGCCTTGGCAGCTGCGGCATCCTTGGTTTTGTTTAACAAATCTGCCACGGGGACATAAGCGGCGATGAAAGGTTTGGAGTAATTTTTCTTTGGCGCTGCGGCCGCTTCCTTGCCCTTTTTGTCCTTCTTAGGCTTTTCATTGGACTGCGCAAATGCGGCAGGCGCAGCTGATACCGCTACCAACGACAAAGCGAGGGCAAATTTTGAAACCAGTTTCATGTAACTCTCCGCAAATTATTGAGCCTTGGACCTGCTAAAACTTGGTTCATAGGACCTTGCTATCGTCTGTGCAATTGCCATAGCGCCATTGCATGAATTCCCGTTGAACGAACCGGAGCAAAAAACAAGTGGATGAAAGCAGTGCAGTGATCATTGGTGCGCGTGGTGGCATTGGGGCCGCGCTGGCAGAACTTTTGGAAAATGATCCAAATTATGCCCAGGTCATCCGGTTTCACCGGGAGAGCGCCACGCCCTTAGATATAGCGAACGAGGCCAGCATTGCGGCCGCCGCCGGTTCTCTCACGGGTGCACATCCTCCCATAAGCTTGGTCATTGTGGCGACCGGCCTACTGCATTCAGCCCAAAACGGCCCAGAGAAGAGCCTTCGCGAGCTCGATCCTGACTGGATGATGGAAAACTTCCGCATCAACGCGGTCGGGCCTGCGCTCGTCGCCAAACATTTCCTGCCTATCATGGCCAAGCAAGGCCCGATCTGCTTTGCGGCCTTGTCCGCGCGGGTGGGCAGCATCTCAGATAATCGCTTGGGTGGATGGCACAGCTATCGTGCATCAAAATCCGCACTGAATATGTTTATCCGCAATATCGCTATCGAATGGCAACGCAAAAATCCGCAATCCGTTGTCGTCGGCCTTCATCCCGGCACCGTCGAGACGGCGCTCAGCGCCCCGTTCAAAGGCAATCCTGCCCATGAACGCTTCACCCCCACACGGGCTGCCGGGGACATGCTTGCCACGCTCCATGGTCTGAAACCGGAACAAAGCGGGCAAATTTTCGCATATGACGCAAGCCTGATAGCACCCTAACCGCCGCCAAGCTGTGAATCTGTGGATAAGCTGGTGAAAACCGCGCAATTAGGGCAGTCGCATGTGGCCATTTCGGCGCGTTGGGTCTAGGGTCCGTGGTTCATGAAAATATAAGGATTATCGCGGCGTGACCGACGACACAGTTACCTTGGACCCATCGGACATTTCTCCCGTCGACATTGTCGATGAAATGAAGTCGAGCTATCTCGATTATGCGATGTCGGTCATTGTATCGCGCGCCCTGCCCGATGTGCGCGACGGTTTAAAGCCGGTTCACCGCCGGATTTTGTTCGCCAGCCAAGAAGGCGGTTTTGTCGCCGGGCGGCCCTATCGCAAATCGGCGAAGATCGTCGGCGATGTGATGGGCAATTATCACCCGCATGGCGACAGCGCGATTTACGACGCACTGGCGCGTATGACTCAAGATTGGTCGATGCGCGTGCCGTTGATCGATGGTCAGGGCAACTTCGGTTCGATGGACCCCGATCCGCCAGCATCGATGCGCTACACCGAGGCGCGGTTGAACAAGGTCGCCAACGCGCTTTTGGATGATCTTGATAAGGACACGGTTGATTTCCAACCCAATTATGACGGCAGCCGTGAAGAGCCGCAGGTTCTGCCCGCGCGTTTCCCGAACCTGTTGGTCAATGGCGCGGGCGGTATTGCCGTTGGCATGGCGACCAACATCCCGCCGCATAATCTGGGCGAAGTAATCAAGGCATGCTTGGCCTATATCGACAATCCCGCCATCACCATCGACGAACTTATCGAAATCGTCCCTGCCCCCGATTTTCCAACAGGTCCGCTCATACTCGGCACTGGCGGCGCACGTGCGGCCTATCGTGATGGCAAGGGCTCCATCATGCAACGCGCGCGGCATGAGATTGAGGAAGGAAAAGGCGACCGCCGCTCCATCGTCCTCACCAGCATTCCGTTTCAAGTGGGCAAGTCCGGCCTTGTCGAGAAAATCGCCGAAGCCGCAAAGGACAAGCGTATTGAGGGCGTGTCCGACATCCGCGATGAATCGAGCCGCAAGGGCGTGCGCATTGTTATCGACCTAAAGCGTGACGCGACCACCGACGTTGTCCTCAACCAATTGTGGCGCCACACGCAGGCGCAATCGAGCTTCCCCGCCAATATGCTGGCCATTCGTGGCGGCCGACCCGAAGTCTTGAACCTGCGTGACATCATCGAATCTTTCATTCGGTTCCGTGAAGAGGTGATTACCCGCCGAACGAAGTTTGAGCTGAACAAGGCCCGCGAACGCGCGCATTTGTTACTTGGCCTTGTCGTTGCGGTCACCAATTTGGACGAAGTCGTGCGAATCATTCGTGGTTCCGCCAGCCCCGCCGAAGCGCGCGCGGCATTGATTGCGCGCAAATGGCCAATCGCCGAAATCGCGTCCTACATCAAATTGGTGGAAGCCGTCGAAACCGAGATTACCGGCGACAGCTACCAATTGTCCGAACTGCAGGTTCGCGCCATTCTTGAATTGCGCCTGCATCGCCTGACGGCACTTGGTCGTGACGAAATCGGCAGGGAACTTCAGGGGCTTGCCGAAAGCATAGCAGAATTTCTCGCAGTTTTGGGCGATCGCACAAAGCTGTATGCGGTGTTGCGCAACGAATTGGTTGCGATTGACGCAGAATTTTCCACCCCGCGCCTGTGCGAAATCACCGCAAGCTGGGATGGCTTGGACGACGAAGACCTTATGGAGCGTGAGGAAATGGTCGTTACCGTCACCCATGGCGGTTACATCAAACGTACCGCTTTGGCGATATTCCGCGCCCAAAACCGTGGTGGCAAGGGCCGCGCCGGTATGGCGACGAAGGACGAGGATGCCGTTACCGAATTGTTCGTAACCAGCACGCATACGCCGGTATTGTTCTTCTCCAACATCGGTAAGGTCTATCGCCTGAAGGTGTGGAAGCTGCCCGAAGGCGGTCCGTCAACGCGCGGTCGGCCCATGGTCAACTTGCTGCCATTGGGCGAAGGCGAAGTCATTTCCAATGTTTTGACCTTGCCCGAGGATGAAGCCGAATGGGGTGGCCTGAGCGTCGTATTTGCGACGTCAAAGGGCTATGCCCGTCGCAACAGCATGGACGCCTTTGCCAATGTCCCAAGCAACGGCAAAATTGCGATGAAGTTCGAAGGCGACGATGCCGACGACAAATTGATCGGCGTTGAACTGCTAAGCGCTGAGGACGATATCCTGCTCGCAAGCCGCTATGGTAAAGCGATCCGCTTTGCCGCAGACGATATCCGCGAATTCCAAAGCCGCGCATCCACGGGTGTGCGCGCCATGAAGCTTGGTCAGGGCGACGCCGTTATCTCGCTGTCGATCCTCAAACGCGTTGGCACTTCGGGCGAAGAGCGTGAGGATTATCTGCGCTTTGCCCCTTGGAAACCGGAGAAGGAAGGCGAGCCAACCATGACCGCCGAACGCATCGCTGAACTGGCGGAGCGTGAGCAGTTCATCCTTACCGTTTGCGCCAATGGCTATGGCAAATTGTCATCGGCTTATGGCTATCGCCGCACTGGACGTGGCGGCCAGGGTATCACCAACATCGACAATATCGAACGCAACGGCCCAGTCGTCGCCAGCTTCCCCGCGACAAAGGGTGATCAGTTGATGCTCGTCACCGATCAGGCAAAATTGATCCGCATGCCGCTCGACAGCTTGCGCGTTTTGGGTCGCGGAACCGCCGGCGTGCGCTTATTCAATGTCGACGAAAATGAACATGTGGTCGGCGCGGCCAAGATTGACGAGAGCGATGAGGATGATGCAGACGCCTCCATTCAGAGCGGTGCCGAAGTCGAAGGCGCGGTAACCGATACGCCGATAGCGGATTAGCCCAAGCCACTGTTACCTGGAACAAATGCTACATCACCGTGAGTCAAGCGCGCGCCACCCTTAAACAAGCGCGCGTCACCTTGAATCAAACGCAAGTCAGCCCAAAACAAGCCACCGTCACCCTGAACTTGTTTCAGGGTCCATCGTGCAGCACGACCAGAGTCAGAATGGATACATAGACCCTGGAACGACAGTCACCGAAGGTGAAACAAGTTCAGGGTGACGTTATGAGGGGTGACCTTATTCCCACATGCGCAGGGATGGCGCGATTTGGGAACTCCCCAGCCCGTCGCCCCAGCGTAGGCTGGGACCTATCGCGCCTTTCGGCCTCACATCAAGGCCGCGGTATCTTGGGCCGGGCGTGCGTCACCCTGAAACAAACGCGCGTCACCCTGAACTTGTTTCAGGGTCCATCGTGCAGCACGACCAGAGTCAGAATGGATACATAGACCCTGGAACGACAGTCACCGAAGGTGAAACAAGTTCAGGGTGACATTAGGTGGGGTGGCGTCATGAGGAGCTACCTTCCCAATTCAGTCGCGTTCTTCACCATCGGCAAAATGCCCGCGCTTCACCAATGTCTGCGCTACGCCAACCGCAATCATCAGCACACCAAAATAATAGAGATACCAGATGGCGATGCCCGTCATTGTCGATCCCGCCAACGGCCCAAGCTCCGCAAAGATCAGCAAGTCGGACACCACAAACAATATCGCACCAAAACCGACGCGGTAGCGCGGGAAATTGCTGCTCCATGCCATGGCCGCCATGGCAGCGAGGATGACGCTATAGGCCGCCACCTGAATGCCTTCGTCTTGGCTCGGCGGCAGGAAATAGGCAATGACTGGCGTGGCCAATAATATGGTGACGGCCAGCAGCTTTTGGCTGAATACCGCGCCAATGCGCCGGTGACGAAAATAGATGAGCATCGCTACGGAATGTCCGGCAGCAAAAGCCAAAGCCCCGGCAACCATGCTGAGTTCAATCAACCCATCCCCCAGCGCATAAAATGCGAGCATGATCGCCAGCAGGATAAATTCGCCCTGATGATGACGGCGCAACGCAAATGGCACCAGCAGCCCGACCGCCGCCATTTTCCAGAGCATGGCGTATAATCCGCCGTCAATCGGCAGAAACAGCCACGTCGCGGGAAAACTTATGCCGGCAATCAAGCTAGCGAACAAATAGGGGCGTTTATGTGCGAGATCCTGAGCCATCTTCCGATTCATCGTGCAAACACCCGCGCAAGACAAGCGGAATATGCCCAATCATATTGTCCGCCGTCAACCCCGGTCCGCCCTGAACGCCAATATCACCATGCAGCCATGCCGCCATGCTGGCCGCATCAAACGCTTTCACCCCTTGCGCCACCAACCCGCAAATCAGGCCGGTGAGCACATCACCCGATCCGGCAGTCGCCAGCCAAGGTGACGCATGGCGGTTCGCCAACGTGCGGCCATCGGGCGAAGCAACCCAAGTTTCTGAACCTTTAAGCAGCACAACGCATTGCGCCCGATCCGCTGCGCGGCGCGCGGCGTCCGCAGTATTATCGGTCGGTATGTCCGGGAAAAGGCGTCGGAACTCGCCGATATGCGGCGTCATAACGTCCGTCGCCCCCGTTGCGCCGAACAAGGTCGCAGGGTCGCCTTCAAAGGCAGTCAGCGCGTCAGCATCGAGTATAGTCGGGACATTAAGGCTCAGGATATTGAGGACGGCCTGCCGAACCGATGCCCCTGCCCCTGCCCCCGGACCAATGGCAAAGGCGGTAACGCGATCATCGACACAGGCCAAGGACATATCGGTTTCGCGCAACATGATCGCGGTGACATGTGCGGCCTGTTCAGCCAGCCTTGCCCTTTCGCCTATAAGAGTGACCAAGCCAGCCCCCACCGCCAATGCCGACTGTGCAGAGAGCCTAGATGCGCCTGTGTGCAAGACCGGCCCGCTCCACACCATAACGTGCCCACGGCTATATTTGTGCGCGTCAGAAGGCGGCGGAACCAGCGATGGCCGCAAGATCGTCCCGTCATCTGAAGAGTTAGGTGTAAATCCCATATCCCATCTTGGCGCTTTTGCCTGTGCAGCGCCAAGGATTTTTGATAGCCGCACGGGCATGAACAAAAATTTTGATGTCCAGATTATCGGTGGCGGCCTTGCAGGTTGCGAAGCAGCGTGGCAATTGGCGCGGCGCGGGATACGCGTGCGGCTGTCGGAAATGCGCGGATCGGGGGATATGACGCCAGCACATCAAACCGATGGCTTGGCAGAATTGGTGTGCTCCAACAGTTTCCGGTCAGACGATGCCGAAAACAATGCCGTTGGCCTTCTGCATCAGGAAATGCGCGATCTGGGTTCGCTTATCATGCAAGCCGCCGAAGTAGCCAAGGTACCCGCAGGGTCCGCGCTCGCCGTCGATCGCGACGTTTTCTCGCAAACTGTTACCCAGCATCTGGAAAACCAGACGAACATCGAAATCGTCCGTGAGCGCGTGGACGTCATTCCATCCGACCGGCCAGTCATCATCGCCACCGGCCCATTGACCGCAACAAACCTCGCCGAGAGCATCATGGCAAAGACCGGCGAAGATCGCCTCGCTTTCTTCGATGCGATTGCGCCGATTGTCTACCATGATAGCATCGACATGGATATTGCGTGGTATGCCTCGCGCTGGGATAAAGGCGAAGGCAAGGATTACATCAACTGCCCGATGGACGAGGCGCAATATCGCGCCTTTCACCAAGGTTTGCTGGACTCGGAGAAAGCCGAGTTCAAGGAATGGGAAACCAATACGCCCTATTTCGAAGGCTGTATGCCGATTGAGGTCATGGCATCGCGCGGGTTAGACACGTTGCGCTTTGGCCCCATGAAGCCTGTTGGTCTCGACAACCCCAGAACCGGCCGTTGGGCGCATGCCGTGGTGCAATTGCGACAAGACAATAAACAAGGCACGTTGTGGAACATGGTCGGGTTTCAAACGAAGATGAAGCATAAAGCACAAGTTGAATTGCTCCGCATAATTCCGGGTCTCGAAAAGGCCGAATTTGCCCGGCTTGGCGGGTTGCACCGCAATACATTTATTCGCGCGCCCATATTGTTGGACCGTCAGCTTCGCTTAAAATCCGCGCCACATATCCGCTTTGCAGGGCAAATTACCGGCTGCGAAGGCTATGTCGAAAGCAGCGCCGTTGGTTTGATGGCCGGCATTATGACGGCAGCGGAATTGGCCGGGCGCACGGTTACTGCACCACCATCCACCACCGCGCTTGGTGCATTGCTTGGCCATATCACGGGTGATGCACTGGCCGACGATTATCAACCCATGAACATCAATTTTGGCCTATTCGCCCCGCTTGATGAAAAAGTGCATAAGAAATCGCGCAAAGCAGCGATGACCGGCAGGGCGCGGACAGATTTGAACAACTGGATCGCCGCCCAAGCCATCGCGGCCTAGGGTCAGGACCTAGGGTCAGGACCTATTAAATCCACCTTCGCGGCGTCAAAATGGCAAAGGTATCGAAGGAAAATGTCCGCCGCAGGCAGTTATTCTGCCAGCAAGGGCATTTTGCTGCGAGATCGAAGCCATTTTGGCGTCCTGCGGATTTGACCCATACTGTCCATTGCCGCGTTGGCAAGCTTGGACTTAGACCCACTAAGTCCTGCGCTTGCCGCCTCGCACTGAACAGTATGGCCTCAAACCGCGAAGGTGGATTTAATAGGTCCTGACCCTAGCAACGACATCCCGGCTTTGCCGCTGTTTTGGGCCGGGTTTTTGCAAATTCCTTGCGCGTCAAAAGCTGATCTTTGTTACCATCGGCGCTCGCAAAGCGCTGACCCGTGGCGGCCGCCCATTCCTCAAACGTCAGCAAATTATTGCCATCGGTATCCAGCGCCTTGAACGCCTTGGTCCGGCTGCCCATCATTTCAAGGCGAGAGACAAGCTCATCCTTGTTGCGGTCATATCGGTTGAAACGCATTTCCTCACGGCTCGCTTTTGGTGCCTCCGGCGGGGTGGGCGGCGCGGCGCCAAAGGCAGGCGCACCGGCCCCTGCTTCCGGCAGCTTGTCGGATATGGCTGCGGGCGGTGGCGGTGCGGGGATAAGCGACGGCTGATTGGCCACGCTTTGCCAGACCAATAGTCCGCCGCCCGCCATGAATAAGGCAGCAACGCCGCCAATCAACATACGCTGCATTGCAACCACCTCCTTATTGATGCCTAGCAACCGGAACCTATACCTATATCCCTGTTAACGCATGTAAAATCAACCGTGGCCCCGATACTGTCCGCACGGACATTGTCAAAATAGACAATGGACGTAATGCCCGTGCCTTTGGCAACGGCGCGGGTGGCATATTGCAGCCTGCAACACGGTCTGGAAAAGCAGTGCGTAAGGCTTCAAGCGCCCAGCTCCGCCCAATGGGCCGCATATCCTGCACAGTGCCCATCCAACCCGCATAGGTCGAAAAAATCGCCTCGGCGCGCAATTCGGCATGGACGTCGATGACCTCTTGGTTGAACCTCTCACTGCCCAGCAGCGCCTCCCACGCCGAAGCCAGCGCCTCAAGCGCGCTTAACGGAATGCGGTCGCCCGCTTCGTTTAGCGCTTGCAGCAATGGTTCGCCTTTCGGTCGCGCGTCTGCTGCGCTGGCAAAAGCTTCGCGCCACCACGCCATCTTGATTTGTGCGATCATTGGCTCGCGCGCATTGCGCAATATCTCGGCAAAGCGGTTGTCGATTTGCAGAAGCAGCGCAAATGCAGACCGAACGTCTGACGGCGCATAGGCAATGGCCAGCCGGGCGGGCGGAGCCAATTCCAAAACAGGGTCCGTCATCATATGCGCACGTCTTGTGCAGTTAAGCTATAATCGGCTTGCCATAACCAGCGCCGAGACAATCTGCTCACCGCGCGATCAGACCCCGAAAGTTCTACGAACACCAGCTACAATCTTGTCCACGTTCACCAGCGTCGCTTTCTCCAGATTTGCCGCATAGGGCATGGGCACGTCTTCGTTCGTAATGCGTAAAACCGGCGCATCTAAATCGTCGAAGCCCTCTTCCATGCATATTGCCAGAATCTCGCTGCCAACCGAACATGTTGGCCAGCCCTCTTCGGCAACGACCAAGCGGTTGGTTTTTGCAAGACTTGCCAAAACCGTCGCCTTGTCGAGGGGACGAATGGTACGCAGGTCGATGACCTCAGCTTTAATCCCGTCTTCGGCCAGCCTATCCGCCGCCTCAAGCGAAAGGCCAACGCCGATGGAGTAACTGACAATGGTTACGTCCGTTCCTGCACGCATGACGCGCGCTTTGCCGATGGGTAGGACATGATCGTCGCCCATAGGAACTTCGTAGCTGCGACCATAGAGCAATTCATTTTCTAGGAACACGACCGGGTCCTCGCAACGAATGGCCGCTTTCAACAGCCCTTTGGCATCGGCGGCGTCATAAGGCGCAATCACAATGAGCCCGGGCACGCTGGCATACCAAGGTGCGTAATTCTGGCTGTGCTGGGCACCCACGCGCGCGGCGGCACCATTGGGCCCACGGAACACGATGGGGCAACGCACTTGGCCACCCGACATATAGTTAGTCTTGGCTGCTGAGTTGATGATGTGGTCAATCGCCTGCATGGCAAAGTTAAAGGTCATGAATTCGATGATTGGCCTTAAGCCGCCCATTGCGGCCCCCGTGCCTACGCCAGCAAAGCCATATTCGGTAATCGGCGTATCAATGACCCGGCGTGCGCCAAATTCGTCGAGCAGGCCTTGCGTGACCTTATAGGCACCTTGATATTCGGCGACTTCCTCACCCATGACAAAAACGCGGTCGTCGCGACGCATTTCCTCCGCCATGGCATCGCGCAAGGCTTCGCGTAAGGTGACGGTTTGCATATTGCCGTTCGCGGTCACAGAGCTTGTCTCTATAGGCTGAGTATCCGACATAGTTGGAACTGGCGCACGCTGTGCCGGCGTCTCGACTGGACTCGATGCGACTGGTTTGGGAGAAGGCGCAGGTGCTGGTTCCTCTCCCTCACCCGTAATCAACGCAATCACCGTGCCGACTTTGACGCCATCGGTCCCTTCCGCAACATTAATCGACGAAATCACGCCTTCGTCCACGGCTTCAAATTCCATCGTCGCCTTATCGGTTTCGATCTCGGCAAGAATATCGCCAGATTTGACGAAATCGCCTTCTTTAACCAGCCATTTGGCCAAGGTGCCTTCTTCCATCGTTGGTGAAAGCGCCGGCATCTTAAGTTCGATTGCCATCAATATTGCTCCACCAACACGTCAGTATATAATTCGGAAAGGTCGGGCTCTGGTGAAGTTTCGGCAAAATCGGCCGACTCATTCACAATTTTCCGGATCTCTTTTTCAATTACCTTAAGCGCGTCTTCGCTTACGCCCATTTCGGCGAGATAGGCCTTGCAACCTTCAATCGGGTCGCTGTTGTCGCGGACCGACTGGACCTCATCACGGCTGCGGTACTTGGCAGGGTCGGACATGGAATGGCCCCGATAACGGTAGGTTTTCATTTCCAACAATACAGGCCCCTTGCCGCTGCGCACCCAATCCAGCGCAACTTCGGCCGCGCCGCGCACGGCGAGCACATCCATGCCGTCGACCTGAATACCGGGAATGCGGAAACTTTCACCACGGCGGTAAAGCTGGTCTTCGGAAGAGGCGCGGTTGACGCTGGTGCCCATGGCATATTGGTTATTTTCGATCACGAAAATGATGGGTAGCTTCCAAAGCTCCGCCATGTTGAAGCTCTCATACACCTGCCCCTGATTGGATGCGCCGTCGCCAAAATAGGCAAGGCACACGCCGCCATCATTCGCATATTTATGCCCAAAAGCCAGGCCAGCGCCGAGCGATACCTGCGCGCCGACAATCCCATGTCCGCCGTAAAATTTATGTTCGGTCGAAAACATGTGCATCGATCCGCCCTTGCCCTTTGAAATACCCGCGGCGCGGCCGGTCAGTTCGGCCATGATGATATTCGGGTCGATACCATAAGCCAGCATATGACCATGGTCCCGATACCCGGTAATGACGCTGTCTTTGCCCGGCGTCAGTGCAGATTGAAGCCCAATTGCGACCGCTTCTTGCCCGATATACAAATGGCAAAAACCGCCTATCAAACCCAGACCGTAAAGCTGCCCCGCCTTTTCCTCGAACCGCCGAATCAGCAACATGTCACGGTAGAACTTCAGAAGCTCTTCCTTTGTCGCTTTATACGGCACGGGCTCGGTCGGACGTTCGCGATTGGCGCGTGCGGCGTCTTCGCTAACACTTGACTTCTTGGAAGCAGATTTTTTCGCTGGGGTGGTGGCCAAAATCATTTCCTTTGGTGGAATTTTTATACGCGAATGCAACGCCGCCTAGTCAAAATCAGTCCCGGTGAAAAGCGCTTTTCCGCGACGGAAATTCCTGCATAGCTATTCATTTGACGGCCAGCGCCTTAATTTAACGGAACAACAACCTCGTCAGGGGCAACTACGTTCAATTCTTTGCGCATGAGTTCGCCCGCAAGGTCCGGGTCGACATTGTCCCGGTCCAGCAAGATCTGCCGATTTCTTAGAGCGTCCCGTTCTTTCTGCAACTTTGCCAGCTCAACTTTACGTGCACTCAAAGCCGAGCGATAGTCGGTCCAGGCGATGATTCCCGTCGGCCCCAGCAACGCGTAAGAGGCGATTCCGAGCAGAGCCAGAAGCCCCAAAGCAGGCCCAACTACTGACTTCATATATTCCGGTTTTTTATTGCCTCGGGCCATGTTCACACAGAATCATATTTTACACGAGTTGGCAAGGATATCACGGTCAGCGGAAAATACTCCGACCGGCATATATGGCAGATGCACCCAGCTCCTCTTCGATGCGGATGAGCTGGTTATACTTGGCCAACCGGTCCGACCGCGCGAGACTTCCGGTTTTGATCTGACCGCAATTGGTTGCCACGGCCAGGTCGGCAATTGTTGCGTCCTCGGTCTCGCCCGAACGGTGCGACATAACGGCCGTGTAGGACGCACGGTGGGCCATAGAAACGGCGGCCAGCGTCTCTGTCAAAGTACCGATCTGGTTGACCTTAACCAGCAAGGAGTTTGCAAGTCCCTTGCCAATACCCATCGACAGGCGCTCCGGGTTCGTAACAAACAAATCGTCACCCACCAACTGCACCTCTGAACCAATTTTGTCGGTGATAGCCTTCCATCCTTCAAAATCGTCTTCGCTCATGCCATCCTCAATCGACAATATGGGATAGTACTTACACAAGGCAGCGAGATAGTCGGCCATTTCATGCGGCGTCAGCGAGAGCCCCTCACCCGATATTTCATATTTGCCGTTGCGAAAAAATTCGGTCGCAGCGCAGTCCAAAGCCAAGACGACATCTTCGCCTGCTTTAAATCCTGCCTTCTCCACCGACGCCATGATAAAATCCAACGCATCACGGGTTGACGCCAAATTGGGGGCAAAGCCGCCTTCGTCACCAACCGACGTTGCCAGGCCCTTTTCATGCAGGCCCTTCTTCAGTGTATGGAATATTTCTGAGCCCCAGCGGACAGCTTCCGCAATTGAACCAGCGCCGACGGGCATGACCATGAATTCCTGAAAATCAATCGGGTTGTCGGCATGCTCCCCACCATTGATGATGTTCATCATCGGCACTGGCAAAACATGCGCATTTACGCCGCCAACATAGCGGTAGAGCGGCAGGCCACGTGCATCCGCCGCCGCTTTCGCTACCGCAAGGCTTACCCCCAGAATGGCATTCGCGCCCAGGTTCGCTTTATTGTCGGTGCCATCAAGATCAATCATGACCGCATCGATATTTTCCTGCTCCTCGGCGTCCAGTTCGACCAAGGCTTCAAAAATGGGACCGTTAACCGCCTCAATCGCCTGAAGCACGCCCTTGCCCATATACTTGGACATATCGCCATCGCGCTTTTCCACGGCTTCATACGCACCTGTCGAGGCACCTGACGGGACTGCCGCACGGCCGAAACTGCCGTCCTCCAACACAACATCAACTTCAACCGTAGGGTTTCCCCGGCTGTCGAGGATTTGGCGTGCATGAATGTCGAGGATAGCAGTCATATAATGGTCCGTTTGTGCGTAGGTGGAGATATGCCAGCGCGTCTATCCATGTGATCGGGTTTTGGCAACGATGCTCCGACATATCGATTTTAAAACTAAATTTGCGGTGCTATAGTTGACTAAGGCACCCGCAATACAAATATCCGTGGGTAGCAAGACAATTTCTTTCGCCCCAGTTGTTCAAAAGGAGTCACTCTTATGGCCGAGACCGTAAAGTCCGCACCCGCCAAGAAAGCAGCTACTAAACCAGCAGCAGCCAAGCCTACTAAGGCCAAAACCGCTGCGCCAAAGGCCGTAGCAAAGGCGCAACCAGCCCAAGGCAAGACAGAAAATGTCAAATCAAAGGTTAAATCGGACATGAATGATTTTAAGGCCCAAGCTACCGACACCGTCCGCGCGGCAGCAACCAAAGGAAAGGATCGTGCCACTGAAGCGGTTGGCAGCATCAGCAAGCTTATCCGCGATAGCGCCGGCACCATCGACGATAATGTTGGCAAGCAATATGGCGACTATGCCCGCAGCGCAGCCGACATGGTTGAAGGCTTCGCTGGAAAGATGGACGCTAAGGATGTGGATGCGTTGGCAGAAGATGCACGACAATTTGTCCGCAAAAGCCCGGCCGTCGCCTTGGGCGCTGCGGCTGCAATAGGCTTTGTTTTGGCGCGTCTTGTGCGTTCGGGCGGTAAAGACGCCTGAGTAGCAACACAGGCGGCATTGCAAAATGCCGCCAATGGTCGATAAGCGGGTATGATGAAGATCGAAGAACCTCAGCTCGAAGCGTTGGAAGACCTAGCACCGCCAATTGAGCCAAGCGCGAGCGAACAGATTGCGTTGGTGATGGAGGATCTGCGTGCGATGGTGAAGGCAGAAATGCGCTATCATCGGTCGCGGCTAGATTACACGCGCCACGTATTTCGCTGGTCGTTCCGCTATGGCGCAATCGCGGCCTTCGCATTTGGCGGCGCGTCCATTGCGCTGGTGCTCGGGCTGGTCCTTACACTTTCGCCATTAATTGGCCCATTGGCGGCAACCATATTGGTCACCATAAGCTTTGTAATCATCGGCATAGTTTTCGCCGCATTGGCCCGAAGATGGATGCGGAAAGTTTACTTCCCGGAAATACAGAAAAATGTCGACGATCTTACCTGAAGAACCCGTTGTCACTGACCGTGAAAGCGTGATTTTATCCAACGCGGAGCGGCGGTATTTGCGGCGTAAGTTGAAAGACAGCTTGGCCGTCACGCGTGATGTCCTTAATCCACGCAATCAACTTCGGCGGTTCGTCGAACGTCAAACCACCCAAGCCAAGCAGATCGCAGACGAAACAGTTCAAATTGCGAAGAACAATGCCCCAATAGTTGGTGTGATAGGGGTAAGTGCCTTGTTAATTGCGACGCGCGGTCCGATTTCGCGTTGGATTTCGAGGCTGCGACACAGTAAAACCAAAACGCCCACCAGCAAATGATATAGGAACGATATATGAGCAAGATTGGCGACAGCATCAAATCCGCAGCTGATAGCGCGAAAGCAAAAACCTCACGTTCAAGCGCTGCGGCGCGTCAGAAGGCCTCGGTGGCCTTTGAAAAAGGCAAAGATGCTGCCGTGACTGGCGTAGAGCAGTCGAAGGTGATCGCACGCCAGGCAAAAGCAAAAACAATTGAGAGTGTCGATAAAAGTCCGCTGGCAATTATATTGGGCGGAATTGCCATTGGTGCGATTGTCGGCGCGCTTTTACCGCGGACCGAACGCGAGACCAAAGTGTTGGGCAAGGCGGGCAAAAAATTGAACAAAAAAGCCCGCAAAATAGCCGAAGCTGCAAAAGTTGCGGGCATGAGCCAAGTGGACACGCTTGGGCTAAATGGCGAAGCGATGCGTGCGCAATTCAGAGAGCTTGTCAGCAAGGCAGCTCTCGCAGTAAAAGCCGCAGGTCAGGCCGCTACAGAGGCGGCCAAGGAAAAAAGTTAAGGATAGTTGTTTGAGCGATACGAAATTACATCTCGTTTTCGGCGGCCGCGTTGACAACCCGCAGACGTTAAACTTTACCAACCTCGAAGATTTGGACATTATCGGTATGTTTCCCGATTATGCCAGTGCGGAGGAGGCATGGCGCGGAGCGGCCCAGCGCACGGTTGATGATGCCGAAATGAAATATGTTGTGGTGCATTTGCACAAGCTTTTGCAGCCCGAAAGCTAGGGTCAGGACAACTTAAATCCACCTTCGCGGTTTGAGGCCATACTGTTCAGTGCAAGGCGGCAAGGCGCAGGCTTAGTGGTTCTAAGTCTAGCTTTGCCAACGCGGCAATGGGCAGTATGGGTCAAATCCGAAGGACGTCTTGACGCCGCGAAGGTGGATTTAAGTGGTCCTGACCCTAATAACGGCACGCAGCGCCGATTAAGCGTGCCTATACCGCCACAATAACAAGGGCCGCGCCAGCAATAATCCGGCGATAAACCCGCCAATGTGCGACCATATTGCGATAGCGATTCCAAAGCTAGGCCCCACGAACCCAAGCGCAAGATTTAACCCAGCCCAAGCTATGGTTAAATGCAATGGCCGCGCATATTCGGCGGGGATCGGTCCCCAAGCCTTTGGTTTTTTGTTCGGAAAGAGCAGCACAAAAGTGCCAATAATACCCGAAATAGCACCGCTTGCACCAATGGCTGGCGCCATCATGTCTACAGACATCGGCCAAGCCATGAATGACGCAAACCACTCCATAGCTGCGGCAATATAAGCCGATCCGATGTAAAGCGCGAGATAGAGCCCACCGCCTAATACGCGCTCCACCATCTTACCGATAAGCAAAAGCATCAGCATGTTCATCACGACATGCGCGACACCGCCATGCAGAAACGCCGCCGATAAAGGCGTCAAAAACGCTGGCACCAAGAACGCGACATCTGAAAACGCCCCGCTACCAGTGCTTAGGCGGATCGGGAATAGCCCGCCCGATATCACCGCATATTGCCACCAAGACGGAACCAACAATATTACTGCGATCACCAAATTGATGACCACCAATGCGTTGGTAACAGGGCCACGCGGAAACTGCATATCAGGCCGTGGCCGTTTGACGCTTCCCACCGAAGCGCATGATCAGATGAACTCGATTTTCGATACGAGATAATATTTGTCGCCAGACGGCACAGTCAATTCGACCTCGTCTTCGACAACGCGTCCGATGAGGGCGCGGCCCAGGGGCGAATTATACGAAATGCGGCCCGCTTTTGCGTCTGCTTCGGTCTCGCCAACAAGTTGATAGCGCACGGGCTTATCATTTTCATCTAACAAGTTAACGGTCGCACCGAAGACGATTTTGTCGCCCGACAGGGTTGAAGGGTCGATAATCTGCGCACGACCAATCTTGTCCTCGATGTCCGAAATCGCGGCTTCAACCTGGCCCTGACGTTCCTTGGCAGCATGATATTCGGCATTTTCCGATAGATCACCATGCGCACGCGCTTCCTCGATTGCTTCCACAATCAACGGCCGTTCGTCACGAAGGCGCTTCAGGTCGGTCGTCAGCTTTTCATAGCCTTCGGCCAACATCGGATATTTCTCAAAACTCGCCATCAGGCAAAAACCCTTCGTCACAAAAATATCCCGACCGGACGCATGCTAACAACGCATCCGATATGCAGTTCAATTGTCGGGGAAAGATACTGCGCCTATTAATAATAGTCTTGAAGTGGCCGAACTTCAAGTTGCCGTTGTTGCAGTGCGGCAATCGCCTGCGCAACCGCAACACTTCCCGCAGCCGTAGTATATTGCGAAACCTTGCCCACCAACGCGGAACGACGGATTTCTTCACTGTCTTTCAGGCTTTGCCAACCTTCGGTCGTGTTGAAAATAAGCTGAATTTCGCCATCCTTAATCTTGTCGACAATGTGCGGGCGGCCTTGTGCAACCTTGTTCACGCGCTCGACCTCTATGCCCTGCGCCAACAAATAGTCCGCAGTGCCGCCGGTCGCGCAGACGGTGAAACCGCATGCGATAACCTGACGGACGGCAGGCACGATCACCGGCTTGTCGGTATCTTTCACGGACACGAACAATTTCCCGCTCATCGGCGGTGGCATGCGCGCGCCAATTTGTGATTTGGCAAAGGCCGTCGCGAAATCACGGTCAATGCCCATGACTTCGCCCGTTGATTTCATTTCGGGCGATAGCACGGGATCAACGCCGGGGAAGCGGTCAAAGGGGAACACCGCCTCTTTCACCGCGATATAATCAATATCGAGATTGATGGGCGGCAGATCTTTCAACTTCTCACCCGCCATAACGCGCGCGGCAATCTTGGCGATGGGCGCGCCAATGGCCTTGGCGACAAACGGGACGGTGCGCGATGCACGTGGATTGACCTCAATGAGGTAAACTTCGCCCTCTTTCACCGCAAATTGGATGTTCATCAGGCCGAGCACATGCAGGTTGACCGCAAGCAATTCGGTCTGGCGGCGGATTTCCGCAATGATGTCGGCAGGTAGGCTATATGGCGGGATAGTGCACGCAGAGTCGCCGCTATGCACGCCTGCCTCTTCGATATGTTGCAGGATGCCAGCGACAACAACTTCGTCGCCATCGCACAAGGCATCGACATCAACCTCAATCGCGTCGCGCAAATAGCTGTCGATCAAAACCGGCGAGTCGCCGGAGACGATCACCGCTGTCTGAATGTAGTTTTCCAACTGCGCTTGCGTATCAACAATTTCCATCGCGCGCCCGCCAAGCACATAAGATGGCCGCATCAGCACGGGGTAACCAATGGTCTCGGCGACTTTGATTGCCTCTTCCCGGCTGCGCGCAATGCCGTTTTCGGGCTGCTTAAGCTTCAACTTGTTGATCAGCGCGGCAAAGCGTTCGCGGTCCTCGGCCAAGTCAATAGCGTCAGGCGACGTGCCCAAGATAGGAATACCCGCCGCCTCAAGCGCCTTTGCCAAATTCAACGGCGTCTGCCCGCCGAACTGGACAATGACGCCCTTCAGCGTGCCATTCTGTTGCTCGACATGCAGGATTTCCAGCACGTCCTCGGCGGTCAGCGGTTCGAAATACAGCCGATCCGATGTGTCATAATCGGTCGACACCGTTTCCGGGTTACAGTTGACCATGATCGTTTCATAGCCTGCATCCGCCAGTGCAAAGCACGCATGGACGCAGCAATAATCAAATTCGATCCCCTGCCCAATACGGTTCGGCCCGCCGCCCAAGATGACAATTTTTTCGCGGTTCGTAGGCGCGCTCTCACACTCTGGCGTGCCAAAGCTTGGCGCTTCATACGTGGAATACATATATGGCGTTTTTGCCTCAAATTCCGCAGCACATGTGTCGATACGCTTGAACACCGGACGCACGCCCAATTTGTGGCGCAGCGCGCGCACTTCGTCTTCGGTCACCGCGCCTGCCATCGCGCGGGCGGCCTGCATCGCAATGCCCGAACCCCGGCGAATGGCCGTTTCCATGCCAGGGCGCATATTGACCGATTCCACCGCAAGATAGGCAAGCCTTTTGTCGGAGAAGCCCATGGCCTTCAAACGGCGCAGCGCCTCTTGGCTATTGGGCAGTCCGTTGGTCTTGACGTCATTTTCGGCGGCGATGATTTCTTGTAGCCGTTCGAGGAACCATGGGTCGAACTTCGCGATGGCATGGATTTCTGCGACGCTCATACCCTCCCGCAGGGCTTGCGCCGCGACCAACAAGCGGTCGGGTGTTGCGCGGCTGAGTTCCGCCGATAATTCATCCTTAGATGCGCCACGCAGGGCATCGATATAATTGAAACCCGAAAGCCCAGTCTCCAACCCACGCAGCGCCTTTTGCATGCTTTCGTGAATGTTACGGCCAATCGCCATCACTTCACCCACGGACTTCATCGCCGTGGACAGCAATGGTTCGGCTCCCTTGAACTTTTCAAAGGCGAAACGCGGGATTTTGGTGACGACATAGTCAATCGTCGGTTCAAACGACGCTGGCGTTGCGCCCGTAATGTCGTTGGTAATCTCGTCGAGCGTATAGCCGACCGCCAGCTTCGCCGCGACCTTGGCGATGGGGAAGCCCGTTGCCTTTGACGCCAGCGCCGAAGAACGCGACACACGCGGGTTCATTTCGATGACGATCAAGCGGCCATCGGCTGGATTTACTGCGAACTGTACGTTCGAACCACCTGTTTCTACACCAATTTCCCGCAAACACGCGATGCTGGCGTTGCGCATGATCTGATATTCTTTATCGGTCAGCGTCAGTGCTGGCGCAACGGTGATGGAATCGCCGGTATGCACGCCCATAGGGTCAATATTTTCGATGGAGCAAATGATGATGGCGTTGTCGGCGCGGTCGCGCACGACTTCCATCTCATATTCTTTCCAACCGAGCAGCGATTCCTCAATCAACACTTCGGTCGTCGGTGAAGCATCCAACCCGCCCGTGACGATATGGATAAATTCGTCACGATTATAGGCAATCCCGCCGCCGGTACCGCCCATGGTGAAGCTGGGGCGGATGATCGATGGCAGGCCCGTGCGTTCCAGCACCTCCAACGCCTCTTCCATCGAATGCGCGATGCCCGAACGCGCCGATTCCAGCCCGATTTTGGTCATCGCGTCGCGGAACTTGATCCGGTCCTCGGCCTTATCAATCGCCTCGGCATCCGCGCCGATCATCTCGACGCCATATTTTGCCAGCGTGCCATCGTTGAACAACGCCAAAGCAACGTTTAGCGCCGTCTGCCCACCCATCGTCGGCAACACCGCGTCGGGGCGTTCTTTTTCAATGATTTTGGCGACGATTTCGGGGGTAATCGGCTCAACATAGGTCGCGTCCGCCATATCCGGATCGGTCATGATCGTCGCCGGATTGGAATTGACGAGAATGATGCGATACCCCTCCTCCCGCAGCGCCTTACACGCCTGCGTCCCCGAATAATCAAACTCGCACGCCTGCCCGATGATGATGGGGCCAGCGCCGATGATGAGGATGGATTTTATATCGGTTCTTTTAGGCATAATGTAGGTCCGGAACTTCCCTCACCCCCTTCAGGGGGAGAGGGACAGGCGCGAAGCGCCAGGGAGAGGGGGGAGTAAGATGACCAAGCGCAATATCGGCACCCGCGCGAACGCCAAAACTCTGCGAACCGAAATGACCCCGCCCGAGGCAAAGCTCTGGTCGATCCTGCGCGGTGGCAGGCTGGAGGGCATTAAATTCGTCCGCCAAATGGTCTTTGGCCCGCATTAAATCGCCGACTTCGCTGCGCGGAGCCACAGGCTTGTCATCGAACTTGATGGCGACAGCCATGCGGGGAACGAAGCCCAAGACGCCGCGCGCACCAGTTTCATGGAAAGCAAGGGCTACAAGGTTATCCGCTTCGCCAATCGCGACGTTTTTGAAAACCCCGAAGGCGTCGCGCGGATGATCTTGGCGGCGATTAATAGGGATTGGTCTTAATCCCTCACCCCCTTCAGGGGGCGAGGGACAGACCGACCAACGGGAGGTCAGGGAGAGGGGGCAGTCCCCAAAGCACACTGCCCCCTCTCCCTGCTTCGCTACGCGAAGCTCTCCCTCTCCCCCTAAAGGGGGTGAGGGAGGGATAGAATTTATGTCAGTGCGTTTGGGCATTTAAGCTACTCGCACCGAGCAACGTAGGCAGACACCTTCGGTGGCACTGGACCAGCACTATGCCGCGTGACCGTCATCAACATCGACCGAAACCCGCCTTTGTCCGTCAACAAATAAGTTTCAACCGTTCCACCTTCATACGCTACGACGATAGTAAACTCACTCCAATCGGCAGAGCGTGATAGAACGAGCGGTTTGCCGCCGAAATCTCTGACGTCAGAGGTTACCTCAAACGCATTTCGCACGATAACCGTCGCAGTTCCGTCTGGCAGAACATCAACAATAGTCCTTCCTTCAGACGTTTGGTCATCTTGCCAACGGTTGCGATCCGGATGCGCGTAGTATGCCTTGCCGTTAGAGACTCCACAATCTGCTACAATCCGAGCCATTGCTGCTTCAGTAGGTAACATCGCCAACCCAAAAAAAAGCAAGCCCGATTTAAAGTTCAAAATCATTTCATCATCCCCGCGAATTTCTCGAACAGATAATGGCTGTCCTGCGGGCCGGGTGAGGCTTCGGGGTGGTATTGTACCGAAAATGCCGGCTGGTCGGCGAGTTCGAAGCCGCAATTGCTGCCGTCGAACAGGCTGATATGCGTGGCCTTCGCGTTGGCGGGCAAGGTCGCGGCGTCCACTGCAAAGCCGTGGTTCATGCTGGTGATTTCGACCGCACCGTCGCTGAGGCGCTTGACCGGATGGTTTGCGCCGCGATGGCCCTGATGCATCTTCTCGGTCTTCGCGCCAACGGCAAGGCCAAGCATCTGATGCCCGAGGCAAATACCGAATAAAGGCTTTTTGGTCTCAAGCCATTGCTTGATGACGGGGACGGCATAAACGCCCGTTGCGGCAGGATCGCCGGGGCCGTTTGACAGGAACAGGCCATCGGGCGCGTGGGCCATGATTTCCTCAAAGCTCGCGGTGGCGCTAACGACGGTAACGTCGCAACCGACATCGACGAGGTTACGCAGGATATTGTGCTTTATGCCATAATCAATGGCGACGACGCGTGGTTTTTTGTTCCCCTCCCGCAGGCGAGTGGAGGGACCAGTCCCCCGGACTGGTCCGAGAGGCTCCACTGGGTTAGGGGTGGGCGGCGACATATCGGCAAACGCAGCGCCAGACGGAGAGACCCCACCCGGCTCGCCCTTTTGCTCTGTCCGGGGGACAGAGCTGGCGAGCCCCCCTCCCCTGAAGGAGAGGGGTGAGGCGTAACCATCACCCAACGTCCACAACCCCTGATCCCATCCGTAGGTCTGCAACGTCGTCACATCCTTGGCTAGGTCCATGCCCTCAAGCCCTGCCCAAGCCTTTGCCCGCGCCAGCATGGCAGGCACATCGAAATCACCCTTCGCCGAATGCGCAATCACGGCGTTTGGTGCACCGGCAACGCGGATAAGCCGGGTCAGCGCGCGGGTATCAACGCCCGAAATGCCGATGCGGCCATTGGCCTTCATCCATGCGTCAAAATGCTGCGTGCTGCGGAAATTGGATGGGTCCGTTACATCTTGCCGCACAATCGCGCCCAAGGTATGCGGGTTCAGCGCCTCGACATCCTCTGGGTTCGTGCCGACATTGCCAATATGCGGAAAGGTGAAGTTTATGATTTGCCCGGCGTAGGACGGGTCGGTCATCACCTCCTGATACCCCGTCATTGCGGTGTTGAAGCACACTTCACCAACCGCCTGCCCCTCGGCGCCAAAGCCCCTGCCCCAGATGACTTCCCCGGACGCCAGAACCAATACCCCCGTCGCTCCAAAAGGCGCGCGCGAAGATTTGGGGTCGGCCATGATGGGGTCGCTCCTGTTAAACAAAATACAGCAATGTCGCTAAGGCACCGCGCCTAGAGATGGTGAGCCATAGCGTCAATGCGGAAATCGAGAAAGCTGTGGAATGTTTCCTACAATGCGTTTTCCACTGTCACGCTCAACTTGTTTCAGGGTCCATTTATCCTTTCAAGCCCCGCTCATGCTGGGTAATAGACCCTGGAACGACAGTCACCGAAGGTGAAACAAGTTCAGGGTGACGGAATTTGGATGTTCGTCTAACGCATGGCATCATCAAAAATTCGGAACCAAATATGATTCGTGATACCATCAAAGCCGCCCAAATCACCGCGATGAAGGCGGGTGACAAGGACCGCTTGGCCGCACTCCGCCTGATCCTCGCCAAGATCAAAGACCGCGACATCGAACTGCGCACCGCATCGCAGCAACCCGATGATGACGCGATGGTGGTTGAGGTCATGCAGAAAATGATCAAGCAACGCCGCGAATCGATTGCTTTATATGAACAAGGCGGCCGCGCGGAACTTGCTGCGGTTGAGGCGGCGGAATTGACGATCATCAAAGATTTTCTGCCTACGCAGCTAAGCGACGCGGAAACCAGCGCGGCGATCGAGAGCATCAAAGTCGAGCTTGGCGCAGAAACCTTAAAAGATATGGGCCGCGTCATGGCCGTGCTGAAAGAGCGGCATGGCCCACAACTCGACATGAGCAAGGCCAGCGCTTTGGTAAAAGCCGCGTTGGGTTGATATTCTCCCCTCCCGCAGGCGGGAGGGGTTGGGGGTGGGCATCCAGCAACAATGGAAAGAGCATTCAACTCCAGAGACACAAGACGCGCTCGTGACCTGAGGAAACAGGGCGCGCCTGCCGAAATAAAGTTATGGCAACGCCTGTCAAAGCGCCAACTGGATGGATTTAAGTTTAGCCGCCAAATACCGATTGGGCCGTATTTCGCGGACTTTGTTTGTCGGTCAGCAAGGCTCGTTGTCGAAATTGATGGCCCTTCCCATGACGTGCAGGTTGAGTATGATTGCGACCGTACCGAGTGGATTGAAGGTCAAGGGTATCGGCTGATCGGATTTACGAATGGGGATGTGATGCAGAATTTGGAAGGGGTGCTTGTGATGATCGGTCAGGTTTTGGCCGAAATGTCGCTGCCCACCCCTAGCCCCTCCCGTTTACGGGAGGGGAACAGGTGAAATTTAATCCCATAGAAGTGATGTCGTCATTCTACTCCCCTCCCGCAGGCGGGAGGGGTCGGGGGTGGGCTTCGAGGATGAAGGCCCAATGACACTTACCCCGCAATGGCTGGATGAATTACGCGCGCGGATCACGCTTTCTGCGTTGATTGGCCGCACCGTTAAGGTCACCAAGGCTGGCCGCGAGTTTAAGGCATGCTGCCCGTTCCATAACGAAAAATCACCCAGCTTCACGATCAACGATGAAAAGGGTTTTTACCACTGCTTTGGCTGTTCCGCCCATGGCGATGCCATTCGCTGGATGACCGACCAGCGCGGCCTGTCTTTCATGGATGCCATTAAGGAACTGGCGGCGGAGGCCGGGATGGAGGTTCCCGCCGCTGATCCGAAGGCAGCTCAGCGGGCCGAGAAGGCAAACAGCCTGTATGACGTCATGACGGCAGCGCAGGCGTGGTTTGTGACGCAGTTGCTTGGCGTTGAGGGCTCCGCCGCACGGGGATATCTCAAGCAACGCGGGTTTACGGAGCAAACAATCCGCGACTTTGGTTTTGGCCTCGCGCCCGACAACCGCGCTGGCTTAAAAACCGCGCTCAAACAATTTGGCGACCAGATGTTGATTGAGGCAGGGTTGCTTATCTCGGTCGATGGCAAGGCACCCTATGACCGGTTTCGCGGGCGGCTGATGATACCGATCCGTGATCCGCGGGGCCGCGTGATTGCCTTTGGAGGCCGGATTTTAGGCGAAGGTGAGCCGAAATATCTTAACTCACCGGACACGCCTTTATTCGACAAGGGCCGTACGCTTTACAATCTCGACAAATGTTCTCCTGCTTCGCGTCAGACGGGCCGCGCAATTGTGGTTGAGGGCTATATGGACGTTATCGCCCTTGCGCAGGCTGGCTTTGCCGATGCTGTGGCACCTTTGGGCACAGCGCTGACCGAACAGCAGATACAGATGCTGTGGCGGATGACAGAAAAGCCTTCATTGTGTTTTGACGGTGATGCTGCCGGGCAAAAAGCCGCCATGCGCGCGGCTTTACGCGCACTGCCATTGTTGAAACCCGGCCATAGTCTTCAGTTTGTGACCTTGCCCGAAGGACAAGACCCAGACGACCTGGTAAAGGCATCGGGCGCCAATGCCCTCAATGTGCTTCTAGAAGCCTCTCAGCCGCTCGTAGAGAGGCTTTGGCAGGCCGAGGTGTCGGCAGCCCCCCTCAGCACGCCAGAGGACCGTGCGGGGCTTAAACAGCGTTTAGGTGCGCATATGGCAAATATCGCGGACGGAGAAATTCGTCGCCATTATGCCGATGCCTTTCGCGAGCGGTTCGACAATCTATTCGCGCCGCGACGCAGCTCTGCATTTACGCCATCTGCACCTTTTGTGCGCGGACAAAAGCGCGATTGGCGCAAGCCGCCAATTTTGCCGCCGGGCGCTGAAACCAAAAGCTTCAATGCCAAGGGTTCGGACTTTCTCATCCAAGGTATACTGGCGGCGCTGCTGCGTCATCCCGCGCTTATTGCACAACATCATGAGGCCCTGAGCGACTTCGTTCCGCCCGACCCGAATCATGCGGCATTGCTCAACGTGATGCTCAACGAATCTTTTAGCAAAGAAACGCTTGATACCGAGGGGCTAATTACCATATTGGGCGAGAAGTTGTATAATGTCGCGTCGGCACTGCTCCACAGCAACGGTAAGGTTTTTGCCTTTAACCGCGGAGAGTTCGGTACGGGAGGCGACGGATTTTCTAACGCTTCAAAAAATTTGGGTGAAGCAATCAGGCTCATGAAGCAGCGCCCTGCGCTGGAAGAAGCTCTGGAACGCGCCACGCGGTTGGCGAGTTTGGAGATGACTGAAGAGACTTTTGCCGAACAGCAAAGGTTGCGACACGAGAAAAAGGCATTTGACGATCGTATCATCGAATTTTTTCGGCGTGATGCGGATAGTTTATAAGTTTATCGGGGAATTATTTTGGCAAGTCGCGCAAATGAAAATGAAGAAGATATCGGCGAAAACGGTGATGCACCGCTGATCGACCTGAATGATGCGACCGTAAAAAAACTGCTCGCCAAGGCCAAGCGCCGGGGTTTCCTGACCTATGATGAACTAAATGCGGCCCTGCCGCAGGATCAGATGTCGTCCGAACAGATTGAAGACGTCATGTCGGCGATTAACGACATGGGCGTGCAAATTGTTGAGAATGACGAAGCCGGCGACGATAATGAGGAGGATGCCGAGGAAGAAGTCGAAACCATCGACAATATTTCCGAAAATGATCCCCGTTCGCTGACGAACACTATCAAGAAAACGGGCACTGGCGAACGCACCGATGACCCCGTCCGCATGTATTTGCGTGAAATGGGCGCAGTGGAGTTGCTGTCCCGCGAAGGCGAAATCGCTATTGCCAAGCGAATCGAGTCTGGTCGCGACACCATGATTTTGGGCCTGTGCGAGAGCCCGATCACTTTCCACGCGATCATCGACTGGTCCAATGCGCTCAATGACGGCGAAATGCAGTTGCGCGAAATTCTTGATCTGGATGCCATGCTCTCGAAAGAGCCTGCCCCTGAATCGCTGACCGAAGATGGCGAAGAAGAAGGCGATGGCGAAATCAGCGAGAAGACCGCCGGTCCTTCCTATAAAGAGGAAGACGAAGTCGAAGACGAGCCCGAAGCGGTGAGCGAAGATGATGAAGACATGACGGAGCGGCGCTCGCGTCCTGTCGAGGAAGAGGAAGAAGATAACACCCTCAGCCTCGCGCAAATGGAAGAGGCATTAAAGCCCGCTGCGCTTGAGCGTTTCGCCAAGATCACGTCGCTGTTCAAGAAATTCTCAAACATTCAGCTTGAGCGCATGCGCGCCCTGAACGCGGGGGAAGATTTTTCCACAGCTTCGGAAAACAAATATCACAAATTGCGTGAAGAACTGACCGCAGAAGTTGAAAGCGTTCAGTTCCATGCAAACAAGATCGAATATCTGGTCGATCAATTATATTCATTCAACCGTCGCCTGACGGCGTTGGGTGGTCAGATACTGCGCTTGGCGGAACGGCATAAGGTTCCGCGCAAGGCCTTCCTCGATAGCTATATGGGTCATGAGCTCGATGAGAATTGGCTCTCCGAAGTGTCAAACATCGACAAGAAATGGACGGCCTTCGCAACGAACGAAGCCGAAAGCGTCGAACGCATCCGCAGCGAAATCGCCGATATTGCCGCCAATACCGGCATGTCACTTGGCGAGTTCCGCCGTATCGTGAACATGGTGCAAAAGGGTGAGCGCGAAGCACGCATCGCGAAAAAGGAAATGGTTGAGGCGAATTTACGCCTCGTGATTTCCATTGCCAAGAAATACACCAACCGTGGTTTGCAGTTCCTCGACCTTATTCAGGAAGGCAATATCGGCCTGATGAAGGCGGTCGATAAGTTTGAATATCGCCGTGGTTATAAGTTCAGCACTTATGCGACATGGTGGATCCGTCAGGCGATCACCCGGTCGATTGCCGATCAGGCGCGGACCATCCGTATCCCTGTGCACATGATCGAAACGATCAACAAATTGGTACGCACGAGCCGCCAGTTCCTGCACGAACAAGGGCGCGAGCCTACACCCGAAGAAATGGCCGAACGCCTGTCCATGCCGCTTGAAAAAGTGCGCAAGGTGATGAAAATCGCAAAGGAACCGATCAGCCTTGAAACCCCGATTGGCGACGAAGAAGACAGCCATTTGGGTGACTTCATCGAAGACAAAAACGCAGTCATACCAGTGGATGCCGCGATTCAGGCCAATCTGAAGGAAACAGTGACTCGCGTTTTGGCATCGCTCACCCCGCGTGAAGAACGCGTATTGCGTATGCGGTTCGGCATTGGCATGAACACCGACCACACGCTTGAAGAAGTTGGGCAGCAATTCAGCGTGACGCGTGAGCGTATCCGCCAGATTGAAGCCAAAGCGTTGCGCAAGCTCAAGCACCCAAGCCGTAGCCGCAAAATGCGCAGCTTCCTCGACCAATAAAATCTCGAAAGCTGGGCCCTTTCTTACTCTCAGGATTGGGCCCGTTTTTGTGTGAGCCGATGCAATCCATGCTCTGGCGTTATGCAACCTGCTTGGTCGCGCACTATCCTGTTGCATATCCTGATTAGCCCACTTAACGAATTAATCGTTCGATTAACAAAAAGGGTTCGTCCATGCGCTTTGAAGGCACCGATAATTACGTCGCCACTGATGACTTGAAGGTCGCCGTTAATGCCGCCACCAAGTTGCGTCGGCCTTTGCTGGTCAAGGGTGAGCCAGGCACCGGCAAGACCGTGCTTGCGCAGGAAATTGCGACCGCGCTTGGTGCACCGCTCATCGAATGGAATATCAAGTCCACGACCAAGGCGCATCAGGGCCTGTATGAATATGATGCCGTTGCCCGCCTGCGCGACAGCCAATTGGGCGATGCGCGCGTGCATGACATCAAAAATTACATCAAAAAAGGCAAGTTGTGGGAGGCTTTCACCGCCCCCCAATTGCCCGTGTTGTTGATCGACGAAATCGACAAGGCCGACATCGAATTCCCCAACGATTTGTTGCAAGAACTCGATCGTATGGAATTTTTCGTTTACGAAACGCAAGAGACCATCAAAGCGGTCGAGCGCCCCATCGTCATCATCACATCCAACAATGAGAAAGAACTGCCCGACGCGTTTTTGCGCCGTTGTTTCTTCCATTATATCAAATTCCCGGATCGTACGACAATGCAGGCGATTATCGATGTCCACTTTCCCGGTATTCAAAAAATGCTGGTTTCAAAGGCAATGGACATTTTTTACGAGGTTCGTGACGTGCCAGGCCTGAAGAAAAAGCCAAGCACAAGCGAATTGCTCGACTGGCTAAAGCTGTTGTTGCATGAGGATATGCCATTGGATGTGCTTCAGTCGCGTGACCCGACCAAGGCGATCCCGCCTTTGCACGGTGCGCTGCTCAAAAATGAGCAGGACATCATGTTGTTCGAACGGCTTGCGTTCATGGCCCGCCGCCCGAACAGCTAAAATTCGTCCGCGCGTTGTATTGATGCCATCGCCGCCAAGCAGCTAAATGCATAATCGCTCACTTTATACAGGAGCCAGCCGATGTTTTTCTCATTCATGGAAGAGTTGCGGTCTGCGGGTATCTCGGCATCGCTGAAGGAGCATTTGGCGTTACTTGCTGCGCTCGACGCTGACGTGATTGGCCAAAGCCCGGAAGAGTTTTACTATCTGGCGCGCACCACTTTGGTCAAAGACGAAGCATTGCTTGATCGCTTCGACCAGGTTTTTGGCAAAGTCTTCAAAGGTATCTTCACCGAATATGGCCAAAACCCCGTTGATGTTCCCGCCGACTGGTTGAAAGCCATCGCGGAAAAATATCTGTCGCCCGAAGAAATGGCGAATATCGAAAAAATGGGTAGCTGGGACGAATTGATGGAGACGTTGAAAAAGCGTCTGGAAGAACAGGAAAAGCGTCATCAGGGTGGCAACAAATGGGTCGGCACTGGCGGCACGTCACCTTATGGCAATTCAGGTTATCACCCCGAAGGCGTTCGGATTGGTGGCGAATCCAAGCATAAGCGTGCGGTCAAAGTATGGGACAAGCGCGAGTTTCAGAATCTCGACCACACCAAAGAATTGGGTACGCGCAATATCAAAATCGCAATGCGCCGCCTCCGCCGTTTCGCGCGCGATGGTGCAGTGGAAGAGCTGGATATTGAAGGCACGATCAACGGCACCGCGCGCCAAGGCTGGCTGGACATCAAAATGCGCCCTGAACGGCGCAACGCCATTAAGGTGCTGTTGATGTTGGACGTTGGCGGATCGATGGATCCCTTCATAAAACTTTGTGAAGAGTTATTCAGTGCGGCCACTAGCGAGTTCAAAAATTTGGAGTTTTTCTATTTTCACAACTGCCCATATGAAGGCGTTTGGAAAGACAATAAGCGCCGGTTTAGCGAGCGTACGCAGATGTGGGATGTACTCCACAAATTCCCGCACGATTATAAGGTTGTGATGGTCGGCGATGCCTCCATGAGCCCTTATGAGATCACCCATCCCGGCGGTTCGGTTGAACATTTCAACGAAGAATCGGGCGCGGTGTGGATGCACCGTATCACGAGCACCTATCCTGCAACGGTTTGGCTGAACCCCGTGCCGGAAAAGCAATGGGGCTATTCGCAGTCCACCAAGATCATCAAGGAACTGGTCAACGACCGCATGTACCCGCTGACGCTAGAAGGTCTGGATGACGCTATGCGCGAGCTAAGCCGCAAGCACGGGCATTAATAGAGCAAGTGCTTCCGCCGTTCTTCGATCCAAGCTTGCTCATCTACAGAGGTTAAGGCGTCAAATGCCTCTGGTGTACTGTCGGCAGAATCAACCCATTCGCGCAGGGCTGGTCCGCCGTTGATGACGTCGATTGCGAGCTTGCCGACTTCATATTCATACGGAAAATCGCGCCACAGGTCATAATCCGGGTACAGCCGCCGGATGGCCTTGAACGCCAAAGTCTGCAACCGCCATGGCTGGAACGCCTGATGGTCATAACTTGGGCCTTCGGCATGGATATGCACGCCATGGCAAAGCTGATGCACATGTTTGTGGAATGTTGGTTCAAACCAGATTTCGCGCAAGCTGCAGCCCTTCAACCATGACGGCGCGAAGCTGTGCATTTCAGCGATGACGGCACGCGCATCAATATCAGGTGCGCCGAATATCTCGAGCGGACGCGTTGTGCCCCTGCCCTCGGACAAATTCGTGCCTTCAAGCAAAACGGTGCCCGCATAAGCCCGCGCCATGTTGATATTTGCCGCATTGGGGCTTGGGTTGATCCAAAGCCGGTCTGTCGGCCAGCCGAAGCCTGGCGCAGCGTCGGGGGCATAGCCCTCCATTGCGATGACGCGATAATCGACGTTGATTTTATAATGATCAATGAACCATTTCCCCATTTCGCCCAGCGTCAGGCCATGGCGCATGGGCATCGGCCCTGCCCCTACAAAGCTTTCCCATCCAGAACGCAGCGTGAGCCCTTCTACAGGGCGTCCAGCGGGGTTTGGGCGGTCCAGCACCCAAACCGACTTTCCATGCTCCGCAGCGGCCTCCAATATGTACAGCAACGTCGTGATAAACGTGTAAATGCGGCAACCCAAATCCTGCAGATCAATCAGAATAACATCGAAAGTCTCCAGAGAGGCGGCGGTCGGGCGGCGCACTTCGCCATACAGGCTGAACACTGGAATATTGTGCGCAGGGTCCATGAAATCCGCCGATTCCATCATATTGTCCTGCTTGTCACCGCGCAGCCCGTGTTGGGGTCCAAACGCGGCGGTGACGGTCACGTCGCCTACAGCCGCGAGTGCATCAAGCGAATGGGTGAGGTCCGCCGTAACGGAAGCGGGGTGCGCCAATAAAGCAACACGCTTGCCCTTCAAAGGAGCGCGTAGTTCAGCTTCTGCCAAAAGGCGATCAATTCCAAATTTCATGTTGCGCTTCGTGCCTCCAGTTGCAGGGCAAAGCAATCCTTATGATGGAAATCCGGCTTACCCGGGGGATGCGCCACGGCCCAATAGGAGATGTCACCACTCTTCGTGGCAATAACCGTGCTGATGCCTACCCGCAGGCCACGCTCCCGCCAAGCATCGGGTAACGCAATCGTCGCAGTCAGCGTGAGAGCGTCGGCAGCTTGCGCGACTCCGATGTTTGGAGCTTTTGTTTCCAACTCAACCATATCCGAACGATAGGCCGCAAACTGATATGCTGCCCATTGGCGCGACGGTGAAAAATTATACTCTAAATAGTTTTCATCTTCAAAATTGCCTATAAATAATTCAAAACACGTATTTTTCCAAAGACCATCAATGCGGTGCGGTGTTGATCGGGCCGGAATTTCCAGAGCGCCTGTTTCGCCAGACACGCGATAGGTCAACGTAACTTCCCCGCTCGTCCCACGCGTAATCGTGACACCGACACCCTCAATACCGCCGGCCGGCGACTGCGCGTGACAAGTCAACGGCACCTCAGTTATTGAAATATTGGCCAATGTCGAAACTCCATGCTAGGCGCGGGCGCACTATGACTGCTTATAAATCCGACCTCCTCCGCCTGCTCGATGCACGTGGCTATATTCACCAAACAACCGACGCTCCGGCGCTGGACGCATTGGCATCCAAAGAGATTGTGCCGGGCTATATAGGCTTCGACGCAACCGCGCCATCGCTTCATGTCGGCAACCTTGTCTCGATCATGCTGCTGCGACGCTTGCAGCAATCGGGCCACAAGCCGGTAGTGGTTATGGGTGGCGGAACGACGCGGATTGGTGACCCGACGGGCAAGGACGAAGTCCGCAAGATGCTCACCGATGAGACGATTGAAGCGAACATCAATTCGATCCGAACGGCTTTCGAAAAATTTCTGACATTTGGCGATGGTCCGACCGACGCGGTGATGGTCAACAATCATGACTGGCTTGGACAGTTGGGATATATCGAATTGCTACAGCAGGTTGGCACACATTTCACCATCAATCGCATGCTGACGTTCGATTCGGTGAAGCTGCGCCTTGAGCGCGAACAGCCGATGACCTTCCTCGAATTCAACTATATGATCTTGCAAGGCTATGATTTCCGTCATTTGAGCAAGACTATGGGCGTTCGCCTGCAAATGGGCGGGTCCGACCAATGGGGTAACATCATTAACGGCATGGAACTTGCCCGCCGGATGGACGGCGCAGAAGTGTTTGGCCTAACGACCCCGCTGATTACCAAGGCCGATGGTTCAAAGATGGGCAAATCGGTGTCTGGCGCGATTTGGCTGAACCGCGAACAATTGCCTGACTATGATTATTGGCAATTTTGGCGGAATACCGACGACCGCGATGTTGGCCGGTTTCTGCGCCTGTTCACAGACTTGCCGTTAGACGAGATACAACGGCTTGAGGCCCTCGGCGGTTCGGAAATCAACGCGGCCAAGATCGCCTTGGCCAATGCTGCGACCGAATTGTGCCGTGGCGCGGACGCAGCGACCCTTGCATCGGAAACCGCACGCAAGACGTTTGAAGAAGGCTCAAGCGGCGGCGATCTACCTAGCTTTGACGCTTTGGGCGACATTTCCCTCATTGATGCGTTGGTTGGCTTGGGCTTTGTCGCTTCAAAGAAAGAGGCACGCCGCATGATCCAAGGCGGCGGCGCACGCGTTGATGGCGACGCAGTTACCGCAGAAGACGCAGTCATTTCGGCTCAAGCAGCCCCTGTAAAAATCTCAGCGGGAAAGAAAAAACACGGTTTAATCAACTTCATATAACCTGCCGTTTCGTCCCAAAGGGCGGGTTTACCATTTATTCGTAACTCTGGTCCATATTGCTGTTTCAATTAAACAGCGCACGGGGTGCTGAGCATGGCGCAAGCCTTACAAAATTCAGATATGAATTTACGTCGCGCGGCGCGGCACCGTGCCAACCATAAGGTGATTGCCGAAAGCCGGCGGCATGGCGATCAGTATATCCATATAGTGAACATTTCTGCGCAAGGGTTTATGATCGACAACAACCCCGGCTACGAACGCGGAGAAAGGGTTGAATTACGATTGCCGATTATTGGCCGGATTGAAGCGCTGGTTATCTGGACAGTGGCCCAACGCGCGGGACTGCAATTTGAACGCGTGCTGCGTTTCCCTGATTTTCAAGTGCTGCTGGACGAAATTAGGCCATGAACCCATATATATCACGCCCTGGTTACAAAAGCCGCTAACCGCCGCGCAGGGTGGCAACACCTGCATCTCTTTCAAATAAGTATAACGCCATCCGCGCCGCCTGACCGCGTTTGCCATCAAGCCCGCCGTCGCGGTCAAGCAACAGGCGCGCATCATCTGCGGCGACGCCAATCAGCGCGCGGACTTGTTCGGGCGTCGCCACGCGAAACGGGTTTTCGCCCGACTGCCTTGTGCCCAGCAATTCACCCGCGCCGCGCAGTTTCAAATCCTCTTCGGCAATGCGGAAACCGTCGTTCGTCTCGCGCATCAACGCCAGTCGTGCCCGCGCTGTTTCGCCAATTTGCGTGCTGCGGACAAGGATGCAGGCTGATTTCTCGGCCCCTCGACCAACCCGCCCGCGTAACTGGTGCAGTTGTGCAAGGCCAAAGCGATCCGCTGCCTCAATCACCATAAGGCTGGCATTTGGAACGTCCACGCCAACCTCAATCACCGTTGTAGCAACCAGCAACCGCGTTTTGCCTGCAACAAAGTGTTCCATGACGACGTCTTTTTCCGGGCCCCGCATCCGCCCGTGCACCAGCGCAACCTGATCACCAAAGCGCAAGCGAAGCTGTTCAGCGCGTTGTTCGGCGGCGGCGAGGTCGCTTTTGTCGCTTTCCTCTATTAATGGGCACACCCAAAACGCCTGTTTTCCAGCGGCGAGATGCCGCGCGACGCCATCGACGAGTTCCGATAGCCGATCCTGCGACATCACCCGGGTTTCAACCGGCGTCCGTCCGGGGGGAAGCTCGTCCAGTATCGAGCTATCCATTTCACCATAAGCGGCAAGCGCAAGGCTGCGTGGGATTGGGGTAGCCGTCATGACCAACAAATGCGGCACGCCCCTGCCCTTGCGGGACAGCATCAGCCGTTGTGAAACGCCAAAGCGGTGCTGTTCATCAATCACCGCGACCGCAAGCGCCTTATAGGTCACAGCTTCCTGAAATATCGCATGGGTGCCAACAAGGATGTGAATGGATCCATCGGCAAGCCCCATCAAAGTTGCCTCACGCAAGCGGCCTTTTTCGCGACCCGTAAGAATCGCAATGTTGATGGGCAGGCCAGAAAGTGTTTTTTGAAGGCTGGCATAATGTTGCCGCGCAAGGATTTCTGTCGGCGCGAGCATCGCCGACTGCATCCCTGCCTCAACGCCGCGCAGCAGCGCCATCAGCGCGACCATCGTCTTTCCAGCGCCCACATCGCCTTGCAGCAAGCGCAACATTGGCCGCGACTGCGCAAGATCGCCTTCAATCTCGGTTATGGCGCGCTGTTGAGCGCCTGTGAGGGCAAAAGGCAACTGTAGCTTTGTCACCAAAGAGCCATCACCGCGTATCGGCACGGCGGTTCTTTTGTCCATCGCCGCGCGGATCAACCGCATCGCAAGTTGGTTGCTGAATAGCTCATCATAAGCCAGCCTATTCCGCGCGTCTTGGTCATCCTTGTTGTGCAGTAGGTTGATAGACTTCGACCAGCTTGGCCATCCCCGACTGGATAACAAGGTCGGTTCAATCCACTCCGCCAAATCAGGCACGTGTTGCAACGATGCCGCCGCCAATTGCCCCATGCGCTTGTTTGTCAGCCCATCGGACAAGGGATAAATCGGTTCGGCCAGCCCCGGCGAGGCGTCGCTGCCGATGGGCACAATATGGTCGGGATGGACCATCTGAAGCTCGTCGCCATAACGGTCCAATTTGCCCGATATTATGCGCGTTTCGCCAACGGGAAGCTGCTTACGCGCCCAACCACCATTCCGGCCAAAGAAAGTCAGCGTGATGTAATTGCCGTCCACATCTGCCGCGAATATGCGTAATGGCGCACGTGGGCTATTTCCACCGCGATGATCCATGACGGTCACATTGAGGATGATGTTTTGGCCCACATCGGCCACATCCAAACGCGACACCGCCTTGCGATAGGTCCAACTATGGGGGAAATGGTACAGAACATCCTTCACCCGTTCCAGCCCAAGCCGCTCCAACGGCTTGGCAAGACCAGGCCCGACGCCCTTTAGTGCACGTATGTCTGCAAATAACGGATTGAGTATATCGGGGCGCATGACTAGGGCCTCTTATAACCCGCAAATCATATTCCACCAGAAGCTTAAAGGAGTCGTGACATGGACGCTGACCCCTATCGTCGCAAACTACATTATCGCGCGCACCACCGTGGCACGCGAGAGGCCGACGCTATGGTCGGTGGGTTTTTCGATCATTGCTCCGCGCAATGGGGCGCGGTTGAGTATGAATGGTTTGAACGTCTGCTGGATGAACAGGATGTTGACATCATGGCATGGGCGCTCGGCACGGCTGCGCCGGACCCGGCCTTTACTGGCCCGTTGATGGACCAGATGATGCAATTGGATTTCATTGTGCTTCCTGAAGGGCTCAGCACCCATAAGTCATGATTGACCTGCAACGCATCATAAACAGCCGCCAAGCACTAACGCTTGCGTCGGTTCCAAATGGCTTTGCGCCGTTGTTGCTGGCGGACCTCACGCGCGCGGCAAAGACTCGTGCGCTCTACATTGCGCCCGATGAATCGGCGATGCGCGCCATTGCGGATGCCGTGCCTTTTTTCGCACCTGAAATCGAAATCCTGATTCTGCCCGGTTGGGATTGCCTGCCCTACGACCGCGCCTCGCCTTCGGTCGCGGTCACCTCGCAGCGCATGTCGACTTTGCAAGCGCTTCAACAGCCTACGAAAAAGAAGCAGCTTGTGGTCACGACCATAAGCGCGGTCATTCAAAAATATGTGACGCCTTTCCGCATTCGCCAGACAGGCGAGCGGTTGACCGCTGGCCGCGAGATAAGCCGCGCACGGCTGGCGTCCTTATTACAATCCAACGGCTATTTCCGCGTGGACACAGTCGCCGACGCTGGCGAATTCGCGATACGCGGCAGCATTGTCGACCTGTTTCCCGCCGGCAGCGAAGTCGGCCTTCGCCTTGATTTCTTCGGCGATGAAATTGAAAGCATCCGCCGTTTTAACCCATCGGACCAACGTAGCATTGATCAGGTCGATCATTTCGACATTTTGCCCGCTGTAGAAGCCTTAATGGATGAAGAGGCCATTAAACGCTTCCGCATAAGCTACCGTGATCGATTTGGCGTCACTGCAACCGGCGACCCATTATATCAGGCGGTATCCGAAGGCCGCAGGCTGTCCGGTATGGACCATTGGCTGCCATTGTTTGAAGAGCGCATGGCGACCATATTCGATCATGTCGGCGCTGACACGTTGGTAATACGCGATAGCGGCGCGACGGCGGCTGGCCAGTCACGGCTCGACTCCATCACCGACTATCACGAAAACCGCGTAAAGGCGCAGGCGGCTGAACCTGGCAGCTATCGCCCGCTCCCGCCCGAAATGCTGTACCTAAGCGGCGACGAACTCGACCAGTTGTTTGCGGATAATGCCGCGCATCTCGTCACACCCTTTTCGCAGCCGGACTCGGCAAATATCGTTGACTTCGGCATTGGTGCCGCGCGCGACTTCGCGCCGGAACGGGCGCAAAAGGCAAATGTGTATGAGGCGGTGGCCGCGCATCTTAAATCGCTTCATGCCGCCAAAACCAAGACAGTCATTGCCAGCTACTCCGGTGGCGCGCGCGAACGGCTGAAGGGGTTGCTGGCGGAGCATAAGGCACCGACGATTGTCGCAGTCGATAGTTGGCAGCAAGCCTTGGGCGTCGCCGCTGGCCAAACCGCCATGGTCGTTCTGCCGCTGGACCATGGCTATACCACGCCCGACCTTGTGGTGCTGAGCGAACAGGACATGCTTGGCGACCGTCTTGTGCGTCGCCAGAAGCGGCGTAAGTCGGCGGACGCTTTCTTGGCCGAATTGGCCGCGCTGACGCCGGGTGACCTCGTTGTCCACCAAGACCATGGTATCGGGCGGTATGATGGCCTGATTTCCATCCCCGTCGGCAATAGCCCGCATGACTGCGTTGCGCTTACCTATTCGGGCGGCGACAAATTATACGTCCCTGTTGAAAATATCGACGTGCTGTCGCGTTATGGTTCAGACAGCGAACATGTCGCGCTCGACAAATTGGGCGGCGAAGCGTGGCAGCGGCGTAAGTCGAAGCTGAAAGAACGTATCCGCGCCATTGCCGGAGAATTGCTCAAAACCGCCGCCGAACGCGCATTACGGGCGGGCGCGGTTATTGAAGTTGATGGCCCTGCTTATGCAAGCTTCGTTGACCGCTTCCCTTATGAAGAAACCGAAGATCAGCTCCGCGTGATTGAAGAAGTGCTTCAGGACCTATCCGCTGGCAAGCCTATGGACAGACTGGTGTGCGGCGATGTTGGCTTTGGCAAAACCGAGGTTGCGATGCGCGCCGCTTTTGCCGCCGCCATGGCGGGGCTTCAGGTCGCTGTCATTGCGCCAACGACCCTGCTGGCGCGGCAGCATTATGCGAACTTTGCCGAACGTTTTCGTGATTTGCCTTTGAAACTGGGGCGCCTGTCGCGGCTTGTGCCCACCGGAGAAGCCACGCAAACGCGTGAGGGCCTTGCCGACGGGACCGTGGACATTGTGATCGGGACGCATGCCGTGCTGGCAAAGTCACTACAATTCAAACGCCTTGGGCTTGTCATTGTGGATGAAGAACAACGCTTCGGCGTTAATCACAAGGAGCAGCTCAAGGCGCTCAAGACCGACGTGCATATGCTAACGCTCACCGCGACTCCCATACCACGCACATTGCAGATGGCAATGTCGGGCTTGCGTGATCTGTCGGTCATTCAAACCCCACCGGTCGACCGTCTGGCCGTGCGCACCTATGTCATGCCGTGGGACCCGGTCGTGCTGCGCGAGGCTTTGCTGCGCGAGCATTATCGCGGCGGGCAAAGCTTTTTCGTTGTGCCGCGCATTTCAGATTTGACTGAGGTTGAGGAATATCTGCGCACCGAAATACCCGAAGTGAAATATGTTACCGCACATGGCCAAATGTCGCCCACACAAGTTGAGGAGCGCATGAGCGCTTTTTATGAAAAGCGATACGACGTGCTGCTTTCAACGACCATCGTCGAAAGCGGCCTCGATATTCCAAGCGCCAACACCCTCATCATCCTGCGCGCCGACCGTTTCGGCCTTGCGCAATTATATCAGCTTCGCGGGCGCGTGGGACGCTCCAAAACGCGCGCATATGCCTATTTGACCCACGAACCCAACCATGTGCTTACGGAGACGGCAGAAAAGCGCCTGAAGGTGCTTGGCGATCTGGATAGCCTGGGTGCAGGATTCCAGCTTGCAAGCCATGACCTCGACATTCGCGGCGCAGGCAATTTGGTGGGTGATGAACAATCGGGCCATATCAAAGAAGTCGGCTTTGAATTGTATCAATCGATGCTGGAAGAAGCGATCCTTGAGGCCCGCGCGGGCGCGCAGGGGCTGGCCAAACCACGTGGCAGCTTCTCACCGCAAATCACCATCGACGCCCCAATCCTTATTCCCGAAGATTATGTCCCCGACCTGTCGGTCCGCATGGCGCTGTATCGCCGCCTGAACGACCTCGAAGAAAGCCAAGACGTCGAAGGCTTCGCTGCGGAAATGACCGACCGATTTGGTCCGATCCCCGAACCCACGCAAAACCTGCTCAAGCTTATCCAGATCAAGCAAAACGCGCTTATCGCGCAAGTCGCCAAGATCGAAGTCGGGGCGCGCGGGACATTGGTCAGCTTCCATCAGGACACGCCGCCCAATATCGCTGGGTTGCTCGCTTATGTCGACAAGCTTGGCCAAACGGCGAAGCTGCGCCCCGATAGCAAGCTGGTGATCAACCGCGTTTGGGGCGACCCTGTGGCGCGATTAAACGGATGTTTGCAACTGTCACGTGGCCTCGCCAGTCTGGCGCGCAAATCGGGCTGAACGCAGCTTCGGGTCAAAGCGTCGAAGCACTTGGGTGTAAACGGCGAAGCGCGCAGAATAATCCTGCCCTCATTATTGCCGCTGTTGGATTAAGCTTTCGTCTGCACGGTTTTGCGCTTACATCGCAAAAATGATTGACGGTTTCGGACGCAATATCGACTATTTACGGATATCGGTGACCGACCGTTGCAATTTTCGTTGCACATATTGCATGCCGGAACAGCAAAGCTTTTTGCCGCATCGCGACCTGTTGACCTACGACGAAATCCTAGTTTTGGTGGAGCGATTCATCGCCCATGGCATCCGCAAAATCCGCCTTACCGGCGGCGAACCCCTTGTGCGGCGCGACATCCATATCTTGATTGCAGCACTTGGTCAGCATGTGCGCAATGGCAGGCTCGAAGAACTGACCATGACAACCAATGGCAGCAGGCTGGAGCAATTTGCCCCGTTGCTCGCGTCGGCGGGCATGAAAAGGATTAACGTCAGCCTCGATACGCTCGACGCCGACGCGTTTCGTCGCATCAGTCGCGGTGGCGATCTCAATATAGTGTTGGCCGGCATAGCTGCGGCGCGCGCGCACAATATGGATGTCAAAATCAACATGGTCGCGCTGAAGCAGCAGAATGAAGACGCGCTGTTGCCGATGGCGCATTTCTGTGCGGAAAATCGGCTTGATCTCACATTGATAGAAACCATGCCCTTGGGCGCTGGCGTTTCGGAACGCGAAGAGAGCTACATTGCGCTTGATGACTTCACCGCGCCGTTGCGCGCACTTTATGATCTCCATCCTTTAGCGCATAAGAGCGCAGGCCCTGCCCGCTATTGGTGCGTCGAACCATTGGGCTTTCGCCTTGGCCTCATCACCCCCATGAGCCATAATTTCTGCGACCAATGTAACCGGATCCGCTTGACCACCGACGGCAAGATTTACATGTGTCTTGGTTCGGAACTGCATGTCGATTTACGCAAAGCGCTGCGTGAGGACACCCTATCAGATGTCGATCATTTGCTTCAAAAGGCTTTGCGGCTTAAACCCCAACGCCATGAATTCGAAACACAGCTTGCGCAGCCCGATTTACGGCTCGCGCGACATATGAACGCAACAGGTGGATGAACCAAAATATGCAACTTGCGATCATCTCATCGGCAACCCCGCAAGCCCGTGAAGCCGAGGCGCTTTTGCGCGAAGTGCATGAATTTGTGCCACTCGACAGCGCCGATGCGGTCATCGTGCTGGGTGGCGACGGGCACATGCTTCAGGTCCTGCACCAATTATTGGAAAGCCGCCGCGACATTCCCGCTTATGGCATGAACCGCGGCACCATTGGCTTTTTGATGAATAGCTGGGACGTGCATGACCTTCCCCGCCGCTTGCAACGCGCCAAGTCCTTTTCTGTCCGTCCGTTGACGACGGAGATAACCACCATCAGCGGTCAAAAATTCACATTGCCCGCGATTAACGAAGTTTCCCTGCTGCGCGAAACACGTCAGGCGGCGAAGCTGGAGATTTCGGTCAACGGCAGAGCAGTCATCCCCGAACTCATTTGCGACGGCATATTGGTCTCCACGCCTGCCGGTTCCACCGCGTATAATTTATCCGCCAATGGCCCCATTTTGCCGCTGGACTCGTCGTTGCTCGCCTTGACGCCCATCAGCCCTTTTCGCCCGCGCCGTTGGAAAGGCGCAATATTGCCCGACCGCTATGTCATCCGGATCAAAATATTGGAGGCGAGTAAAAGGCCAGTGAGCGCGGTCGCAGATCAACGCGAAATCCGGGATATCGCACATGTCGAAGTCGCCTTGGACCGCAACCGCGCGCTGACTTTGATGTTCGATCCGGAACATGCCTTGGATGATCGTATATCGATGGAACAATTTATTGTCTGAACGGGCAATGGGCGCTTGCCAAAAGCAAAAAAGCGCTGCTATAGGCGCGCCTCTGCCTGAACATATCGGGCTGTTCCCTGGTAGCTCAGTGGTAGAGCAGTTGACTGTTAATCAATTGGTCGGGGGTTCGAATCCCTCCCGGGGAGCCAATAATTTCAACGACTTAAGTGCATCCCCTTCGGGGAAACACAAATGCCGGTTGAACAAAGGTTTTACCTAGGTTTCACCGTCATCTTGCAGCTACTTATCATGCTGACATTGCAGCGCGGTTACTTACACCCCCCCACTTCAAAAACCTACCCATCCAGACCACACCGGGTGGCACCCCCTATTCTGGCCTATTAGCACGGCAGGCCGACATGCTATACCCCCTTGCAGAAGCGAGCGCTCATCATTCTTGGTTTCCATGCAAAGCCTTTGACGCCTCGGTTAATATTGCAACGGGATCCTCGCCTAATGCATCCATGATTATAAGAAATTCGATTACATCCAGCCGCCGTTCGCCACATTCAAACTTTGAAACGAACGACTGTGGCTTGTTTAATTTTTGGGCGAGCTCGATCTGACGCATACCCGTTCTTTTGCGCGCACCCACCAAAAGGGCGGCGAAGACCAAGTAAGGTTCGCTGTGGACCGATTTTTTCATCGGCCATCTATCTATAACCCCTTGTAGTATATCCCATATTGGGATATTTGGATTCGGATTTACAACTTTTGAGGGAGAAACCTAATGTCTGCTGTTCTTTTGATTACCCCACTCATGCTCGCTACTGCTGCGCCTGCCTATACCATTCAAACACCTGTTTACAGCCATGCCACCCAAACTGCATTAGGCGCAACGCTGGCAAGTAGCACGGCTTACTGCTTCACTACGACCACATTTAGTGGCACTCAGACTTTCGCTTATGACGGAAAGCCAACGGACAGCGATAACGATAGCGACCAACGAGGCGATTGCTAAAACATAATGCTGCTCCTATTTTCAGGCTCGTACGATGGGACAGTTGATCAGATTGTCCTGTCGTACGGTGAAGACGTTTTTCGTTTCAACTACGACCTGTGGCAGGAATATGATCTGTCGTTCACAGAACATGGCTGGATGATACGAAACCCCACTGGGCGCGAGATCACTTCCGAGTCCGTCACCGGAGCCTATTGGTGGAAAGCTTTTGCGTTCTTCACGCAAGACGATAAATTTGTTCAAGCAGAAGTGAAGTACACTCTGCGCGATATATATGGCTGGTGCCAAGCTCGGGGCCTAGCCAAGGGCAACTCGATTGATTTCCATAACAGGCTTGGGAAAATGACGATCCTTGGACTTGCCAGGGAACATTTTTCTGTCCCCGATACACTAGTAACATTTCGAAAATTTAATGCGTCAAGGTTTGATAACGCTCAAATCGTGGCGAAAAGCCTGGCATCTGAGTTATCGGATAGCAAGGGCGCTTTGATGACCACGCAAGTGGACATTGCGCAGATTGATCCCTCATTCCCTTGGTATTTGCAATCCAAGATTGACAGCGCTTGGGACGTGACTGTGTTCTATTGCGACGGGCAGTCGTTTCCCTTTCGTAGAAGTCGCGCGGGGCTTTCCGGACTTGACTGGCGAGCAGATCAAAATGTTGAAATGCTTGTTGAAGAATGGGAACCAATGGCTCTGGGCAGCACGTTCGCTGACAAAATACTCAGCTTGTCAAATAAGCTGGGCGTCGAATTTGGGCGCTACGATTTCATGACAGTTGGCGATACCGACGACTTAGTATTTCTTGAATTTAACGCCAATGGGCAGTGGGTGTTTTTGGATCCCTTCGATAAGCACGGGCTTCTTGATTGCGTAACAAACTGGCTTCGATCCTCTTAGAATTGGGCAACAAAGTCTTCGAGGGCCCTTGACCGTGCCTATACTGCGCATCATTGACCACAGAGTTATCCGTCGATGAAGATATCCGCCAGTATGACGCAATTGCCCCGAGTTGTATTCCCACCTTGGAACACCCAAACCCCGCTATTTTCCACCATCCGAAGCAGCCATTTTTTCTGGCTCAGCAATCTCTAAACTGGCCCATGGGCCTGCCAGAGTAGCCGGAGCGCGGCATAGCCGACCAGTGAGGCCGTCAGCACCCGTAATAAGCGTGGGGAGAGATAGCGCATGCCGAACAGGCTGCCGCATTGTCCGCCGACCAACACAGCGCCGAGTAGCAGTCCATATTGCAGCGCAGGCTCGGCAAGCGAATGCGCCCCTGATTTCAGTATTTGACCAAGCAAGCCCGCCGCCGAGTTGATCAATATGTAAAGCGACGCGAAGGCGGCGATGCGGCGTGGCTCTGCCCACCGGATCAGGTGTAAGACTGGTGCCATGAATATGCCGCCGCCGATACCCGACAGGCCAGCGAGCAAGCCTACGCCGCCCGAAAGCGCCAACAACAATGGCTTTGGAACTGCGCGCGGCGTCATCTTATCCGCTTGGAGAAAAAGCGCGATGGCCGACGCCAACAATGCGCCACCCAATATCGTGAGGAACATGACCTGTTTCAGCGGCACCAGCCCGCCTGCAAAGGCGAGCGGGGCAGATACCATCAGCAACGGGAGAACTTGCGGCCAGGACACCAAGCCAGCGCGCACAAAGCGGATGCTGCCGCCGTATCTACGACAATATCCGCAAGGCGATGGCGTTTATCTTTGCCGTGCATGTTCCAATTGCTGGATTTGCGCTGATGCCGTTACTCCTCGGTCTTCCCATCCTGTTTGGGCCGATCCATATCGCATTGCTCGAAATGGTGATCGACCCGGTGTGTGCTTTTGTCTTCGAGGCCGAAGAGGAAGAGCCTAACATCATGACCCGTCCGCCGCGCGCACCGGACGAGCGTTTATTTTCCTGGACCATGATTGCCTGGAGCATTTTTCAGGGCGCTACCGCCTTTGCGATATTGTCAGGCATTTACGCTTTTGCACTGTGGCAGGGCTTCGCAGAAAGCCATGTCCGGACACTGGTGTTTTTCACCCTCGTCGCCGCCATCCTGTCGCTGATCTTTGTGAACCGGTCCTATGCTGCTTCGGTTATCTGGGCGTTGGGACGAAAGAACAAAGCGTTGCTCTATGTCCTATTGAGCCTCGTAGTCATGTCGTTCCTCATGTTGTCTGTGCCCATGACTACTACCTTGCTGAAGTTCAGTTCTTTGAACGCATCAGATTTTTTCTTGGCTTTTGCGGGGAGCGTCGGTGTTCTGCTGTTCCTGGAGGCGATGAAACCGGTCTTGTTCCGGCAGCCGCCCCGCAAGACTATCGATCCGTAGCAATACCTATCGCGCAGCGGGTCACGATCGGTAATGATCGTGGTAATTGTTCAAGGATAGGGGATGGAGCATGCTGATTGCCCATGATATGCTAATAATGGCCTTAGACGGTGCGCGGATGTCGCTGTTCCGGAACAAGGGTAGCGTGCGGGTGCCACAACTGGAACTGCTCATCGAAGAAGTGCAGAATTCGCCTTCGACAGCTGAGCTTGGCAATGACCAGCCTGGGCGTAGTTTCCAGAGCATCGGCCACGCGCGCGGCGCCTATGAAATGACAGACCTGCATCAACAGGCTGAAGATGAATTTACTCTGGAAATGGCCGAACTGTTGGTCTTCCACATGCACGATGATGACAGGCGGGCAGTCCTGATCGCGCCGCCACATGTATTGGGCCTAATGCGGAAACATTTGCCTAAAGACATCAAGGCGCGGCTGATAGCCGAAATAGACAAGGATTATGCCGGTCGCACCGCGTTAGACGTGGCCAAATTGCTGGACATGTATGAAGCATGAAATCCTGTCGGTGGCATAGACAGCAGAATCATTGTTCGGGCTGAGGCAGCGCCGTTTGAACGGGCACGCTTGTTTCGCCATTATCCTCAGCAATGAAAGCGATGCGTAACGCCTCAGATAGGCTGCGTACCCGCAGCTTTTCCATCATATTGGCACGGTAAATTTCAACTGTGCGCGGCGATATACCCAAATCATAAGCTATCGTTTTGTTGGGATAGCCCGCGACCAGTCCGTTCAGGACATCATGCTCTCGCCCAGTAAGGCTTGCCAGCCGGATTTTTGCCTCTCCCGCTTTCATATCGCGATCATCCGACCGGTCAATGCGGCTCAATGCCTCTTCAATCGCATGAAGCAGATCTTCTTTCTCATAAGGCTTTTCGAGGAAATTGACGGCGCCCGCGCGCATCGCCTTTACCGCTGCGGCAATATCGCCATGCCCGGTAAGAATGACCACTGGCATATCAATGCCGCGTACGGCCATTTCTTGCTGAACCTCAAGCCCGTCAATTTGGGGCATACACACATCTAACAGCACGCAGCCGCGCTCCGCCAGTTTGACTGTTTTCAGAAATTCGACACCCGATATATGGCTTTCAACTCGGTATCCAGCATGTTTCAGCATGAACGCCACCGACCGACGCACGCCATCGTCGTCATCAACAACATGAACGAGTTTTTCAGCTGACATGTTGACCCTCCTTCAAGACACGCGGCAAAGTGAACCTGAAAATAGTCCCCACGCCGCGTTCAGATTCCACCGATATATGGCCGCCATGCGCCTCGATTATTGTGCGACAAATCGACAGGCCCATCCCCATCCCCTGCGCTTTGGTCGTGATAAAGGGCTGGAACAATTGGGCTATCAATTCGTCCGGAACACCGTGCCCACTGTCTGAGACCGATATTTCCACCTGCTCACCGCCCAGTGGACGGGCGCGAATTGCCAAGTGTTTGGTAGGAGATTCTGCCATTGCCTCTATGGCATTGCGCATAAGATTAACCATGACCTGCTGAATTTGCACGCGATCAGCAAGCACATTGTCGATATCCGGTGCTACTTCAATTGACCAAGATACCCCCTGTTCGCGTGCGCCCACCAGTCCCAGCGTCGTCGCATCATTGATCAGGTTATTCAGCGGCAATATACGACTGTCAATTTCTCCCTTAGAAACAAAATCGCGTAGCCGCCGCACTATCTTGCCTGCTCGCATAGCTTCTTTGGAGCTCTCATCGAGGGCTTCACGCAGTGAACTGATAGCTGTGGGTTTGAAGTCGTTTACCAGATCACGGCTCGCAGTCATATAGTTGGCAATCGCAGTCAGCGGTTGGTTCAATTCGTGTGCCAGTGCAGAGGCCAGCGTGCCGACCGCGCTTAGTCGCGAAGTATGTACTAGCTCGGCCTGCAATTCCTGCATCCGTGCCTCTGCCTCGAACTTCTCCGTCAGGTCACGTATAAAACCCGTAAATGCCTTGTGATCCCCCGTCCGCGCTTCACCGACGGATAAATCCATCGGGAACTGGCTGCCGTCCTTTTTCAGTCCCTCTACAACGCGGCCAATGCCAATAATCCGCTTTTGGCCTGTTTCGAGATAGTGCTGCATATAATCGTCGTGCATGCCGCGATGGGGTTCTGGCATCAGCATTTTTACATTTTCACCCAGCACTTCTTCTTCGGAATAACCAAAAAGCGTTTGTGCTGTGCTGCTAAAGGAAGTGATCGCTCCGTGCTCGTCTACAACGATCATGGGATCAGGCACCGTTGCGAGTACCGCTGAAAGCAAGGCTGCATTGCCTGAAATGCTGCGGAGATTGTCTTCACGCGCGCTGACGTCCCGTGCAGTAACCACTATCCCAGCAAGGCTACCATCCTTCTCCTTTAGCGGTGCCATCCGGCATTCCACCGACCTACGCTCACCGTCGATGGTGTGAACGTCAAGCGATAGAGGGGGATCGCCGTTTTTGCGCTTGTCCGCTAAAATGTTCATATAGCGCGTTTTGAATAGTTGCGCATGCGCCGGATCGATCAGCGACAACGGCGCGTCATGCGGCACTTCATCGAACGAGTTTACACCAAGCAACTCAAGGCCAGCAGGGTTGATATGCGCCAGTCGGTGATCCAGCCTTATGATCGCCACAGCCTCCTGCAATGTCGCCAGAATTGCGTCTGTGAATCCCATCCGGTCAAATTCAACAGTGCCGGAACTTGTATCCAACGACTCGCTCCCCTTATGAACAAGCTACGCTTATTTACATTATTTGACAATTATTGTTGGCTGGCGCCGACGAAAGCGCAATGCGGGCAACTACGTAGTTGCGCCTAGGGGATTCTTCGGAGTTTCGAGGCAGGTTCTGGGCGTCTAATTTGCTCATATTGATCCACTCCAAATATGCATTGTTAGGATGATGTAATGACCCGACTTGAAAAAATATCGACCGGCGTTCCGGTCAAACATAGCGCCGAGAATATATGGGAACCACTGGCTCGCATGCGCAACGAGATTGACCGTGTGCTGGAAGAGTTTTGGAGCCACCCGATCGGTGTCAATTTGAACCAGCGGATGCAGGAACTTTCCGGTCCAGCGCTGGAACTGAAAGACAAGAAAAACGAATTCGAACTGGTCGCTGAAATGCCCGGAATGAAGGCCGAGGACGTTGAAATAAAGCTGTCTCACGGCATCCTTCGAATAGCTGGAGAAAAGCGCGAAGAGCACGAAAAAAAGGAAAGTGGATACGTCTTTTCCGAACGCCGTTACGGGCGGTTCGAGCGCTCAATTGAACTGCCGCAGGGCATCAACCATGAGAAGGTCAGTGCCAAGATGCGAGACGGTATACTTTCGGTGCACATACCTAAAAGCGCAGCAGCAATAGAGCAATCGCGGAAGATTCCGATCAATAGCTGAAATTCGGCGCTATCAACTAGCGTCGATGCCCAAGGCGGCAGGTTCCTGCTCACCTCCCCGAAACGGGCCTGCCGCCGAACTTCCATGATCCAGGGTCAGGACCACTTAAATCGACCTCCACGGCGTCAAAATGGCAAAGGTCATAGTTCGCTAAGCTTCACGTTTAAACGGTTAGGCTATTCCAAAAGCGACTAGAAAACCCGCTTATAAAAAAAGCGGGCTTCAGTCCTAAATGAACCAAAGCCCGCCCAGTTTGCCCCCTCGGGTCGCAAAAAGGGGGTAATGGAAAAATTAAATGATCATGATGTTGTCTTCCAGCCGGTTGACGCCGGGCGCAGCCCATGCCGCGCGCTCTGCAATCCGTCGTTCATAGCCCGAATGGACTTTGCCAGAGAGTTTGACGGTATCGCCGTCAGCCACCACACTGATGGTGCTGGCATCAAGATCGGCCGAACGTTTAAAAGCGTCCATGATGCTCTGCTTTATGTCATATGGGGATGGGTTTGTCTTGACCTCGATCAGATTGGTCACTCCCTTGACGCCCGTTATCCGCGAAGCCAGATCACGCGCGGCTTTCCGGTGATAGTGATAGCCGACATCGCCGCTTAGCGTCACCCAGCCATGCTCTACCTTTACGCTTATCTTGCCATTGGGGATCGTCACGCTCCAATCGAACATATCGGCAATCCGTTTGGCGATTTCGGGGTCTGCTGTTTTGGCATCTGAAGCAAAGCGCACTTCGATTTCTTCTGCAATACCCCGCACACCCTTCACGCGGCGCGTAGCCTTTTCAGCGGCAAGTTTTGCCGCATAGTTGCTTACAAAACCTGACAGGGTAACGACCCCGTCCTTAGCCGCTACACCAATATTCGCGTGATCAACGCGCGGCTCCCATTCCAGCTCGGCCATCACATCTTTCTGCAATTGACTGTCGGTCTTCATCGGAATTCTCCTCAATCTTGATGAATTATTGATCCCCCATATGCGTTATATTGATGACCCCGTGATGCGCGGCAAATTGGGAAAGCTCCTTACGTATTTTCCCTAGCGACCTTCGGCACGTTCCAAAGTACGGACGAGTGATGCCAACGCGCGCTCGCGCGCTGCATCTGACGGCAGCGCACGAAGTCGGTCGGCAAGTCCCGATTCAAGCGCAGCCAGACTTGCCGTCCAGTCGCGTGGTTTGATGCGAGCATGCAAGTCGCTCCTCGGTGCCCCGAGGCGTGTCGCTGCATGCCTGGCGGTAACAGCCCAGGTCTCCCCGAGCATCGGTACAACGACTTTTTTGGTTAATCCGGCTTTGCGAATGTCGTCTGCCAGCGTCGTAAGCGACTGCTCTTCGCCGTGGACGAGAAAGACCGTCCCGGAAACCGGACTGCGAGACTTAATCCAGTCGAGTAGCGCGGGTCGATCGGCATGGGTCGAATAGGAATCGAGCGTCCTTATGTCAGCCCTGACGGGCACATCATGTCCCGAAATCCGCACATGGTGCGCGCCATCGCGCAACACTGAACCAAGCGTGCCTGCCACCTGATAACCGACCAGCAACACGCGGGCGCGTTTATGTGGCAGATTATGCAACAGATGATGGCGGATCCGTCCACCTTGGCACATGCCCGATCCGGCGACGATGATAACGCCGGTCATGCTGTTGATTTGCTTAGATTCCTCAATATTATGCGTGAAGTGGATGTTCGGCACCGACAGCAGATCATATCCGCCATGACGGTGTCGCTGGGTTGCGCGCGTGACACGTTCGGCTAACGGCGAGTCTACAAAGACATTATATGGTTTAAGCCGTTTGCCTTCGAACAAGGCGATCAGATCCTCCAGCACAACCTGTGTCCGTTCGACCGCGAATGCCGGAATTAGCAGATTGCCATTCCTGCTCATCGTCTCTTCGACATACCCAGCAAGCTGTTCACGGCGTTCGGTTATCAGCACCGGTTCGCGCGCTCGGCCGCCATAGGTCGACTCGCAAATAATCTGATCATATCCCCCCAGTTCGGCCTCGGTGCAGTGGATTGCCGAGCCGCTCCCGATGTCGCCCGAGAAAAGAATGCGTTGCCCCGCCAGCGTAAGCTCGACGGATGCGGAGCCAACGATATGACGTGCATCCCAAAACCGGAAGCCGTCGCCATCGCCAAGTTCATTCCACGTGCAATATTGTGTTTCGTGTATCTGCCCGATGCATGAGATGACATCGTCCGCCGTGTAGAGCGGGACAAAAGGTGTGAGCGCCATTCGGTCTGGCCGGCGGTTGCGTCGATCCGCGTCGGCGGTTTGCAGCTTAGCGGAATCAAGCAGTAGCGGCTCGAGAATGTCTGCGGTTGGTGCGGTCATCCAGATCGGCGCGCGGCACCCGCTCGCGACCAGATGGGGAAGCCGCCCGCTATGATCAAGATGTGCGTGGGAAAGGATAACTGCGTCGATGGCTTTTACATCGAAGGGCAGTTTTTCATGATTCAGCGCCTCCAGCGAGCGTGTACCCTGAAACATCCCGCAATCGACAATGATCGATTTGCCATTTCCCCTAAGTTCAAAGCAAGAGCCCGTCACTGTGCCCGCCGCGCCGTGGAAAATGATCTCGACTGGTTCCATTTTCATTAGCTCCTATTCACGTAAATATGACGAGTACGCACGCGCCTGCCAAACTTACGGCACCCGCCGACAAGGCCAAAATTGCGCTCCGACCGCGCTTGAAGCCCGCATAAAGTATGACGACTCCGATCTTGACCAGCATATTGGCGAGAACGGCACCACTGAGCGCCAGCCCGGCTAAGTTACGGTCGATGCTCCCAGAGGTAAGGCCGCCGAGCGTGATGATCGCAGCATCGACGTCAAACACACCGATAGCCGTAATCAGTGCCAAAGCTCCGCCACCGCCAAATCTCGCTTCCGCCCAGCGCGCAGCGACTGCCATGATCGCGACCAGCACCAAAAATCCGATTGCGGGAATGATCGCTATCGGATTTCTCGGTTGCGCGGGTTCCTGTGAGGCGACCGGAGAACGGTCCCGAAGCAGAACGAGCCCGGCGATCACTCCTGCTAACACCGCAAAACCGACCAATCTCAAGACAGGTAAGAAAGCAAAATCGGCAATGACCGCAGTCAACAGCAACACCCGAACGAACATGATCGACGTCGCCAGCGCAATTCCCGCTGACAATGTGCCATGTCCTGTTTCATCATTTCGCAACCGGTGTGAAAGCAATGCGGTAACTGCCGTAGACGAATATGCTCCACCAATGGCTGCTGTGATCAATATACCCTTCTCTGCGCCGAAATTTCGGCTGGCGACGTAGCTGGCAAAGGATAGACCCGTTACGAATACGACCACCAACCAGAGCTGCTGCGGGTTCCACGCATCAAGAGGACCATAACGCGCATCGGGCAGAAAAGGCCAAATCGCCCCAGCAATGATCGCAAAGCGTGCGAGCGCAATAACATCTTCTTCGCCCAGTTTTTGGATCAACGCATGCAGGCCGCTTCGCGAAGCGAGGATCATGGTGACGACTGCAGCAGCCGCCATAGCCAAAGCAGGCTGCCCCGATGTGGCTAGTATTCCCAAGCAAAGCGTCAACAGCGCCGCGACGACGTTGGTGACGCTGACATCTTTCGGGCCGGGCATTGATCGGGCGTAACCCATGATTAGCATGATGACAGCACCGCCCAGCAATATCGCTGGTATGAAAATGCCATGTTGTCGCGCCAACAGACCGATCATTCCACCTAGTCCGCCAAGAAGCGCAAAAGTACGCACGCCTGCGACCCGGCTACCCTTCGTCACATCGCGCTGACGCCAGCCGCGCTCAATCCCGACAAGAAGCCCGGCTGCGATGGCGACTCCCAAATCGCGATAGGCGAGATCGCCGACGATCATCCAGCCTCAACGACCCATGATTAGCGGAATTGGGCACTCCTTTAGAAGCGTTCGGGTTACGCCGCCAAACAAGAATTCCCGGGCACGACTATGGCCATAGCCGCCCATCACGATATAGGACGCACCCATCACTGCTGCGGTTTCCCTGATGGCGTCTTCAACTGGCTTGTCAGAAACTGGGCGGGTGTGCAGTTCGGATGTGACACCATGTCGTGACAGGTAGGTGGATGCTGAAAGCGACGGCAGCATATGCTCTTGCGGTTCTTCAACCGTTACGATGTGAACCATTGATGCCATTTTAAGTAGCGGCAACGCGGCCCTAAGTGCGTTGGCCGCTTCAAAGCTGCCGTTCCACCCAACGACGGCTGGCCCGAATACATCAAAGCTATCCAACTCCTGCGGTTGTACCAAGATAGGTGCCCTGCAGCTTTGCAGAACGTCACCGATCAGCGTGATCGGCGTATGGCGCGTTTCGCGATGATGATAGCGACCCAGCACGATCAAATCAGCGAGCGAAGAACGGCTAACAATTTCTTGCGCCGGGTCGCCATCGACATGCTCATAGCTCCAAGATACATCTTCATTTTCGAGATGCCCCTCAATACGGGCGCGCATTTTCTTTTCCATATCGTCCAGCACTTTGGATAAATTGGGCATCATATATGCGCCGGTGATGCCGTCCGATGCGATATAGAGGCTGATCGGCGTTATGTGCAGGCAACTAACATGGCCGGATGTCGCGCGTGCGATGGAAAGCGCAGCTTGCAAGCGCGCTTCCATTCCTGGATCGTCTTGGACGTGGAGTAGAAGGGTCTTCATGATAGCTCTCCCGCTGATAGCGCAACATTGCGATAAAATGATTGGACAGAACTTACCGCTCGGTACCGAGGTGCCATATCAGGGAAAATACGGATGCGGTGGCAGACGCGGTCATGCCAAACGGTATTATGCGCAAAGCAAGACACGAAAGCCCAAACACCAGCGAGCAACGTGGAGGATTCAATGTGGGCAAGCTCCGCAGCGCACTGCGCAAATTAGGACCAGGGCTTGTCACCGGCGCCGCCGATGACGACCCCAGCGGCGTGGCGACCTATAGTCAGGTAGGCGCGCAATTTGGTTACAATATGGGCTGGGCCATCCTGTTCAGTTATCCGTTGCTCGCCTCGATCCAGGCGATCAGCGCGGAAATCGGCACGGTCACCGGCGCAGGCCTCGCGCAAAATCTGCGTCGCCACTATCCCCGCTGGTTGCTGCAATTGGTGGTCAACCTGCTGCTCATTGCTAACATCATCAATCTTGGCGCTGACCTCGGCGCAATGGGGGCAGCGCTAGGCCTGCTGATCAACGGCCCGGTGATGGTTTATGCCGGGCTGTTCGCGATCATCTGCGTGCTTCTAGAAATATTTGTGAGCTATACGCATTATGCTCGCATCCTAAAATGGGGTACGCTGACGCTGTTTTCCTACGTCGCCGTGGTCTTTGTCGCAGGGGTTGATTGGACCAGCGCGGCTTACGGCACGTTCGTACCAAATTTCACATTCGACAGCGCGCATGCGATGGCCCTAGTTGCGATTTTAGGTACAACGATCAGCCCCTATCTATTTTTCTGGCAGGCAGGGCAAGAAGTGGAGGAGCAGCATCGCCGACATGTGAAGCCGCTGTGCGTGGCACCACGCCGAGCCGGTAGCGAGTTGCGACGGATCAGGCTGGACACGATGGTAGGGATGGGTTTTTCCCACCTGACCGCACTATTTATCGTGATCGCAACGGCGGCCACGCTGAATGCGCATGGGATAACGGAGGTTGAATCGTCCGCGCAAGCCGCCGAAGCACTTCGGCCAATTGCCGGAGATTTCGCGTTCGCGTTGTTCGCCATTGGCATTATCGGCACCGGCATGTTGGCAGTGCCGATACTCGCAGGATCGGCCGCTTACGCGGTCAGCGAAAGTTTTGGTTGGGTTGAAGGCCTCGACCGCAGGCCACGTGAGGCCAAGGCTTTTTATGCGACTATCGCCGTCGCCACCATAGCAGGGTTGACGCTCAACTATATCGGTATTGATCCAATCAAAGCGCTCTATTGGGCAGCGGTCGTCAACGGTATATTAGCAGCGCCGTTAATGGTGGTGATGATGCTGATATCGACCAACCGCAACGTGATGGGCAAGTTGGCGGTTTCGGGTAGGCTCGCCGTTGGTGGCTGGCTGGCGACAGGGGTGATGGGGGTTGTCGCTATCGGCTTTTTCCTGATCTGATGGTCAGTTTCCCGCTGCACCATATTCGGTCATCCGCTCCAGCCATCGCTCGCGGTGTTTAGCGCTGCCTTCGACATTGCCGATCAGCGATGTTTCCACAGGATCGATGCCGACCAGTTCCAATATGTTGCGCTTGAAGCTGCGCACACTGCGCGCCCCGTAATAGGCACGATAGAAGATGGCAGGCATCCCCATCGTCACCACCAAACGCGCTGATTTTCCTTTCATCAGCTTTTCCGGTGCCGCGCTGTCGCCATATTGCAGTGCAGTTCCGGGGCGGAGCACCTGTTCCAGAAACGCCTTCAGCAAGGCGGGCATGTCGCCCAGCCAGAGAGGGTAGACGAAGACAATATGGTCGGCCCACAATATCGCGTCCTGCCCCGACTTTACTTCCGCGGGCGCGTCATTTTGCATCCAGTCTTCGCGGCTGTGCAGGATCGGAATATTGATACCGCCGAGCATGATTTGCCGGACCTCATGTCCAGCGCCACGTGCACCCGCGCCATAGGAATCGGCAAGCGCATGGACATAGCGGGCCGGTTCGGGGTCTGGATGGGCGTCGAATATGGCGATTTTGCGGACGGCATTTCGGATGGCATCATATCCTGTCATTGCGGGCGAGAAAGGGATCTTCTTGAGGCCATTTTGACGCCGCGAAGGTGGATTTAAGTGGTCCTGACCCTAGCTGTTACAGCTTACCACCTTGAACGGCAGTCGATCGCCGCCGGCCTCGGTGATCGTCAGATATTCGCCTGGTTTGATTGGATGATGTTCGAGATGGAAAATGCCCTCATCATCCGCGTCGCCGACTTCGTAGGAGAAGGCCCATCCAGTCCGCCTAGAGATAACAACCCCGTTCCGGTCGTGCTCGCCAGGCCACATGCGATGGACAATCGGGCTTTCGGCCGGATGTTTCATCGCCGACCGTTCAATGAAACCGTTATCGTCAATCGGTAGCCGCAAGACATATGCATGCGCGGTAGATCCTTCCGGGAACTCTCGGGTGCGGGCGAGTTCGAGTCGTATGGTTTTCCAAGTCATTCCGACATCTTGCACGGCATGCCTTGCAGATGGGATACGCAATGTTGCGTAGGAAGCTATTCGTTCAGCGCAGCTTGTATTTTAGGCCTCGGCCAATGCCCTGACTCAACCGCCAGATACGCAATCAACCGGATGTCGCCGCCATATCGAACACAGTAAGAATACGAGTCACTGATGTTCCCAGGAGTCAGCCATGGGCAATATTTTAGCGCAAGAAAAACCAAAACGGACTGTCTCGGAGCGTCTGGTTACTGCCTTGCGCCAATATGCAGAGCCGTTGCCTCCGCCAGAGCAGCAGCAAGCGTTCGGCCAATTTTTCAGCCGCTTTGGCGACGCGCAGGTGGTTTTGCTCGGCGAAGCGACGCATGGCACGTCAGAATTTTACAATGCGCGCGCGGCGATCACTCGACAATTGATTGAACACCACGGCTTCACTGTGGCTGCGGTTGAGGCCGATTGGCCCGATGCCGCCCGGATTGACGGCTATGTTCGTCATCATGAAAAACGTCCGCGCCGCGGCGAAGGCTTTGTGCGTTTCCCCACCTGGATGTGGCGCAATGCCGAGCTGCTTGCCTTTGCCGACTGGATGCGTGGTCATAATGAAGCCAGGCCCGATCGAACCAAAGTGTCTTTCCATGGGCTTGATGTTTACAGCCTCAGCGAATCCATCCATTCTGTTCTGACCTATCTCGATAAGGTTGACCCAAAAGAGGCAGTGCTGGCCCGTCGGCGCTATGGTTGCCTGACCCCGTGGCAGTATGAACCGGCAAAATATGGCCGCGCAGTGGTCCGCGGCGAACGACAGGGTTGTGAGCAGAAAGCAATTGAACAACTGCACACCTTACTCGACAAAAGGCTGGGCTATCTGGCCAACGATGGCGAAGCTTGGTTCGATGCGGCACAAAACGCGCGAATTGTGCGCGAGGCAGAGCGATATTACCGCGCCATTTATCAGGGCGGAGCTAGTTCGTGGAACCTGCGCGACCGACATATGTTCAGCACGCTGCAAGCGGTAATCGCACACCGTGGTGTTGGTACAAAGGCTGTTGTCTGGGCCCATAACTCCCATATTGGCGATGCATCGGCGACCGCGATGGGCTGGAACGGAGAATTTAACATCGGCCAGTTATGCCGCGTGGCTTATGGTGACGACGCAGTACTGATCGGCTTTGGCACCGACACCGGCACAGTAGCGGCAGCGAGTGACTGGGGCGCAGACATGCAGGTGAAGACGATCCGCCCTGCCCGCCCCGACAGCTACGAGCATGCCTTTCGCCTGACGGGCCTTGCGCGGACGCTGACCGACTGGCGGGGGCGGACACGGCAATCTCTGGCACATATACTGCGCGAGCCCCTGCTCGAGAGAGCAATAGGCGTTGTCTATCGCCCCGAAACCGAGCTGCTCAGCCATTATTTTGAGGCCGTATTAGCGGACCAGTTCGATGCATATGTTTGGTTTGAACGAACCAAGGCGGTAACGCCGCTCGGTCATGAAAGGCCGCTTGGTGCGCCCGAAACCTATCCTTTCGGGTTGTAGCGTTATGGTGGCGCGGATCGATATTACGTCTGAAGAGATCTTAGTTGGACCGCATCGTCTGCGTGCGCTGTTAGGCGTACCGCCCGTTTCGACAGGAATTGTCATCTTCGCCCATGGTAGCGGCAGCGGGCGGCTCAGCCCCCGCAATAATCATGTTGCGGCTGCGCTTCGCATGCATGGGCAGGCAACATTATTGCTCGATCTTCTGACACATGAAGAAGAATTGCATCGGCGAAATGTGTTCGATGTTGAGTTGCTTGCAGACAGGCTAAGGTCAGCCACAAAATGGGTGCGGAACAATAGCGAACTGCGTCACCTCCCCATCGGCTATTTCGGCGCCAGCACTGGTGCAGCGGCAGCACTTATTGCAGCAGCGGATGATGCGGCAATCGCCGCGCTTGTTTCGCGCGGTGGTCGACCCGACATGGCATGCGCAGCGCTGCCTTCGGTACGGGCTCCGACGTTGCTTCTGGTCGGCAGTCTCGACGGGCCGGTTATCACGCTCAACCAGCAGGCGTTCATGGCGTTAACCTGCCCAAAGAAAATCCTGATCGTGCCGGGCGCAGGCCATTTGTTCGAAGAACCCGGAACACTCGATCAGGTTATTGCCCACGCCCGAAAGTGGTTCGCCATCCACTTCGCGCATTACAAAGAGGGGGAGCAATGACAGTGTTCGACCGAGATTACCCATTTGTAGACCGGCACGACGCTGGCCTGAAACTCGCCAGACGCCTCACGCGCTTTGCGACCAATCATCCAGTCATCCTGGCTTTGCCACGCGGCGGGGTTCCGGTGGCGTTCGAGGTGGCAAAGGCTCTCGACGCAGCACTCGACCTGCTTTTCGTGCGCAAAATTGGTGCCCCCGGATATGAAGAACTCGGAATAGGCGCCGTGGTTGATGGAGCGAGTCCACAACTGGTGCTCAATGAGACAATCATCCGAAACCTTGCACCCAGCCCCAATTACATTCGCGAGGAAATGCGTCGTCAGCTCGCCGAAATTGACCGAAGACGAATAGTCTATTGCGGCGACCATCAGCCGATTGCGATCACGGGGCGAACGGTGATTGTTGTCGATGACGGCATCGCAACCGGCGGGACGATGAAGGCCGCGCTGCGTGGAGCGAACAAGAATGATCCGGCATGGCTGGTACTGGCAGTTCCCGTCGCGCCACCTTCGGTGGTGGCTGATCTCGGGTCGGAGTGTGATGAGGTGATTTGCCTTGAGACCTACGAACCCTTTGGCGCCGTCGGCGCATTCTACCGCGATTTCACCCAGACCAGCGACGCAGAAGTGATATCGCTGCTTAACGAGGCTTATGCTTTCGGGCTGCGATCTGCCCGCATATCTTCAATTTGATTATCGGTCCTTCGGCCACTCAATCGACGGCCCCAGATTTTCCAGCACTTTGCGCGCGTCGAACACGGTCTTGTCATGTAGCACCGCACCTCGGCCCATGATGATTTCGGCATGCGCTTCATATTCCTCGACGGTCCGAACATCCATCTCGTCTGCCCAAAAGGGATCACGGCCATAGGGATACCAATTGTTCCAGCCATACCGCGGCCGGTAATAACGCCAAGAGGGGCGCCAATAATCATAACCATACCAAGGCCGGTAGAAGGGTGAAGGCTCAACATAAGTGCGCCGATCACGTTCGGTTTCGCGATCGACAATGCGGAACCAGTCAAAACCCTTTTCAACGGTCAGCTCGGCGGCACGGTATAACAGATACCCCTCGACCCGTTCGCGCGATGTCAACATATTGCCGTCAAAGGTGACGCGGTAGCGGTTATCGCCCAGATGTTCTTCCGAATAACCACCGTGAATACGTTTGCCCCTGATTTCGGGCTGATAAGGCGTCGGCGTCATGCAGGACGTAAGAAGCATGGCTGCAGATAGCGAGGCCGCAATCGAGAGTGCGCGTCTGCGAGACAGATGGACGTTCATGACATTTCCTCCATTATCAATGTTACCCATCAATCTGCGCGCCTTTGTTAATGCTTCGCTCCGCAACTCAGCGGACGTGCTTGATGGGCAACTGTGATGTTCGACACACCAGGTGAAGCCAACCTAGTTCGGGTTTGCAGGATAACCTCCTATTCAAAGGGCCGTCATAGTTGAATCGGCAGGCCAATGCGTTCCGTATAGTCACGGATTGACTGCTTTTTCCGGAACAATGTTCTCCGAAGAAACCTCTGGTCCGTAATAATACCTATCGCGCGACCAGCCTCGCTCGGCTTAGCTTGACCGGCTTTTCCGAGGCTGCAACAAGAAGGACCACCATATGGCTTCTGCCCCGCCGCTGTATCGGATTGAGGGCCTGACCAAGACTTATGGCGAAGGCGACACCGCAGTTCAGGCGCTGCGCGGAGTCAATCTCGACGTGCCACAATCGGCAATGGTCGTGCTGCTCGGCCCAAGCGGGTCAGGAAAATCAACCTTTCTCAACATCGTTGGCGGGTTGGATCAGGCGACAAGCGGCCATGTACATTTCGAAGATGTCGAGCTGACCGGCCTCAACGACCATGGCCTAACGGAATATCGCCGCCACCATATTGGCTTTGTCTTCCAATTCTACAATCTCGTCGCTTCGCTAACCGCGCGCGAGAATGTTGCGCTCATCACCGAAATTGCCGACGAACCGATGGACCCGACCGACGCTCTTGCGCTGGTCGGCCTAGAAAACCGGATCGACCATTTCCCGACCCAGCTATCGGGCGGCGAGCAGCAGCGTGTTGCCATTGCCCGCGCCGTCGCCAAACGGCCCAAGGTGCTGTTATGCGACGAGCCCACTGGCGCGCTCGACAGCCAAACCGGGGTTCGCGTGCTCGAGGCGCTTGATCAGGTCAACCGCGAGCTGGGGACAACAACATTGCTGATAACGCACAATGCGGTGATCGCCGAAATGGCTGACCACGTGCTGCGCTTCGCCGACGGGCAGCTTGCCGACAGCCGTCCCAACCCGAATCGCCGTCGGCCGGGCGACATGACATGGTAGTCAGCCTCAAACCGTTAGACCGCAAGATACTGCGTGATCTATGGCGGATACGCAGTCAGGCCTTCGCAATATCGCTGGTAATCGCGGCGGGTGTTGGGATGGTTGTAATGTCGCTGGGAATGATGCGTTCCTTGGATGCGACGCGCGACGCTTATTATGACCTATATCGTTTCGCCGACATTTTTGCCCCAGCCAAGCGCGCGCCCAAAAGCGTGCTGGAAGAGATCAAGGCCATACCCGGTGTCAGCGTGGTTGAGGGACGGATCAACGCAGGAGCGACGCTAGACATCCCCGGGATTGCCGAACCGATTACAACACGTATTCACTCGATCCCCTCAGGCCGTGAACCACGCATCAATGCGCTAGTGCTGCGCAGCGGGCGCTGGCCCGACCCCAAACAGCCGGACGAGGTACTGGCCAGCGAAAAATTCGCTGAAGCTGCGCGGATAGGTCTGGGTGATAACATCGACGCGCTGCTTTACGGCAAACGCCAGCATCTGCGTATCGTCGGTACCGCACTGTCGCCAGAATATATCTACGCCATCGGACCAGGACAAATTTTCCCGGACAACCGTCGTTTCGGTGTGCTGTGGATGGGAGAGGAGCATCTCGCGGCCTCACTCGACCTGACCGATGCCTTTAACGAGGCGCTGGTGCGGGTCGACCGCAGCGCGGACGCGCGCGACGTGACCCGAAAGCTCGATAGACTTCTTGCGCGCTATGGCGGGGTTAGTGCCTATCCGCGCAGTGAACAGATATCAGACCGTTTCGTGACCAACGAACTGGCGCAGCTAAAAACAATGACGGGCATATTGCCGCCGATCTTCCTCGGCGTCGCTGCCTTCCTTATCAACACGGTTCTCTCCCGCATGATCGATGCCGAACATGAGGTGATCGGGCTGTTGATGGCATTCGGCTATCGTGGGCAGGCGATCATGCTACATTATGCCAAAATTGCAGTCGCGCTTTCGGTGCCGGGGCTGTTACTTGGGCTTGCACTTGGATCATGGCTGGGGCGCGGGTTGGCCGCAATGTACCAGAATTTCTTCGTCTTCCCCTTCCTAAATTATCGCGCCGGCCTAGATATTTATGCGTTGGCAAGCTTGGCGACCGTTGCTGTCGTGTTGCTGGGCGTATTCCAATCTGTACGCCGAGTGCAGCGGATGACGCCGATAGAGGCGATGCGCCCGCCGCTACCGCCGAATTACGCTGGAGCAGCTGCGCGGTTGATCGGGCGGATGCGCGCCTTGGACGAACCGACGCGCATTATCCTGCGCGGTATCCTGCGCCGCCCTATCCGATCTGCGCTTGGTTCATTGGGAGTGGCTGCCGCGCTTGGCCTGTATATCACCTCTGCGGGTTCGCACGACAATGTAGCGCGAATGATCGAGATTTTATTCGACCAGTCGAACCGCGCGGATGTAATAGTCACCTTCGCCGAACCGCGCGACCAAAGGGCGATTTTTGCGCTCCAGCGCGCACCCGGCGTTTGGCGGGTCGAGCCGATGCGGATAGTTGGTGCAAAACTAATGGGCCCGCGCCAATCGAAATCAGAAGGGTTAACCGCCGCGACCCCCGGCGATGACCTCAATCGCCTCGTCGATATAGATGGTACTATCACAGGTCCGCCGCCGCGCGGAGTGCTGATCTCTTACGGTCTGTCGAACGAGCTGGGCCTGTCCATTGGTGATCCGTTGGAGGTGCAGGTGACCGAAGGGCGGCGCGGGCATTTCACATTGCCAGTGGCAGCGATTATCCAAAGCGCGGTCGGCAGCCCCGCTTATGTCGATGCAACTATGATCGCCGCCAAAATGAACGAAGCGCCCTTGCTATCCGGCGCCTATCTGGGCGTTGATCCTGCACGAATAGATGAACTTTATCGCTATCTAAAAGTTACGCCGGCTATCGCAGGGGTTTCCCTGCGCGCAGCGGCGCGAACCGGGCTCGATGAAACAATCGGTGAGACAATGGGGATTGTAACCATGTTCAACACAGGTTTTTCGGCGCTTATCGTCTTTGGTGTGATTTATAATAATGCGCGGATCAGCCTTGCCGAACGGTCGCGCGATTTGGCTTCGCTGCGCGTGCTTGGCTATCGCAGGTCGGAGGTGTCCTATATTTTGCTCGGAGAGCTAGCGATCCTGACGATCATCGGCCTGCCATTCGGCATTGCCTTTGGCTATCTTCTCTCTCGCTGGCTTAGCTCCAGCCTCGGCGGCGATCTGTTCATCGTGCCATTTGGCCTGACCGCGAGCACTGTCGCGCAAGCCGTGCTCTTGGTTTTGTTCGCTGCCACAATTACCGCATTATTTGTTCGCCGCAGGCTCGACCGGCTCAATCTGGTTGCCGTCTTAAAGACTTGGGATTGACATGGCTAAACTTCCTTTCCTTCGCACCGGTCAATTGGCAATTTCGGCATTGATAACTGTCGTGGTAATTGCGGCGCTCTATTTAGCCATCCGCAAGCCACCTTATGAGGTTGATCTGGCAACTGTGACGCAGGGACCAATGACCGTCACAATCGACGATGAAGGCGAAACGCGGGTGCACAATCTGTTCGTTGTTGCCGCACCGATTAACGGACGCCTGACGCGGATCGAGCTTGAACCTGGCGATCCGGTCGTAGCCCAGCAAACCATTGTCGCCCGGATGACGCCGACCTCGCCTGATTTCCTTGATAATCGTATCGAGGCCAGTGTACGAGCCCAAGTTCAGGCGCTTGAAGCCGTAATTGCGTCATCGTCGGCGCGCGTCGAACAGGCGCGCGCCGAACACAATCTGGCGGCGCAGCAACAGGCGCGCGTCGAGACGCTATTCAAGCGCGGTTTTGCAACCCGCGCGGCGCTCGATAGTGCCGATGCAGCAGTATCACGATCAAATGCGGCAGTATCCGAAGCCATCAAGGCGACCGAAGCTACCCGCTTCGACCGCGATGCTGCGCGCGCCAATCTGGTCACACCAACCACTCAGCCCCAAGCCGGCAGGAGCCTAGCTGTTCGTTCTCCCACCAGCGGCACGGTGATGCGCGTGGCACAAGAGAGCGAAGCGATAGTCGCCGCAGGCACCCCGCTGGTGGAGCTGGGCGATCCGCGCGATCTGGAAATTGTTACCGATTTGCTGTCTTCCGACGCCGTCCGTTTGTTGCCCGGTGCACGCGTTCTGATCGACAATTGGGGTGGTGCACAGCCGCTTAACGGCAGGGTGCGGCGCATTGAGCCCTTTGGCTTCACCAAAATCTCCGCGCTTGGCGTTGAGGAGCAGCGGGTGAATGTCATTGTCGACATCACCGATCCGCCGAAAAAATGGGCCAAGCTTGGCCATGGCTATCGCGTTGTAATCCGCGCCGTCGAGTGGGAAAGCACCAACGCCTTGCAATTGCCGGTCAGCACGCTTTTTCGCAACAAAGGCAAATGGGCAGTCTTTGCTGTGGAAAATGGCAGGGCCAAATTAATACCGGTCACGATCGGGTGGATGAACGACGAGCGGGCCGAGTTGCTCAGCGGCCTGCAAAAGGGCGCGACCGTCATCCTTCATCCAAGCGAGAAGATCTCCGACGACGCGCGGGTCGAAGCGCGCTGATTTTTGTCTCTCTTGGAATCTACGTATTTCGGCAGGTGCCAGAACAATTGGCAGGATTTGGTGAGCGGACCGGCAGCTTTCAGTTACGGACGAAGGTTGCAATCGTCGCGGCCAACCCTTTCGCAAGCGGAAGGTCAGCCTTCGTATAAGCGGCCAGATTATCAGCCGGATTATCGCTCGCAACCTCTTTCAACACATGGTTCACATTTGGCAGTATCTTGAGGACGGCCGAGGGGTTCGCGGCCTTGAGCTTTTCGGCATCTTCAACCGCTACCTGCAGGTCACGGTCGCCCTGAACAATGAGCATGGGCAAGCGGACGCCCGCCGACAGCTTTGCCGGATCAAGCGCAAACGCGCTGATCAGAAAATCTTGGACCACCGGATGAAACAGCGGCAGCAAAGGCGGCGGCAAGGCGGACACATCGACTTTCTGGCCCGCGGCAAGTTGATCTATTGCAGCATCGGCTGCCCCGATCAGTGGCCCATTCGCAGGGTTGGCGCGAAGCTGTGATTTCAACACATCACCCATCGGTCTGCCAGCGGCAGAGACCAGAACTAGGCCGCACAGGTTCTTCACCTCTTGTGCGGCGGCAAGTGCCACCAATCCGCCTTCGCTGTGGCCAATCAACCAGACGCACGGCGCACCGGTCGTCGCGCGTATGGCCTGCACCCAAGCGTCGGTATCGGCTACATAATCGGCAATGATCACCGCGTTGGGATCAGCAACCGCAGCGGCGCTGCCGAACATACCACGTTTGTCGATGCGCACCGTATTGATGCCTTGGTCAAAGAGCCCTTCTGCCAGCAAGCGGTAGCTGGCTGCACGCACGCCAAGCGGATTATTCCCGTCCCTGTCGGTCGGACCGGACCCCGGAATGATCAGGGCAACCGGTCCCAGCGTCCCCGGCGCGCGAAGCAACGTGCCGGCTAATGGACCCTTTCGCCCTGATGCTTCAATCGGAACGCCCCCCGCTGGAGGCTCCGCGCCGACCGGAAGCGCAAGTGCCGCAGCACAGATCAACATAATGACCGTTCTAATCATCGCTCGCTCCTACCGACTAACTACATCAATTCATTGTATAACGGACCGGATGGTTTTAGGATAGTGTTTCCCTTGAGTTCACGTCTGGAATTGGGTCGTGTCCGGATAGTCCGTTTTTGGCGCATATGGTTGGAGAGCGGCCATTCGGTCAGTCTATGAACCAGCGGCGGCTAACAGCGGCGGGAAATTGTTGTCTGTATGTCTGGAATGTTGTGGAGAGCAGACTGTCACCACCCCATTGTTTTAATTTTGGGTATCGCATAAGCCTTGCCATGACTGCTTTAGTGCATTGGGGGGCAGATGGCTGAAATCTTTTTGTTTTATGCGATTGCAGGGCTCGTCATTTGGGCGCTTTTTCAACGTAATAAACTTGTCCAACTGCAACGGCGAATAGCCGCGTTGGAGGATAGCCTGCCGTTCAATTTGGTCGCGGAGGTCGTGCCAGAGTCTGTGCTGGTTGAAGCCAATGCGCCCGAACCCGCTGCACCATTCAAAGTCGCCGCAAAAGCATCGAATCGCCGCACCGCTTCTGTCGTCGGTCGCGATGTTGGCTCTGCGCCAGTATGGGAGGTCCCCGAGGAAGCAGCGCCCGAACGCGTATTCAAAAACCCGCTAGCAGGCGCAAGTTTTGAGGATATGGTCGGCGGCAAATTGCCGATCTGGATTGGAGGAATTGCGTTAGTTTTCGCCGGATTTTTCCTTGTCCGTTATACAATTGAGGCAGGGCTGCTTGGGCCAGGGGCACGGTCGATTCTGGCGATGTTATTCGCGCTGACCTTGATTGCTTTGTCCGAATTTGGCGGACGGCTGCCAAAGGTCGGCGAGTCCTTCACTGCTGACCCGCGCGTCGCGCAATCGCTGGCGGGGGCGGGTGTCGCGACGCTGTATGGCACGCTGTATATGGCGAGCGAGATTTACGGGCTTATTGGGGTTGCGATCGCGTTTTTGTTGGTCATCGTCGTCACAGCCATCGCCTTTGTTCTGGCGCTGCGCCGCGGTCCGCCGACCGCGTTGATGGGGCTGGCGGGCGGTTTTGCCGCGCCGTGGGTCGCGAGCATGGGGGCGAGCAACCTGCCTATATTACTGCTCTATCTGGCGGTATTTATCGCCGCTTTGTTTGGGCTGGCTGTGTGGCGGCGTTGGCTTTGGCTGCTCGTGCTTGCTTCCGGTGGCGGGGCGCTCTGGAGCTTTGCGATGCTCCTTACAGCACAAAACGACTTGGCCTATCTCGGCCTGTTCATCCTCATCAGCGGAGCCGCAGCGGTCTTTGCGCTCGACCGATTTGGGCAGAACGACAGCAAGTGGAAAGACGCCGCAACCTTCGCGCCGATGGCCTTGGCTTTGGTGCAACTGGCGATGCTGTTGCCGCAGATGAACTTCTCACCCGTCGCTTGGGCCTTTTTCGGAGCGTTATCGGTGCTGGCCATCGCAATGGCGTGGCGCGAGGCACGGATGGCTTTGGTGATGCTCGGCGCGTTGGTACTGGCCGCATCGCCATTGTCGGGAGCTTGGACGGAACGCGGGGCTGATGGCGTTACCATCGCCGCATCATTTGCCATCATGCTGCTGTTTGCAGGCGTGGGCCATTTCGCGCTTTGGCGTGATCGCCAGCCTGTTCCGGCATGGGCTGTGGCGGCACTAGGTGCGCCGGTTTTGGTGTGGCTCACCGCTGCGTTCTCTTACACAGCAGATGTCAGTGACACTATATGGGGCGTTTCCGCGCTCGCCATTGCTGCCGTCAGCGCACCATTGGCTTGGCATCAGCACCGTTTGGCAAAGGCCGATATCCTTCAACGCCTATCTGTCGCTGCAACTGTCCTGATGGCCCTAATAGCCAGCCCATATCTAATTGCCGAAGAATGGGTTGCCGTCTACTGCGCGGTCATCGCAATGGCCGTCGCTGCATGGGCGCTGGTCACCGGCGACCGTGTCGTCCGCCGTATCGCCATCGCACCCTTGGCAATTGCCATGGGCTGGGCAGTGGTCTCGTCGTACAAAATTATCGGTGCGTTAATCTCGTCATTATGGGGCGATAGCAATGTCTATGCACAGCTGCCCGAAATCGGCGATACCGTGCGGACGACATTGATCCCCGTCGTGCTGGCTTTGGCGATGCTGTGGACGAAATGGTTCCGCGTTGGGGACAATACACGCAAAGTCATCTGGGCCTTTGGCAGTGCTGGGCTGGCAGCCTTCATCTGGCTGATCGCCAAGCAACCTGCCGCCATTCAAAGCTCCAGCGATTTTATCCGCCTTGGCTTTGCCGAACGGGCGGTGTTTACACAGATCCTGTTTGCGCTCGGCTGGCTGGCGTTGTCGCAAGCGCCGAAGCGTCCAGAATGGACGACGTTGCGGATGATCGGCTGGGCGATTGCCGCCGTTGCTATGCTCCGCGTGGTCTGGTTTGACCTTGTTCTGCTGAACCCTGTAATGCAAACCCAAATAGTCGGCCCTGTCCCCATCGCAAACCTAGCCACCAGCCATATGGCTTTGGTCGCGATCTGGCTGTGGTTGCTAGGCAATTTTGCGGACGACATAAAACAGCAGCTGGCTCTGCGTTTGATGAGCCTCGGCAGCATGATCCTGACTGTGTTGGCCACTGTGCGCCAAGCGATGCAGGGCACGATGCTTTCAGGCGGAGCTATCGGCACTGGTGAGAATTACCTCTATTCGGTCGGCCTGATGCTGCTTGCCATAACGTGGCTGGTGCGCGGGATGATGGCCGGATCGCGACTGCTGCGGATGGCAGGGCTCGCGCTGTTGACCGCAGTAACGTTAAAAGTCTTCCTGATTGATGCAGCCGCGCTTACAGGCTTGCTGCGCATCCTATCCTTCCTCGGCCTCGGCATTGCTTTAATCGGCATCGGCTGGGCTTATGGGCGGTTAATGGGCACAGCAAAAACACTGACGGAAACCTAAATGCTGACAAAACTTTATAACTGGATGGTCAAAAAATGAGCGCACCTGCATACTGAACGCTGGCTGTTTTTGTTTGCATTTGTGGAAAGTAGTTTCTTCCCCCATCCCACCGCATTGTGGACGCCATCAACGAATAGGACGGTCGGTTTTTCTGACAGACCAACGTCCGCAATGTTGTCATGTCCGGAACATCCGCATTTGGTATAAATTTACAATCAACAATTTTAGCACGATTTGCAGCCGCTTAGCATAATGCCAAAACGTGCATCATTGACCACAGGGTTATCCATCGATGACGATGTCCGCCAGCATGACGCCATTGCACCGCGCCACATTCCCTGCTTTGAACACCCAAATTCGGCAATTTTCGGCCCTCCCGGAGAGCCTTTTCTGGCTCAATAGGCGCTAAAATGGCCCATGGGCCTGCCAGAGTAGCCGGAGCGCGGCATAGCCGACCAATGAGGCCGTCAGCACCCGTAATAAGCGTGGGGAGAGATAGCGCATGCCGAACAGGCTGCCGCATTGTCCGCCGACCAACACAGCGCCGAGCAGCAGTCCATATTGCAGCGCAGGCTCGGCAAGCGAATGCGCCCCTGATTTCACTATTTGACCAAGCAAACCCGCCGCCGAGTTGATCAATATGTAAAGCGACGCGAAGGCGGCAATCCGGCGTGGCTCTGCCCAGCGGATCAGATGTAAGACGGGTGCCATGAATATGCCCCCGCCAATGCCCGACAGGCCCGCCAGCAAGCCCACGCCGCCCGAAAGCGCCAGCAACAATGGCTTTGGAACTGCGCGCGGCGTCATCTTATCCGCTTGGAGAAAAAGCGCGATGGCCGACGCCAACAACGCGCCACCCAATATCGTTAAGAACACCACTTGCTTCAGCGGCACCAGCCCACCTGCAAAGGCGAGCGGGGCAGACACCATAAGCAAGGGCAGAACTTGCGGCCAAGACACCAAGCCAGCGCGCACAAAGCGGATGCTACCGCCGGTCACGACGATGATGTTGCAGACAAGGGCAATCACCGGGATCAGCCGGTAATCCACCCCCCATAAAGCAAGCAGCGCCGTGTAAGTGGACCCGCCGCCAAAGCCAACCGATGCATATACAAAGGCGACAAGAGCAAAGAGGCTGGCCAGCCAGATCATCTTCGCCCTTCCCTCATCTCCTTATCAAAATGCGCCGTGGCAGTGCTTGTATTTCTTTCCCGAACCGCACGGACATGGGTCGTTGCGGCGCAGATCAGGGTCGCCTGCATATGGGTCAATGCCCCCAGATACCATCGCTGGACGCGGGATCGTCGTTGTCACCAACCCAAGCGAACCTGCGTCAATATCATCGCTGTCATCTTCGCCTGTAAACGGGTCGATATGCGTTGTCAGGAAATCGGGGAGTTCAGGTAAATCTTGCGGAACAAATTCTTCCTCCGCGCGGAAATCATTGGTGGCGATGGTTTTGGTCACGCCTTCGCGGATGGCCGACAACATGCGTTCAAACAGGCCAAATGCCTCTTGCTTATATTCGTTGACCGGGTTCTTCTGCGCATAAGCGCGCAGGTAAATCACCTGACGTAAGGCATCCAGCGTGGACAAATGCTCTTTCCAATGATGGTCGAGCGTTTGCAGCAAGATACTTTTTTCAACCTGACGCCAGATGGCATCGTCAAGAACAGCGCCCTTCGCCTTGAACTTTTCGGTGGCCATATCTGCGATGCGGGTTTCGATGATTTCGGGTTCAAGACCGTCTTCCTTCAACCAATCGTCGATATCAGGCGTCAGCCCCAACAGCTCAGTACATTTTTGCTTTAGGCCCTCCACATTCCATTGCTCGGGATAAGTGCCCTCGGGGCAATGGTCGCCGACAAGGTTGTTGACGGTATCGTTGAGCATATCGTCAATGATGTCATCGACGGCTTGCGCATCCATGATGTCGCTGCGTTGTTCATAGATGACCTTGCGCTGGTCATTCATGACATTGTCATATTCGACCAACTGCTTGCGGATATCATAGTTGCGCGCCTCGACCTTTTTCTGCGCGGTTTCGATGGCTTTCGACAGCCATTTACCGCCAATCGCCTCCCCATCTTCGAGGCTGGAGTTCATCATTTTGGAGAATAAGGTTTCGGAGCCAAAAATACGCAAAAGATCGTCGTCGAGCGACAGATAAAAGCGGGAGAGCCCGGGGTCACCCTGACGCCCCGAACGTCCACGCAACTGGTTATCGATACGGCGGCTTTCATGGCGTTCTGTCGCAAGGACAAACAATCCGCCGGCTTCGATGACTTTCGCTTTTTCCGCCGCGATTTCGGCTTGCAAGGCCGCGATGGCGGCATCGCGCGCTGGCCCATCGGGCATATCGCGCAATTCGTCATTCAACCGAAATTCAAAGTTGCCGCCCAGTTGAATATCGGTACCGCGACCCGCCATGTTGGTGGCGATGGTAACGCTGCCCAACCGCCCGGCCTGCGCCACAATATGCGCTTCGCTTTCGTGGAAGCGGGCGTTCAGGACGCTGTGCTTGACGTTTTCTTTTTCCAAAAATTCGGACAGCAGCTCTGATTTTTCAATCGACACCGTTCCGACCAATACGGGCTGACCACGGTCATTCGCCTCTTTGATCGTTTTGGCAATCGCGCCGAATTTATCTTGGGTGTTTTTGTAGAATTGGTCATCCTCATCCACGCGCTGCACGGGCACGTTGGTCGGAATCTCGACGACGTTTAGCTTGTAGATTTCATGAAACTCGCCGGCCTCGGTGGCCGCGGTGCCCGTCATCCCGGACAATTTGGGATACATGCGGAAATAATTCTGGAAAGTGATGGTCGCCAGCGTCTGGTTTTCCGGCTCAATATCCACGCCCTCCTTGGCCTCAACCGCTTGGTGTAGGCCGTTGGACCAGCGACGCCCATCCATCATGCGGCCGGTGAATTCGTCGATGATGATGACCTTGCCATCCTTGACGATGTAATCAATGTCGCGCTTGAACATCACATTTGCTTTGAGAGCCTGGTCAAGATGGTGGACGACCAAGGTATTCTCATAATCATACAGATTAGAACCCGTCAGCAAGCCAGCGCCTTCAAGCATCCGCTCGACCTTCTCGGTGCCATCTTCGGTTAGCGTAACATTGCGGCTCTTTTCGTCTTTCTCATAATCGCCCTCGTCCAACTGGAGAACGACGGCATGGACCTGCATGTATAATTCGGATTTGTCGTCGGTCGGGCCGGAAATAATCAGCGGCGTCCGCGCTTCATCTACCAAGATAGAATCGACTTCATCTACAATCGCGAAGTTGAACGGGCGCTGCACCATTTGCGCGCGTTCATATTTCATATTGTCGCGCAAATAATCGAAACCAAGTTCGTTGTTCGTCGCATAGGTAATGTCGCAAGCATATGCGTCGCGGCGATCATGTTCGGCGATGTTTGGAACGACAACCCCTGTCGAAAGGCCAAGGAACCCGTAAATCCGGCCCATCCATTCCGCGTCACGGCGGGCCAGATAGTCGTTCACGGTCACAACATGAACGCCTTTGCCCTCAAGCGCGTTGAGATAGCATGGCAATGTTTCGGTCAAGGTTTTACCCTCACCCGTGCGCATTTCGGCGATTTCGCCACGATGCAGCACAATACCGCCGACCATCTGCACATCGAAATGACGCATGCCCATGACGCGCTTTGATGCTTCGCGTACGGTGGCAAACGCCTCTGGCAGGATATCGTCAAGCGTCTCTCCGGCGGCCAGACGATCTCGGAATAGCTGCGTCTGCCCTTTAAGACGTTCATCGTCCATGGCGGCGATGTCGACTTCAAGCGCGTTGATGTTTTCGACAATCTTCATGATTGATTTGACGTAACGGTCGTTCGACGACCCGAATATGGCTTTAGCAAATCCGCCGAGCATGGATAATTCCTTTGAAATATATTGGAAACGCGCGCGGTTGGCGCGCGGTAGGTAGCTATTGAACGCACCCCAAAGGGCGCAGAAAGCCTAACCTAAAATGATATCATGCCGGTCAACCGGCGTATCTGGCGTTACGGCAACTTGGCGCGCTTCACCGACGGCGGGTGCAAGTGACACGCGCGCCGTCGCGGCCTCACGGACCACAGGTTCGCAAGCGGCAACAGCTTCAAGCGCAGCGGCCGCAACATAAGCCTGCGCAACTGCGGTATCCACAGATGCCGACGCGGAAGACACCGGACGTGCAGCCTCCGCAGCGGAAAATCCGCTCATCATCGCCAGTAGATAAATCAGTAAACGCATGCTGAGCCCTAAGAGGTGCATTTCGAGATATAGTTAGGCATGGCAGCAAAGTCCACACCGAAGGCGAGCTGCCTACCTGCTAACCGCGCCTGTCTTCGGGTCTTCATGCTCCACCGACATACGGAACTTGATACGTTTGGCCTGTGGCTTGCCTTCACTATCCAGAAATGGAGCGACATCGCGGTTCGCACTACCCTCGCAGGCCATATCCAAAAAGTTCTTATCACCGATTTTACCGAAGGGGGTGCCCTCACTCTCTGTCCTGCAAGACGTAAGCTTACCTGCCGCGTCGAACTCCAAGGTTAGGCCAATCGAGCCGGGCTTTTCAAAGGGATTTGGGCGAGCGCGCTGAGGGTTCATAGATACAGAAGCGGCACGTTTCGGAAGACGCCAAGATAGCGTGTGTGCGCTCTTTCCGGACGATGGCTCTCCATTAACATCCAACGCTGGATCAAAACTCCATTCGCGTGCAAGTGCACATGCCTGTTGGTCCAGTTCCGGAACCTTGCTGCTGACGGTGACCGAACAACCTAAAACTTTTCCAGTGCTGTCGATATTGAGCATAAACGTGGTCTGTCCCTGCTTCCCTTCGTCCGAAGCCGCAGCAGGGTATTTGTCGGCAGGTATCGTTAGCTGCGCTCTATTTGACGGTTTTGCCGGACGCGGGAGACTCTCAGTCACCTTAGGCATTGATGCCATGCTCAATACTTCCGGTATTTGCCACCGTATGCGGTTGGAATAGCTGCCTGTTGTTGCGACTCCATTTTTATCTTGCGCCGGATAAAATTGCGCACGTGCCGTAATGTTATCGCACGTTGTTTTATCAAGATCAGTATGTCCGCTACTGGTCGTGATCGTGCATTTGTTCACACGTCCGTCAACAGATACATCGACCTTAAATGCGGATGTTCCTTCGCGCAGCTCGCGCAGCGCAAGACTTGGATAATCAGCTGTATTGGCCCACATGCCCGGATAATTTTTGGGCATAGGCGAACTTTCACTCCCCTTTTTTGGGGCTGGCATGGGGACGGTAGAGATCGTGGGGACCATGACAACTGGCGGAGGCGGCGCTGTTGGTGTTTCCACATTTTTTTCGACTACAATTGATGCTAGCGCCAGAACCGAATAAAGCAGCATGTCTTAGTTCTCCCGAATTTTTTCCGAGATTAGCGAAAGTTTCCTTAAATGTCAGTAAAATCGCCACTCGCCATATCTTTTCCCATCATGCCCGACATTGCGGGTGCAACGCCGCGTGTTGCGCGGGCGGGGTATAAGCAATGGGACCGCTGTGACCTGAGCTATGTGACGTTTGATGCGGGCACAACGGTTGCGGGCGTAACCACGCAAAATCTGTGCTGTTCAGCCGAGGTTGATCTGTGCCGCGCGCATTTGCCGCACGGCAGTGCCCGCGCGTTGGTGGTGAATGCGGGCAACAGCAACGCCTTCACCGGGCAGCGGGGCAAAGATGCGGTGGACGCAATTACGGGCCAAGTGGCGGCCCATTTGAACTGCGACGTGACGGAGATATTCGTGTCTTCAACCGGCGTCATTGGCGTGCCTTTGCCTATCGACAAGGCGCAGGCCGGGCTGCGGGCCGTGTTTGATGCCGCTTTGTGCAGTTGGGAAGATCTCACGCATGGCATCGGCACCACCGACACCTTTGCCAAGGGCGCAACCGCCAGCGCTATGGTCGATGGCCGTAAGGTGCAAATTGTCGGCATTATCAAGGGTTCAGGCATGATCGCGCCCGATATGGCCACGATGTTGGGTTATATCTTCACCGACGCCGCCGTCGACGCGGCGTTTTTGCAGCAACTTTTGTCCGCAGCCAATCAAGCAAGCTTTAGCTGCATTACCGTGGACAGCGATACCTCCACCAGCGACACAGTCCTCGCCTTTGCCACAGGCAAGGCAGGTAATGCGCGCTTGGCCTCGTTTGAAGACGCCGGGGCCGACGCCTTTGCAGCGGCGCTAAACGATGTTTGTCGCCAATTGGCGCATCTGGTGGTGCGTGATGGCGAAGGGGCGCAGAAATTCATCGAAATTCAGGTCACAGGGGCCGTTAGCAATCACAGTGCGCGGCGCGTGGGCCTGGCGGTTGCCAATTCGCCCTTGGTCAAAACGGCGATTGCGGGTGAGGATGCCAATTGGGGCCGCGTCGTTATGGCGGTTGGTAAAGCTGGCGAGCCTGCGAACCGCGACACGCTTTCCATCCGCTTTGGCGCGACTTTAGTCGCACACAATGGCCTTGCGGTTGCAGATTATGACGAAGCGCCCGTGGCGCGTCACCTAAAGCAAAAGGACATAGAAATCGGCGTTGATCTGGGCCTGGGGTCGGGACACGCCACGGTGTGGACGTGCGACCTGACCCATGGCTATATCAGCATCAACGCCGATTATCGCAGCTAGGCACCTGACCCTAAAGCGCGGCTTCGAGCCAGCTTTTCAATTGTGCCTTGGGCGCTGCGCCGACCTTCGTATCCGCAATTTGGCCGCCCTTGAACAGGATCATCGTCGGAATCCCGCGCACGCCATATTTGGCAGGCGTATCGGGATGGTCGTCAATGTTCAACTTCACGATCTCGACCTGCCCGGCCAATTCTTCACTGATTTCTTCAAGGCTTGGGCCAATCATCTTGCATGGGCCGCACCATTCGGCCCAGAAATCGACCAATACGGGTTTACCTGATGCCAGCACGGTTGCGGCGAAGTCATTGTCGCCAACGGATTTAGTAGCCATGATAATCTCCTTTGTTACGCCCCATGTATTCACGCCGCCAAGCACTGACAAGCACCATGCGCAATAGTTTTGCTTGAAGCGTCAGGAGGCGGGGTAATAAGGTGCCAATATGGCGTCCGAAAGCGTGATAAAACGCGGCGCATAAGTGAATAGCAAGGACACTTCTACACGCGACGCCGGAAAGATCGTCTGCAATGCTGCACGATAATGCGCCATTTGCCGCAAATGTGGGGCCGGCACGCCGTGTTCATCTTGCGGCACTTGCCGACCCGTTTTGAAATCGATGGCCCGCACCAGACCTGGTTCAACCAGCAACCTGTCAATCCGTCCATTGATTACCGTTTCGCCAACCACCGCGACCAATGGCACCTCGGCCCGGGCGGAGGGACCAAAAAATGGAGCCCATTGCGCGTCGTTCACGATACCGCCAACCTCTGCCATAAGCTGTGCCAGGTCAATGTCATGATCGGGCGTCTGCGCAGCTAACCATTGCTCCGCCTTTTGCAGCGAAACGTCGTTGGTGATGCGTTCCAACAAAGCGTGGATAAGCTTGCCCCGCGCCGCCGCCTTGCGCATCGCCGAAGTGGCTGGCGCATCGCCATAATCGTCATCATCCAGACGCGACGGGACTAAAGGACGCGGTGGGCGTTGCTCCGCTGGCGCTGGCGCGAAAAGCCAATGCGGTGTGGCAACAGACGGCTCAGTTTGCGCAGAGGCAATATTGCTGCCCTCTGCGGGCGTTAGGCAAGCCCCCTGAAGCCCAACATGACGCATCACCCTGCCCCAGCGCGCATCGTCCTCCCAATCGCACCCAAGCGCCGCCATGCCCCGTTGCAGAAGCGCGCACCAGCTTTCGGCTGGCGGCTCTCCCTTGCGGCTGATACCCAATGACCCGGCCATGATCAGCCGCTCTTCGGCGCGGGTAATCGCGACGTAGAGCAAGCGTTTATGCTCCTGCAGCTCGCGGGTCTTTTGCCGCTCGACAGTTTCCAGCAACCGCCCCGATTGTTCAGCCTTGCGAATGGGTAACAACGGTATGCGATGCCCCTCGTCCATTAAAAGCTCGACAGAATGGTCCGGTTTCTTGGTCGGGTCAGATGTGGCATCGGCCAAAATGACCACAGGCGCTTGTAAACCCTTTGCACCATGGACGGTCATAATCCTGACCTCCTTGCTGCTGCTGTCGCCCTCACGCTTGATTTCGGTGTCACCACGGTCGAACCATGCAATGAATTTTTGCAGGCCCCCGCTGTGCTGCTGTTCAAATTGCAACGCGGAATTCAGCATTTCCTCGATAGGTACCAAAACCTCACTGCCCAGCCGCGCGGTGAATTTACGCCGCGCGCCGATGGGGCCGGACAATATTTGCTCAAGAAAATGATAGACGGTCGTGAAATCGGCCATCGTCAGCATGTCGCGCAGCAGAGCGATTTGCGGCTCAAGCTCAGGCCGATCACGAATATGCTGCCACAGACTGCCCTTGCGGTCGCCGACATAGCCATATTGGAGCAACGTATCCTGCGACCAGCCAATGATGGGTGAAACCAAGACGCAGGCCAGACTAAAATCATCATTTGGTTGAAGCACAAATTTGATGGCGGCCAGCAAATCCTGCACCACCAATGGCTGCAACAATCGAAGCCTGTCGATACCTGCAACGGGCACATTGCGTTCATGCAATTGCGCCACCAGCATCGACGCCATGTCGCCACGGCTGCGCAATAGAAACAGGATATCGCCGGGTTCAAGGGGACGATTTTTGCTGACCAGCCACGGCTTTGCATCAATCAGCGCCTTGACATGGTCCGCCAGTTTTTCGGCCAGAGCACGTTTTTCGTCGCTGAACCAATCCTCTTCTTCGTCCGAGCTACTGTCATCTTGCCCATTGGGCTTGGCGGATATGGGTTCCAATAGCTCGACCATGCCGATATGCGGTTTATCGCTATAATGCTCCGCGATTTCATCGCTTATGCCGAAACTTTCGGGGCCAGCCTGTTCGATAACGGCATTGACGAAATCAAGAATTGGTGGGGTCGAACGGAAGCTTTGCGACAGGGTAAGCCGGTTCAACTCGGACCCGGATTTGCCAATTCGCTCGGCAAAATATACGCCTGCTGCTTCATAGCGTTCGGGGGCGGTCCCTTGGAACCCGTAAATGGCTTGCTTGAAATCGCCGACGGAGAATAAAGTGCGTGTCTTGTCGGGATGTGCTCCCATGCCACTGTAAAAATCATCGCTGAGTGCGCTGATGATATCCCACTGCGCGGCGTTGGTGTCCTGCGCCTCGTCGACAAGAATATGATCAATCTGCCGATCTAGCTTAAACCGCACCCAATCCGCCATTTGACCATGTTGCAGCAACGCCGCCGTGCGCCGGATCATGTCGTCAAAATCCACCGCGCCAAGCGCGTGTTTCGCCTTGCTATATTGGGCCGCAAATTCTTTGCCCACCAACAAGGCTCGCGCAAGCCTGTCGGCATATTGTGCGCGCGCCACCTGCCCCATCAACTGGTTGGTCCATTGGAACAGCTCCAACGCTTGCGCGGCATAAGCGTCCGTCATCGGGGTAAAGCCCTTCGACGAAATCTGCATGTCGCCGTTCTTATTTGACCAACAACCATGAAACTCCGCGAATAAAGCTGCCCGCTCTGCCGGAGAACGGGATAGCCAGTCTTGAAGCACCGCCGCGCGCTTACCTCCCCGACTGTCGGCTTTATTACCGCACCATAAAAGATTGGCGTCGATGATGGATTGCAGGTCCCCGCGCGGAATTTTTTCGTCGGCAAACGCCGCCGCCAACATTTCTTCCACAGAACCCGAAAAGCTAACGTCTGCCAAACGCCGCGCCCAAACCACCGCGCCCGCATCATCGGGGATGGATGCCATTATATCCGGCGCAGCCGCCGTCCGATGCAAGAAGCGCAGGGCCGCTTCCTCGCCCATGTTCAGGCTCAATTCCTGCAAATTGGCGATGATCTTAAGGTCGCCGCGCGCTTCGGCACCCAAAACCAAGTTCCCAAGCGCCGCGTCGAGCAATTCCCGCTGCTCGCGGCCCTCAACCGGCTTGAAGCCCGGCACGAGGCCAGCCTCTTCCGGAAAGCTGCCGAGAAGCGATTGGCAGAAGCTATGGATGGTCAATATCTGCAATCCGCCGCCGGGCGCATCCAGAACCTTTGCGAACAATTGCCGTGCCTTTTTGCGCGCCTCTGGGCCTGCATCGGCACCAATCGCCTCAAGGTCATGGAACAATAGTCCATCGTCCATCTGTACCCATGTCGCCAAAAGCTGATTGATACGGTCCGCCATTTCGGACGCGCCAGCCTTGGTAAATGTAATGCACAGCAAATTTTCAGGCTCGACGTCATTTTCCAGCAACAGCCGAATGACGCGCGCAGTCAGCACCTGCGTTTTGCCCGTCCCTGCCGAAGCGCTCAGCCAGATATTGTCGTCCGGCACAACGGCGCTGCTTTGCGCAGGAATCAATGGGTGCAGCTTTTTGGGTTCCGCACTCATGTTGCGTCCTCGATTATCGCCTGACGCCCATTCCATTCCTGCAAGCGCATCAATTGGTCATAATCGCCATAGATCGCAAATTCGGGGTGCAACTTGGCGGTAAAGGGCGTGTTGCCCAATATCCATTTGCCGATCGCAGCTTCCGCCTGCTCAACCGCAAAGGCGACGAAGTCTGCGCGTTCTGGCTTGTTATCGGCCGCACGCGTGCTGGTGGGCACGGCGATGAAACCAAAATCCTTGGCCTTGTTTTTGGCAAGGCTCCAATATTCGAAATGGCTCGCTGTGCCTGATACGCCCTTGATGGCCAGTTCCTCGGCCATATAGCCAATGAGGCCCAATTGCAGTGCGAAGCCCGCGTTAACCTGCTTGGTCGATGGCGGCGTGCCGGTTTTATAGTCGATGATGACCAAGTCGCCATCTGCAGTGCGGTCAATACGGTCAACCCGCCCCCTGACGGCGATGCCTTTGATATGGACGGTGCCGGGTTGTTCGGCAACCACCACGACGCGCCCTTCCTCCGCCATCAAGCGTTTGGTTTCATCGGCCACCCAGCGTAAACCAGCGGCAATGCGCGGTTGCCATAATGTGCGCAGCAATGGGTCGCTCGCCTCCTGCGCCAACAATGCATCGGCGCGCGCGACGAGCTTATCGACCGCGCAATTGTCGTGCGTGAACCATTTTTCCAATATGTCGTGCACAAGGCTCCCGCGCCAAGCGTAGCTGGGTTCGGCATCGACCTTTTCCAGAACCGGAAGGCCAAGGATGCGCTTGGCGTAAAAGGAATAAGGGTCAGATTTCAACTGGTCGAAATCGGTAACGGACAAGGAAACCAAACGTTGTTCGGCATTTGGCATCGGCTCTGGCCGTTCGGCAAAGCGCTCTTTTCTCTCGGGACGATCCAGCGCGTCTGCCCACGCCAACAGTTCATCATCAACCGCCAGCGCCTCCCCCATCAGCGCTTTGATCCGCAACAAAAAGCGTGAAGCGACCGTTGGCCCGCCGCGATCCCGCCGTGCGCGAGTCAGCAACACCTCTTGTGCGCCCAGTGCCGTCGCCAAATCATGCGCCGAAAGGCCAATATTCCGATCCAATGTCGGCAGTTTTAGATGGCGCCTGATAGCAGGGGCCAACCACGGGTCAGGCTGCGCTATTTGCGGCCATGTACCTTCGTTCAGACCCGAGCAGATCAAATAGTCTGCCTGCTGCAGGCGCGCTTCTAACAAACCGTAAATCGCGACACGCGGGTGCCCACCATAAGGCGGGCGAACAACCGCACCGGAGAAAATTTCCTTGAACGTCGCAACCAAGCCTGTCGCATCGACACGGCCAAGTGTGGACAGATCGCTCGAAGTGACCTCCTCCCAGTTCTGCGTCAGTTCGCGGCCACTTGCGCCACGCCAAATGCCGCCATCGGTAAGCACCGTTGCAACATCGCGCAGCGATGCCATAACATCCTCAAATGGCTGACCATCGGCCCGTTCGAGCGGTGCCAGTTGCGTCGCAACCCCAGACCACCATGCGATTAAATCTGTATTTGGTTTGCGCGCAGTCTGTAACCGTCGCGTGATCGCAGAAAGGCCAATGCCGCTGGCGGTGCCGCGCAATGCAAGATCAAGCTGCCGCACATGGTCCAACCACACGAGCCTTTCCGCCCCGGCAAACACCAAAGGGTGCTTGGCAATCGCCAATATGCTCGACGCGGAAAAGCGGCTCCAGATTGCGTCCACCAGCGCCAATGCAAGCGTGCCTGGTGGTGTTTGCAGCAAGGGTATGCCCGCGCTGTCATCCACTTCTATGCCCCATCTATGCAACTGCCCAGCCACCCGCACCGCCAATTCGCGATCGGGCGTAATCAGGGCGACGCGCTTTCCGGCAACCTCCAGCGCGCCCCTGATGCGCACGGCTATGGCCTTGGCTTCTTGCGCGCTATCTTCCGCCTCCAACCATTTGACATGCGGAAGGCTTTTGCGCAGCGGCGGCAGGTCCTGCCAATATATGCTATGTTCCGGCAGGCAGAATATCTCGGAAATTGTAGCAGATTCTGGCTCCGTTCTGGCAGTCGGAAGGACGTCAATCTCGCTGCGGTCGATGCCCATAAGTTCCAACAAATGCTTCAAATGAAACTGCGGATGGACCTCCACATTACGACGCCGCCCAAAGCCTGGGCTATCGTCGGTGGACGGCGATAGATCATCCCAACGCGCGTCAGAAAGGTCAAGATCAACGCCCGGTAAGATAACGTGCCCGTTCGGCATAAGTGCGACACGGCGCAACAAGCGGGCCACAGCCTTTGCAGACGTCGTAATCCCCACCGCTATGACCGGAGGCGTATCAATATTTTGCGCTAAACGCTGCTCAAGCGCCGCAAGCAAATGGTTGCGGCGTTCGGCTGGCCCCATCAATTTTCGCGCAGTTAACGCGGATCGATACGCCGGCAATATCTGCAAAAGCCGCGCATAAGCGCTTTGCCAATGTCCGGCCAAATCAGCCTCTATTTTGATGTCTGCGAAATGTGTGAAATCGACCAGATCAACCTCAAGCGCATCGATCAATTCTGCCAATTTGCGCGCAAGTCGCAACGCTTCGGCAGGCGAAAGTGGGGCGTCACCCGGCTGATGGTCCTGTACGAGCTTTGCCAACAGCATCAGCCGCTCAAACGAAGCAATGGCTGGCCATATTGCGCTGCCCGCCTGTATGGGATCGAGCATTGGGCCTAAGGCTTCGTCCAATTGCATGTCACCAACGGCAACCATATGCGGCAAGAGCATACCCGGTGCCGCCTGCCGGACAAAAGCCTCCGTCATTGCCTTGATCGCGCGGTTATTCGGCAGGAGGAGTATGTTGTTGCTGATCGCAAGCGGGTCTGCGCCCGCCGACTGCAAAATCCACTGCGCGGTTACATCGCACAGGTCATTGCCCAAAGGCACATTGAACACATGGGCGCGCGGGGCGGAGCCTTTATCCGCCATATTGTTCCGCCAACTTCGCTTCGGTTGCCCCGATCGCGGCGGGATAGCCGACGTCGAACCATTGCCCGTCATGTAATATGCCCATGCAACGGCCCTGGGCTATAGCGCGATCCCAGAATATATTGGTTGAAAATACGTCCGCAGGCGGATCGACAATGAGGCGCTTCGACAGCATCTGAATGCCCGTCCACACAAAAGGCGCAGGCGCATCGCCCTTGCGGCGTGACAGGCGTCCATCTGCATCCATGTTAAAGTCGCCAATGCCTTGGCTATTATGTGCGCTTTCTAACGGAATGACGAGCATCAGAACGTCCATGCGGGCATCATCCCAATGCGCCATGAGCTGCGAGATCGCATTTTCGCCCGCATTGGTCCACCAATTGTCGGCATTGACGCAAATGAAGGGGTCATCGCAAATGAGTGGCAAGGCGTGCACCAAACCACCGCCTGTGTCGCGCAACACATCGCGTTCGTCGGAGATGCGCAGTTCCAAGTCAGCCGCAGAAGCTGCTAAATGTTGCTCTATTTGTTCTGCGCGATAATGCACGTTGACGACGATTTTGCCGATGCCGGCATCGCGCAAATGGTCAAGCACATGGTCGAGCAAGGCAACGCCGCCCACTTCGATCAGGGGCTTCGGCCGGTCGGCGGTCAGGGGCATCATGCGCGTCCCTTTGCCCGCCGCCATGATCATCGCTGTATCCACATGCTTAACCATCGATGCTTAACTCCGTAGGCATATTATTGCGCACGTCCGCAGGGATATGCGTGTCGAACCAGTGTTTGATCGGCGCAAGGTCCGGGTGAGCTAAGTCGCGTTCCAGCAGCCCCCACATACGCGGCAGGAACGAGACATAACGTTCCTTGCCATCGCGCTTCCACAGGCGCGTAAAGATACCGATAATCTTGGTATTTCGTTGTGCACCCAGCAAGGCATAATGCGCCCCAAAATCAGCATCGGGTTTTGCCGCATCATGATAATATGCCAGCATCTCTGCCTCAAGCGCAGGGGACACGTCCCGGCGCGCGTCTTGCAGTAAGGACACCAGATCATAGGCTGGATGGCCCACCAAAGCGTCCTGAAAATCAATTATCCCCTGCTGTCCATCATCCAGCAGCATGATGTTTTCGGCATGATAATCCCGCAAAACGGTAACTTTCTGATAATCCGCAAGCGGGGCCAGCGCTTTGGTCCATATCTGGTCAAATTCGCTTACATCAAATGATAAGCCCATGGCCGGCATGTACCATTCGGACAAAAGCTGCACTTCGCGCATGTAGGTCGCCATGTCATAGCCTTGCGATTGCACGGCAGGAGTCTGCGCCAACCGGACAATGGCATCAATAGCCGCGCGATAGACTGCGGTCTCATCTTCTGGATGGTCGTCCAGATGCTCCCGCATCCGCCGGTCGCCAAAATCCTCCAACAGCAAAAGGCCGCGCGTCAGGTCGGTGGCAAAAATTTTGGGCGCACGAAACTGATGCCCGTTCAAATATTGCGCAATATGAATAAAGGGTCGCGGATCCTCATGCGGTGGCGGCGCGTCCATCAAAATCGCCTTGCCGCGCATGGGGGACTCCACGCGGAAATAGCGGCGGAAAGACGCGTCGCCCGCAACGGGCGCCACTTGCGCACCTTCCCAGCCATGCAACCTCAAAAATGCGTCCAAGTCAGCAGGTGGTGCCATATTAATTACTTGTGTCATCATGATCCATTTTCAAAGTCACTATTCGGCTTCCGTCCGCTTGCGGTGCTATGTCTATATAGTGGCTTGGCACCACATAGGCTGAACCAAAGCGTTCGGCCCACTCAAGGAGCGTGATGCGTTCGCTGCGTTCGTCCGCAAGCCCCAGTTCGTCCAGTTCGTCAGCATCATCGAGGCGATACAAATCGACATGGGCAACGGCAACCAAAACATCTGGCGGTTCATAGCTGTGAACGATGGCGTAAGACGGGCTGGCGACTTCGCCTTCGTAACCAAGGCCCGCCAATATCCCTGCACACAACACGGTTTTGCCAGCACCAAGCGGGCCGTTGATCGCGACCCAGTCTGAAAGCTTTAAATTTTTAGCGAGCGAATGGCCAAAGGCGCGCATATCCTCGTCGGTTGCAATGATCATGTCTTTGGTAGCGCCATGATGATTGTGGTTCCTTCTCCTTGTGCAGAGTGCAAATGGAAAGTGCCACCATGCGATTCAATTATCTGCCGTGCCAAGGGCAAGCCAAGCCCGCGCGTCATGGCGCCGGCAGCGCTGAAGCTACCTGTGGGCATGCTGTCAGGCGAGAGACGCTGAACATCTTTACCGTCAATGCCCGGGCCGTTATCGGATACGACAAGTTCAAGTACGTCGTTTTGCCAACGCGCCAAGAACAACACTTCGCCGGCCTGACGGTGGTAACGAATGGCATTGTCCAGCACCAAACCGACCGCCTGTGCAATGCGTTTTGGATCGAGCGACATGCCTCCCTTGGCCTCCCCGCACTCCACCTTTAACATCACGCCACTTGCCTCTGCCATCTGCGTCTTGGCCGCAGCAATGTGTTCCACCAGAGCTGAAACATCAACGTCTTCAAACGCGAGCGGTAAGGCACCTGCCTCAATCTGACTATAGTCGAGCACGGTGTTAATTTGTTCTGAAAGCCGGTCAGCCGATTGGACGATCGCGTCGACATATTCCATCGCTTGCGGGGACAAATCACCTGCAATCCCCGCCTTTAGCATGTCCGCAAAACCGCTGATCGACGTCAACGGCGTGCGGAATTCATAGCTCATATTGGCCAAAAACTTGCCCTTGATCGCATCTGCATCCTGCAAAGCGCTATTCCGGTCGCGCAAGGCTTGCTCTATTTTTAACGTGTCGGACATGTCGAGCATGGTGAACAGCGTGTTGCCGTCGGGCAGCGGTATAGTCGCGACTTGGAACATCCGGCCATCGGCGAAGACGGCCTCACTTTGGCGCTGCGCACGATTGGACGAAGTCATCCTGATCAGTTCGCCAAGGACTGTTATCTGTGTGGGCTTTTTTAGATGCCCCGCCAACAAAGGCAAAAGTTCATCTAAACGGGGATGTTTGATCAGTTGATCATCGGACAGTTTCCACGTCTCCGCAAAGAGCCGGTTCCAGATACTTAACCGACCATCTGCCGAAAAAACTGCAATCGCTTCAAACAGATTATCAAAGGTCGCTGTCCGCACGCGCAGCAAGATATCGCGCGCGCTCGCCAGTTGCGCCTGTTCGGTGCGGTCTTCGAAAATCATAAGCAGCCCGCCATAAGGGATTGGCTGCGCCAAAACGCGCAAATGTGTGCCGTCGGGAAGGAGCCAGTTTTCTTCGGTTGGATCGGACGCGCGAAACCACTCCTCACGCTCTTTACGCCACGCCGGGAAATCACGGACTTCAGGTAGTTTGCCATTTTCGCGCATGCGGTCCAACACGCGCGCAAATTCGGGCTTTTCCGAAAGCCATTGGTCACGAAAAGAGAACAGACTTTGAAATGGCAGATTTGCAAAAGTAAGCCCATGGCGGCCATCGAATTGCGCAACGCCTGCGGACATCAGGTTCAAAAGGTCGCGTTGCGCCTCCGACAATTCACGCACTTCTGATTTTGTGTCGACTAGATCCTGAACATCAATCGCAAGTCCGGCGACGCCCGATGCGCCCAATGGGATATCGAACACGCGCAATTGACGGCGTTCCCCGTTCAACGTCGCTGAAACTACACGCTCTTTTTGAGTATTCTCAGCAGCGGCTTCAGCAGCATAATCGGCGGCGCTTCGGCCATTTTCGGGTTCAAGTAATTCAACCCCATCGTCGACCACCTGCAGCCCATCAATCGCACCCACGGCTTCGACATAAGCATGGTTCACAAAATGCAGGTTCATGTCTGGTCGTCGGTGCCACATGGGAATGGGGGCAGCTTCAATCAGGCCAGCCAATGCCGAAAATGCCGAACGCGCTTCGTCAGATTCGCGCGTCCGCCGTTCCAATTCGCGCAAATTTTCGGTGGAATCAAAAAACCATAATGAAGCTGCGCCATTGGGGTAGATGACATTGTCTGCAATATTGCCAACGACCGTCAGCCTCCGGTTGGACCCTATAATTGCCAAGTGCAGTGTGAAGCCCTTCCCCGTGCGCTGCGTTTCGCGCACCTTGGCTTCCAGTTCGGCCAAGTCCTTTTGCGCCAGGCCGGCATTGTCACGTCCGCCAAGTTCCGCAAGTGAACCGGCAGGTTCGTCCAAGCCAAGCATTCGCACGAACCGTTCGGCCGCCTCTATCCTGCCATCACCTTTTACCACCACAGGGAAAGCTGGAGCCGTTTCCAAAAGGCGACCAAGACGCATGGACCGGCGCAGCACTTTTGCCGCTTGGTTGCGCATCGACAGCCCCATCCAAATAGCGACAGCGGCTCCTACAAGCCAAAGCGCCATCAAAATTCCTATAAGTGCAATGGGCAGGCCAGTGCCTGTCATCGTCATGTGCCCTTTATGTTTCCACAGATATGCTAATGCCCAAATGCGCAGCGCACGCAACGAAAAAAGCCTGCTACGTTTCCGCAGCAGGCTTTCTTTTCGTCACAAACTGAAATGTGATTAATAGCGATAATGGTCTGGCTTGAATGGCCCCTCGGTCGAAACGCCGATATATCCAGCTTGCTTGTCGGTCAGCTTGGTCAACTTCACGCCAAGCTTTTCGAGATGAAGCGTCGCGACCTTCTCGTCGAGATGCTTTGGCAGAACATAGACTTGGTTTTTATAATTATCGCCGTTGGTCCAAAGCTCAATTTGCGCGAGCACTTGGTTGGTAAAGCTTGCCGACATCACAAAACTTGGATGTCCGGTTGCACAACCAAGGTTTACCAAGCGGCCCTTCGCAAGGACGATGATCTGCTTTCCGTCTGGGAACTGAACGAGATCGGTTCCTGGCTTCACTTCGGTCCAGCTATAGTTTGATAAAGCTGCGATTTGAATTTCACTGTCAAAGTGACCGATGTTGCACACGATGCTCATGGGCTTCATGTTCATCATATGCTCAGCAGTTATAACGTCGGCATTGCCCGTTGCTGTGCAGAAGATATCCGCGCGTTGCACGGCCTCTTCCATGGTCACAACTTCGAAACCTTCCATTGCGGCCTGCAATGCGCAGATTGGATCGACCTCCGTGACCATCACGCGCGCGCCGCCGTTGCGGAGCGATTGAGCCGAGCCCTTGCCAACGTCACCAAAGCCAGCGACGCATGCGACTTTACCGGCGAGCATGACGTCGGTGGCGCGACGAATGGCGTCCACCAGCGATTCCTTGCAACCGTAAAGATTGTCGAACTTCGACTTGGTAACGCTGTCATTCACGTTGATTGCGGGAAACGGCAGTTCGCCCTTCTTCGCGATTTCGTACAAGCGGTGAACGCCCGTGGTGGTTTCTTCCGAAACGCCCTTCAAATTCTTGACCGTTTGCGTGAGGTAGCCGGGCTTCTTGGCAACAAATGCCTTCAACGCGCGCTGGAACTCGACTTCTTCTTCATTCTCCGGCTCACCAAAGCTTTCGCCGCGCTCAAGCCTTGCGCCCCACAACGCAAACATCGTGGCGTCGCCACCGTCGTCGAGGATGATGTTCGCAGTGGTGTCGTCACCCCAATCGAAGATGCGTCCGACATAATCCCAGTAATCTGCAAGACTTTCGCCCTTGACAGCAAACACGGGAATGTCCTGCGCAGCAATGGCGGCTGCGGCATGATCTTGTGTCGAGAAAATGTTGCAAGTCGCCCAACGCACATCCGCGCCAAGCGCCGTCAGCGTTTCGATAAGAACTGCGGTTTGAATCGTCATATGCAACGAACCCACAATGCGCGCACCCTTCAAAGGTTGCGACGAACCAAATTCTTCGCGCAACGCCATAAGGCCGGGCATTTCGGTTTCGGCAATGTTTATTTCTTTACGGCCAAAATCGGCCTCGCCTATATCGGCAATGACATAATCGTTAAAAGCCACAGGCTTATTCTCCGGGAGGTTTCAGATAACCCGGGCCATAGCTACGGATTTAACAGAAATCAAATATAAAGATTGCTTTATATGCCTTTCCGATGGGGTGCTTTGTAAGAAACGCAAGCTTTCCCATGTCATCAATCTTAGGGTCAGGACCACTAAAAAAAGCGCCGTTAAACATAGCCCACTTGACTTGGTAAGGCGCGTCCCGGATGAAGCGGCAACTCTCTCTCTTGCTAAAGGAAATTTCTCATGAGCATCTCTGTTGGCGACAAAATCCCTGACGTCAAACTGGTCAAGGCAACTGCCGAAGGCCCTCAACCCGTTCAGTCTGCCGAATATTTCGCTGGACGCCGGGTTGCATTATTCTCCGTGCCGGGTGCCTTCACACCAACATGCTCGGCACGCCACCTTCCCGGCTTCGTCGAAAAGGCAGACGAACTTGCCGCCAAGGGCATTGACGAAATTGCTTGTACCGCTGTCAACGATGCCTTTGTTTTGGGTGCTTGGAACAATTCGGGCGGATCGGACGCAATCACCATGCTCGCCGACGGAAATGGCGATTTCGCTGCTGCGCTCGGCCTAGAAATGGACGGCAGCGCATTTGGCATGGGCAAGCGCGGACAGCGTTTCTCCCTCGTCGTCAACGATGGCATCGTTGAGCAAGTTAATGTCGAAGCGCCTGGCGATTTCAACGTAAGTTCAGCTGAATATATGCTCGGGCAGCTGTAACTTTTAGGTAGATCTGCCGAAACTGTATGGGAAAGGGAGGGATTACCCTCCCTTTTTTGTTGCCAAATTCATAAAATTCGGTGAAGCATGATTATGCCTAGTACACACGCTCAAAACATCATTAATCAACTCGTTACCGAATATGAATCTTCGGTTAGAAGACTTCAATCCGCGCTTGCGGCTTATTTGAAGGATAGGGTTCCCCCAAGTGCAGATCAGCGCGCAAGCAATGACTTCTGTTATCCCGAACTCATCATCACTTATGCCGGCAAGACGCGCGAGACCAAATCTAACCTCGCATTTGGCAAGCTGGAGAAGATCGGCACGTTTCGGACTACCTTCACCAAGCCCGATCTTTTTGCAGATTATATTGGCGCGCAGCTCGACCTTTTAAATGAGCAATATGAACTCGAGATTTCAGTTGGCCGCAGTCGCCAAGAAATCCCCTTTCCTTATGTTCTGGATGGTTCGGTCGATCTTGAGCTTGGGACCGTTAGCCCGAACGAGCTTGCGCGCCATTTCCCCACGACGGAGTTGGCAGATATTGGCGATGAAATCGCCGATGGCCTTTTGCGCGTAAAGGGCAACAGTAGTTCACCACTCGCTTTGTTTGATGGTCTCCGCACCGATTTTTCATTGGCCCGGTTGCGCCACTATACGGGCGCGCCTGCGGAGCATGTGCAGCATTATATCCTGTTCACCAATTACCACCGTTATGTCGATGAATTCGTCAGTTGGGCCTGCAAGCAGGTCGGCAAGGGCCGCTATACCGCATTGTCAGGCGCTGGTGGTCTATATGTGGATCAACCAACAGACAATGCAGCGCAGCTTGTCGCAGACAGCACATGGCGTCGGCACCAGATGCCGGCCTATCATCTGATCGCGCCGGACCGTTCGGGTATCACCTTGGTGAATATTGGCGTCGGTCCGTCCAATGCCAAAACGATTTGCGACCATTTGGCGGTGCTACGGCCCGAAGCGTGGTTGATGATTGGCCATTGCGGCGGCCTACGTGAGACTCAGCGGATTGGCGATTACGTCCTCGCCCATGCCTATTTGCGCGATGACCATATCTTAGACGAAGTTCTGCCGCCTGAAATTCCCATTCCGCCCATTGCCGAAGTACAACAAGCCTTGGCAAGCGCAGCGGAGGACGTATCCGGAGCCAGCGGTGCAGATCTGAAACGACGGATGCGGACAGGCACCGTTGTGACCACCGACGACCGAAATTGGGAATTGCGCTATTCCGCCTCCGCGCTTCGTTTCTCGCAAAGCCGCGCGATTGCCATCGACATGGAGTCGGCAACGATTGCGGCGCAGGGCTATCGTTTCCGCGTACCATATGGCACATTATTATGTGTTTCGGACAAACCGCTGCACGGCGAGATTAAATTACCCGGTCAAGCAAACCGTTTTTACGAAGAGGCGATTGCCGCACATTTACAGATCGGCATTCAAACATGTGAGTTGCTTCGCGAGGCCGGGAATAGCTTACACAGCCGCAAGTTACGCGCATTCAACGAACCACCATTTCGATAAGCACGCGGGAACCAACTCCATTCCAAACGATTAACAAGTTTGCATGACAACCCAAGGAGGAACGGATTATGCCAAGAAAGTCCGAAAGAAATGATGTGTTCAGCAAGCTTTTGACCACAGTGCGCGATCTGACCGATACCCTTTCGGGTAAGGCGCGGTCTGCGGCCGAGACTGCGACTACCACCGCAAAGTCAGCCGTAGATTCCGCCTCCAGTGCCGCCGCCACCGCAGGCACAGTCATCAAGGAAAATCCCGGCAAGTCCGCCGCTGTGGCTGGCGCAGTTATCGCAACAGCAGCAGCCGCCGTCGCCGGTAAGAAAGTATATGACCGCAAAACCGCGAGCAGCGCAAAGCCGGCGGCGACAAAGCCCGCTGTGAAAAAGCCTGCTGCGAAGAAGCCAGAGGCCAAGCCTGCTGCAAAGCCTGCTGCCGCTGCAAAACCTGCACCGCGGGCAAAGCCAGCGGTGAAGAAGGCCGCACCGGCGAAGTCCGCAGCAAAACCAACAGCCTAGGGTCAGGACCTATTAAATCCACCTTCGCGGTTTGAGGCCATTTTGTTCAGTGCCAGGCGGCAAGCGCAGGACTTAGTGGTTCTAAGTCTAGCTTTGCCAACGTAGCAATGGACAGTATGGGTCAAATCCGAAGGACGCCAAAATGGCTTCGATCTCAAAGCAAAATGCCCTTGCAGGCAGAATGACTGCCTGCGGCGGCCATTTTGCTTCGATATCTTTGCCATTTTGACGCCGCGAAGGTGGATTTAATAGGTCCTGACCCTAAATTCCGCAAAGTAAACGGCCCCGCCATTTGCGGCGGGGCTATTTTTGCCTACCAGCCCTTTTTCACGCCCTTATTTTGCGTCTTGAGCCAAGTCATCAACGGCGCAAAATATTCAAGCATTGGCTTGCCTGACATTTCGCGCGTGCCGGTAAATGCCTGAAGCGCATCTGGCCAAGGCTTCGACGCCCCCATTTCGAGCATTGCGTTCAGCCGTGCTCCAACCTCCTTGTTGCCGTAAAATGAACAACGGTGCAGCGGTCCTTTCCATCCTGAAATATCGCAAGCGGCCTTGTAAAACTGGAACTGCAATATGCGGGCAAGGAAATAGCGTGTATAAGGCGTATTACCGGGGATATGATATTTGGCCCCGGCATCAAAACGGTCGGCCGGGCGTTCCACGGGCGGAATAATGCCCTGATATTGCAGGCGCAAATCGGTCCAGCCTTTGTTGTAGTTAGTAGGCGTGATTGATCCGTTGAATACGCCCCAACGCCATTTGTCGATCAGCAAGCCAAATGGCAGGAACGCGACCTTGTCCATCGCTTGACGCAGCAACAGGCCATTGTCCTTGTCCGCGCCGGGGACCTTGGCCGGATCCAGCAAGCCGATCTGGACAAGATAATTTGGCGTAATCGACAAAGCGATGGCGTCGCCAATCGCCTCGTGGAAACCATCATTGGCACCATTCAAATATAGATAAGGCTGCTTGTTATAAGCGCGCTGATAATAATTGTGCCCAAGTTCATGGTGGATAGTCACAAAGTCGTCGGTGTTGACCTTGATGCACATTTTAATGCGCAGATCATCGACATTGTCCACATTCCAAGCCGAGGCGTGGCAGACGACTTCGCGATCGGCAGGTTTGATGAACTGCGCGCGATCCCAAAAGCTTTTTGGCAATGGCGCAAAGCCAAGCGATGAGAAAAAGCCTTCGCCAATCTTCACCATATCTTTTTCGGCCTTGCCACGAATTTCACTGAAATCCGCCATGTCGGTCTGCTTATACCCCTTGGCCACCAACAACTCGCCAATGTCATAACCGATGTCGCCCGCTCCAGGAGGCGCGACAACGTCATAAATATTGCCCCATTCCTGCGCCCACATATTACCAAGCAAATCTGCGCGGATTGGTCCGGTTTTGGACTGGACGGCATCACCATATTTTTTGTTCAGCTGCGTGCGGACATAAGTGTGCAACTCGTCATATAATGGCTTTACCTCAAGCCATAATTTGTCGGTCAACTTAGCAAAATCATCGGCTGGCATGTCATAGCCAGACCGCCACATCGCGCCGACGTCCGCATAGCCAAGCTCGGTTGCGCCTTGATTGGCGATTTCCACCATGCGCGTGTAATCCGGCCCCATTGGCGCGCCGACATTGTTGTGCCAGCTTACCCACATCTCCTTCAGATCTTCAGGATTGCGGTTCGATCCCATTTCGGCCTCAATATCCGAACCGTTGATTTCCTTACCGCGCAATGTGCCCCGGCCCTTGCCATAAGCGGACTGCAATTGAGTTGATATGGTCGCAAGTTCCGCCGCTGCACCCGGCGTGGTCGGCGCGGGCAAGACTATGCCGCCGCGCAAGATATCAAGCTTGCGCTTTGTATCAAAAGACAGGCCGGCAAGCGCCTGATATTTGGCCGCCTCAAGTGCGTACGCAACCGCCTTTTCTGTTCCAATCTCGCCGTAACGCGCGGCGATAGCGTCGGTGTCATCGGTAAGGTACGTGGAATTAATCCACGCGACACGGCCCCCTTCGACGGAGAAGTTAAAAAGGTCCTTTTCGGCGCGGGCAACAAACGCATCGGCATCAGATGCCGTGGGTGCAGCTGCGGTTGCCGGAACATCCTGCGCCATGGCGATGCCCGGGACACAAAGCGTGGCGAATGCCAAAGCGGCAATGGATACAAGATTTTTCATATGGGGTTCCTGACAGATATTAGGGCGCGATGGTGAAACTTCCGGTCTTCCGCGTCAAGGCGCGCGGCTTTTCCAGCTTCGAATCGCCAAGCCGACCAGCACGCCGAAGAATGTCACCAAAAACAATATCGTTTTTACGGGCCGCGCGGTGGCTGCGACGCCGGAGAGCATATCATGCCCTCCGGTAACTGCCGCCTGAATAAGCTGGCTAATGGTCTCAGCATAATCGGCAATGGCAAAACCGACGACCGCGACCATGATGACCTTACCAAGCCGTGCTTCCATAAGGTGCGGCGACGCGGCAAGCATCCGTCCGCCCGCAAAAGCGCCCCAAGCATAAACCGCGATAAAGATGAGGTCCAATTCCATGCTGTAGATGGCGAGGTCCATCACACCCGATGCTGCCCAGCCCGCGTGGATGATGTCAACGCGCGCCGCATTTCCGGCGGCCTGATGGTCGCTGATGCCCAATGGCGCAACTTCTGTGACCAGCCAGACATTCATCACGACCAACGCCGCGAGCAACAATATGCCGGACAGCCAGAACGTCCAGAAACGCCTTTCCAGAGCAGTTTCCTTGCGCATGGCTACCTAGACTCCAAAGATGTCGCCAACGCCCCTGACAGGGCGTCCTCGCGCGTCAGATGATAGCTTGTGTAGTCATGCACCTGCCCGCCATGATGGCGCTTATGTTCTCGCACTAAAGTAGCGCCCAATCGCTCCACCGCAGTGCGCGATCGGACATTGTCTGCGCCGACCTGAAACACAACAATGCGCACAAATTGGAATATATGCCTTAGCATCAGCGCCTTCACTTCGCGATTGATGCCCGTCCGCCAATATGCGGTCGCTAAAAATGTCCAGCCGATTTCTATTTCTTCGGTTGTCGGATCGTAACCGGAAAAGCGCGTGCCGCCGATGATTTCGTTTGTCGCGCGATCCAAAATGGCAAAGGCGCCCTGCGATGCCATGGCATCGGCAAAGAAGCCGTCAAAGACTTCCCTTTTGTACCGATCACGAAACGGATGCATCGCCCAAATTTCCGGGTCAGACGCTACGGCATAGAGCGCGTCATAATCCGTCGTCAATAACGGCCGCAGCATGACGCGTTCGCCCGTCAATACCGGCTGAATGTCGAAAACTGGGCGCGTCACCAGCGGTCACCCGTCAGCGCCGCAACAAAGGCCATCCCAAGTTCTGGCTTGGTAACCGCGCTCATATGATTGCCAGGCACCGTAAACAGCTTCCCATGTTGCAAAAGCGCCGCGAGGTCCGCCGCAGAGCCATTATCGTCATCTTGTTCACCGCACACAACAGCAACGGGAAGGGTCCAACTGGCAATTTCTGCCGCATTGGTGTCGACAAAGCTATCCAATATATGCCGTAATGCTGCCGGATCACCGCCGGTGGTTTTCAGGAAAGCCTCGGCCATCCATGCGGACGAACCCTTTTCATGCTGCCCCAAATTGTCAAAGACATGCCGAAAATACGTCCCACGGTTTCCGGTCTGAGTCAGGCCTTCCAACCCCATGCCTGAGATAACGGCCCTACTGGGCGCTGCGCCACGCGCGAGCATCCGCGATACTGTTCGTCCGCCAAGCGAATAGCCGCCAAGATCATAATCGGTGATATCCAAATGCCCAAGCAGCGCAAATTGGTCATCTGCCAAAATGTCGCGTGGATAATATTTGGGATCATGGGGTTTGCCACTTATGCCGTGAGCGCGCAGGTCAGGCATGATGACGCGGTATCCCGCTTTGGCCAACGCAGCAGCATGGCCGTATTTTATCCAGTTGGTGCCGGCTTCGGACATGAAACCATGTATCAGCAATAAAGGCCGCCCCTGCCCCGTCTCGCGCCACGCGATCTCGACCCCGTCGGCGGCTTGGAAACTATCGCATGTGATCATAAGCCTTACTCAATTTTCAACAATCCACGCCCCGGACTAACGCGCAGCCAAGCCTTTTTGCTCCATGCGCCACAGCGCCATATCGATACGATCCTGCCCAAAAAAGGGTTCGCCATCGAAAACGAGGGTTGGCACACCCCAATGCCCCGCCGCCTCAAGTGCGGCTTGGTTGGCGGCGATTTCTGCGTCAAGCGACTCTGCGTCGCTGATCGCTTCGGCATCCAGCTCTGCCAAATCCAATCCCGCGCGCAAGGCAGCACCCGACAAATGGTCGCCCTCATGCCAGTTTTCTGCTCCACCCCAAATCAGCCGTGAGACTTCATCGCAAAAGGCAAGGCTCTTGCCGCGCCGCGCCGCCGCTTGGCCCAACCGGGTCAGGCGAAAAATATAGGGCTGCTCGTCCGCAATCTTGCGTGTCCGCACATCCTGCACAATCGGGTCGGGCCGTGGCGGGCCGAACGGAACGCCATGGAATTGCGCGACGCGGAACATATCGGTAAAGGTATAGCGCAACCAATTTGGATGACTGCGTTCAAAAAAGTCAGGTTCGCGGATGGCGAGCGGATAGACCGGACGCAAATTTATCGTCAGGTCATATTCTTCCGAAAGCGCGCGATACCGCCGCGTGGCGAGATAGCTGTAAGGGCTACGAAACGACCAGAATATATCGGCTTGCAGCCCCATAATTTAACCCTTTTTCAAATGCCGCCGCCCAAGCAATTCGGCAATCTGCACCGCATTTAGTGCAGCCCCCTTGCGAAGATTATCCGACACGCACCAGAAGGCAAGGCCATTGTCCACTGTGGGGTCTTCACGCACGCGGCTTACATAGGTCGCATCGTCACCTGCGGCCTCAATCGGGGTCGTATAGCCACCGTCTTCGCGCTTATCGATGAGCATGATGCCTGGGGCCTCACGCAAGATATTCTGCGCGGTTTCCGCCGACATTTCCCGCTCATATTCGATATTCACCGCTTCGCTATGGCCAACAAAGACAGGAACACGCACGCAGGTCGCCGTCAGCTTGATTTTCGGGTCGAGTATCTTCTTGACCTCAACCATCATCTTCCACTCTTCCTTCGTATAGCCATCTTCGAGAAAACTATCGATGTGCGGGATGACGTTGAACGCGATTTGCTTGGTGAACTTCTTGGCATCGGCGCTGTCGCCGACAAATATGTTGCGGCTCTGTTCGAACAATTCGTCCATGCCCTCTTTGCCCGCGCCAGACACCGACTGGTATGTCGATACGACAACGCGGGTAATCTTGGCGTAATCGTGTAGCGGCTTCAACGCGACGACCAATTGCGCCGTTGAACAGTTCGGGTTGGCGATGATGTTCTTGCGCTTGTAGATATCAATTGCGTCAGGGTTGACCTCAGGCACGATCAAGGGAACATCCGGGTCCATCCGGAAAAGCGAGCTGTTATCGATCACCACGCAGCCAGCAGCAGCGGCAATCGGCGCGTATTTCATGGTCGCTTCCGAACCGATGGCAAAAATCGCCATATCCCAGCCCGTCCAATCGAAATTCTCGATATTCTGGATCTTGAGCATCTTGTCCGTATCGCCATATTCGATTTCGATACCTTGGCTGCGCGATGACGCAAGCACAGCGACCTCGTCGGCAGGGAATGCGCGTTCGGCCAAGATGTTGACGACTTCGCGGCCCACATTGCCCGTCGCGCCTGCCACTACGATACGATAACCCATAAGCAATTCCTTCTTTTGTGTTCCCCAGCGAAGGCTGGGGTCCAGCTATGGCTGAAAGCCTTCGTTTAAGTCTGGACCCCGGCCTGCGCCGGGGCACACACTATAAAAGCCGGGGCACACACTATAAAAAAGGCCGGGCTCTTTGTGGGAGCCCGGCCTTTCATGTTCGGTTTAAGAACGCTCGGCGGCTCCTGCCTTATTCGGCAGCCTCGGTGGTCTTAATAGGACGCGGGTCACGGCGTTCGGCAATACGTGCCTTCTTACCGGTCAGGCCGCGCAGATAGTAAAGCTTCGCACGACGCACGACGCCCTTACGGACGACTTCGATGCTGTCGATGTTTGGGCTGTACAAGGGGAATACGCGCTCAACGCCCTCACCGAACGACATTTTGCGTACGGTGAAGTTGGAGCCCATGCCCTTGTTCGAACGCGCGATGCACACGCCTTCGTAATTCTGAATACGCGTGCGCTCACCTTCGATGACCTTCACGCCCACCTTGACGGTGTCCCCTGCACGGAACGCAGGAATTTTTTTGTTTTCTGACAAAGCTGCAATCGCTTCGGCTTCGAGTGTTTGGATGAGGTTCATGCCCCATTTAATCCTTATTCTTTTGTCGCACGTCAGAGGCAGGCTGAACCCGGGCGTCTTTGTAACGCCCCCAAAGGTCCGGTCTGCGTAACCGAGTGATTTCCTCCGCCTGTTGTTTCCGCCAAGCAGCTATTTTCGCATGATCCCCCGATCGCAACACTTCAGGGATCATACGCCCTTCCCAATCATTGGGTCGGGTATAGTGCGGATATTCAAGCAATCCTTGTTCAAAGGATTCCTCGTCACCGCTGGAAGACGCGCCCATTACGCCGGGAAGCAGCCGAATGCAAGCGTCTAACAGCATCAACGCCCCAATTTCGCCGCCCGACAGGATGATGTCGCCCATGGAGACTAACTCAATTTCGGGATGCGCATCAAAAAGGCGCTCGTCAAAGCCCTCAAACCGGCCACAGAGCGCCGTTACGCCGGGGCCTGCCGCAAGTTCACGGATACGCGCCTGCGTGATTGGCTTGCCGCGTGGGGTCATGGCGATAATTGGAGCGCTCAACTTTTCCGCATTGTAAGAGAATTTGGGAGTCCCAACACTGGCCAAAGCCGGGCTTCCCCCCTCCCCTTTAGGGGAGGGGCCGGGGGTGGGGTTTTGTAGCAAAGGCCGCGTTATACTGACAGACCCCACCCCAACCCCTCCCCTAAAGGGGCGGGGCCTCATTTTCTGCGCCATTTCACGTTTCGCAAACGCCACTGCCGCCGACAGAATATCCGCCCGCAATACCATCCCCGCCCCGCCGCCCGCGGGTGTATCATCAACGGTCCGATGTTTGTCCGTCGCAAAGTCACGGATCTGAATAGGCGCGCAAGACCACTTCCCCTCCTCCAGCGCACGGCCAGCCAAGGATATCCCCAGCGGTCCGGGGAACATTTCAGGGTAAAGCGTGAGAATTTGGGCGTG
>NZ_JAAVVZ010000080.1 GCF_023910635.1 Sphingorhabdus sp. | reverse complement strand
CCAATGCCGTTGAAGAACAATATCGGCAGCTTCGTCGTCGCCTTCGAAGCCCGCCAAACCGCCACCCGCAATGTCCGTCCGTCAACGGTCTCCATGCTGAAAATTGGCGCGCGGGATTTGGTCATAGATGTTCCTTTGGCCCTAAATTTGGGCGTAGCATTAGGTTTAACCGAACGACGGGGTGGTGCAAGCCAAATTCTTGTCTTGTTTTAGGTAGCACTTAGTGCTACCTAAAATCATGTCCGAACCGACCCGTCCACGCGCTTTCAAATCGGCATGGTTTGCAAAAGCGGCGAGGAAAGCGAAGATTTCGGATAAAATGCTATGCAAAGTTATTGCACAAGTGATTGCTGGGCAAGCTGACGATCTGGGCGGTGGTGTTTACAAAAAGCGGCTGTCAAACAACCAGTATCGCTCGATTATCTTGGCACGGGCTGGAAATTTTTGGATTTACGAATTTCTGTTTTCGAAACAGAACAAAGCCAACCTTGAGGACTTTGAATTGAAGAGTTTTCGCAATCTGGCCAAAGTTTATCAGGCAATGTCGGATGAAGGTTTGGCACTCGAAGTCGGTGATGGAAGTTTAATCGAAATTTGCGTAGGGCAGTTGGAGTAAAAACGATGGGTTCGCCGAAATATAAAAGCGATGCGATGGAAGCCATCCATTCATCAGCGCAAGCACTGTTCCGTCATGGCATAATCGACAAAACCACGATGCGCGAATTCGACAAGGACTGCCTGTCACCTGTCCCCGAACTTGCGCCAAAGGATATCCTCCGCCTGCGCAAAGCAAACAAAGTCAGCCAGCCAGTCTTTGCGCGTTATCTGGGCACCAGCGAGTCTACGATCGAAAAATGGGAAAGCGGTGCAAAGCGTCCCAGCGGCATGGCCTTGAAATTGCTCTCGCTGGTAGAAAAGCATGGGTTGCAGGTTTTGGCTTGATTAAGTGCACCTCAATGCCTCCGCCCCGTCGTCCCAGCGCAGGCTGGGGCCCATTACGTCTCGCCGGACAAACGCACGTCAGCGGGACACGATAAGCGCGATAGGCTCCAGCCTGCGCTGGAGCGACAATTCTATAAAATATTGAACAGGTGGCGTTAGGAATTTGCGGGCGCTGGTACACCGCGCAATAAACCTTCGGTGCTTAAGTCCTCATCCACATCGGGCCAGTGAACGCCGAAACCACCACCACATTTCTCCCAATGCTCGCGCTGCTCGACCGAAGCATTTGCCAAACGCGGATACCAAGCAAGCGGGGCAGAAATAGTCCGGCCATCCATCAGGTCCACTATCAGGCTATGCGCATCAAACCGCACATCGAGAACACGCTCGTCGGTGATTTTAGCCGAAATATTCATGCCATTTCTCCATGAACAACATCTGATGTTCGCTTACGATGCTGATTATGCCAGAAATCTGGTGAGCACGAAAGCCCCGGCTTTTTGCGACCTCCAAACTGCCAAGCCAAATCTTTATGGTTGCCTCTCCCTTGTCGATATGAACATGCGGAGGCTCGTTTGGCTCGTGGCTGAAAAAGTAAAATCGAAAGCCATTTTCCCGGTATATGGTGGGCACTCACCCTCCCCCCTCACTCCAAAACATACAGGCCCGGCGCGGCTTCCATTGGTGGGTGCGTCTTGCTCCCCAACGCCTTTGGCGCGGCAGCTTGTGCGCCCGACCGGGCGTGGAGCCATTGCATCCAATAGGGCCACCAGCTTCCGGCGAC
>NZ_JAAVVZ010000079.1 GCF_023910635.1 Sphingorhabdus sp. | reverse complement strand
GGCAAATATCGCCTGTGGATTCCAGCTGAGCTTGGTTATGGGCCAGAGGATCAGCGCAACCCGCAAACAGGCGAAGTCGCCATTCCGGGCGGAAGCGAACTGACATTCGATGTCGAGCTGCTCGAGTTCAAGTCGCGCGCGGAAATCGAAGCAATGCAAAGGCAGATGCAGGAGATGCAACAACAAGGCGGCGCTGGCGGCCAAGACGGCGGCGCGGCGCAGGGCCTGCCACCCGAAATTCAGGCGCAAATCGACGCCCAAATGCGCGGTCAGTAAGGGCAATATTGGCTCTTTTTAAGCTGTAAGATTTTGTGGTAGCTCTTCGGTAGTCACTTGTTTCTGCGCGATAAAGCTGCTTATAGTGGGTCGTGGACAAACGACAGCCACCGCAAGATCTGCATAGGCACCAATCTATGCAAGGGGCATGCTACGTGCGTTGACTAATGTTCATCGCCCGGACATCAGGCTTGGGCCAAAAAGGGACGAGGCAGAAACCATCAAGAGGAGCCGAAGTTGAGTATTACCAATATCGTAGCGATGGCTATGCTCTCCGGATCGCTGCAATGCCCGCCCGCCAACGAGGCACCCAGAGCAGTTGAAGCTGCGAATGCATCTGCACCAGTCACCGTTCCAATGCCAGTATCGGTTCAGGCCGCCGATAATGCCGGTGTTGTAAGTGCGCCTGTTGTTAATCCCGACATCCCCGCCGAAGAACCATTACCTTCCGACACCACAACGCAGGCCGATCCGGCCACTGCTATGGCAACAGACAAAAACATCATCGTGGTTACCGCAAGAACAGGGCCGCCGCCGGGTGATCCCGTAGAGGCTGTCAATGAAGTGTCGTTCGCCGCAGTCCAAGCGATCGACGGAGCAATCATCGCGCCTGTTGCCCAAGGTTACAAAGCAGCCGTGCCCAATCCCATCCGCGACGGAATACATAATGTCATAAACAACCTTGATGAGCCGATCGTCTTTGTAAATTTTTTGCTGCAGTTGAAAATCGGCAAGGCGTTGGAAACTGTAGGTCGTTTTGCGATCAACTCAACGGTGGGTATCGCCGGACTCGTGGATGTCGCGAAAAAGAAGCCTTTCAATTTGCCGCGCCGTTCAAACGGTTTGGCAGATACTTTGGGCTTTTATGGCGTAGGGCCAGGGCCGTATCTTTTCCTGCCAGTGTTTGGTTCGACGACCATTCGCGATCTGCTTGGACGGGTCGTCGACATGTCGCTGTTACCAACGGCAGTTGGAAAGCCCTTTACCGATCCAATCGTATCAGCTTCCAAAGGGATACTTTCGTCTATCGACGACAGGGTCCGGAATGATGACATCCTGACGCGAGTCCAGCAAAGCGGGAATCCCTATGCCGCAATGCGCGAATATTATTTGAAGAAGCGGCAAGCAGAAATTGATGTATTGAAGGGCAAAAGGTGCAATGCCGATATCAATCTGGTAGATCTGGAATTTATGGATTCCTTGCCCACAGCGCCAGCCCAACCGACAGCGCCAGCCAAGCCCATAGTGCAATCACCAACACCGCCGGTGCAATAAACCTCACGGCTTATCTAACCGGATAATAGCCCCTCATCCTTGATGCGTTTTTGCCAATACGCGAGCGCGAGTTGGTGGACATTGTTGCCGTCGCTATCGACCGCAACGGTTACGGGGAAGTCCTGCACTTCAAACTCGTAAATGGCTTCCATGCCTAAATCTGCAAAGCCGACGACTGTGCTGCCCTTAATGGC
>NZ_JAAVVZ010000078.1 GCF_023910635.1 Sphingorhabdus sp. | reverse complement strand
GTTCCACCTTTTCAATGGGTGAACCACCTGATCGTAGAGGCCGAAACGCTGTGGGACATTCCCGCTGGTTCAATAAAATCAAAGCGCAAGACGAACGAATATTGTCGCCCAAGATTTGCCGTCATGTATGCCGCGCGCCGCATGTCAAAACGATCCTATCCAGAGATAGGGCGCATCATAGGTAGGAGGGACCATACAACCGTCCTGCATGGCTACAACCGCGCCAAGGCCCTTTGCCACACCGACCCTGAGTTTCGATCCATGCTGACCTGCTTGATGATCAATGTGTGGCGCGCGCGGAGGGTGGCTGGATGAGCGGAAAATTTGCCCTTAATCGTAGTTGGCGCGACCATGCCATGTTTAGAAACGAGCCTTTCAACAAAGCCTGCGCATGGGTCTGGATGATTGAGAAGGCATGTTTCAAGCCAACGAAATTTGACGTCAACGGCAAAATAATCACCCTCCAGCGCAGCCAGTTTTGTGTGTCAATCCGGCAGCTTGCGGACGCTTGGGGGTGGTCAAAATCTTCCGTTGAGCGGTTTATTGCCCGATTAAAAACCGAGACGATGATTGAGACAGAAGTTGGGACAGGTAGATTAGTCATAACTATCTGTAATTACGACAAACATCAGCCCGAAAACGAATATAGCGGGACACTTGTTGGGACGCAATCTGGGACAGCAGCGGGACAGCAGCGGGACATAAAAGAAAAAGGGAATAAGGGAATAAGAGATATAGAACCTAACGGTCCTATATCTCGGCGCACGAGCGCACCGAAATCCAAAGCAGACAATGAGAACTCAAAGCCTTTTGTGGAAAGCGAGTTTGTTCTGCCACCAGACATACCCGCTGACCCTTGGGCGTCCTTTGTCGCAATGCGTCGGGCAATCCGAAAGCCAATCAAGACTGTTGGCGGAGCGAACGGCACAATCCGAGAACTACGCAAACTTGCAGAGGACGGCTTTCCTCCAGGCGAGGTTCTCAAGCAATCGGCAGCATTTGAATATCAGGGCGTGTTCCCTCTCAAGACTGGAAGAACGAACAATGGGACAGGAGATAGCAACTACGGATCGGACGGCAACCAACCTCACGGTTTGGCGCAAGCCGTCGCTGCCAGACGCGCTCGACGCCTTGGTGAACAGCAAGGGTTCCTATGAGGATATGCCGGTAGTCACGCCAACTGACGTCACAGTTTTGCAGGACTTCATTAACCATCCAGAGCCGCCCGAAGCGTTGGAAGGATGGATTGAAGAGCAGTTGCTCACGTTCATGTTCAAGCCTCAAAAGAACCGTGCAAGCTTGGAATGGGCCGTGCTTGCGGAATCCTATCTGCAAAACCTCGTCGGCTACAGCAGGGCCGATTTGGGATATGCTTTTGGCCGATTGATGCGGGAGCAAAAGTGGTTTCCAGACATATCTGAAATCATTGAAATCGTGGAGCACGCCGTTTCTGTCCGCCGCGCGCGCCGCAATCGGGCGAGGATAGCTTTGATGAAGCATCGGCACGAATACGTCCCGCCCGTTCCAGAAGATCAACTTTGCAGACCAGAAGATGTTGCGGCAATTCTGGCGGAGGTGGATGCAGAATATCAAGCCAAGGGATCGTCGACATGACCGGCGATCGCGGACGCTCCAGCCTCACACCGGTGGCGCACTTGATGCGTGATCCAGACCCAGCGGCGGTAACGCGCACTGCGCACAATGCGGGTTTTGGGGTAGAGCATCAATCGAGGCTCAATCGCTGGCTGCGGGTCAGCTTCACGCCCGGCACTTCCTGCCCTGCCTTGATCGCGGCTTTGATCGCGACCTTGTCCGGGGCAGCAGGCGGCGGC
>NZ_JAAVVZ010000077.1 GCF_023910635.1 Sphingorhabdus sp. | reverse complement strand
GTGCTTTTGACGGGGGTTTAACCATTAAGCGCCTTTGACGCATATTGCTTTAAAAGTCACTGGCCATTCAGGAAAATCGATTTAGAGCGAAGTGGAACAGATAACCGTAGCCCTGAGCTTCGTCGAAGGGCGCTTGACGGCAGGGCGTGCTTCGACGCAACTCAGCACTGCGGTTTGAAAGAATATCGGAGGGGTCCAAATGTCTGTCGATTTGCAGCGTTTTATCATTTTTGCAGCAATTCTCATCGCACTGCCTGTTATTGCGATGCTCGTTCCAGCTTTTCGGCCATATTTACGCAAAAACCCCGTCATTACTTTCCTGCTTGGCATTTCAAGCGGCTTTCCGCTGACGTTGCTTATCGCGACCATGACATTCTGGCTGGCGAAGGTTGGTATCGATACCGCGACCATCGGTTTTGCGGTGGCATTGGGCATTCCCTACACCATCAAATTCCTATGGGCACCCTTGGTCGACAAGCTGCATCTACCGTTCCTGACTAAGGCATTCGGTCAACGCCGAAGCTGGTTGTTCTTTGTGCAGGCATTGCTTTTTGTGTCGATCTGGCAATTGGGTGCGAGCGATCCCCAGCCAGGTGACATGGGCAAGTTTGCGATTTGGGCGCTCATTACGGCGTTCTTATCAGCGACACAGGACATCGTCATAGACGCCTATCGCATCGAAATATTGGAAGAGGAAGAGTTCGCCCATGGCACCGCCACAAACCAGTTTGGCTATCGCACAGGCAATCTGATCGCTGGCGCGGGGACCATCTATTTTGCGTCGCAAGAGGGGTTGGGTCTTGGCTGGTCTACGGCTTATGGTTTGACTGCATTTTGCATCATTCCTGCCATCATTGGCGCATTATGGGCGGGACCGGGTAAGTTTGTTGACCGTTTTGCTCATGTTGAGGGCATGAAGCCGAAGCAGTGGTTGACGGAGGCCGTGGTCAACCCCTTCCGCGAATTTTTGACACGGCACGGTGCATTCCTCATTCTTGGCTTTGTACTTGTGTACAAGGTAGGCGACGCCATGGGGCAGGTGATGTTGAGCCCAATGATCGTTGATCTGGGCTTTTCCGATTTCGATTATATTTCAGCCAATAAATTATGGGGCTTTGGCGCGTTGATTGTGGGTTCTGCCTTGGGCGCGCCCTTCATATTGTGGCTCGGCATGGGCCGCGCGTTGCTCATCTCGGGCCTGTTGATGATGTTCTCAAACGTCATGTTCATGATCTTGGCTGCGTCGGGCAATAATTACTGGATGATGGTTGCCGCCATTTGCACGGAAAATTTGACCAGCGGTATAGGGCTGACGGTGTTCGCCACCTATTTGTCGGGCTTGTCGAGTATCGCCTACACCGCGACGCAATTTGCTTTGCTATCTTCTTTCGCTGGCGTTGGCCGGACGTTCATGGCGGGGCCAGCGGGCATTGTTGCGGAAAATGTAGGTTGGGTTGGTTTTTGGGGCTTCACCGTGGTCGCCGCGATTCCGGGCATGATCCTGCTTTGGGTGTTGTGGAGCAAAGGCTATGTCGTGCAAAGCATCCATCAGGTTAAGGCTGTCGATGAAAAGGTGATGAAGGATCCGATCGGGCCGATACGCATCCTTGGCTTCTTGCTCGTGGTGGCGGGCCTCATCGGGCTGTTACTCTCGCAGCCGCTGGAGTTCGCAAATGATATCACATGGTCGTTCGCAGCGCTGCTGTTCGCCGGAGGATTGCTTGCTTGGAAGGGGCAGCCGAAGCGCGTGCCTCAATCAGGCACCTGATCGTTCAAGCGTAACACTTCACCGGCCAGATATAGCGAGCCACAGATCAGGACATTGGCTGGCGCTTGCTG
>NZ_JAAVVZ010000076.1 GCF_023910635.1 Sphingorhabdus sp. | reverse complement strand
TGCCAATGGCAAAAATAACCAAGCCGATCACGATGACCAACTTGCGCCCGTAAAGGTCTGAGGCAATGCCGTAGGGAATCTGAAATACAGCCTGGGTCAGCCCGTAAGCGCCGAGTGCAAAGCCGACAAGCGCGAGGTTATCGCCGCCGGGCAGGGTTTGGGCATAGACCGAAAACACGGGCAGGATCAGGAACAAGCCGAGCATGCGCAGGGCGAAAATGGCAGCCAGCGAAGCGCCAGCGCGGCGCTCTTCGGGACTCATGCGGTCAGTTGGGGAGGACATTATGGTTTGCTTTTGTTGCATTGCAGCGGAGGGTGAATATTAGCAGGTTTGCGCTGTGAAGCAGGTGTTACGGTCGACGGCGAAAATCGCTTGAAAATCTGTACTTGCGTTGATTGGCAGCACATCAATCGCGGTGCTATGCTCAATCTCATATTGAGTGGAGATTGCCATGAGCGACAAGATTGAAGAACGCCACGCAAGCTGCCTTTCCGGTTGGCTCGCACTGATCATATGGCTGGCGCTGTTTGGCAGCGCATTGTGGCAAATTTTTGCCCCGTCGTTGATGCATGGCCGATCACCCGAAACGATTTCGGGATTCGTCGCGCTGCCTGTCCTGGTTTTCCTCGCCAAGGGCTTCATCATCCTGCCGCCCAATATCTCGGCAGTGTTTACTTTCTTCGGACGCTACGCCGGCAGTCTGCGCGACGACGGCTTCTTCTGGGTCAATCCGTTCTATCAGCGCCTGCGTGTCTCATTGCGCATCCACAACCTCAACACGCCAACCCTCAAGGTCAATGATCGCGCCGGCAACCCGATTGACGTTGGCGCAGTTGTCGTCTGGCGCGTTGCCGATACCGCGCGTGCCGCCTTCGATGTTGAGGATTACGCCGCCTACATCGTGATTCAGAGCGAATCTGCGGTGCGTGCCGTAGCCAGCACACGCTGGTACGACGGCGACGAACATGGCAACAACTCCCTGCGCGCCGATCTCGACAGCGTCGCCCGTGCACTCGCCGACACCATACAGGAACACGTTTCGCTGGCCGGTCTGGAAATCATCGAAGCGCGCATTGCCCACCTCGCCTACGCCCAGGAAATTGCCAGCGCCATGCTGCGCCGTCAGCAAGCCCAAGCGGTTGTCGCCGCCCGCACACAAATTGTCGAAGGCGCAGTCGGCATGGTGCGCATGGCCATCGAACAACTTGAACGCGAAGGGGTCGTCAAACTCGGCGAAGCCGATCGCATCCATCTGGTTGGCAATTTGCTCACCGTTCTGGTTTCCGATAACGAAACGCATCCGGTCATTTCCGTCGATAAGGCGAACTGAAGCAGATCCGGCGGGTGAAAAATGCGCCAACACGGCGCGGTCACGACCTTCATCCTTGGCTTGGTAATGCGCATCGCCTCCCTGCAGGGTGTTTTCATCCAGACTCTTCGTTGTGTCTGCCAGAAACCCGCCCACGCTGCAGTCCAGACTGACACAAACCCCATGGCAATCGAGCCTTACCATGCGAACTATTTCAGAACATTATCGGCGGTAAGACCAAGATGGCAATTCTGTCCGAGTCGAATATGCCATTCAAGACTGATCTCGTTTGTTTCAAACTTGGGGTTTGCGCAAAGTTACAGGACCAACAGCGCATCGAAGTCGGTGGCGCGAAAACAACCATGTTCGCGGACTTCGTAGCCTTTAAGTTCGGCGATACGGTAGAAACGCAGGATGTCTTCTCCGTTCTTGATTTCGGCGATCAGATCGCGCTCCAGCGCCTCGAAGCGGGCGCGGACAGTAGGCCTAGTGCTGGAGCGCGGAAAGAGGAATTAGATCAAGCGCTTCGACAGCCATCTTCTAAATCCT
>NZ_JAAVVZ010000075.1 GCF_023910635.1 Sphingorhabdus sp. | reverse complement strand
AGGAGGCCGTAAAAAGCGACATCTTCCTGCCTTCGTGTCTTCGTGCGAACCAAAAAAGCAAGAAGGTTCGCACAAAGACACGAAGACAATAAGCGACTATTTCTTCCCAGCAGGCTTTTTCGCAGGGGCCCTTTTTGCCGGCGCTTTACCCGTCACGGCCTTCTTAATCACCGGCTTCTTCGCTGCGATTTTCTTTCCAGCGGCCATTTGGCTGCGCTTGTTGTCCTTGGGCTTGTCGGACACCGATCCACGCGAGCGGCGTTCGCCCTTGCGTTCTTTGCGCGCCGACTTGGCGATGTTGGCTGCAACGCGCTTTTTGCCCTCGGCGGTTTCGCTGAACTTAGGCGCGTCCAAAACCAAAGCATCGCCCAATTCCATATCGAAGCCCAAATCGTCAAAGCTGGCCTTCATATGCGGGGGCAAATCGGCACGAACGTCGATTTGATGGCCGGCGGGATGGTCAATGCGGATGCGGCGGGCGTGCAGATGCATTTTGCGGCTTATCGTACCCGTCAGAAACGCGTCCTTGCCGCCATATTTGCCGTCTCCGACAATCGGATGACCAATCGCGGCCATGTGCACGCGCAACTGGTGCGTGCGGCCTGTATAAGGCTGCAATTCGACCCAGGCGGTTGCGTTGCCCGCCCGTTCAACGATGCGATAGCGGGTGCGCGCCGATTGCCCGTCTTTTTCATCGACATGCATTTTTTCGCCGCCGCTGCCCGGTTGCTTGCCGATGGGCAAGTCAATGAAACCATCGGCAATGTCGGGCACGCCGACGACCAACGCCCAATATACCTTGCGCGCGGTGCGTGACGAAAATGCCTTGGCAAAATGCCCCGCCGACCGCGATGTCCGCGCAAGCAGCAACGCGCCCGATGTGTCCTTGTCCAAACGATGGACAAGCTTTGGCCGGTTATCGAGCTCAAAGCCCAAGGCATCAAGCAAGCCGTCGACATGGTTCTCGGTCTTGGTTCCACCCTGTGTCGCAAGGCCGGCTGGCTTGTTAATCACAAGGGCAGCGTCATCCTTGTGGATGACCATGCTCAGCGCGAATTCCATTTCGTCTTCGGTCAGGTCACGGCGCTTACGCACGGGCCGTGCGCTGGATGCGGCGGACGTGTCCGCTGGCGGAACGCGTAAAGTCTGTCCGGCCAACAACCGGTCACCCGGCGTCGCCCGCTTGCCATCGACGCGCAATTGCCCCGTGCGCGCCCAGCGCGACACGATGTTGAACGACGCATCGGGCAAATGCCGCTTGAACCAGCGGTCCAATCTTATGCCATCATCATCAGGGGCGACGACAAATTGTCGTATGCCCTTATCGTCATTCTTGCTCATGCCCAAATTGCCTTTGCTATCGCCATACCAGCGAAAATTGCGCCAAGCGCCAATACTACCGACACCAGCGCATAGATTGCCGCCAGGCCCATCTGCCCGCGTTGCACCATCTGCGCCATTTCAAGGCTGAAGGCGCTGAATGTCGTAAACCCGCCCAACACGCCCACACCCAGAAACAGACGCAGCGGTTCCGCCGCATTGTCCCCGCGCATCAACCACATTGCCAATATACCCATGCACAGCCCGCCCGCGACATTTGCCGCAAAGGTCGGCCATGGCCAGCCAGCAGCGCCGACAGGCAAGGCGCGGGACAGGCCATAACGCAAGGCTGCGCCCATGGCTCCGCCCGACATGACAAGGATGATGGGGTTCATGACCGCGCTGTAGCGGGACAAAGCCTACTTTAGCAAGCTTTGCCGCCGCGCAAGATCATGAGGCGGGATTATGCTTTGCCAAAAATGCCTCCATCGACGACAGCAATTTGATCCGGTCTGCCTCACGCGTAAAATAATGGTCGGCGAGCGG
>NZ_JAAVVZ010000074.1 GCF_023910635.1 Sphingorhabdus sp. | reverse complement strand
AATTTGTCCCATAGCGAGTCCTTCCATTGATGGCTGAATAATACACCATCAAATGCCGGGACTAAACACCTAGGCAACAAATCACGGCATGAAGCCAAGCAGCTTCTAGAAGAAGCTGAGGCTGGAGGCATTGATCGCGCAGGAGGGAGATCACCCTCCGAAACCCAATTGCAGGAACGAAGGTCGCGCTTCGATAAATATGAAGCAGGCGTAATTTCTGCCGGAAATGCGGATAATCCTGCTTTCATTGAGTTCAAAAATATATATGAAAAAGCATTGATGGCAGGCGATATCTATTACAATAAATCAATACCCGGGGTCACGGGTGATTTTGTCCGGCTTAAAGGCATGTCAGTGTCCAACGCCACCGGTGGGGCACTGACCGCATCAATGTTGATAGATGCCGAAAGTGGATATTATGCGGGATTATACAAGAATGCCAAAACTGGTGAGCTGGTATACGTAAATCGCGGTACTAATAATTGGCTGGATTGGGGAACCAACAAAAATCAGGCATTTGGTATTCCGGACCCTCAATATGAGCGCGCAATAGACAATGCACAAAAATTGCGGCAAGCCAATATAGATGTAACTTATGTGGGTCATTCGCTTGGCGGAGGATTGGCGACGGCGCAGGCGGTGGTATCCCGTCGTTCAGCGATCGTATTTAATCCTGCCGCAGTCCATCCGAACACTGTGGGCGGTGCAGAGACTTTGGCGCGGCAGAACAGCCTTGTAACCAATATTACCGTAGATGGTGAGTTCCTCTCTTTCTGGCAGGACAAGCCGGGCGGAATCGCAAGCGCTGGTGGTCGCAGAGTGACGCTTGATCCGGCAAACTTGGCGCGACCGCGTGGTTTCTATATGTCAATTCCAGTCAGTAAAAACTTCAACCCATTTGACAATCATTCGACCTATACGGTGCTGGATTCTATTTTTTACCGCTACGAAAGTGGTAAGGGCTTTTGAGTAAAGGGGCTAAAGAGGGGCTGACTATGTGGAAGATGATTGCGATATCTGTTGGCCTTGTAATGGCTGGTTTTGGAGGAAGCAGGGCGATGGATCAGACGGTTGATGGCAAGCACGCGAGCGATGTCTTTGTCGATCCACCAGTTGCGCAGCTTGCCCGGGCGGCCTGTGCAGATAACGTAGCTAAAGTAAATGAACTTATTTCTCAGGGCGTTTCCCCGAATGCCCGCGGCGCAAATGGCATGACGCTTTTGTTCTGGGCGCTGGACTGTGGAAAGCCGGAAACGGTTGAAGCATTGCTAAAAGCTGGTGCTGATCCCAATCTGGCTATCGGAACTGCCGAAACGCCACTTTACCGCGCCGCGAGCTACAAAGACCCGGCTTATTTGCGCCTGATGCTGAAATATGGCGGCGATCCCAACATGCCAATGGCGGATGGTGATACGGTTTTAAGAGTGGCGTTTATGGCAGGTAAATACGGCAGCCAGTGGCAAAATTATTACATGCTTCTTGATGCGGGAGTAGATGTGAATTTGCCGGAACGCGGGGCTGGCGGGATAGGTATTGCGGACAGTGCCGCAGTCAGTGGCTTCCCTAGCAAGGCGGTCGAACTGCTGGAGCGGGGTTATAGCTATGATCTATATGGTCTTGCCCTTTCCATTTACGGCAGCGGCATGAACACTGTGACCACCGAACACCCCGAGCCCCTGCGCAACGAACCCGAATATAAATATATCGGCATTGCGGCCCGAATGTTGAAGGAGCGCGGCGTCGATACTGAAAAGGTAAAGCGCCAAATAGACGACAACGACAAGGAGGTTGGGGCAGGCCTAAAGCAAGATTACAGCTTTGAAAACGACAATCCGGAATAACATTAAACTGCCGGACCGCTCTCTTCTATAGGTGTCAACCAGTCGACGACCTACAACACGACGTTCTACCTCAACGGCTTCGGCCAGATGACCGGTGCGATAACCCCTAAATAGGTTTCGCTTGCAATGTAGGATTTGCTTTGGGATTCTATGAATTGGTCCGGCATCTGTTGCACGACCGGCTCTTTGAACATGTT
>NZ_JAAVVZ010000073.1 GCF_023910635.1 Sphingorhabdus sp. | reverse complement strand
CGACATACCATTGGATGACTACCATCGGAATGCAAACCAATTGCCTGGGCCTTCACTTTCGTCTTCGGGCGCGAAAAAGATCATTGCGCAGTCGGCGTATCATTATTGGTATGACTCACCTCTCAACCCAGACCGGCCAGATGAGGATGACAAGCCTCACTTCAACGTGGGTAAGGCGGCGCATGATATGCTGCTTATGGGGACGGATTGGATATTGAAATATCACGTATTGCCGGAAGGATTTTCAGCCGCCGCAAGCAAGAAGTTTGCTTATGCCATTGAAGATCGAGACGCCGCCATTGAGTCAGGTATTCCGGTTCTTCGGTATCAGGACGCCAAAGTTGTTCACGCAGTCACAAAGGCTATTGGCGCCAATAGGGACGCGATAAACGCCCTGTCAAATGGTCTGCCCGAAATGACACTGGCATGGCAGGACAAGGAAACAGGCGTTTGGCTGCGCGCGCGGCCTGACTGGTTGCCCAATTCGATCATCAACGGCGCACCCGTTCGCGTTGTGACGGATCTAAAATTCTTGGCGCAAACACATTGCCGACCGCACGGTTTCAGCAAGGCTCTATTCGATTTCGGCTACCACCAGAGCGCCGCGTTTTATGATGACGGCATTGAAGCCATTTACGGCCAGCGCGCAACTAACTGGCTATTCATCGCAGTTGAGAAGGACGCTCCATATTCGGTGAGCGTTTACGAGCTGCCACAGCAGGACGTTGAGCGCGGTCGTTTCCAGAATAGGCAAGCAATTCGCACGTTCGCTGACTGCCTCGCCGCCGACAAATGGCCCTCATACACCAGCGAAGAAATCCAGATGATTGGGATGCCCGTCTGGGCGCGCAAGTCGATTGATGAATTTGGCGGGATGAACGCCGCAACCTTAGTGAACTCATATCAGGAGCCAAGCGCATGAACGCAGTAACCACAGTTGAACGATCCGAAACGCGGCCAGCAAGTCCGCAGCGCGAGGTTCGCCAAGAAATTGAGGCGATGGCCGATCAATTCAAGATGGCGCTACCATCGCACATCAAGGTCGATAAGTTCCAGCGCGTCGCTTTAACCGCAATTATGTCTGACCCCGATTTGCTCCATGCTGATCGCCGGTCGCTGATCGGCGCGTTGACGCGCGCGGCGCAGGACGGTCTATTGCCGGACAAGCGTGAAGGCGCACTTGTTATCTTTAATCAGAAGGTCAGCAAAAAAAGCGAACAAGATCGCTGGATTCAGGCTGTCCAATGGATGCCAATGATTGCCGGCGTTCTGAAAAAGGTTCGGCAGTCTGGGGAAATATCGGCAATCACGGCCAACATCATTCACGAAAAGGACAATTTTGTCTGGTCACTCGGTGATGATGAAGCCATTGATCATACCCCGCCGAAGCTTGGCGAGGACCGCGGCAATCCCATCGGCGTATATGCAATTGCTACACTCAAGGATGGCTACAAAATCCGCGAAGTCATGGACATTCATGAAATCGAGAAGGTTCGCAAGGTCAGTAAGACCGGCCAATATGGCCCGTGGAAAGATTGGTGGGAAGAAATTGCGAAGAAAACCGTCATTCGGCGCCTGTCGAAGCGGCTGCCTATGTCCACCGACATTGAAGGTGTCATCAATGATGAGGCCACCGAAGCGGACTTTTCACGTTCGGCAATGGGAGCGCTTGGTGCGGGCCCACAGCGATTGACCCGTGAAACATTGGCAAGCCACGCCAACGAAACAGAATCCCCACAGACCCCAAGTCCGGAATCTCCTCCTGTTGAGGGCGCGGAAACTGTGTTGGATGCCAAAGAGGGTGCAGAGAAGCAAGCTGGGGCTGCACCCTCAAATAAACCACTCTGGATGACGTTGGTGGAGGGCTTGGCGATGGCCGACAACTTGCCGGACGTTGAAACCTTTGCCGCCACGTTCGACGCCAATGAGGACGAGATACCCGTCGACCGGCTTGGCGAGGTTCAAGATGCAATCAACGCCGCAACAGCGCGGCTTACGAAGGGATGATAACCATGTTTGGACTTATGCTTAAATCGACGCACGAGAAGGCTGTGAAAGAAGCGTTTTTGGCTGGTGTCGCCAGTGGAAAGGTTGAGCGATT
>NZ_JAAVVZ010000072.1 GCF_023910635.1 Sphingorhabdus sp. | reverse complement strand
GGTGCGGCATTGCTGGATAAATCCAATCCCTCGAAAGTCATTGGCCGCACGCCCAATCCCATCCTATCTGCTGCTGACGAAGACCGTGAAGGCTATGTTCCCAACGTCGTCTACACGTGCGGAGCGATCCGCGTTGGCGATGATCTGTTCCTGCCCTACGGCGTCGCCGATAGCTCTGTGTGCTTCGCATTTGTAGCGATCCACCAGATTTTGGCCGCGATGAGATAGCAATGTTTGCAGTATCTGCGCCGGGAAATCATATTTCAACGCAGGCTGATTACCGCATCTACATCCCCAGCCGCCAATGCATCCATCTGAGCAAGGATTAAGTCGCGGGTTACATAACGACCCTTAAATTCGTCCTCGTCGTGGCGGCGGACGATGGGGAAGGTGGAGAGGATGTACTCGGCATCATCCTTGCCAATGCCATAAAGATGAAAATACAGCGCATCGAGCCGCGCGCGGCGTTGGCGACGGTCGGCATCGTCCCAGATAAAAGGATCACCTTCATAGCCCATATCACGGGCGAAGGCCGCCATGTCATGCGCAGTGTAGGTCAGATGCAGCACTTCACGCGCCACGATTTCGCGTGCGGTCATTTTACCAAAAACGCGGTCGTAATCGGCGGGCGGGATGACGGGGAACTGTTCGACAATGAACCAGTTCAGATTCTGCCCTTGCACCTTTTGCCGAGCCACGAAATCAAGAACGAACGCGTTGAGGTTGGCGTAAAGCAACGGCTTAGTCGCGTTGTTTGCCAGAATCATGCCCATGGAATTGCCTACACCGCATTGCGGCAACAAACCAGCGATCATGGTGCGCATATTGGTAGGGGCGGTTATCGCCTTAAATGCCAGATTCCATTTATCGCTAACTTGTCCAACAACTTCTTCAAGCGGCACAAAGAATTGAGGTTCAGCTAGCCATGACGGGTTTTGGTGTTGCTCCAAAGTAGCATTTTCCGGCTGCGCTGGACGGTGCAGATTTTCCTCGTTTACGATAACACTCGCAGCGCGATGGTCGAACGCCTGAACCATCTTGCCTTCATACAAAGGCACGACTTCTGCATCGCCCTTTTTCATAATGCCGTAATCAACAGGATACCAACCATCCGCCTCCAATTCAGCGCGCGCTCGGAACAAATGGCTGTCATTTGTCATGTCAAACATGCGCAGATATTTAACCGGCCATGGGTTGGCGGCGCTTGTCTGTTTGGGTCCGCCGACAAGATCGCCGATGGCGGCACCTTCATCGGGGCCGGAGCTACCCTTGGCAAATTCCTTACGCGCAAGAACGGGCAGACGCGCATAAATGGCGGTGGTCAGATCGGCGTCCCGCACATTGCGAAATACCGGTGCCGTTCCGGTATTGGGATTAACCGCCGCAAAATCAGCAGGAGCAAGAGGAAACGTTTGCTCAGCCAAGTCATTGTCGTTGGTCGAGCGCAAGAAAAATCCACATTGCGTCGCTTCAAACTTTCTGGCTTCGCCACCAAAAACAATGGCGCAGAATTTGAACGACGCATGGACGTCGGGAAAGAATATCTTCTTGTTTTCGTAATCGAACAAAACCCCAAGCCGCCCTGTCGTGCTTACGGACCGAAAAAATGCGCTCGCACCCAAGTCACCAGCAATTCCGCTCGGTATCAACAAGCCAACAATGCCAGTCGGCTTAACCAACTGCATAGCGCGCTCGACGAAAAGCGAATATAAATTGGTGTCGCCTTTGCCAAGCAATGGAAACTGGCCGTCTTTGTGATTGGCCATGCGCGATGCAAGCGCCGCCATTTCGCTGGCGCGTTCGTATTGGCCAGATAATATATCGCCGGAGTCCTTCAGCGCCCTAACCATCCGATTGCGGTCGGCAGCCCTCGTCGCCTTAGCAATTTCAGGTTTGCGCGACGCGAACCATTCGACCTCTTGCATTTTCAACCGGTCCCAAGGCGGGTTGCCGATAATGGCATCAAACCCACCGCTGCGCTGTGTCGGTGACCGCCAGTTTTTCCACACTGTCGGGAACGCCAGTTCCCAATGCAGGAAGTTGGCGTCAACGCCGATAGTAACAGCCTTCATCAGTGGCGCGAACGCTGGATCATCATCCAC
>NZ_JAAVVZ010000071.1 GCF_023910635.1 Sphingorhabdus sp. | reverse complement strand
GGAGATCAACGCCGACCGCGCATCGTCGGTGACGGGCAGGGGGCGTTCCAATATGGCTTCTGCACGGGTCAGCAGCGTGGCCAAAGCAGCCTCATCCAAACGTTGCAGCACCATGACTTGCGTGCGCGACAGCAAGGCGGCGTTGAGCTCGAACGAGGGATTTTCGGTCGTTGCACCGACGAGCGTGACCACGCCGCTTTCCACAAAGGGCAGGAAACCGTCCTGTTGTGCGCGGTTGAAGCGGTGGATTTCGTCCACGAACAGCAATGTCTGCTTGCCCGTTCTGGCCATTGCCTCTGCCTCGGCAAAGGCTTTTTTGAGATCGGCCACGCCCGAGAACACCGCCGAAATCGGCTTGTAATGCATGTCCACCGCGTCGGCCAACAATCGGGCGATGCTGGTCTTACCCGTGCCGGGTGGTCCCCACAGGATCATCGAGGATAATTTGCCCGCAGCAACCATGCGGCCAATCGCGCCATCTGGACCCGTCAGATGTTCCTGACCGATGACCTCATCCAATTTGGCAGGCCGAAGCTTGTCCGCAAGCGGGGCGTTTTCGGGCGTAGATGCGGGAACTATTGCGGTGTCGCCAAAAAGGTCGCTCATGGGAAGCGCCCGTTCCGCCGTGCGTCATGACATAAGCATAAGCGCTTTGGACAGGTTCCGGATCGCGCCCGCCCGTTTGGCAAGGGTTTAACGCGCGGCGGCCGCACGTGCAGCACGTTGGCGGATGAGGCGGATATAGGTGTCGGCGACGGTCTGGTTAATCGCATCCCAACTGAAATCGAGAGATCGTTGTTCGCCAGCATTGCCATGCCGCGCGCGCAAATCTGCGTCGGTGCAATAGAGTTGCAAACTGTCGGCAAATTTCTGGATTGCGCCCGGCGTGATCAGGCGGCCAGACACATTGTCATCCACCAGGCTTTGGCTGCCAGTGGCCTTGGCCGCAACAACGGGCATGCCACAGGCCATGGCCTCTAACGTGACATTGCCAAAGGTTTCGGTGACGCTTGGGTTGAACAGGATATCCATGCACGCAACCGCGCGGCCCAGATCCTGCCCCCCTTGGAAACCAACAAAACGGGCATGGGGCAGGCGGCTTTCAAACCAGCCACGTGCCGGGCCTTCGCCAATCACCATGACCTGATGTGGAACATTGCGACGGCGAAGCTGGTCAATCGCATCAGAAAAGACGTCAAGGCCCTTTTCCATGACCAAGCGGCCCAGAAAGCCGATGACGACGGGTTCGTCGGCTATGCCTTGCGAGCGCCGCCATGCAAGGTCCCGGCGGCCAGAGTTGAAAATGTCCCGGTCAACGCCACGTGACCAGATGTCGATGTCATAATTCATCCGTTGCTCGCGCAAAACCTGCGCAAAGCTCTCCGATGGCGCGACCAATGCGTCGCATTTGCGGTACAATCGGCGAAGCCAAGCCTCCACCAATGGTTCGGCGAAGGACATGTTGTAATAGCGGAAATAGGTTTCGAAGCGTGTGTGCACCGAAGACAGCACCGGCAGGTTGCGTCGGCGCGCCCATTTAACCGCCTGACGCGCAACGCGGTCCGGGCTTGCGATATGGACGACATTCGGAGCAAAGGCATCCAGATCGCGCCTTACTTTTGCCGATAGCGACACCGGAAGGCGATATTCCGGACGAAAGGGTATGGCGAATGATGGGACGCTGACGACGTCGCCTGTCGCGACAAAAGCAGGTTCATCAACCGTTGGGGAATAAACCCGCACCGATGCGCCCTGACGCAGCAGATAGCCTACGAGCCGGTTAAGGGCCTGATTTGCGCCATCACGGACATAATTATAATTGCCGCTAAAAAGCGCAATGCGAAGGTCGCTGGTCTGCATGGATGGGCTTTTATCGGCGGCAGCGCAAAATGCCAATGGGAATGGTGCATTTGGTGCGATATGCACTCAATATGATATTAAGTCAGATCGATGTTTTGCTTATTGGGAAACCCAAAGCGTTTCGCGCCGACGGCACGATGAGCGCCATGGCGCGCATTCCGGTGGAGCGACCGGTCTTCTTAGGCAAGAATGGCTTTGAGGGAGATCAAGTCGCCGATCCCATAGTGCACGGCGGCGCGGACAAGGCGGTGCATTTTTA
>NZ_JAAVVZ010000008.1 GCF_023910635.1 Sphingorhabdus sp. | reverse complement strand
CCCGAGCCATCCACATGAGCAAGTTACCATCTGATCTATCGACTGTCACCACGGTTGCGGTTGATTTAGCAAAGCATATTTTTCAGGTTCACGGCTGTGACGCTGCGGGTAAGGTTGTTGTTGCCAAGGCGCTGCGCAGGAAAGAGCTGCTGCCCTTTTTTGCCGCCCTTGGCCCTTGCCTTGTTGGTTTGGAGGCGTGCGGTTCTGCGCATCATTGGGGGCGTGCGTTGTTGGCTTTGGGCCATGATGTGAAGCTACGGTCAGGACCACTAAATGCACCTTAGCGGTTCACGGCCTAATATGCCGCATGATGATGACGCGCCGACAATATATGCACACCGCTCCGATCACCTTCGCTAAAACCGGGCTATTTGCCCTAACAAGAATGTCTTGTTTGCGGGATGCAGATTGTTCTGACAATGTGGGGTCATAGGAAGAGACACAAACTATGACTAAATCCCTGACGCATCTTGAGCGCCTTGAGGCTGAAGCCATCCATATTATGCGGGAGGTTGTCGCCGAAGCGGACAAGCCGGTGATGCTATATAGCGTGGGTAAAGACAGCGCCGTGATGCTGCATTTGGCGCGCAAGGCGTTTTACCCATCGCCGCCGCCATTTCCGTTGTTGCATATCGATACCAGTTGGAAGTTCAAGGCGATGTACGCGTTGCGCGAGAAGGCGGCGTGCGATGCCGGTATGGAATTATTGGTGCACCAGAACCCAGAGGCCATTGCGCGCGGCATCAACCCTTTCGATCACGGGTCGCTGCACACCGATATGTGGAAAACCGAAGGGCTGAAGCAAGCGCTCGACGCTTATGGCTTCGATGTTGCCTTTGGCGGGGCACGGCGGGATGAAGAAAAAAGCCGCGCCAAAGAACGCATATTCTCCTTCCGCACCGCGACGCATATTTGGGACCCAAAGAACCAGCGGCCCGAATTATGGAACCTGTATAATGCACGTAAGGCGAAAGCAGAGAGCATAAGGGTCTTCCCGATCTCCAACTGGACCGAGTTGGACATCTGGCAGTATATCCACCTTGAGAATATCGAGATTGTGCCTTTATATTTCAGCGCGCCGCGTCCTACCGTCACACGCGACGGGATGCTGCTGATGATAGATGATGACCGCTTTGTGTTGCATGATGGCGAGGTTCCGGTTGAACGCTCCATCCGTTTCCGAACGCTTGGATGCTATCCGCTGACGGGCGCGGTCGAAAGCCATGCCGCCACCTTGCCCGAGATTATTCAGGAAATGCTGCTGACCACCACCTCCGAACGCCAAGGGCGCGCCATTGACCATGATCAGGCCGCCAGCATGGAAAAGAAGAAGCAGGAGGGATATTTCTGATGTCCGATGCAACGCCCCAAAATGGCATCTACAAAACCGATGACCTTATTGCTTCGGACATTGAAGCCTATCTGACTGTCCACCAGCATAAGTCGCTGTTGCGGTTTATCACCTGCGGTTCGGTCGATGACGGGAAATCGACGCTTATCGGTCGGTTACTATATGATTCCAAAATGATTTTTGAAGATCAGCTTGCGGCATTGGAATCCGATTCCAAACGGATGGGAACGCAGGGGCAGGACATCGACTTTGCGTTGCTTGTGGACGGTCTTGCGGCCGAGCGAGAGCAAGGCATCACAATCGACGTCGCCTACCGGTTTTTTGCGACCGAGAAGCGGAAATTCATCGTCGTCGATTGCCCGGGCCATGAACAATATACACGCAATATGGTAACGGGCGCATCAACGGCGGACCTTGCGGTAATCTTAATCGACGCGCGTAAAGGAGTCCTCGTCCAGACGCGGCGCCATAGCTATCTTGTCCACTTATTGGGCATAAGAAACATCGTCCTTGCCGTGAACAAGATGGACCTGATCGACTATGATCAGGCGAAATATGATGCAATCGTCGCCGAATATACCGCCTTTGCGCGCAGCATCGGCATAAGCGATTTTACCGCCATGCCAATTTCCGGCTTTAAAGGCGACAATATCACGGAGCGTTCGGTCCATATGCCATGGCATGCGGGTCAACCGCTTATCGCGCATTTGGAAACCGTCGCGCTTGATAATGACGCGGACCAGGCCAAGCCATTGCGTATGCCGGTGCAATGGGTCAACCGGCCCAATCTCGATTTTCGGGGATTTTCTGGCCAAATCGCAACGGGCATATTGCGTCCGGGCGATAGCATTCGCGTCCTGCCGTCAGGTAAGACGTCAACGATCAGCAAGATCGTCACGCTTGACGGCGAACTCAGCGAAGCTGTTGCAGGCCAATCGGTTACGCTGTGCTTGACAGACGAAATCGACTGTTCGCGCGGGGATGTGATTGCCGCTGCCGACAATCCGCCTGAGGTATCCGACCAGTTTGAAAGCACTATTGTCTGGATGGCGGACGAGCCTTTGATACCAGGGCGGGCCTATTATTTGAAGCTGGGGACGCAAACGGTGTCGGCCACCGTGCAATCGCCCAAATTCACCATCAATGTAAACAATATGGAGCATATGGCCGCCAAGACGTTGGAACTCAACGCCATTGGGGTGGCGGAAATATTAGCCGACAAACCTATTGTGTTCGAACCTTATGTTAATAACCATGTTTTGGGCGGATATATTCTGATCGACAAGATCACCAATGCCACCGTCGCCGCCGGCATGCTGCACTTTTCTTTGCGTCGCGCACAAAATGTCCATTGGCAAGCGACCGACATTGGCCGCGAAGCGCATGCTGCGCTCAAAAACCAAAAGCCAAAGATTTTATGGTTCACGGGCCTTTCCGGCTCGGGCAAATCGACGATTGCCAATGAAGTGGAAAAGACACTCAATCTGCTGAACCGGCATACATTTTTGCTCGATGGCGACAATATCCGCCACGGCCTCAATAAGGATTTGGGCTTTACCGAAACCGACCGGATTGAAAACATCCGCCGGGTGGGCGAAGTTGCAAAGCTGATGGCAGATGCGGGTCTCATTGTCCTGACTGCGTTTATTTCGCCATTCCGCGCGGAACGCGATATGGTGCGCGCAATGATGCCGGAGGGTGAGTTTGTCGAGATATTCGTCGACACGCCGTTGGAGGTCGCGGAGGCGCGCGATGTGAAGGGGCTTTATAAAAAGGCCCGTGCCGGACAATTAAAGAATTTTACAGGAATCGACAGTCCCTATGAACCACCCGAAAACCCTGACATCTGTGTGAACACAGTCGAAATGAGCCCTGCCGAAGCCGCAGAACATATCGTTCGCCAGCTGATGCCGTTGAAATGAGCATTATCGCCGACGATAGCGCATTGGCCGCGCATTTAGCCGAAACCGCTGGCAAATTGCTGTTGCAAGTGCGCGACAGCGGGCTGCTATCATTGCATGCGCTTGGCGAGGCTGGTGATCAAACCGCCAACCAGTTTTTGATCCATGCCCTTGCTGAACAACGGCCTGATGACGGATTGTTGTCGGAAGAAAGCAAGGATACCGACGCGCGCCTGTCAAAATCGCGCGTGTGGATTATCGATCCGGTTGATGGCACCCGCGAATATGGTGAAGGCCGCACCGATTGGGCCGTCCACGTCGCGCTTGCTATACATGGCGCGCCGGTGATTGGCGCGGTCGCACTTCCGGCGTTGGGCGTGGTTTTAAGGAGCGATCAGCCAACAGCCATCCCTGCCGCCCCCGAAAAACTGCGCATGGTGGTCAGCCGAACCAGGCCCGCAGCAGAATCCTTGACGGTAGCAAACGCGTTAAACGCTGAATGCATCCCGATGGGTTCGGCAGGGGCAAAGGCAATGGCGGTCGTGCGCGGTGAGGCCGACATTTACCTGCACAATGGCGGGCAGTATGAATGGGACAATTGCGCGCCCGCTGCCGTCGCTGCCGCCTTTGGCCTGCACGTCAGCCGCATCGATGGTAGCCCTTTGGTCTATAATCAGGCGGATACATATATCCCGGACCTGCTGATTTGTCGCAAAGAGCATGCCCAGAGCGTGTTGGACGCGCTAAAGGCGGCGACGTCGGCTGCCTGAGCGCATCCAACACGATGTTTTTAGAACAATCCCGGAACCTCACGTTGCGCCGTGCTTGCGTTTTTCGGCGCAGGCAAAAGACGACGTTCGTTTCCTGAAGCTGTGCTCTGGGCGCTTTGGGCGAGCGCGATTGGGGTGCAACTGCGTCCCGCCACGAAATCCAGCGCGGCGCGAAGCGAAGCCTCTTGTGGGTCGCCCAAAGGCCGGGTGATATCGTCAGCCGCCGCACAAGTGGTGCGCATCGTACCCGCAAGGCCGGAGAAATAATCACCCTGCCCAGCCGCATTCTCTGTCGCAAAAGCAACAACGCGAATGCGATCATCACAAGCTGTCAGATCAAGCCCGATCTGCCCGACGGGCTTACCGAAACTGTTGCTGCCGACCAAAGCGGCATTGGCCCCGAGAAACGGCACGAGGGCCGCAGCTACATTTTCGCTAGCAGACGCCGTAGCTCTGGTGGAGATGAACGCGATCTTCACGGGTGACACCGACTGCGGTTGCGGCGCAAAGCGACGCGTTTTATTTTCGGCTGACTTTGAGGCGCGGAAACGCGTGACTGAAAAAATGTCGCTGCTAGAGCGGTTGCCGCCAAGCAAGTCGCCCATCACCTCCGCCGTTGAGACAAGCCCGCCGCCATTATATCGGAAATCGATAACAAAGTTTGTGATGCCCTGTGCGCGGAAATCGGCGAACGCCGTCCGCAGTTGATCGTTCGCGGTCGAGATGAACGTGCGCATGTTGATGTAACCCACGCGCTGTCCGCCGCCATTGTCGATGATCTTCACCCCATAGCGCGATGAGAGCGGGCTAATGGCATATTCTGCTTTGGCCACGGTGACATTGCGGGCGCCCGATGAGTCAGTTATGCGAAAGGCGCGGCTGGTCCCAACGGTATTCGGACCCAAAGCGTTCGCTACACCCGCAGACCCTTGCGTTGCCAATATTTCAGATACCAACCGGATATTCGAAGAATCGGTACCGATTCCTATAATTTCCGTGCCTCGGTCAATGCCCGCAGCAAGCGCTGGCGCGCTCTCAAAGGCTTCTGTTACGAATAAACGTGAGCCTTGAAACGCAAAACGTGCCCCGAAATCGGCTGTCGCACCTGACGCGAAGAAAGCGTTTTCCTCTTGGATAGAGGTAACATAAGTGAAAAACCGGTCACGCCCCTGACTACGCGCAGTCGCGGTTAAGGCGTCAATATAGTCGCCCACAGTGGTGTAAGCCGATGGGCTGAGCGCGGTCGGCAACGTTTCTGGAAACAGGTACCATTCGTTCAGGACAGACCCCGCAAAATTCTGTCGATTGAGCAAACTACAGGTCGTAGTAGGCGGCGGAGGCGGAGGCGGAGGCGGGGGTGGAACGATGACTGCACTGCCGCCTGAATCACTTCCACCGCCGCCACATGCCGAAACGGCGGCAGCCAGTATCAGTATGATGCCATTCAATGAACGTTTTTTCATAACTTTCTCCCGTTATTCTTGTATCATCCCAATGCCTTATAGTTGCACGGGTTGCGATCATTCACAAGTGGCATTTCTACCTAAAACTGCGGATTAACGGCTATTACTTGTAAATTCTTTTGGCGCTTTACCTTGCCGAACGGCGTGGGGCATCTCATCTACAGGCTATCTTATTCCTAGAGCAGCCATTCCATGCCCCCTGATCAATTTGCGTCCAAGGGACTGCGCGTCCCAAGCGGACGGCTTTCCCGCATTGCCCGCTTCGGCAACATGGCGACGGGTATCGCTGGAAGCATGTTGCTGGATGGCGCGAGGCAACTGGCCAATGGTCGTCGCCCAACCGTTGGCGAACTGCTGATGACGCCAGCAAATGCGATGCGGGTCACACTGCAATTGGGAAAAATGCGCGGCGCGGCGATGAAGCTTGGGCAGCTTATTTCGATGGATACTGGCGACTTCCTGCCGCCTGAATTGACGGACATTTTTGCAAGACTTCGTGCCGATGCCCAACATATGCCGCCAGCGCAGCTGAACATGGTTATGACACGCCATTGGGGGAAGGATTGGCGCGCGCAGTTCATACGTTTTGATGACCAACCCCTTGCGGCGGCCTCCATCGGGCAAGTGCACCGCGCACTGACTCTCGATCAACAGGACGTGGCCGTCAAAATCCAATATCCCGGGGTGCGCCGCAGCATCGACAGCGATGTCGATAATGTCGCCGCGTTGTTGCGCTTATCGAATGTGCTGCCAAAGACGCTAGATATCACGATATTGTTGGCGGAGGCAAAACGTCAGTTACATCAAGAAGCGGATTATGCGCGTGAGGGCGCATATCTCATGCAATTTGGGGAGCTGCTGAGGGATGCTCCCGAATATGCGGTGCCGGCTTATTATGCGCCACTAAGCAGTAAAAATGTTTTGGCGATGTCCTTCATCGACAGCGTCCCGATCGAATCGATGATCGGCGCGCCGCAAGCGGACCGTGACCGGATCATGACGCTGCTGATTGAGCTGGTGGTGCGGGAATTGTTTGAATTCCGATTGATGCAGACAGACCCCAATTTTGCGAACTACCGATATGCCCCTGAAACGCAGCAAGTCGTCTTGCTCGACTTCGGTGCGACCCGGGCTCTGCCGAAAGCCATGGTCGCACAATACCAAAGCTTGCTGAACATGGGTGTTGCGGGCGATAAAGACGGTGTTCTGGCTGCTGTGCTCGACATCGGCTTTATGAACGCACAAACCGTGCAGCAGAACAGGCGCGAAATCGATAAGCTGATCGCGGCAGCGATTGATATGATCCAGCAGCCAGGCCCGTTTGATTTTAGCCGGACCGATTTTATCACCGACATGCGCGATGAAGGCATGACAATCGCGGCTGATCGACGCAACTGGCACATTCCGCCCTCCGACACGTTGTTTGTGCAGCGTAAATTGGGCGGCGTATTCTTATTGGCCAGCCGGTTAAAGGCGCGTGTGGATGTGAACCGCATCCTTGCGCGCTATTTATGAGTTATCTGCGCCATGAACAGAGGCCCTTTAAAATATTTGTAATCGACAAAAACGATTAGTCATTACAAAAAGCGCTGCTAGACGAGGTCTAGGGCCACTTAAATCCACCTTCGCGGTTTGAGGCCATTTCGTTCAGTGCAAGGCGACAAAGCGCAGGCTTAGCTATTCTAAGTCTGCTTTGCCGTCATGGTAATGGACAGAATGGGTCAAATCCGCAGGACGCCAAAATGGCTTCGATCTCATAGCAAAATGCCATGGCAGGCAAAATAACTGCCTATGGCGGAAATTTTCCTTCGATATCTTTGCCCTTTTGACGCCGCGAAGGTGGGTTGAAGTGGTCCTGACCCTACATCAAAAAAATCATGTTCAGGCACATCAGTCCGAATAACCTCTCCTAAATAAAAAGGTAATTACATGAGTATCATTGGTTCAAGCCTTAAGCCATTCACCGCGCAATCGTATAAATCGGGCAAGTTTGTCGAAGTGTCGGATACCGACGTTAACGGCAAATGGGCGGTATTTTTCTTCTATCCAGCCGACTGGACCTTCGTCTGCCCAACCGAACTGGAAGATCTCGCCGATCAATATACAGACCTGCAAGGCATGGGCGTTGAAGTGTATTCGGTATCGACCGACACGCATTTCAGCCATAAGGCATGGCATGATGGTTCGCCAGCGATCAGCAAGATCAACTTCCACATGCTTGGCGACCAGAACCATGTGATTAGCAACAATTTCGGTGTGTTGCGCGAAGGCCAAGGCCTCGCAGACCGCGCAACCTTCGTCGTCGATCCAGACGGCGTTATTCAGGTTATGGAAATCACCTGCGAAGGCGTTGGCCGTAATGCGGTTGAACTCGTCCGCAAGATCAAGGCCGCCATTTACGTGCGTGAGCATCCAGGTCAGGTTTGTCCTGCGAAGTGGGAAGAAGGCAGCGAAACGCTTGCACCTTCGATCGACCTCGTCGGCAAAATCTAACTATCTATCGGGTGCCGCGTAAACGGCGCGGCACCCAAACTAACGTTTTTCGAAGAATTTCGACCGCGTTTGTGCGCGGCGCGACTGTTCTCGTATAAAAAAGGCCTCCCCGATGCTTGATGCTGCTACAACTGCCCAGCTAAAAACCTATCTGGCAAATCTGCGCACGCCCGTTGAACTGGTCGCGACGTTGGACGACAGCCCGAAGTCTGCGGAAATGCGCACACTGGTAGAAAGCGTGGTCGAACAATCGCCTTTGCTGTCGGCACGTTATGATGGTCACGCCGAACGCGCGCCTTCCTTTGCTATTCGCCGCGCAGATGGCACAGCGGAAACGCAATTTGCCGGCCTACCGCTTGGCCACGAGTTCACGTCATTGGTGCTCGCAATGTTGCACATGGGCGGTCACCCGCCAAAGGAAGAGGTCGAACTGCTCGATTCCGTTAAGGCGCTTGAGGGCAGTTTCAAATTCGAAACATTTTTCTCCTTGTCCTGCCAGAATTGCCCTGATGTTATTCAGGCGATTAACATCATGGCTGCGCTCAACCCCGGCGTGAGCCATGTGGCAATTGACGGCGCGATGTTCCGTGCGGAGGTCGAAACACGCAAGGTCATGGCCGTGCCAGCGGTTTACCTAAACGGCGAACCATTTGGCCAAGGTCGTATGGACCTGTCGCAGATCATGGCAAAGCTTGATACCGGCACAATTGCTCGTGCCGCCGAAAAGATCGCGGCTAAGGAGCCGTTTGAGGTTCTGGTTGTCGGCGGCGGACCTGCTGGCGCGGCAGCAGCGATTTACGCCGCGCGTAAGGGCATTCGTACGGGTGTTGTCGCCGAACGCTTCGGCGGCCAGGTGCTTGATACCATGGGTATCGAAAACTTCATTTCGGTTCAACACACAGAAGGTCCAAAGCTCGTAGCCCAGTTGGAGCAGCATGTCCGCGAATATGACGTCGACATTATGAACTTGCAGACGGCCGCTGAACTCATCCCCGCTGGCGCCGATGGTCTGCACGAGGTCAAACTCGCAAATGGTGCCTCGTTGAAGGCGCGGACGCTGATTCTGTCCACCGGTGCCCGCTGGCGACAGATGGGCGTCCCGGGCGAAGAAGAATATCGCAACAGAGGCGTCGCATATTGTCCGCATTGCGATGGTCCTTTGTATAAGGGAAAGCGCACCGCGGTCATTGGCGGCGGGAACTCTGGCGTTGAGGCCGCGATCGACCTTGCGGGCATCGTCGCGCATGTCACATTGATAGAATTTGACTCGCAGTTACGCGCTGATGCGGTTTTGCAGAGGAAACTCCGCAGCCTATCCAACGTAGATATCATGACCTCCGCGCTCAGCACTGAAGTCATTGGCGACGGCGAGAAGGTTCAGGCTTTGGTCTACACCGACAGAAACACGGACGAGTCCCATCGCATCGATCTGGATGGCATTTTTGTGCAGATTGGCTTGGTCCCCAATACCGAATGGCTGAAAGGCCCATTAACATTGTCGCCGCGCGGGGAAATTGAAGTCGACGCGCATAACGCGACCAATATTCCCGGCGTGTTTGCAGCAGGTGATGTCACAACGGTGCCGTATAAGCAGATCATAGTCGCGATGGGCGAAGGGACGAAGGCCGGATTGTCGGCATTTGACCATATCATTCGGCATTGATGGAGAGAAAAGCTTCATTTGTCGAAAATTACTGGTCGATTGGAATAAGTTCCGCCAACAGCAAGTTTAAGGTGTTTCTCTTGCCGAATCCCCAACTGGTGAAAAAATGCGTAAGCCAATAATTCTGTCATTGATATTCTGTGTTGCCGCATGTGGCGGCGGCGGCGAAGAAAAGCGAGAGCGCCCTACCCCGCTGGTTACTATTGACGCGGCATCCGCACATCAATTTTCGGATGTCTATGTCGCTGTGGGAACGGCCAATGCAAATGAGCAAGTTTCGGTCCGCGCGCCCGTCACCGAACGGATAACGCAACTTGGCTTTTCCGACGGCGAATATGTGCAAAAGGGACAAATGCTTGCGGTTCTTGCGCAGGGTCAGGAAACGGCATCGCTTGCCAGTGCGCAAGCCCGCGCACGCGAAGCCGATCAACAACTAAAGCGTATCAGCGAACTTCACCGCCGCGGCTTTGCAACCAATGCAAGTTTGGACGCGCAAACTGCATCTGCAACTGCAGCAAAGGCGTTGGCAAATGAGGCGCGTGCGTCCATTGGCGACCGTGTCGTGCGCGCGCCTTTTTCCGGCTACGTATCTTTGCGGCGAATCTCCATTGGCGCAGTGGTAAGCGCCGGAGACGAAATCGCCGCGGTGAGCGATCTGAGTTCAATCAAGCTCGACTTTACTGTGCCAGAGACAATGCTGGCCAACGTCCGGGTGGGGCAGGTCATAACGGCAAAGGCCGCGGCCTTTCCAGACTATGTTGCGTCGGGCAGCATTACCGCCATTGAACCTGTTGTTAATCCGCAAACCCGTACCGCCACATTGCGTGCCGTTTTGCCCAACCGCAATGCCAATTTGAAACCCGGCATGCTGTTATCCGTAACAATATCGTCAAAAAATCGCACTGCCCCCGCCGTGCCCGAATTGTCATTGGTCCGCGAAGGCGACACCAGCTTTGTCTATACGGTTGGGTCCGACCTTAAGGCGAAGCGCACACCTGTGATAACCGGGACACGTGACGGCAATTTGGTCGAAATTATTCAGGGCATTGACGTGGGTGACAAAATCGTCACCGAAGGCGTGGTAAAACTTTCTGATGGCACAACGGTGCGGACTGGCCCCGCCAAGGCCAGCGGCGCAACAGCCAAATCGCGCTGATGCAAGTCTGACATGAAACTTTCCGACACCTCCGTCCGCAGACCCGTATTCGCAGCCGTCATTGCGATTTTAATGCTGCTCGTGGGTATCGTCGGGTTTTTAAGTCTGCCCGTCCGCGAATATCCGGACACTGAACCGCCAATCGTATCTGTCGGCACAACCTACACCGGCGCAGCCGCTACCGTCGTTGAATCGCGCGTCACGCAAGTCCTCGAAAATTCGCTTGCCGGTATTGAGGGGATTCAGACCATCACATCGCGTTCACGCGACGGGCAGTCGGACATCACCATCGAATTTGCGCCGGGCCGTTCGGTGGACAGCGCCGCCAATGATGTCCGTGATCGTGTCGGAGGGGCTGCGGACGATTTGCCCGAAGAAGCGTTACCACCCGAAGTGCGCAAGGTCGATGCGGACGCGTCGCCAATCCTGTTTCTCGTCGTGTCAAAGCCCGGTTGGTCGCGGCTTGAGCTTAGCGATTATGTCGACCGCAATCTCGTTGACCGTTTTTCGTCCATCGACGGCGTAGCCCGTGTATTTGTAGGCGGCGAAGCACGGCCTTCCATGCGGATATGGCTTCAGCCGGATCGCTTGGCGGCTTTGGGCCTGACGCCGATAGACATTGAAAACGCCTTGCGCAGCCAGAATGTTGAGCTTCCCGCTGGGCGGCTTGAATCCACCGATCAAAATGTCACGCTGCGGGTGAGCCGCCCTTTTGGCACGGAAGCCGAATTTCGCCAGTTGATCGTCGCGCGTGGCGCAGATGGATCGTTGACGCGACTGGGTGATGTGGCGCGGGTCGAAACGGGTCCGGAAAATCCTTACGCAGCGTTCCGCCTCAATGGGGAATCTGCGTTAGGCATGGGTATTGTGCGTCAATCCGGCGCGAACACACTGGCCGTGGCAGAGCGTGCGAAGCAACTTGCCGCGCAGATCAAACCCACTTTGCCGCAAGGCATGACAATTACCGTCGGTTCCGATGACTCGTTGTTCATCAGCAAGGCGATCAGCAGCGTGTGGGTTACCCTGGCAGAAGCAGCAGCGCTGGTCGTCTTGGTCATCTTCCTGTTTTTGGGCAGTTGGCGCGCGACCCTCATTCCGGCGGTCACGGTGCCCATTTGCTTGCTCGCAACCTTTGCCGTCCTGTGGTTCCTCGGCTTTTCGATTAACTTGCTGACGCTATTGGCAATGGTGCTGGCCATTGGCCTTGTTGTCGATGACGCCATTGTTGTGCTTGAAAACGTCTATCACCGCATTGAACAGGGTGAGCCGCCCTTGGTCGCGGCAGTAACCGGAACGCGCCAAGTGGCGTTTGCGGTTGTTTCCACCACCGTCGTCGTGTGCGCCGTCTTCGTGCCCGTGATGTTTCTGGCTGGCCAGACGGGCTTACTTTTCCGCGAACTGGCAGGCGCGATGATTGCGGCCATTGCCTTTTCTGGCTTTGTCGCCCTCAGCCTTGCCCCGATGTTATGTTCCAAGTTGCTGAAGCAAGAAGAACGCGGGCGCGTGGCGAAATGGGTGGATGACAAGTTTCAGCGGCTTGAGCGTCGTTATGCGCACCTATTGTCACGCGTTATCGCAAAGCCATTGGTAACATCGCTTGGCGTGCTTAGTTTTCTTTTATGTGCCGGATTCCTGTTCACCACATTGCAATCCGAACTCGCGCCAGCCGAAGATGTCGGCATATTGAGCGCCAACATTTCCGCGCCTGAGGGCACTGGCTATGAAGCCATGGACAAATATATGCTTCAGGCGTCGGAACCCATTGTGAAGCTGATCGAAAAGGGTACGGTCAGGTCAATCATTCAGCGCACGCCCGGCGGATTTGGACCCAGCGACGATTTCAACAGCGGGACGTTTATCGTCTTTCTGAAACCGTGGGACGAACGGACCGAGAAAACCGAAGATGTGGTTGCGCAGGTCAACAAGATCCTCGCCGAGCTACCTGCTGTTCGCGGCAATGCTTCGGTGCGCTCGTCCATCGGACGTGGACGCGGTCAGCCCATAAATTTTGTGATTGCGGGTTCAACATATGAATCGCTGAGCATTGCGCGTGACCGCATATTGGCCGCGGCAAGTGAAAATCCCGGCATCGTAAACATGGACTCCGATTATAAGGAAACCAAACCCCAAATGGAGATTCAGGTCGATACTGCGCGCGCGGGCGACCTCGGCATCTCAGTAGCAGAGGTCAGCCAAGCACTACAGACGCTTTTGGGTTCGCGCCGGGTATCGACCTATTTAGATCGCGGCGAAGAATATCGCGTCATCGTGCAAGCGGATGCAGCGGATCGCGCCACTGCCGAAAATCTCGCTGCGATCCAGCTTCGGACGCGTGACGGATCATTGGTGTCGCTCGCCAACCTCATAAAATACACCGAAACCGCAGGCGCGCGCGATTTGGGTCGCTTCAACAAGCTGCGCGCAATCACGCTGCAAGGGGGCCTCGCGCCGGGCTATACTATGGGGGAGGCCTTGGCCTTTTTGGAAGAGCAAGCCGCAGCGTCACCCGAAGTATTGGCAGTTGGTTATCGTGGTGAAAGTCAGGCTTTCAAGGAAACCGGCGGCTCAATCATGCTTGTATTCTTACTGACCATCCTTCTCGTGTATCTCGTGCTCGCCGCCCAGTTTGAAAGCTTCGTGCATCCTGTGACCATCATTATGACGGTACCATTGGCGGTCGGGGGTGGCATCATTGGTCTTGCGCTCACCGGCATGACGTTGAACCTCTATAGCCAGATTGGTATTGTGATGCTCGTCGGCCTTGCCGCGAAGAACGGTATTCTGATCGTCGAATTTGCGAACCAGTTACGTGACGAAGGCATGGAAATACTCGAGGCCGTTCAACAAGCCGCTACCCGTCGCTTGCGACCCATTTTGATGACATCTATTGCTACGGTATTCGGGGCCATTCCCTTGGCTATTGCGAGTGGTGCCGGTGGCGCTGCGCGGTCAGCCATTGGTGTGGTGATTGTTTTCGGTGTGACACTGGCGACGTTCATCACACTCATACTCATCCCGCTCATTTATGCGCGGCTTGCCAAATATACAGGCTCCCCCGAGGCGGTGTCGCGCCGCTTGGAACAGGAAATGAAAACGCAAGAAGCACCGCTGTCTTAGCGCATGTTGCGACAAAAAATTCCTCGCAAAAAAATCTCGTTACTTTTTAATATGTTAATATAATCTACAATCTTCTCTCAGGCAGGAGAGCAGGGAGCGTAGATGTACAAGAATTTGGTGATTTTCGGCACGCGGCCCGAGGCCGTTAAGCTGTTCCCGGTTATAAACGCGCTGTCGCAACATCCGGATATGCTCACCGAAGTCCTCGTCAGCGGGCAACATCGGCACATGCTGGACCAAATACTGTCGATCAGCGGCATCGTGCCAGATTATGACCTTGACCTCATGCGTCCGGGACAATCACTCGACGCGCTCACCGCGCGCCTGCTGCAAACAATTGGGGTGGTAGTGGACAAAGCGAAGCCCGATCGCGTCATCGTTCAGGGCGATACCGCAACAGCGATGGTCGGCGCGCTGGCCGCTTATTATCGCAAGATCCCAGTTAGCCATATCGAAGCGGGATTGCGCAGCCATGACATTTATCAGCCATGGCCCGAAGAGGTAAATCGCAAGATTATCAGCAATATTGCAAATCAACATTTCGCCGCGACCGAGATATCCGCAGCGGCATTACGGGCAGAATCTATTCCTGCCGATCGTGTCTTTGTAACTGGTAATACCGTGATTGATGCGCTGCATTGGGTCTTAAAGCGAATTGCCCACGATCCGTCGCTCATTCTTGGCCTTGCGCCGTTGGAGGCCCGATTTCGCGGTCGTAAAATTATCGGGATTACCGCCCACCGAAGGGAGAATTTTGGTGCGGGCATGGTGAACATCGCGGCTGCGATAAAAGCCATTGCCGCGCGTGACGATGTGGCCTGTATCTTTCCTGTCCATATGAACCCGAAAGTCCGTGCGGTCATGAATGCGGCGTTGGGGGACTTACCCAATGTCGCCATGATTGAACCGCTGGATTATCCATGCTTTGCGCGGCTGCTGTCCATCAGCCATATCATGCTGACCGATAGCGGCGGTGTGCAGGAGGAGGCACCCGCGCTCGGCAAACCCGTATTGGTCCTGCGCGAGACCACCGAACGGCCAGAAGCTGTTATGATGGGCAGTGCGAAACTGGTCGGGACCGATAAACAACGCATCGTGTCGGAAACATTCGCTCTTTTGGACGATGACACCGCTTATGCCGCTATGGCGCGTTGCCAATATCCCTTTGGGGACGGGCAGGCCAGCCAGCGCATCGCAGACATTATCTGGAACGCGCGCCAACAATAGACCTTATGTTCCCATGTCCCCACCGATCATTTTGTAACGATTGACTGTCTCGATTTGGCTTGGCAACAGGATACCGCAAGACTTGTTCCTGCGCGGATAACATCATAAGGCGCACACATTCGGATATCGCCTTTAAGAAGGACATTTAATGAAAATTGCTATGATCGGTTCGGGCTATGTCGGCCTTGTATCTGGCGCGTGCTTTGCCGATTTCGGGCATGAAGTTGTCTGCGTGGACAAGGACGAGTCCAAAATCACCCGCCTGCACGCCAATATCATGCCGATTTACGAGCCTGGCCTTGACGCGCTTGTCAAAACCAATGTCGATGCAGGCCGGTTAAGCTTTTCAACGGATGTTACCGAAGCGGTCAAAGGGTGCGATGCGGTTTTCATCGCCGTGGGCACGCCTTCGCGTCGTGGTGATGGCCATGCGGACTTGAGCTATGTCTACGCCGCTGCCGAGGAATTGGCGCGCGCGATCGATCCGCACACCGTCGTTGTTACGAAATCGACCGTTCCAGTCGGCACCGGCGACGAAGTCGAGCGGATCATCCGCGAAACAAGCCCCGAGTTGGACTTTGCGGTGGTATCCAACCCCGAATTCTTGCGTGAAGGCGCCGCCATTGGCGACTTTAAGCGCCCCGACCGCATTGTCGTCGGCAGCGATGTCGAATGGGCCCGCGATGTCATGCGCGCTGTGTACCGCCCGCTCTTCCTCAACGAATCGCCCTTGTTATTCACCAGCCGCCGTTCGTCGGAACTCATCAAATATGCCGCCAACGCATTTTTGGCGACGAAGATCACCTTCATCAATGAAATGGCCGATCTCTGCGAAAAACTGGGCGCGAATGTGCAAGATGTGTCGCGCGGCATTGGCCTCGATAACCGTATCGGGTCGAAGTTTCTGCATGCCGGCCCCGGCTATGGCGGCAGTTGCTTTCCAAAGGACACTCTCGCGCTCCTCAAGACCGCGCAGGACCATGAAACCCCCGTTCGGGTGGTTGAGGCTGTGGTGCAGGCAAATGACCTTAGAAAGCGCGCTATGGGCCGTAAGATCATCACGGCGCTGGGTGGTGATGTGCGCGGCCTGAAGATTGGCCTGCTTGGCCTGACGTTTAAGCCCAACACAGACGATATGCGCGATGCACCGTCGATTGCGATTGTCCAGACCTTGCTGGACGCTGGCGCAATCGTTCACGCCCACGATCCAGAGGGTATGGAAGAAGCAGCAAAGATCCTGCCCGACGTCATCATGGCCGACAGCGCTTATGATGCCGCACAAGGCGCACACGCCGTGGCGTTGGTTACCGAGTGGGATGCCTATCGCGCGCTTGACCTCAAAAAACTACACGCGGCCATGGCGGGCGATGTCCTTGTGGATTTGCGCAACATCTACCGCCCCGAGGATACAGCCGCCGCTGGGTTTAATTATGTCAGCGTGGGGCGCTAATTTTAATTCTCAGCGGCTTCAGTTTACCTGCCGCTCAAAGCCAGCCCAATATGGCGCGCGTAGGTCCTTGCGCAGGATTTTGCCCGACGCATTGCGCGGCAACGCCGCAATGATGTCAACGGAACGTGGCACCTTAAAACCCGCAATGCGTTCGCGCGCCCAGCCAATGACGCTTTCGGGATCAATGTGTGCGCCGGGTTTGGGAACGCATACCGCCTTCACCGCTTCCCCCCATTTGGCGTCAGGCACGCCAATCACCGCGACCTCCAATATATCTGGATGTCCGTAAATCGCGCTTTCGACTTCAGCGGGATAGACATTTTCACCGCCCGTGATGATCATGTCTTTCACGCGGTCGTGGATATACATATATCCGTCTTCATCCAGATATCCAGCATCACCGGTTTTAATCCAGCCACCGTCGGCAACAGTGCCTTTCGTGGCGTCGGGTAAGTTCCAATAGCCAATCATATTGTTGGACGACCGCGTCCAAATCTCACCCACTTCGCCCACCGGAACATCGTTCCCTGCCCCATCCACCACGCGCAATTCGACGCCGGGAAGCGGCTTACCGGCCGAACGCATGCGTGTATTGCCATTGGGGTCATGGTCCTCGGGCGGCAACATGCAGATCGTGCCTGTCGTTTCCGTCATACCATAAACCTGAATAAATTCTGCGCTGAACACATCCATGCACTGGCGCAGCAGTTCAAGCGGAATGGGCGCTGCGCCGTAGAGGATATATTTAAGGCGGCTATAATCGACGTTGCGGCAACGCGGGTGGTTGACCATCATCTGCAAGGCGGCAGGGACGATGAAAAGCCGCGTTGCCCCGCCCTTTTCGATTGCATCAAAGACGGAATCTGGCGAGAACTCAGCCTGTACGAGCGCGGGCAGGCCTGATGCCATGGCCATGATGCCAAGTCCGGTTCCGCCAATATGCGCGCAAGGCATGGCGATGAGGACGACCTCATCATCTTCCCATTTGCTATAGGCATGCGCCTCTTCGGCTGCGTTTTTACGCAGCGCGAACAGGTTCCGGTTGGAAAGCACTGCGCCTTTGGGATTACCCGTCGTGCCGGAGGTGTAGAGTTGCAGTACGGCGTCGTCAGGGCCAGCAGGTTCAAACGCAGTGCGCGCCGTCGCGTCAATCATATCGCGCGCTTCTTCTTCGGCTATAACCCGGTCAACACCAGCTATCTCGCGGGCCAGAGCGTGCACACCCGCCTCAAACCCCTGCCCCGCAAAGAGCAGGCGTGCGCCAGTATCGTTGGCGATATAGGCCCATTCCGCAGGCGCAAGACGCCATCCGACGGGCACCATCACCACACCAATCCGCGCAGCGCCGTAAAAAAGCGCAAAGTATAGATCACTGTTTTTGCCGATCCAAGCAATCCGGTCGCCCTTTTTCAGCCCCAACCCAAGCAGCATCGCGACGATCTTCGCGGTGCGTTCCTCCAACTCGCCATAGGTAAAATGGCGGTCCTCCTGCGAAAGCGCGGTCCATTCCGGCCGTTCCGCCGCCCAGTGCGTTAAAAAACCATCAAAGCTCAGTATGTCGTAGCTGGCAACGGCCATATCATTCTCTCCTAGCACTGGCCATTTTTCGCAGAGGCCTGATGCAATGTGTCGAGAGATTATAGCGGCCTGTCAATATTGTGATTTGCCGACGACTAAGCGCGGAAAATCAACGATAGATTGTTCGCGGGCATAGCGATGACTGAGTCCAAATGGAGCCCTGATATATGGGCTTCTGCTGCAATGTCATCGACATAGCGCAGCCCCCATAAGGCATTTTGTTGCCGCAGCGACGCATCAAAGGCGGCATTGCTGTCGGCCAGCGGGACGTCGCGTTGGTTGTAGGGTCCGTAGATGAAAAGCACGGCAGACTGCGGCAAAAGGCGCGCGGCGTTGCGCAATAGACCAACGGTCGCGGCCCATGGGCTGATATGCGTCATGTTGATGCAGACGACCGCGTCCGCTTTCGCTATCGGCCATTCTGCCGACGCATCAAGCAACATCGCGGGCCGCATATTCGGAAGGTTGGAATCCGCACGCCACGCGTTGATCGACGCAAGGGCGATTGGGTCCGGGTCGCTTGGCTGCCATGTCAGTGCGGGGAACCGCTTTGCAAAATGCACGACATGTTCGCCGGTGCCGCTGGCGACTTCAAGAATGAGGCCTTCTGTCGGAAGCAAGCGCGCCAATGTTTGCGCAATCACATCACGGTTGCGCTCCGTCGCCGGCGCGTGGCGCTTAACCTCCGCGCCAGCTTCAAAAACAAACGGCTGCGGTCCGCTCACTCCGCCGCAACTGCCTGTTCGGGTTCGCGCCAGACCAACACGGGCTTACGCGCGGCTTGCGTTTCATCGAGGCGGCGACGCGGCGCATAATGCGGCGCGGACTTTAGCGACGGGTCACCCGCCTTGGCCCGCTCCGCAACGCGACCCAGCGCGCCAATGAACTGGTCAAGCGTGGCCTTGCTCTCGGTCTCGGTCGGTTCCACCAACATCGCGCCGTGCACCACGAGCGGGAAGTACACCGTCATCGGGTGATAGCCTTCGTCGATCAGACCCTTGGCGATGTCGAGCGTGGAGAAGCCTTCGGCCAACCCATTATCGCTAAACAATGCCTCATGCATGCAAGGGCCGCTATGGGCGAACGGCGCTTCAAGGACATCTTCCAGACTGCGCAAGATATAGTTAGCGTTCAGCACCGCGTCCTCCGCCACTTGGCGCAAGCCATCTGCGCCATGCGACATGATGTAGGACAAAGCGCGGGTGAACATGCCCATCTGGCCGTGAAAGGCGACCATGCGGCCAAAGCTGGACCCGTGATGCTCGCCAGCCGTTTCCTCTTCGACCAGTCGATAATGATCACCATTTTTATCGACAAAAGGCAGCGGCGCATACGGGGCCAATGCTTCGGAAAGGACAACTGGCCCGGAACCCGGCCCACCACCACCATGCGGGGTCGAAAATGTCTTGTGCAGGTTGATGTGCATGGCATCAACGCCCAAATCGCCGGGGCGCACACGACCAACAATCGCGTTGAAATTCGCGCCGTCGCAATACACATAGCCACCCGCCGCATGCACAGCGTCCGAAATTGCGCGCATATCCCGCTCGAACAGGCCACAGGTGTTGGGGTTGGTGATCATGACGCCCGCAACATCGGGACCAAGCCGCGCCTTCAACGCAGCCAGATCAACGCGGCCTTCCGATGTCGCGGGAATATTCTCCACCGCATAGCCCGCAAAGGCCGCCGTCGCCGGATTGGTGCCATGCGCGCTTTCGGGACAGAGGATAACCGAACGGGCGTCACCGCGCGCGGTCAGCGCCGCACGAATGGCCAGGATGCCGCACAATTCACCATGCGCCCCTGCCTTGGGCGACATCGCCACGGCCTTCATGCCGGTCAACGTAACCAACCAATGTGCCAGTTCGTGAATAACGCCAAGCGCACCTTGGACGGTCTCGACCGGTTGCAACGGATGGACATCGGCAAAGCCAGCCATGCGCGCGACCTTTTCATTCAGGCGCGGGTTGTGCTTCATCGTGCAGCTACCGAGCGGGAAGAAACCGAGGTCAATCGCGTAATTCTGACGACTAAGGCGCGTATAATGGCGTACCGTCTCAGGCTCCGACAGGCCGGGAAGGCCAATGTCGCGGTGCCGTTCCAGATTACCAAGACGCGCCGCGATCTGCGGTGCATCGGCGAGATCAACGCCGGTTGTTCCGGCGGTACCAATCTCGAAAATCAACGCCTCTTCCAGCATCAACGCCTTGTTGCCGGTGTAGGTTGCAGGGGCCGTGTCGCCGACATTGCCCATTTCGGGCTTCCATCCGCTCTGGTTGATGCTGTTCATGCCAAAATCTCCTGCAAAGCGACGGCGAATGTTTCGACATCCGCGCTGGTGGCGGTCTCCGTAACGGCCACAAGCAGGCCGTTCGAAAGCGCGTCTGCATTGGGGTAAAGACGCCCAAGCGACACGCCGCCAAGTATTTTGCGGTCGGCAAGCGCACGCACAATGGGCCGCGCTTCTTTGGGTAGCTTCAACGTGAATTCGTTGAAGAAGCTATCATTGACCAATTCGACACCTGGAATTTGGGTAAACCGATCCGCAGCTTGCACTGCTAGTGCATGGTTCAACTGCGCTAATCCGCGCAGACCCTTTTCACCCAACAAGGTGAGATGCACACTGAAGGCCAAGGCACAAAGACCTGAATTGGTACAGATATTTGAAGTCGCCTTTTCACGGCGAATATGCTGCTCACGCGTGGACAAAGTCAGAACGAAGCCGCGCTTGCCTTGCGCGTCCACAGTCTCCCCGCATAAACGACCGGGCATTTGGCGGACGAATTTTTCCTTGCACGCGAACAGTCCAACATAAGGCCCACCAAATTGCAGGCCGACGCCAAGCGACTGCCCCTCACCCACCACGATGTCCGCGCCCATGTCTCCGGGTGCTTTGATCGCGCCCAAGGCAACGGGTTCCGTCACGACGGCGATTAGCAACGCCCCATGCGCATGCGCCTTAGCGGCGATGGCAGATAGGTCTTCGATCCGCCCCAATATGTCGGGATATTGCACCACGACGCAGCTTGTCTCGCCGTCGATAGCGGCAAGCAAACGCGCGCTGTCGGTCTGTGCGGACAGTTCCGGCAATCTTGTGTCCAACGTATCGCCTGTATATTGCGCCATTGTCTTGGCCACGCTGACATAATGCGGATGCAGCCCTGACGACAGCAGTGCCTTTGTCCGCTTGGTAATGCGGCCAGCCATGCCAATGGCTTCCCAACAGGCGGTCGAGCCGTCATACATCGACGCATTGGCGACATCGCAACCAAACAGGCGCGCAACCTGCGTCTGGAATTCAAACAGCATTTGCAACGTGCCCTGCGCGATTTCGGGCTGATAGGGCGTGTAGGCCGTCAGGAACTCGCCGCGCTGGATGATATGGTCAACGCTCGCTGGCACATGATGCTTATATGCGCCTGCGCCCAAGAAGAACGGGTTATGCGACGCGGTCATATTTTGACGCGCAAGTTCGGAAAAATGCCGCTCCACCGCCATTTCACTGGCGTGATTGGGCAGGCCACGGATCGGCCCATCCAGTCGCGCCTCGGCAGGCACATCACAGAACAGATCATCAATCGATTTTGCCCCAATGACGCCGAGCATCGCTTGCCGGTCAGATGGGGTTAGCGGTAAATAACGCATTACAATCTCCATAGCCCGCGTCGCGAGCGGATTATCTTAAAGCCCGTCGACAAATGCCTGATACGCGGCGGCGTCCATGAGGCTGTCGAGCTCGCTGCTGTCGCTTAAGGTCAGCTTGAAGAACCAGCCTTCGCCTTCGGGGTCGCTGTTGACCAAAGCGGGGTCGCCCTCCAGCGCGTCATTGCCTTCAATGACCGTCCCGCTGACGGGCGCGTAAACGTCGGATGCGGCCTTCACCGATTCCACGACGGCTGCATCGCCGCCTTTTTTTAACGTTGCACCTGCCGCAGGAACTTCGGCAAACACGATGTCGCCCAATTGGCTTTGCGCATATTGCGTGATGCCGACTGTTGCCGTATCGCCGTCAACTTCGATCCACTCATGATCTTCGGTGAAATAACGGGTCATGTGTTTGCTCCTTTGCGATGATAATGATGTGGGATGAAAGGCAGATTTGCGACGGTAATGGACACGCGCTTGCCGCGCACTTCGGCTGCAAGCATGGTGCCGACGGCGTTATGGGCCGCATCAACATAGCCCATGGCAATCGGCGCGCCGACGCTTGGGCCAAAACCGCCGGAGGTAATGACGCCCACTTGCGCTTCGCCTACAAAAATCGGTGCGCCTTCGCGGACGGGCATTTTGCCTTCGACCGAAAGGCCAACCAACTTGCGTGCAGGGCCGTTGGCGAGCGCTTCTAGGATACGATCAGACCCAGCAAAGCCACCTTCCGCCCGGCGGCGTTTGGAGATGGCAAAGGCGGCGTTGGCTTCGACGGGCTCCAGTTCAGGGTTCATGTCATGACCGTAGAGCGGCAAGCCCGCCTCAAGCCGGAGCGAATCACGAGCGCCAAGGCCAATCGGCTTAACCTCTGGTTGCGCACATAATTGGTCTGCCAATGCCTTTGCGTGCGTTGCGGGCACGGAGATTTCAAAGCCATCCTCGCCCGTATAGCCCGAACGGCTTATCCAAAGCGGCTCAGGGTCGGTTTTGGGACCCCAGAAGAATGAACCCGCCTCCATGAAATATAGCGCGTCTACGCCCGGCACGACACGTTTCAACGCATCAACCGCCTTGGGCCCTTGCAACGCCAACAATGCGCGATCTTCCATATTGTTGATGGTGATTTCGTCGGGCAGATATTCGCGCAGATAGCCCATATCATCCCACTTCACTGCGCCATTGACGACGACATAAAGCCCCATGGGAGCCGCCGTAATCATCATGTCGTCCAGCACGCCGCCGTCTTCGGCCAGCAAGAGCGAATAGCGCATCTTGCCTTCTTTCAGTGCGGAAATGTCCCCGGGGACCAGCGCTTCAAGCGCTTCGGCGGCACCATCGCCGGTCAGCATCAACTGACCCATATGGCTAACATCGAACAGCCCGGCATTTTCGCGCGTCCATATATGTTCGGCCATGATGCCTTCATATTGGATCGGCATGTGGTAGCCCGCAAATTCGACCATGCGCGCACCCTTGTCACGATGCCAGGCGTCGAGCGGCAGTTCCAATATTTCGATAGGTTCGAGTTCGAATTCGTCTTCTTCGCTCATATCAGTCCGTTCAAAAGATGCAGCGACCGGCGCTGGATAGCGCCAAGTCTGCTGCCCCCTCTGTCACGGGTACCTGAGAGCTTTATCCGCGATATGCGCCGTGCATGGCGTATATGGCAGGTTACACCTTCGGTGGCGTATCTCGGCAAACGGCCAAGATAAGCGCTTTCCAGAGTGTCGCAAAAGCCGAAGCGGTCCTTTTGCCTGAGAGATTCCGGGGCGGTTGCTCCTTCGGCGGTCCCTTTAAGGGACGCTCTCCCGCTTCGTCAGCGACGGTCCTCCATTGGCGTTAGCATTTTGCAGAGTCAACCCGCGAGCGCGCGGATGGAATCATTTTCGTGGATAAAAACGCCTTCGTCGGGCGTATCTGCCAACGCCGCGATGGCCTGTGCCAATATATGGGATGGCGTGGAGGCATATTTCCGCATCGGCCCAATCATCAGCCTGTCGGCAAATGGCGACAATAAAATCCCGAATGCCTCGCCCGGACGGTGCGCGTCGCGCTTGCCACCCGTCAACAGACTCGGGCGCATGATATCAAGCCGTTGAAAGCCAATGTTGCGAAGCCCCTGCTCCATCTCGGCCTTAGTTCTAAGGTAGAAATTGCCGCTGGCAGGCGTGACGCCTACCGACGAGACCGTTATGAAATGTTGCGCTCCGGCCTTATGGCTGGCCGCTGCAAAGGCAAGCACCAGATCATGATCGACGGCCCGGAAAGCCGCACGCGACCCTGCGGTGCGTATCGTAGTTCCCAAGCACGAAATGGCGACGGCCGGCTTGATTCGCGTTACAATCGCTGGCCAGTCATCGCTTGGGGCAACATGTTCATGCAGATTGGGGGTTGCTTGCGCGGTAGGTCGACGCGACACCAAATGGACCTCAACGCCGTTGCGGGCCAGTAAATCCGCCAACTGCTTTCCAACCAAGCCCGAGCCACCGGCAATGACGATTTTCGATTTCACGCCGCGATCCCGCAAAGTTCGCGGTGCCGGTCGGTGGCGTAACGATCCGTCATCCCGGCCAGAAAGTCGCCGATATGGCGGCTGCGCGCCGGGTCTTGCTCTGGCAGATTCTCGCGCCATTCGGGTGGCAGCAGCCGAACATCGTTTCGATAGACCCCAAATAGTTCGCGCACGATCTTCGATGCCTCCACCGCCGCCGCAGTCTGCGTGGGGTGATGGTAGAGCTTTTGATACATGAATTTTTTAAGCCGCCGCTCACGCGCTGCCATTTCAGAGGAAAACCCACCAATCATGACGCCAGCTTTGCGCACATCATCGGCTGATCTGACCCCGAGTTCGTCTATGCGCGCGCGCGTGGATTCAATCACATCATTGACCATCACGCCAATCTGCTCACGAGTCAGCTCGCCGATCAAGCGGCGCGGCCGGACATCGGGGTAGCGGGCCAAGATAGCCTCCCAACGGTCCGCCACAAACGGCAGCTCAAGCAATTGGTCCATGTCAAGCAGCCCTGCCCTGATGCCATCGTCTATATCGTGATTGTCATACGCGATATCGTCGCTGATCGCCGCGACCTGCGCCTCCAACGAAGGCCAATCGGTCAGATTTAGGTCAAAGCCTGCATTCACTTCGGCCAAGGCCCAACCGGGGTTGGCAACCGGACCATTATGTTTGGCCAGCCCTTCCAGCAGTTCCCAGCTTAAGTTTAATCCAGGCCATGACGGATATGGCGATTCAAGCAGCGTCAGCGTCCGTAGCGTCTGCGCATTATGGTCGAACCCGCCAAAGGGCTTCATCGCTTCTTCCAACGCATCCTCGCCCGCATGACCGAAGGGCGGATGGCCAATATCGTGGGCCAGACACAAGGCCTCCGTCAGATCCTCATTCAAGCCCAGCGCGCGGGCGATCGTCCGGCCAATTTGAGCGACCTCAAGACTATGTGTCAGGCGGACCCGAAAATGGTCGCCATCGGGGGAAATAAAAACCTGCGTCTTGTGGCGCAGGCGGCGGAACGCGATGGAGTGAATGATACGGTCGCGGTCGCGCTGGAAAATATCACGTGGTCCGCGCACATCGCTTGACGGTTCGGCATGTAGCCGACCTCGGCTATGATCAGGAAAGGAAGCATAAGGGGCAAGATGCGACATGCCGCGCTTATGCCGCCAACTGTCCCCAACCGGAAGCCACTATTTTGTTTTCAACGGATTAACGACTTCGCCAATCTCGCTTTTCCACATAAAGGCGTCACCACCCGCCTTTTTATAGTCGCCTTCCCATTTCCTTGCGGCTTTCAGGTCGGGAAACGGACCAACCAACAGCCGGTCCGTCCTGCCCCATTCGGACGTGTATGGGTTCCGGGCCTTGAGCAATGCCGAATATGTTTTGTTGAGTTTGCGATAATCAAAGCCAAGAGCATTGGCGTTTCCTGCCGCAATCTGCACCCAGTAGCGCGCGGGATGGTCCTTTTGGGCTTTGGCCTTCGCCAAAACCTTGGGATCAACCTTGGCTGGCTCTGCCGTCGCCTTGGGTGGCAGTGGTTTCAATTTTTTCAGATCGACTGGAACTTGCGAAGGCTGTTGTTCGCTTTCCGGAATATCAATGGCCTCCACAATTGCGCCCAGATCAAAGATGGATGACGCAACCAGCAACGCAGGCACGGGTTCAGGCGCTTGCCCGGCAACAGCAGCGGCCTGCGATATAGGAAGCGCCTCTTTTATCGACCCACCGCTTTGGGTTGGTACTGGCGCAATAGCAGCGGGCACGACAGCCGTCGCCGTCGGTGCAGGCGTTGTGGCAGCAGGCCTTGGCTGAGGCTCTGCGGCAACTGCTGTCTTGGCCTGCGCCGGAAGTGGCGCAGGTGTCAGCGTGCTTGCAGGCCTTGGCAATGCTGCACTGACCAATGGGCGCGCGGTTTCGGGCACCGGCAGCGCATTATTGCTGACACTGGCAATCCGAGAGGCTTGCGCTTCCTCAGTCTTGGCGCGCGCGGTGGCAGTGCCAAGGCGGGACGTGTCTGTCTTGGGCAGCTTCTGTGCTTCGGGAATATTGGCGACTACCGCCTGAATTTCCGCACGCTCCTGCGCCTTTTGGTCGCGTTTACGATCAGGCTTCCGGGGGTTTTTGCTATCACGCGCTGGCGTAGATTTTGGTCCAAGCGCAGCGCCAGAGGGAATAAGGCGATTATTGCCGGACACGACAGGCGTCTGCGGTAACGTCGATGCAATTCGGCGGACTTGTTCACTGTCACGCCCGACCGCTTGGCGCGTCGGGAAATGACCCAAATGTATTGCCGCCGCCTTCTGAGCAGCCGTCAGGGAGGGCATCAGCCGGAAAAAACGCTCCATACGCAGCGCCGAACTTGTATCCATGAACCCTTGCGCGACTTTCGTCGATTCACGCAGCTCCCCACGGGCCGCAAGCATGAACGCCCGGGCACGCCATGCAGGGGAACTGTTGCGTTGCAGCAGCGGCAACAGCATCGCGTCGGCGGCTTCTTTTTGCCCCGCCAGAGACAAGGACACCGCTTGCCGGATAATGAGGTCATCGGAGATGGACGCTGTCCGCGCCAATTTATAATCCTGCTGCGCGCGGCCAAAATTACCCAATAGGTCAAAGGCCAATGCACGGTCCAACGCAATCGACCGCTCATTCGCGCCAAGGCGGACCGCTTGATCAAACAACCGCAGTGCTTCAAACGGATTTTCAGTGCGCACGGTCGCCGTCGCCAGACCGGACACGATACGGCTGTTCCCGGGGCGAAGCGCATTGGCACGCGTGAAGAAGTTCAAGGCGGCGTTGGCGTCCCCCAAGGCAAGCGACGCGTTGCCAGCATCGGCCATAGCGTCAGCATCGGAGGGATTAAAAGATATACGGCGCATGGCCGCACGCAACTCGGCTGCACCAGCGGGCTCCGAATTTATCGGTGCAGCAGGGGTTGCCTGGTCAAATGCCTCAAGCGCGCTTTCATCAACGGCTTGCGCAAACGCGCCCGATGATAAAACGAGCGCACAGACTATCCCTGCATCACGTAACATTGTCACATTCATTCGCCCTTATTTGAACGCCAATTTCCGGACGCAAAGCATGATTACGCAATGCTCCGACAAATGGTTGCCTAAACCGGACGAAATGACACGGCGCTGCTGACGCAGCTTAGGGTCAGGACCACTTAGGAGTTGTTCTGCCTATCGAGGAAACGCGGAACGCCGGTGCTGCTTGCACCATCATGGTCCTTGTCATCTGCATCGTCGGACCGGGAAAGACCGCGAGACAGGTTCGACATGCGTTCAAACAACGTCCCCCCTGTTGGAATGCGGGGTGCCGCACGCTCAGGCGCCTGTGTTACATCAACAGGTGCAGGCGATGACGCATTTGCGTTCTCATTTGCGTCTGCCGGCGCGTTCAGTTCAAGCGCATCTGCACCTGCCCAAGAATTAGAGGAAAAGGTACTCGACCCGGGCGACTGTTCTTCGCCCTCTGCAGTGGTGTCTTCATCAGCTTCTGGGGCTTCGAAATCGCCGCCGAGGACCAAGCTGTCGTCTTCTAAATCGATTTCTGGTTCCGCAACCGCGTTTGGTTCTTCGACTGGCGCGGAATTGTTGGTTTCAAATAAAGCCGGTATTGGCGCAGGGGTCACCGCAATTGGCGCCGGTGCAGGACGGCTAAACGAAAATGGCGTACGCGATTGCGTTGCGGGTGATGCGCTCAGGCCTTCATTGTCGATACCGGTTGCAACAACCGAAACGCGAATTTTGCCGTTCAGGTTTTCATTGAACGCCGAACCCCAGATTATGTTTGCATCGGGGTCAACGAGCTCACGAATATGGTTCGCAGCTTCGTCAACTTCCATCAGGCGCATGTCTTCGCCGCCAGTGATCGAGACGATAACGCCCTTTGCGCCTTGCATCGACACTCCGTCGAGCAGCGGGTTGGCAATCGCCCTCTCCGCAGCTTCAAGCGCACGGCCATCGCCTTCGGCTTCGCCAGTGCCCATCATCGCCTTGCCCATTTCGTGCATGACAGAACGAACATCGGCAAAATCGAGGTTGATGAGGCCAGGCATAACCATCAGGTCCGTGATACCGCGAACGCCCTGTTGCAGCACTTCGTCGGCCAACAAGAATGCCTCTTTGAAGGTCGTGTTCGGGTTGGCGACCAAAAACAGGTTCTGGTTCGGAATAACGATGAGGGTGTCAACATGCTGTTGCAGTTCGGCAATGCCTGAGTCTGCCGAGCGCATGCGGCGCGATCCTTCAAAAAGGAACGGCTTTGTAACAACGCCAACGGTCAATATGTTCATTTCGCGCGCAGCCTGCGCAATGACGGGAGCGGCACCCGTTCCGGTTCCACCGCCCATGCCAGCCGCGATGAAGCACATGTGGCAACCAGCCAAAGCAGACTTCACTTGCTCAATTGTTTCTTCTGCAGCAGCGCGACCGACCTCTGGGCGCGAACCAGCACCAAGACCTTGCGTAATCTCGGGTCCAAGCTGAATACGATAGTCCGCAGGCGAGGCGTTCAGTGCCTGCGCATCGGTATTGGCGACAAGGAAATCGACGCCTTCAACCTTCGCCTTTATCATATTGGCAACCGCATTTCCGCCAGCACCGCCAACGCCAATCACGGCAATTTTCGGCTTCAATTCGTCAACCATAGGTGGTCCGATATTGATGCTCATAATTTTATCCCCTTAGCCTCTTTGGCTTGTTCGAATTTTACATGCTTTTTACACAAAAGCGTAAAGCGCACACCAGAAAATTACCCTTTTTGCACAGGTTTCTGTCAGAAGTTCTCACGAACCGCCCGTTTTAGCCGTTCAATCAAACTTGGTATCGATCCGCCCAAATGTTCGGCGCGCAAATCATAGCCCGATTGCAGTTCGATCCGATCCGATGCCGCATAATGAATCAACCCGACGAGCGTTGAAAATGCGGGCCCCGAATGCGCTTCGGGAATGCTGATAAGCCCGGCGGGACGCCCGATGCGGACAGTGCGGCCTAATGCGCTCTGCATATGTTCGGCGGCACCCTTTAATTCCGCGCCGCCGCCGGTCAGGACAACCTGATGCCCGGATGGCCCCGTAAAGCCGAGCGTTTTCAACGCCTGCGCAACTTCGGTCACAATTCCGTCGACACGCTGGCAGACGACCGCATTCAACTGCGCCTTGGTGATGCGTGGCGCTTGATTGCCGGGTTCAACGCCATTTTCGTCCGGGCCGATGTCGAGCACTTCCTGATGATCGCGTGGGCTGGTCAGCGCCGAACCATGAAAACATTTCAGCCGCTCCGCCTGCGCGCGGCGAATACCAAAGACCGAAGCGATATCGTCGGTGATGTCCGATCCGCCTTTTTGAATGGTTTCGAGTCCGACCAGCATCCCGCCAATGAACACCGACACGTTGGTCACTGCTGCCCCAAATTCGACAAGTGCAACGCCAAGCTCCCGCTCTTCGGCCGTCAAACAGGCAAGACCTGTTGCAACCGGTCCGACCACAAGCGAATCAACATCCAAATGTGCGGAGCGCACCGTCATATCCATGTTGCGGACGGGTGATTGGTCGGCAAGGATGACATGCACGTCAACGCCAAGCCTATCTGCGTGCAGCCCAACCGGATTTGCTACACCGCCAACACCATCGAGCGCATATAACGTAGGCTGAATATGCAACGCAATTTTGCCGCCCGTCTGGATATTGGCGCGTCCGGCCTGAAGCAGTTCATCGACATCGTCTTGCGTGATGCGGTCGCCGCCCAGTTCCATTTCAACGGGCGCCAACATGCTATCGAGCCCGCCCGACGACATGCCGACCCAAGCGCGGTCAATGTTCAGACCAGCAATACGTTCGGCCTGCTCCACCGCGTGGCGGACAGACAGTTCGGCCTGTTCGACATCCGCAATGCAGCCACGGGTTACGCCGCGACTTTCGCGCTGACCAGTGCCCAGCACCAGCAGATCGCCATTTTCGGTTTGCCGTACGATTAATGCGGACACCTTGGATGAACCGATATCAATCGCCGAAATCAGCCGTTCGGCACGCGTCGTCTTCATGCCGTTAGTCCATTGTTTTTTGATGTGATTTCGTTGTTTTCGTTATCATCGTTGTTATCCGCTTTAACAGGTTTTGCCTTTGGTGCTTTGCGGAAATAGGCGCGATCGGGGTCGCGTAGGTCAAAATGGATGAGGTCGCGGCCAAGCAAACGGTGGACACCGTCCAACCGTGCAAAGTTCAAAAGTGCTTTGGCAGCTTCCGCCTCACCCTCTGGCAAAGCCAGCGTTTCGCCCGTCTGGAACTGCAAGTCCCAGCGTCGGTTACCTATCCAGCTTGCGCCTGAAACCTGCGATTTCAACGCCGAGGCATTGTCGAGCAAGGCGTTTAACGCGACGATATGTTCATTGGCCTCATTGCCGTTCAACGTCGGTAAATCGCCGCCCTCACCCGCGCGGACATTTGCCAGAACGATCCCGTTCGCGTCGATCAGCGAATATTTTCCGTTCCGTTGCCATAGCGCCGCTGGCTTGCGTTCAATGATCTCCACCGCCAACGTATCGGGCAAGCGCCGCGAAACGCGGGCGTCCTTAATCCACCCATATTGCAGCAAGTCCGCGCGTATTTTGTCGATATCCACCAAGGGCATAGCGCGGTCTTTTTCGGCGAGCACCAATTGATAGACTTTCAACTGGTCCACCCGTTCCATGCCCGTTACCGGGACGCGCTTTACTTGGAAACCAGCCTTGGCGGCCAGCGCGGCATATTGTTGATAGGCGGCGGCGGTCAGGCCAGCATATTGGGCGGCGACCAAGGCAAGCAGCGTGAGCACCGCCAATATGACCCAGGTAACAATCCGCTGCACCTCCTTTTCGGTCAAAGGCAGTATGCGTATCAACGTATCAACCCACGAAGCTTGCAGCACCTTTTGCCGTGGGCTTGGGCTTTTTGCCTTGCGTTTTGCGGGCGCTTTACGTGCGGCACCAGCCATTATGCCAATGCCCCTTTAACAATCAGCGCCTCTTTAACGATCATGTCCACAAGCTGTTCGTAGCTGATCCCGACATAACGCGCTTGTTCGGGCACAAGGCTTGTCGGCGTCATGCCAGGCTGGGTATTGATTTCGAGAACGAAAACGCCATCCATGCCCGCTGCATCATCCCAGCGAAAATCGGTGCGCGAGGCGCCCTTGCAGCCAAGCAATTGATGCGCACGCAGGGCCGTGTCCAACATATATTGGGCAATATCCGCAGGGATTTCCGCAGGGCAAATATGTTCAGTCAGGCCGTCTATATATTTCGCCTTAAAGTCGTAAAAGCCGCTCTTGGGCTTCAACTCGGTCACGCACAACGCTGTGTCGCCCAGCACTGCCACGGTTAACTCGCGGCCTTTGATGAAGGGTTCAGCCAGCAACCGGTCAAATTCCTGCCACGGCCCTTTGGCATCGCGCGCAATCGGGTTGCCGTAATTGCTGCCTTCTGTAACGATTGCCACCCCGACCGAGCTGCCTTCGTTCAGAGGTTTCAGCACATAAGGGCGCGGCAGCGGATCAGCCGCATATAGGCTTTCGCTGTCCAATATGGTGCCTTTTGGCATCCGGATTCCGGCGGGCACGAGACACTGTTTCGTCAGTTCCTTGTCGATTGCAATGACGGAGGTCACCATGCCGCTATGCGTGTACGGAATGCCCATCAAATCCAGCATGCCCTGCACCGAACCATCTTCGCCGGGAACACCGTGCAAGGCGTTGAACACAACGTCAGGGCGAAGGCCTGCAAGGACTTGTGCGACATTACGGTCCATGTCGATGCGGCTGACCTTATAACCAAGCTTTTCAAGCGCATCGGCCACATCATTGCCGCTCGTCAAGGACACAGACCGTTCGTTCGACCATCCGCCCATCAACACCGCGACGTGCATTTGCTTACTCATTTCGTTTCACCCACGCGCTGTATTTCCCATGTTAACTCAACGCCCGAATGCGCCAATACGCGGGCGCGGACTTCTTCGCCAAGCGCCTCAATATCTGCGCTGGTCGCATCGCCGGTATTAATCAAGAAATTGGTGTGTTTTTCGGACACCTGCGCGCCGCCAATCTGAAGACCCCGGCATCCAGCCGCATCGACAAGTTGCCACGCCTTATGTCCATCAGGATTCCTAAAGGTAGAACCGCCAGTTTTAGAGCGCAAAGGCTGCGATGCTTCGCGCGATGCGCTAATCCGGTCCATTTCAGCTTGGATCGCTTCGGGTTCGCCCGGATGCCCCTGGAAACGTGCCGCCACAACGATTGCGCCATCGGGCAGTTCGGAATGACGATAGCAATAATGCATATCTTCCACCGACAAGGTCGCCAGCGTTCCGTCGCGCATCACCACATCGCAATCACGCAATATGTCTTTTACCTCACCGCCATAAGCGCCCCCATTCATGCGGACAAAGCCGCCGACTGTGCCAGGGATCGAGCGCAAAAATTCTAAGCCAGAGATGCCATTGTCACGCGCAGTGGATGAAACCAATATGCCCGACGCACCCGCGCCGCACGCCAGCGTCACCGCATCCGTGCAAGTGACCTTGGCAAAGGCCTTGCCCAAACGGATGACAACGCCCCTGACACCGCCATCGCGGACGATCAGGTTCGAACCCAGGCCAAGCGCCATGACAGGCGTGCTAGAATCAAGTTCGCGCAAAAAGGATTGCAGGTCGGCAACATCCTTTGGTTCAAACAATATGTCCGCGCAGCCGCCCGATTTGAACCACACCAACGGCGCCAACGGTGCGCCTTGGGTCAAGCGGCCTTCTACATGCGGCAGAAGCTGCGTGGTCATGCACGCGCTGCCTTTATGGCGTCGGCGAGGCCAGCAGCCCATTTGGTGATGTCGCCAGCGCCCAAACACACGACAATGTCATGGCCCTGCACCACCTGCGCCAACTTGCGTGCCAAGTCGCCTGCGTCCGTGACGGTCGCGGCGGAACGATGCCCGCGCGCCTTAATGCCGTGCACCAGCGCGTCTGCATCTATGCCGTCTATCGGACCCTCACCTGCGGCGTAGACCGGCGATATGAACACCATGTCGGCATCATTAAACGCTTGTTGGAAATCATCCATATGGTCGCGCAATCGCGTAAAGCGGTGCGGCTGTGCCACGGCAATCACACGACCCTGCGCGCCTTCGCGTGCAGCAGACAGAACGGCGCGGATTTCAACGGGATGGTGGCCATAATCGTCGATGATCGTGACTGCCCCATCAACAAGGGCTACTTCGCCGACCTTGGTAAAGCGCCGCTTAACGCCACCGAATTTGTCAAAGCCATGGGCAACGGCCTCATCGCTCATCCCCATTTCAAGGCCAACCGCAACAGCCGCCAGCGCATTTTGCACATTGTGGCGGCCCGGCATCGGAAGGTCGATGCTTTCTATCGTCCGTTGCGACCCGTCGCGGGCGCGGACTACGACGTCGAAGCTGTTACCGCCGGGATGCGGCGCGACATTTTCGCCGCGAATGTCGGCCTGCGCCGAAAAGCCATAGGTAATGATCCGGCGATCGCGGATCTTGGGCAGTATCGCCTGCACCTCGGGATGGTCGAGACACATGATCGCAGCGCCATAAAATGGAACGTTTTCGACGAATTCGACAAAGGCGTTTTTGATTGCGTCGAAATCACCATAATGGTCAAGATGTTCGGGATCGATGTTGGTGACAACAGCAAGCGTGCCATCAAGCCGCAGGAAGCTGCCGTCGCTTTCGTCCGCCTCAACCACCATCCAGTCGCTGGCACCCAGGCGCGCGTTAGAGCCGTAGCTGTTGATGATACCACCGTTGATGACCGTAGGGTCAATGCCGCCATGGTCAAGCATCGCAGCAATCATCGATGTCGTCGTCGTCTTGCCATGTGTGCCAGCCACGGCGACCGTGTTTTTCAACCGCATCAATTCGGCCAGCATTTCGGCGCGGCGAACCAAGGGTATGCGCCGTTCCAAAGCGGCGTCGCGTTCTGGGTTGCCTTTCTTCACCGCAGTCGATGTGACCACCACCGCTGCCTCGCCCAAATTTTCGGCGCTATGGCCAATCATCACCTTGATACCGCGTTGGCGCAGGCCATCAATGACATAGCTGTCGGCGATATCGCTGCCTTGCACTTGGTAGCCCAAATTGTGCATGACCTCGGCAATGCCCGACATGCCGATGCCGCCTATGCCGACGAAATGCACAATGCCGATATCGGTTGGAACACCTCTCATGATGCAATCTCTGTGGCAAGTGCGGGGGATGGGCTGAAAGCACCGCTGGGTTGGGGTTTTGATTTTATGCCATGCATGATGGGGGCGCGACCGAAGGATTCGACCAGGTCGGCAAGATCGGCAACCGCATTTGGTCGGCCGCAGTTTTTGGCGGCCTTCGCTGCATTTTCCAGCGCACCGGGTTCCAACGTGATCTTCTGAATCTGCTTGGCGAGTTCAACCGCAGTGAAGGAGGGCTGCGCGATTGCGCGCGCGCCGCCGGCGTGCACCATTTCCTTGACGTTATAGCTTTGATGATCATCGGTGGCGCTGGGCAGCGGAACTAGTATCGCGGGCCGTCCAGCGCATGTCAGCTCGGCAATCGTCGATGCCCCGGCCCGCGATATCACCATATGCGCCCAGCCAAGCCGTTGCGGCAAGTCAGGCAAATAGGTCGCCAGCTCCGCTGGAATGTCATGGGTGGCATAAGCGGCCCGCACCGCGTCAATATCCTCAGCGCGGCATTGCTGCGTCACTTGCAAACGCCGCCGTAAATTAAGCGGCAACATCGACAACCCATCAGGCACCACATCGGAAAGCACCGTCGCGCCCTGGCTTCCGCCGGTTACCAGCACGCGGAATATGCCGTCGGCCAATAAAGGCGGATAAGGCTGGTCACGCAAATCAAGCACCTCTTCGCGCACCGGGTTGCCGACCAGATGCACCTTGCCGGCATGACGCGGCGACAGGCGGAGTATGTCGGGATAAGAGGTGGCGATGGCGTTCACTCGCCGCGCGGTGAAACGATTCACGCGGCCAAGCACGGCATTTTGTTCATGAATAATCGCTGGTATTTTCTCGGCAAAGGCACCCAGCAATGCCGGAAACGCCGGATAACCGCCAAAGCCGACCACGGCGCTGGGCGCAAAATTTTCGTACAGGCGGCGCGCCATAATACGGCCTTTGGCAATCGCCTTTATGCCGGGAATCCAGCTCGCCGGATTTTTGGTAATACGTCCAGCGGGCAAGATATGCGTGGCCATCTTATCAGGGCAGCCCGGAATTTTCGCACCGCGCGCATCCGTGATCAGCGCCACATGATGGCCGCGATTGATCAGTTCCTGCCCCAACGCAAAGGCAGGAATCAAATGCCCTCCAGTTCCGCCAGCGGCCAACACATAATGCCGAGAAATGGTCATGACCTGTGTCCCTTCACCATATAAAGCGACCGGTCAAGATATGGGTTTCGCTTCGTCAATGCGAGTATCAGGCCGCAGGTAATCGAGAGCGCCAAGATAGACGATCCGCCGTAGCTAATGAAGGGCAAAGTCATCCCCTTTGACGGGAAAACACCCAAATTCACGGCGATGTTAATCATTGCCTGTCCGCAAAATTGCGCACCAAGCCCCGTGACCGCCATGACCACAAACTGGTCTTTCTCATCCAGCAAGCGGATGATGATGCGGACCAAAATCGCGAAGTATAAAAGGGCGATGACCATGCAGGCCAAAAGGCCGAATTCTTCACCGATGACCGAGAATATATAGTCGGTATGCCCCTCAGGCAGAGAATATTTCTTGATACCAAGCCCCGGGCCAAGGCCAATGAAGCCCCCGTTGGTTAAGGTCGCCAGCGCCATCTTGTCATGCGTCAGCCCTTCCGTACCAAAAATCCACGCGTCTATCCGCTGGGTTGCGACGGGGTAGAAGTTATAGGCCAGCAGGATGAACACAACGCCGCTGATCACGAGAAACCACAACCGGCTTGCAGGCACGCCAGCGACCATCATCAGCGCAAACCAAGTGCCCATGAACAAGATAGTTTGCCCAAGGTCCGGTTGAAGCAACAGGAAAAAACACACAAGGCCAGTGGCAATGCTGGTCAGGATAAGAACGGGTAAGCTTGGGTCTTTTATCCGCCAGCTAATAATCCACGCCATCATGACCGCGAAAAAAGGCTTCAGAAACTCAGACGGCTGAAGCCCCGCAAAACCAGGGCCAATCCATCTTTGTGACCCGTTCACCTCGCGTCCCAATAGGGGCACCAAAGCAAGCAGAACAAAAAAAACGCAGAAGCCGTAGACCGCAAAGCGTTGCGCTTGTGCACGCGGATACATCGACACGAGAAGCATGAGCGGGACCCCAATCAGGACCCACATCAACTGCCGATAAAAGAAATAAAGCGAAGAAAGCTGCGTCGTTGAAGACGACAGCCGCTGCGCACCCGCTGGCGACGCCGCAGCGACGGCCAGCAACCCAATGGCAATCAACACCATCATCAATGATAATAATACGCGATCGAGTTCCCAAAACCACACGCCCAAGGGCGAACGGTCGCCACGGCCCAAGCGGTTGGCAAAGCCGATTTTACCGGTTTTAGCCGCAAGGACCCAGGGCGCCTCTTTTGGATCGCTCATAACGCTTCCACAATTGCGCGGAACGCATCGCCGCGGGCTTCGAAGTCTTTGAACTGGTCAAAGGACGCACAAGCGGGCGAAAGCATGATAACGTCGCCCGGCTGTGCTTGGGCTGCTGCCGAATGCACCGCTGCGCCCATCATCTCGCTGCGTTCGACAGGCATGTGCGGCGACAACAATTCATGGAACAACGGACCAGCTTCGCCAATTGTGTAAGCCTTTACGACATGGCCAAAATTGGGGATGCATTCGTCGAGATTGTCGGTCTTTGGCAAGCCGCCGACGATCCAATGCACGCGCGGATAAGCGGCCAAGGCGGGCGCAGTAGATGCCGCATTCGTTGCCTTGCTGTCGTTGATGAACAATACGCCGTTGCGTTCGGCCACAACTTCCATCCGATGGGCAAGCCCGTTGAAGCTGCGCATCGCTGGCCGCCATTGGGCCTCAGTCACTCCAAGCGATTCGACGATGGCAATGGCCACCGCGATATTCTGCAAATTATGGGGCCCTTGAAGCGAAGGCCATTCGGCCTGACCCGTTACCGATTGCGGATCGGCGAGATGCACAAATTCCGCCCCACGCCGCGCAAGCACTTGGTTGTAAACGCGTTCGGTATCAGCGTCGCCTTTGCCAAACACAGAAAACTCTGTGCCCGTCTGCATTTCAAACAGCCGCGCCTTCGACGCCATATAGCCGTCATAACCATCATAGCGATCAAGATGGTCTGGCGACAGGTTGATGAGCGCAGCGGCGTCGCACGCGAGGCTGTGCGTGATGTCAATTTGGTAGCTAGAAAGCTCAAGCACATAAACGCCGCCTGCGGGCAATGGCACTTGCGATAAAATTGGCAGGCCAATATTGCCTCCCATGCGGACCGGAATTGACGCGCTCTCCAGCAGATGATGCACCAACGCCGTCGTGGTAGATTTGCCATTGGTTCCTGTAATTCCCACGACACGATGCGGCGGTAGGTTCGGCCGCGCCATCGCGAATAATTCTATATCGCCAATCAGCGGGATGCATGCCGCCTTTGCCTTATCAGCGATAGGGTGGCGGTTGATGGGAACGCCGGGCGAAACGACAATGGCCTCATAGCCCTTTAAGTCGCTTAGCAACGGATCGGCAATCGTGGCGATGTCTGCAACCTTGGCCCGCGCGCCTTCGTCATTGTCCCATGCCAAAACTTCGGCCCCGCCCGCGACAAGCGCACGTGCCGCCGAAAGGCCGGAGCGCGCAAGTCCCAATATTGCGAACTTCCGGTCTTTAAAGGCAGGGGTAGTGATCATCTGAGTTTGAGGGTTGATAGCCCCGCAAGCGCCAATACGAAAGCCACAATCCAGAAGCGAATGACAACGGTCGGTTCGGACCAGCCAAGCTGTTCAAAATGGTGGTGAATCGGTGCCATGCGAAAAATGCGCTTGCCAGTCCGCTTGAACCAAAACACCTGAATGATAACAGACAGCGCCTCAATTACAAAAAGCCCGCCGATGATGGCAAGAACAAATTCATGGTGCGCCACAACGGCAATAGCGCCAAGCGTTCCGCCCAAGGCAAGGCTTCCGGTATCGCCCATGAACACCGCCGCAGGCGGGGCGTTGAACCACAAAAAGGCAAGGCCAGCGCCCACAATCGCGCCGCACAACATCGCAAGATCGCCCGCCCCCAAATAGAATGGAATACCCAGATACGCGGCATATTTGGCGTTGCCGACCATGTAGACGATCAGCATGAACGCGATTGAGGCGATGATCACGGGCATGGTGGCTAATCCATCAAGGCCGTCGGTCAAGTTTACTGCATTGCCGAATGAAACGATCACAAACGCCCCAAAGGGCACATACCACCAACCAAGGTCGATGACGGGGCCGTTGACAAACGGCAGGTATAAATTGCCGCCCGATTGCCAGACAATCAACGATACCGCGACGCCGGCAATGGCAAATTCCCACAACAACCGGACTTTGCCGGACACGCCCTTGTGGCTGCGTTTCTTGACCTTGTCATAATCGTCGAGAAAACCGACCATGCCAAAGCCAGCGGTCACCAATAAACAGGCCCAGACATATATGTTTTTCAGGTCCATCCACAAAAGCATCGAAATGCCGACCGACACCAAAATCATCAAGCCGCCCATTGTTGGCGTACCGACCTTGGCCAGATGCGATTGTGGCCCGTCACTGCGAATGGGTTGGCCCTTGCCCTGACGCACGCGCAGCATGCTGATAAAGCGTGGTCCAATCAGCAGGCCGATGATCAACGCCGTGGCAATCGCCGCGCCCGACCGGAAACTTAAATAACGGATAAGGTTGAAAATACCCGGAAATCCAAGATATTCGGCCAAAACATATAACATCAGTTTTCCCCACCCGTCAGCGCGCTGACGATGGTGGAAAGTCCCATAGAATTGGAACCTTTGACCAAAACCGTGTCCGATGCGCAAAGATATTGTTGCAGGACGCCAAGTGCCTCCTGCGCGGTCGCGCAATGCGCGAATTCCTTCGGTCCCTCAACCCCTGCTTTCAACTCTTCGGCGAGAATTTCCATCTCTTTACCGACGAGGATCGCAAAATCCACCTTTGCGGCGGCCAAGGGCACAGCAAGCGCACGGTGATAATGATCACCCTTGTCGCCCAATTCCTTCATCGAACCCAAAACAGCTATACGCCGTCCGCCGCCCGACAGTCCCAACTGGCCAATCGTTGCCGCCATGGAGGCCGGGTTGGCGTTGTAGCTTTCATCGATCACATGCACATTGCCGCCAGATATGGCCACATCATGCCGCGCGCCGCGTCCAGATAGGCCGCCCATTTCGGCCATGGCCAGGCCCGCAGACGCCAGATCACCGCCAGCGGCCATTACCGCAGCCAATACCGCCATGCTATTGGCAATCCAGTGCTCACCGGGTTGCGACAAATTGAAGGACAACATCGCGTCGCACACTTTTGCGGTGATAAGCGTGCCATTGTGGGCCGTATTGAGATGGTCGATAACCCGGACATCGGCGTCGGGGCTGAAACCAAAGGACAAGATCGTGTTGGTGTAGCGCTCTGCCGCAGCACGCAGACGTGGATAATGCACATTGTCTGCAGGCAGGATCGCCGTGCCGCCTTTGACCAAGCCTTCGAATATCTCTGCCTTGGCGTCGGCAATGCCACTTTCATCCTTGAAAAATTCAATATGCGCAGGGGCGATGGTGGTGATGATGGCAATATCGGGCCGGACAATATGGCTCAGCGCGCGCATTTCACCTGCATGGTTCATACCCATTTCGAATATGCCAAAGTCGCAATCTGCGGGCATCCGCGCCAGACTTAAGGGGACGCCGACATGGTTGTTGTAGCTTTTAACCGAACGGTGCGCGCGGCCGCGTGAACATCGGTCCAACGCGGCAAACAACGCCTCCTTCGTCCCTGTTTTGCCCGCAGAACCAGTCACGCCAATAATCTTTGCCTTGGTCCGTGCGCGCGACGCATGTCCCAATGCCTCCAATGCCTGCATCGTATCGGCGACACGGATATGCGGGTGCGGCACTGGCTGCGACACAATTGCGCCTGCTGCGCCATTGGCAAATGCCTTGTCGACGAACAAATGCCCGTCGGTCTCCGCGCCTTTCAACGCCAGAAACAAGTCGCCTGTGCCGATTTCACGCGAGTCAAAGGCAACGCCAGTGGCATCAAAATGCCCCGACGCTGTGCCGCCCGTCGCCGCCAGCAGTTCTTCGAATGTCCACAACGGGATCATGCCGCGCATTCCCGCGCAACTTCGACATCGTCAAAGGGCAAAACACGGCCCATGATGATCTGTCCTTGCTCATGCCCCTTGCCCGCGATCAGGACGATGTCGTCCGGCTCGGCATGTTCGATGGCAAAGGCAATCGCGTAACGCCGATCGCCAATTTCATGCGCGCCCTTCGCACCCGCCATCACATCCGCACGGATAAGCGACGGATCTTCGCTTCTCGGGTTGTCGTCGGTGACGATCACAATGTCGGAATCCGCCACGGCCACCGCGCCCATTTCCGGACGCTTGCCGGTGTCGCGGTCGCCGCCTGCACCAAATACGGTAATGAGCTTGCCCTTGGTATGGGGACGCAAGGCCGCAATTGCCGCGCGCAAGCCGTCGGGTGTATGTGCATAATCAACGTAAACGGGCGCGCCGCTTTTGGTAATCACCGCGCGTTCCAAACGTCCGCGCACTGGCTGCACCCGCGCCAAATGCGACAGCAGGCTTTCGACCTCTCCACCGCTTGCCATGACCACGCCAGCCGCGACCAAAGCGTTGGCGGCCTGATACGCACCGGTCAGCGGTAGCTTCAACTTGTGCACATCGCCCTGAATACGCAGTTCAAGGGTCTGCCCAAGCTGGGTCGGTTGGCGCGATAATAATTGGATGCCCTTGCCCTTTTCACCAACCGTAATCAGGCGGAGCTCGCGTTTGCGCGCGCGGGCAATCACTTGGTCGGACCAGGCATCGTCGGCCCAAATGACTGCGCAGCCGCTTTCGTCAACCACCTCGTCAAACAGCCGCATCTTGGCTTCAAAATAAGCTTCCATGGTCCCGTGATAATCGAGATGGTCGCGGCTTAAATTGGTAAAGGCCGCAACCGAAACTGGTACGCCTTCGCTGCGATATTGGGACAGGCCGTGGCTTGATGCCTCGAATATCGCATGGCTGACGCCTTCGCGCGCTAGCCCAGACATATTGGACAGGAAGGTTACGATGTCGGGCGTCGTCAGTCCGGTCTTGGCCTGATCCGACGCCGTAGTTATACCCAAAGTGCCAATCGATGCTGCATTATGCCCCGCCATGCGCCAAAGCTGCCGCGTCAGTTCTGCGGTCGATGTCTTACCATTGGTTCCGGTGACGGCTGCAACATGGTCTGGAAAAGGTTGGAAGAATTTTGCCGCAAGACGCGCGAAAGCTTTGCGCGGGTTGGCTTCGGCAACATGCACTGCGCCGCGCACCACGGCTTCGGGACGTGCGACAACGGCAATGGCACCAGCGGCAATCGCATCGTCGATAAAGTCTTCGCCGTTTAACGCGGCGCCTTCAAATGCTCCAAAAACGGTGCCGGGCGCAATCTTCCGATGGTCGATGGCAAAGCCGGTCACTATTCTGTCGGCACATGCCATGTCGGCACCGCTTACCAATTGCCCGAGCTTCACTATTGCTCTCCCTTCGCCTTCCACAATAATGGCATCAGTTCGGATACATCAACATCGCGTTTCATATCCGGAATGATCCCCAATAACGGACCAATGCGAGTCACCGTTTTCTGCACGACCGGTGCAGCGGTATAGCCTGCGGTCCGCTGAAAGCTGGATGCCTCGGTGCCCTTTGGTTCGTCCAGCATAGCAAGGACCACATAACGTGGATTGTCCATCGGGAATGCAGCGGCAAAGGTTGCGACCACGAGATTGCGGCTATATCCGCCAATGCCGGGTTTTTCCGCCGAGCCGGTTTTTCCGCCGACGCGATAGCCCAAGGCGTCGGCATTCTTGCCCGTGCCGTCGACCACAATCATGCGCATCATCTGACGCATCCGCGCGCTGGTTGCGGCCTTAAAAACCCGTTTTCCGGGGATTTTTGCCCCGGCCTTTGTCTTGAACATCGTCGCCGGCCGATAGATACCCCCATTGACCATCGCGGCATAAGCGCTGGCCAAATGCAGCGGCGTCACCGAAATCCCGTGGCCAAAGCCAACGGTCATATTGGTAAGACGGCCCCATGTTTTGGGATAAAGCGGCATCGCTTTTTCGGCGAGCTCAATGTCTGGACGCGTGTTGAAATGCATCGTGCGCAGCATCGCGTCCATGCGGGCGGCACCCAGATTGTCCGCAATTTGCGCAGTGACAATGTTCGAACTGTGGATCAGCGATTCTGGCGCGTTGAGCCAACGTTCCGAAGGGTGCGAGTCCCGAATTTTGAACTTGCCGACCTGAAGCGGCCTGGTGGCATCATAACGCAAAGACAGGTCGCGCACCGTTCCCGCGTCCATCGCCGCTGCCACCGTCAGTGGCTTAAACGTAGATCCAAGTTCATAGACACGGTTGGTGACATTATTGGTTTGCCGCGAAATCGGGTAGCGGCCATCGACTATATTTTCCCCAAGGTCGGGGATGTTGGCGAAAGATGGCCGGTTTGGGTTGAATGATGGCAGGGTGGCCATGGCGATGACTTCGCCCGTTTGCACATCCAGGATCACGCCCGCCGCACCCTTGGCAGTCGTTGCAGCCATGCCGGATGCAAGCTCGCTTTCAAGCGCGGCTTGCACGCGGACATCCAACGCAAGGTTCAACGGCGCAGAACGCTTTGACGGGTCACGCAGATAGTCATTCATGACCCGTTCCATGCCCATCGCACCTTTGCCATCGCGATTTACAAAGCCCAAGACATGCGCCGCCATATCATGCTGCGGATATAAGCGCGTGGCCTCACGCGGGAACTCGATGGCGATTTCGCCAAGGCTGTGCACCTGCCGAACTTGCTCTGGCAACGCGCGTTTCCGCAGATAGCCGGGCTTGCCTGCGGTCAATTTGGCATAAAATTCAGAAGCTGGTGTATCCGGGAAGATTCCCGCTAATTGGTTCGCCAATTGCTTGCGATTGCCCAGAATATCTTCTGGCTTTACCCAGATCGCATAGCCATAGATGCTGCGCGCCAAAGGAATGCCGTTGCGGTCCACAATGTCGCCCCGTTCAGGGACATATTCAGTGCTCGTCGCACCATATGCCCGCGTGCTCTCAAACAATGCCAAGGTGGCAAGGCGACCAATCAACAGCACGACAAACATGCCAAATGCCAGCAACAGGATAAGCATGCGCCAAAACCCGTGCGCCGCAAATGGTGGCGGGTTGATGCCGCTTTTCCGAGTGGTTGTGCGGGCCAGTTGGGGGTTCATTACCGGCGGCGTTCGTTCGCGGACTTAGCGGAAATGTCCCTTAACAGATCGTCGGACAAAAGCGTTTCGTCCATACGCGCCAGTCGCTCGGTCCGGGTCTGTTCAACCTTTGGCGCCAAAGGTTTTGGCGCGGCGCGCTTTGCCGGCTCGGCGAAAATCGGGGCCGCAACGGCCGTTGCAATCGCGGTCGACTTTTTCACTACGGCCTCAATCGTTGGTGCAGGGTTCGCCTGATTCGCGCTTGGCGCGACGTCGATATCTGCAGAAGCCATCATCACTGGTTTCGTCTGTTGCAGATCTCCGGTCAGTTCTGCAAGCGCAGCTTCACCACTAACAAATTGTTGCGCCGATGGTGGCTGATAGCCGTACAAAAGCTCATTCCATTCCTCCAGCTGCTGAAGGCTGGCGCGCGTTCGGATTTCCGCTTGAAGAAAGCTGATTTCCCTCTTTGTTTCAAGAATTTCTCGATCAACCGACACAAGATCGCCGTGCGTCGCCGCAACATTGAGCGACAAGGGATACAACAGAATGGCAACCATGAAAACCAAAGCCAACCAGCCGAGATTCTGAAGTCTTTTGATAGCGAGACTCATGCTGCAAGTCCTCCTGTTGCCCATGCGGCGGCGTGTGTGCGGGTTGCGGAACGTAAGGTTGCCGAACGTGACCGTGGATTACGGGCCAGTTCAGCGTCCGATGGCCGGACTGCCTTGTCAGCTTTATCAAAAGTGGGGTCCGGGCCGTCGCGGCCAACCAATGGCACATGACGCGAACCTGCGGCTTCTGCGCCACTACGGCGGCGCAAAAATTGCTTTACGATGCGGTCTTCAAGACTGTGGAAGGTGACGACAGCCAAGCGGCCACCTGGTTTCAACATGCGTTCGGCAGCCTCAAGGCCGTCGGTCAGCTCGTCCAATTCGCGGTTCACATGAATGCGAATGGCTTGAAAGGCGCGGGTAGCGGGGTCTTTCGGCGCGCCGGGCTTGTGACCAACGGCCTTGCGGACAATCGCGGCCAATTGCGCGGTGGTTTCTATGGGCCGCGCAGCGACAATCGAACGCGCGATGCGGCGCGAACGATGCTCTTCGCCATATCGGTAAATAATGTCTGCAATGTCAGCCTCTTCGGCTTCGTTGACGAAGTCTGCCGCCGTCATGCCGTCCTGACCCATGCGCATATCAAGCGGGCCATCCTTTTGGAAAGAAAAGCCGCGCTCAGCGCGATCAAGCTGCATCGACGAAACGCCGATATCTAATACGACGCCATCGACCGACGTAATGCCGTCGGCCATCAAGACATCGTCCATGTTAGAAAAACAGGCCGCGTAAAGACGCAAAGCGCCTTCACTGCGGCCCGCAAGGTCCGCACCTTCTTTAAGGGCATCGGGATCACGGTCGAACGCGTAAACGCGCGCACCGCCAGCCAGTATCGCTTGGCTGTATCCACCTGCACCGAAGGTACCATCCACGATCTCAGCGCCAGGGGTGATGGCAAGAGAGTGAATTACTTCATCCAGTAAGACTGGAATATGGGGAGCTGGAGCGTTCATTTGTCCCGCTTTGTCTGGGACAGCCAATAATTTAGCTCATCCTTAACGGGATTAAATGCCGCAGGCGCTTCTTTCAGGAAGACGTCGGGGTTCCACAGCATGAAATGCGTTGTCGCACCAAAAAAGAAGGCGCGATCTTCAATGCGACCGAAATGCTTGAGCATCGGCGAAAGCACAAAGCGGCCACTGGCTTCAAATGCAGTCTCGAAAATGGAGGATGCTGAAACGCCTGCGATTTCGCGGTCAAATTCGGTACCGCGATTAACGGCGCTTTGCCATTGCGCCTCGATATCGGCGCGCAGCTTAAGCCGCTCGGAGCCGCCAAAGCCAATCAGGCAAGGCAGGGTGGAATGGCGCGATATACACACGCTGTTGCTGCCGCTGGATTGCTGGACGCTGTCGCGCAGTTCTGCAGGAATGGTCGTGCGGCCTTTGGCGTCGACATTTGACACCCCCGAACCTGCAAAGACGACCAACGCTGACACTAACCGCACCCCCTCCGAAAAAAGGGCGCAGATCTCTAATCATGGCGAAGCATATCGCCATGCGGACGCCGTAACGACCGATAGAATCAGGAATCCACCCCTTGATGACTGTGTATAGCAAGGGATTTCATGGATGAAAAGAGGGATTTTATGGAAAAATTATCTCATTTTTGGCAAAACGTCGAAATTCCGTTACTTCTTGTACATCGCTCCAAATGCAGGTGGCATAATGGAAGGGATTTTATGGAACCCAAAACGCCAAAATCGGTGGCTTTGCGGGTGATTGCGGCACCATTTTTCTCATCGTCCTTCATTTTCCCACAAAATCCCCGTCCAGCCCCTTATTGCCTTGCAGAGCTGTCAAAAGCGCTTGCAGCAGGGCTATATTGGCAAATTCATCCTTGCCGGTGAGTATCCGCATCCCCCGCCCTTCCCAAAAGGCGGCATCGAGAAAATCGGCATCGGCCACAAGAATAGCGCGCCCTGTGCCAATCCGGCAATCCGCCAAAAGGCCTTTCGCCAATATTGCGCAGCGGTTCTTGGCAGTGCTCTGTTTGGGCAGCCATTCCCCAGGTGTTACCGTCCGGATATTGAACACGCCAATCTTGCGCATGGAAGCAGGCCCCTCGTCCTCAAGCGGCAAGACCAACTCCACCCCCCAATAGTTTAACAAGGGCGACAGCATCGACGTAAACAACGGACGCCGTTTATCGCCCAAGGGGTAAAGGCTTCCCCATTGCAAAGCGGGGTCGGCAAGTATCAACACAAGGCCACCCTGCCGAACCCAGTTGTCGATCGAGGCCAATTCGCGTGGTGCAAAGGCCCGCGGTTGCGCGAGCAGAAGCATGTGCTTAGGCCTTGACGCCCAAGTCTCCAGATCGTCGATGGGCGTGATGTCATAATGCACGCTGAGACGCGTAAAGGCGGGATGCGGGGCGGCGTCCTTGGCCAGATCCGCCTCAATACCTCCCTCGCTCCATACCAGCGGCAGCGTAGTCATCAGCCCCAAGGGCGGCTTTGGCCGACTGTCTGTTGGACGCGTAGTGGCAAAGCCAGCGAGCAAAAGCAAAAGCGCAAATGCCGCCAACAAAGCGACAAGCAGCCACTTTCTACCGCCGAACTGGGCCAATCTATCAATCACCAAGCAAATATTACCGTGCGGGCGCGGATGAACGCGGCGTTTGCGCTGCATCCTTGGCGGCTCTTTCGGCGTCGGTCTCCTTGGCCACCGGTGTAACGCCCAGCTCCGCCAGCGGTTCATCCGGCGTCGCGTCCTTGTCCGCTGTCAGGGGTGCAGTTTCAGGGACGCCGCCTGTTTGTGGCCCGTCACTCACCCGGTCAAGGACCATATTGGCCAATGTCACGAACAAAAGCACGACGACGAGCCCGACCAGCCCTACCTGAATACGCTGAATTGCGGATTGCTTTTGTTCGACCATCTGCGTTCTCCTTAAACCCCAATATGGCTTTTAGCTGTCTTGCTGCCACGGCATCACGGGCAGGTTTTTGCTGCGCATCCACGCCGGATTATAAATGGTGGACAAATAGCGAAAGCCCGTATCACATAATATCGTCACGATACGCTTACCAGGCCCCAGATGCTTTGCCAGCGCAATGGCACCTGCGACGTTGATCCCCGAAGACAGCCCAAGGCAGAGCCCCTCCTCCGCCAAAAGCCGCCGGACCCAGACAAGGCCCTCCTCATCGGAAATACGGAATTGCGTATCAATGGGCGCGCCGTCGAGATTGGCGGTGATGCGTCCCTGCCCAATGCCTTCAGCGACAGAACTGCCTTCTGCGCTTAATTCGCCGCAGGAATAATAGTTATAGAGCGCCGCACCATGCGGATCGGCCAGAGCGATGGTGACGCCCTCATCCTTTGCCTTTAGCCCAAGCCCGACGCCAGCGATCGTCCCGCCCGTGCCAGCGGCGCATATGAATCCGTCAATTTTGCCGCCCATCTGCGTCCAGATTTCTTCGGCAGTCGTTTCAATATGCGCGCGGCGGTTGGCAATATTGTCGAACTGGTTTGCCCAGACGGCATTTTCGGTCTCCTCCGCGAGCCGGCGTGATGTGTGCACAAAATGCCCCGGGTTCGCATAAGGCGCAGCTGGCACAAGCACGAGCTCTGCACCCAAAGCGCGCAGCGTGTCCTTTTTCTCCTGACTCTGCGTTTCAGGCATGACGATGATCGTCTTATACCCAAGCGCATTGCACACCAAAGCAAGGCCAATGCCCGTGTTACCGGCCGTGCCCTCGACGATTGTCCCGCCGGGCTTCAACAGCCCCTGCCGTTCGGCGTCGCGGACGATGTAAAGCGCGGCGCGGTCCTTTACCGACGCACCAGGGTTCACATATTCGCATTTGCCAAAAATATCGCATCCGGCTTCCTCGCTTGGCCCTTTCAGGCGGACGAGGGGGGTGTTGCCAATCAAATCAAGTGTTGAGCCGAGCGTGTTCATACCGCTGATAGCTAGGCGCGTTCATGGCCAATCGCAAGACGGTCTAGGGTCAGGACAATATACGGGCCAAAGGCGGTTATTATCGCAAAAAGCATTTCGAGTATTGTTATAATATATCATTGCGCCTAACGCTTTGCTCAATATCCCGCTCTTATGGATGACGTTCCCTCATGAAAACTGCCCCACTTCTTACGATATCCGCAAGCGTTTCCGCATTGTCGCTGGCATTGGCCGCGCCCGTTTATGCGCAGCAAAGCAACTCGGCTTCGACCGAAGCGCGTATACAGTCCGACGACTTTCACGGGTCCGACGACATCGTCGTCACCGCGCCGTTTGTTGAACGCCTCGACATTCTGTCCGGCACGTCGGCGATTTCGGGCGAAGTGCTCGCCGAAAAAACCCGCGCGCAATTGGGCGATATATTAACCAGCCTGCCCGGCGTTTCGGCGACGAGCTTCTCCCCCGGCGCATCGCGGCCCGTGCTGCGTGGGTACCAAGGGAACCGCGTTGCCGTCCTTACCGACGGCATTGGCAATATCGACGCCTCCAACACGTCGGCGGACCATGCTGTCACCATCGACACGTTGACGGTCGAGCGGATTGAGGTGTTGCGCGGGCCAGCCGTCTTATTGTTCGGCGGCCAAGCCGTGGGCGGCGCGGTCAATGCGCTCGACAAAAGGATACCAAGGTCCATCCCGGACGAAGCCATCCACATCGATGCGCTGGCCGGATATGGCAGTGCCGCACGCGACTGGTCCGGCGGGGCGTCGATTGATATGCCGATCACGGACCGGGTCATCGTCCATCTCGACGGCAGTTACCGCAACAGCGATGATCTGCGTACCGGCGGCTATGTCCTGTCCCCCAATTTACGCGCTGAGGTCCTCGACTTTGCTGCCGAGGAAACCAGCGAAGGCAATCTGGAAGAAGCGGCCGAAGCAACCGAACTTGCTAACCAACGCGGCCGCATTGCCAATAGCGCAGTGAAAACATGGACCGCCGGCGGTGGCATCGCGTTTATCGACGACGGCGGCAATCTTGGCCTGTCTTACAGCATTTACGACACCAATTACGGCATCCCTGCCCGCCCCGGCGCATCGCACGCGCATGAGGGCGAAGAAACCACAGAGGAAGCACCTGTCACCATCGGCTTGCGTCAATATCGCCTCGACTTTCGCGGTGAAGTCAATTTGGGCGACGGCTTGTTTGAAAAGCTGCGTCTGCGCGCGGGCTATGCCGATTATACCCATACCGAATTTGAAGGCGACGAAATCGGCACCATATTCAATAGCCAAGGCATTGAGGCGCGGGCCGAATTTGTGCAGAATGACCGTAACGGCTGGCGCGGGGCAAGCGGCGTCCAATATCAGACCCGCGATTTCGAAGCGATTGGTGCAGAAGCCTTCGTCCCGCCCAACAAGACGCGCCAATATGGCCTGTTCACCTTGCAGGAATATACCAAAGGCAATCTGGACGCCGAAGTCGCCGTGCGGTTCGACACGGCAGAATTGCGCGCCGACACTTTGGGCTTAACGCGCTCGTTCAACAATGTCTCTGCCGCTTTTGGCCTTGGCTACCATATTGGCGATTTGAAGATCGGCGCGAATATTTCGCGGACGGGCCGTGCGCCAGCGGTGGAGGAATTATTCTCCAACGGACCGCATATCGCAACGCAGGCCTTCGAAATAGGCGACCCTAATCTGAAAAGTGAGCGCGCTTGGAATGGCGAGCTCTACGCCCGGTATGACACGCCGGGGACCGCGTTCAGCGCAACATTATACACCAACCGCTTCGACAATTTCATTTATGAGGCCGAAACTGGCAACATCGAAGACGATTTGCCTGTATTCCAATATTTCCAAAATGACGCCAAGGTTTGGGGCGTGGAATTTCAGGCGTCCAAGCGCCTCGCCAGCTTTGGCAGTTCAAATCTTTCGGTCGATGGCGTTGCGGATTATACACGCGCCAAAATCTCGTCCGGTGGCGGCAATGCCCCGCGCATCCCGCCCTTGCGTTTGCTCGGCGGCGTTGAATTGACCAATGCAAGCTTTGACTTACGCGGCGAAGTCGAATTTAGCGACGATCAGACAAAGACCGCGACATTTGAGACGCCAACTGACGGTTTCACTTTGGTCAATGCTTCGGCGACCTGGCGGCCGTTCGGGCGGGATCGCAACATTGCGTTGATTGCGTCGGCGAACAATATCTTCGATGTAACCGCCCGACGTGCCGCGTCTTTTACCAAGGATTTCGTCCCATTGACCGGTCGTGATTTCCGGGTGACAGCACGCTTGAGCTTCTGATCATCCGATATTGTTCATGCAACACCGCCAAGAGTGCGCGCCAGTGATCGCACCCTATAAACGGAACCTTCGCGCGATCGGCAGGTTAGCCAGCTAGGTCTAATTTTTGGGCCAAGATCTTGGAGAATATCATGCGCAAAATTGCAACGATCATCCTGCTCTCAGCCTCATTGCTGGCAGCGGCCTGCAACACCGTTAAGGGCGTCGGCGAAGACATTGAATCCGTCGGCGAAGCGGGTGACCGCGCTACGTGACAGACGGTCTGTTGAAGTTACGTGAGGGCTGGAGGGGAACTTCTGGCCCTTTGGTTTGCTCATTCCGAGTCATGCTGAACAACCTACCGTCACCCTGAACTTGTTTCACCTTCGGTGACTGTCGTTCCAGGGTCCATTTATCCGTTCTAGCTATGGGCGTGCTGCACGATGGACCCTGAAACAAGTTCAGGGTGACGTGGGGGATGAGGGTGACTTTGTGGAGAGGGCAAGAAGACGAAGGACGACGGCTGCGTTGTCAAACCTACAAAACGGCCTCTTCGATGCTTTCCGCCTTTTTACGGCGGCGGCGGGTGAACCAGATCGCGATGAGGGCAAGTTCGTATAATATGCACAAGGGGATCGCGAGCAGCAATTGCGACACGACATCGGGCGGCGTGAGGACGGCGGCGATGGCGAAGGCACCGACAATCGCATAGCGTCGTGCGCTCTTAAGCTGTTCCAGCGTGACGATCCCGGCGCGTTCCAGCAGCATCAGCAACACCGGTAGCAGAAACGAAATGCCAAAGCCGAAGATGAACTTCATCACAAAATTCAGATAATTGTCGACACCCGGAAGCGCCTGTTGCTCGACACCGCCGACATTGCCCCCAAAGCCAAGCAAATATTCCAGTGCGACGGGGATCGCCATATAATAAGCCATCGACGCGCCGGTGATGAACAAGACAGGCGTGGCCAGCAAGAATGGCAGAAAAGCACGCTTTTCTTTGCTATACAGGCCGGGCGCAACAAAGCGCCATAATTGCGTTGCGAACACCGGGAAGGAGAAAAAGGTAGCGGCAAAAAACGCGACCTTAATTTCAACAAAAAATGCCTCAAATATGGCGGTGTAAATCAGTTTCGTCTGGCCCGACGCGAGCAAAGGCTGCACAAGAAAGCCGAAGATCGGTCGTGCGAAATACAGGCTGATGCCAAAGGCAATGGCGAGCGCCAAAAAGCTCCAGAGCAGACGGCTGCGCAGCTCAATCAAATGATCGAGCAAGGGCATTTTGCTATCGTCGATTTCGTTCATGTCTTGGCCGCCGTTTCGGTGGGCGGCGTGTCGACGGGCGTTTCTGCGATATGCGTATCAGGGTCATCACCGACCACGTCTGCGCGTGGATCGGCCGGATGCGCGCGCATGATGCGTTCATTTTCGGCCTTCCACTTTTTCTCAAGCTCTTCGAGTTCCGACTGGCGCACCATTTCGTCAAAGCCTGACCGGAAATGCGCCACGACACCGCGCGCCTTGCCCACCCATTTGCCGACAACGCGTAATGCCTTTGGCAAATCCTTTGGCCCAATGACCAAAAGCGCCACAAGGACGACAAGCAACAGTTCGGATGACGCGATATCAAACACGTCAGGCCCCCGACATCGAGGGCGAGTGATGCCGCGCTGTCAATGGCTTAGCCTTGAGTCTTGTCAGTCTGCTTTTCAGCGTCAACGACCGTATTTGCGCCAATTTGCGGCGGAGCCTTAGGGGCTTCGTCCTCTTCGCTCATACCTTTTTTAAAGCTTTTAATGCCTTTGGCGACGTCGCCCATCATGTCGGAAAAACGGCCCTTGCCGAACAAGAGCAACACCAAAATGCCAACAATCAGCCAGTGCCAGATGCTAAAACCACCCATTTCAAACTCCTAACGGGGCGCGCCCCGGATGTTGCGAACCCTATGTCGCATGTCCTTCACCTATTTAGGCGTTGTTTTCGTCAATTGCCAGTTCGGCGTCACTTTCTTCGCCGGCAAATAGCATATCACCCATTGCGCTATCAATCGGGTCAAGCAAGCCGGCGGCTTTCAGATCCGCGATGCCCGGCAGATCCTTGCGGCTGATAAGCCCGAAATGCGTCAGGAAACCGGGCGTCGTGGCGTAAATCAGGGGGCGCCCCGGCACTTCGCGGCGGCCAGCAGGGCGCACCCATCCAGCCTCCATCAAGACATCAAGCGTGCCCTTTGAAATCTGCACGCCGCGAATGGCCTCAATCTCGGCGCGGCTGACGGGTTCATGATAAGCGATGATCGCCAACGTTTCGACCGCAGCGCGGCTGAGCTTGCGGCTTTCCTCGCGTTCGCGGCGCAGCAAATGCGCCAGATCAGCGGCTGTTTGGAAATGCCAGGTCTTGCCGCGCCGGACGAGTTCAATGCCACGGCCTTCATAATGTTCGGATAATTGCGTAAGCGCTGCCGCGACATCGACGCTGTCACCGACATAGCTGCGAATTTGCTCTACGGTCATGGGATGGTCGCTGGCGAACAAGGTCGCCTCTACCGCGCGCAGGTCCGGGTCGGTTTCGATCATCTTACCCTTTTCCGCACCATTAATGGCGCAAAGGTCGCCTCTTGTCGCAAATCAGCGATCCCACGTTTGGCAAGCTCCAAGGCGGCGACAAAGCTGGAGGCCAAGGCCGATTTACGCAAGGCCGGGTCCGCCATCGGCGGCAAAAACGCATGTATCGCGGTCCAGTCAATCGCGCGGCCAATCATGGCCGATACGCGCTCCAACGCTTGTTCCAACGTCATGACCTGGCGTTTTTTGACGATGTGCATGGCAGGCGCGGTGCGCGCGTTGATTTGGCCATACGCGGTGATGAGCTCAAAATAATCGCATTCCCACGCCCGCGCTTTGACCACGCGCAACCCTTCGGGTGTGCCGCGCAAGAACACATCACGGCCAACCCGGTCGCGCGCCATCAACCGCGCGCCGCTTTCACGCATGGCGTTCAGCCGCTCCAGCCGCAATTGCAGGCGCAAGGCGAGCTCCTCCGGCGACGGGTCAATCGTCGGATCCTTCGGCAACAATAAGGCCGATTTGAGATAGGCCAACCACGCCGCCATCACCAGATAATCGGCCGCGAGCTCAAGCTTCAGCGCACGTGCCCGATCAATGAACACCAGATATTGTTCGACCAAGGCGAGAATCGACAATTGGCGCAAATCGACCTTTTGATTGCGGGCGAGCGCGAGCAATAGGTCCAACGGCCCTTCCCAGCCGTCAATATCAATGGTCAGAACATCAGGACCAAATTTGACACTGGCAGCGCTCTCATCGCGAAGGGCGTACTCTGCATCAAAGAGCATTGGCCCTGTCATGCCGCGCCAGTGGCCCCGCCTGTCAGCTTCGCTTTAGTGTCGGCCAAGGCAAGCAACTGGTCACGCTTGTCCAGCAGATGCGCCAGCCGGTCGGCGTCAAACGGCACAGGCGACAGCGCCATCGCGCGGTCAAGGCGCGCACGGGCAGCAGGCGTAATGTCGGGCAGATTATTGGCTATCGCCACCATTTCGTCAAAGCGGCCCCAGCAATTAAGCGCAAGATCGCAGCCGGCCTTAACGCATGCCAAAGCGCGGCTCGCGACGTCGCCTTGCAACGCGTTCATATCGAGATCGTCGCTCATCAACAGGCCGTCGAAACCGACCATATTGCGAATAACCTCATCAATGACAAAGCGCGACATGGTGGCGGTGTGCGCATTGTCCCAAACATCATAGACAACATGGCCCGTCATGCCCATCGCAGCGGTGTTGAGCGCGCGGAAGGGGGCAAGGTCTTGCGCCAACTCGGCCTCGGTTGCGGTTACATGTGGCAAGTCGTGATGCGTGTCGACAGTAGCGCGGCCCTGCCCCGGCATATGCTTTACGACGCCGATGACGCCGCCCAAGGCAAGACCATCAAGGATCGCGCGGCCCAACGCCGCCACGCGCATCGGATCGCTGCCCAAGGCGCGGTCGCCAATGGCGCAATGCGTGTCGGGCACGCGGACATCGAGGACGGGCAAGCAATCTACATTGATGCCGACTTCGGTCAGCGAGAGCGCAATGGCTTCGGCATTGCAACGTGCCGCCTCAATCGCGGTGATAGGTGCAATGTCATACAGCGCGTCGAACGCACCGCCAGCGGGGAAATCAGGCCAGACCGGCGGACGCATCCGCGCGACACGGCCGCCCTCTTGGTCAATCAGGATGGGCACATTGTCGCGGCCATGCAACGCCCGCAAGCTGTCGGTCAGCGCGCGGACCTGCGCCCGATCTTCGATATTGCGTTTGAACAGAATATAGCCTGCTGGCTCGACATCGCGAAACAGGCGTTTTTCATCATCTGTCAGGACCAGGCCCGATAGGCCAAATATTACCGGCTTCATGGCGTGAACGCTAAGCCCGCCGCCGCCGCAAGGCAAGTATGGAGCGGCGGGAAGTGGCGCTTTAGCTGTGTATAATTACCGGATAGCGCCCAAGAAATCGAGCTTACCCAGGGGCACACCCTTCATCCGCAACAGCGCATAAGCCATGCTGAGATGAAAGAAGAAATTGGGGATGGCAAAGCCGTGGACATAACTGTTGCCGGTGAAGGGAATGTCGCCGCTGGGCGTGGTCAGTACGACTTTTGCATCTTCGCGCGCCTCAAAACCATCGGGCGATGCGGCTTGCAGAAAGGATATGGCTTTGGCCACGCGGGCTTGGACATCGTCATAGCTGGCTTCATCATCGGCCCAAGGCTGGTTTTCAACTTGGCCGACGCGGACCGCGACAAACTTTGCAGTATCGGTGGTCATCTGCACTTGCTTGGTCAGCGGGGCCATGTCGTCGATCAGCCGCGCATCGAGCAATTCAGCCAAATCCATGCCCTGTTCAGCGGCGAAAGCCTTACCCTTTTCGAGCATGTTCGAAAGGTTTTTCAAGCCGCGAATGAAAGCAGGAATGGAGGCATCGTATAAAGCAGGCATATTCTTTTCCTCGGGAAGTTTGGCGCTGCGTACGTTGCTATGTGCAACGCTTCAACATGAAAAGGGGGGATGGTGTCTTTATGTTGAAGTGAATGGTGACGCCGGCCCCCTTCCCCACTTCGTCACCCTGAACTTGTTTCAGGGTCTATTTCGCCTCTCATATTCTGGGTTTGCCGCACGATAGATGCTGAAACGAGTTCAGCATGACGATGGTCAAAAATTTGTCTGTCTCATCCCCCAACACCTATTTAGCCGATCAGCACGACGACGGAGGTTTTACCGCACGATCAGGCAATTCTCACCAGCGGCCTTCAGTTTTGCGCAGAGTTGCTGCGCTTCGGTTGAATTGGCGGTGATGGCTTGCAGACGGAAAACCGTGCCCCCGCCTTCGACATTGGCTTGGGCAATCTTGCGATTCATGCCCGCCAAAAAACCAAAGCGCTTGTTTAGACCGGTCCATGCCGTTTCGGCCTTGGCGGAATCGCCGAACGCGCCAAGCTGCACAAAGACGGCATTTGTAGGCTCTTTATTGGTTGCAGTTGGGGTCGCTGGCTTCGCTGTGACAGGGCCAGCGGGCGGAACCGCGAGCACGGCGGTAGCTTCCGCAGGCTTTTCCTTGTCATTAGCCTTGGGCGCGACGATCCGTTCGCCCGTGCCATTTGGTCCGCTCGGTTGGCCCGGTTGAAGCCAATAAACGCCCCCGGCAGCCGCCGAGAACAAAACCAAGCCAGCCAAAGTAGCTGCAGCAATACCGATGGTCAGGGATTTGGCGGCGAACTTCATAAAGGGCAATTCTCGGGTTTCTTAGACTTAGGTCGCGGGTGCGACACGTGATTTGGTCCTTATCCCCCCATTGCGGCCCGCGCAACAGGGGATAGCTCTTGGCGGATGCAACGACTTTATCCAGGGTCATGACCCTACAGGACATTGCGCATGACTGAACAATCACCCCCCCAAAAAATCGATCCGGCTGCGCGTGATGGATCCCCGCCTACGCGGGGATGACGGAAAGGGGCTGGGATGACGGGATGGGGCTGGGATGATGGGATGGGGCTGGGGTGATGGGATGGGGCTGGGGTGACGAGGGGGATTGAGCAATGGCGCCAGAAATCTACCGCACGATTAGGCAATTCTCACCTGCGGCCTTCAGTTTTGCGCAGAGTTGCTGCGCTTCGGTTGAATTGGCGGTGACGGCTTGCAGACGGAAAACCGTGCCCCCGCCTTCGACATTGGCTTGGGCAATCTTGCGATCTATGTCCGCCAAAAAACCAAAGCGCTTGTTTAGACCGGTCCATGCCGTTTCGGCCTTGGCGGAATCGCCAAATGCGCCAAGTTGCACCAAGACGGCATTTGTAGGCTCTTCATTGGTTGCAGTTGGGGTCGTTGGCTTCGCTGTGACAGGGCCAGTGGGCCGAACCGCGAGCACGGCGCCAGTTTTCTGCCCTTCGCTTGCGGCAAAGGCAGAGTCGCCTTCACCTTCGAAGCTTTTGCCGCCAGCATCCGCAGGCTTTTCCTTATAATTACCCTTGGGCGCGACGATCAGTTCGCCCGTGCCATTTGGTCCGCCCGTTTGGCCCGGTTGAAGCCAATAAACGCCCCCGGCAATCGCCGCGAGCAAGACCAAGCCAGCAACCGCCAACAAGGCGGTCCTCATGGGCGATCCGTTCGCCTCTGCGGCATAACCGTCAGCGGTTTCGAGCCAAGGCAGACGATTATTGTCGTCGAGGTTCAGTCCATCATTGTCGCGGTCCATCACGTCACGTCCCCAATCATTACATGTTGCCAATCCCTACATATTGTACGCGGCTTCAACCCCCATCAGCCGCAATCCATTACGCAGAACTTGCCCGATATTATGCGCCATGAAAAGCCTTGCGCCTGTAACTTCCGGATTTTGCACCAATATAAAGCGCTTGTCAGGCTGGTCATTACCTAAGTTCCAATAGGCATGGAATGCAGCCGCCAAATCATTCAGATAAAAAGCAATCCTGTGCGGTTCGCCTGATTTTGCGGCGGCTTCCACAATACGCGGGAAATTTGCGGCTTCGCGGATGAGGCCGATCTCCGCATCGCCCAGCAACGCGATATGCGCGCCATCGGGGCCAAGTCCTTCGAGTTCTGCCTTGCGCATGGTCGATGATATGCGCGCATGGGCATATTGCACGTAGAATACCGGATTGTCCTTCGACGCTTCCACCACCTTGGCGAAATCGAAATCCATTTGCGCATCGGACTTGCGTGTCAGCATCGTGAAGCGGACGACGTCCTTGCCAACTTCTTCAATCACCTCGGCCAAGGTTACAAAGCTGCCCGACCTTTTGGACATTTTAACAGGTTCGCCGCCGCGCAGCAGGCGCACCATCTGCACCAGCTTGACATCGAAATCGACCTTGCCATCGGTAAGCGCATTGACCGCCGCCTTGATCCGTTTGACCGTGCCTGCATGGTCCGCGCCCCAAATGTCGATCATCGCATCGACGCCTTGGCTTTTCTGGAAATGATACGCTAAATCAGCGCCGAAATAGGTCCAGCTGCCGTTGGATTTCTTGATGGGCCGGTCTTGGTCATCGCCAAATTGTGTTGAGCGGAACAAGGGAAGCGTCACAGGCTCCCAATCTTCAATTTCCTTGCCTTTTGGCTTCTCCAGCTCGCCGTCATAGACGAGCCCGCGCGCGCGCAACTCCTTCTCCGCGACATCGGCCTTGCCCGCTTCATGCAGCTCGGCCTCTGACGAAAACAGGTCATGGTGGATGCCAAGCAAGGCCAAGTCGGCCTTTATCATCTCCATCATTTCGGCAACGGCGGCCTTGCGGAATAAAACAAGCCATTCGCTTTCAGGCGCGGCAACATATTGGTCACCAAAACGCTTCGCAAGCTGCTGGCCAACGGGAACCAGATAATCGCCGGGATACAGCCCTTCTCCGATTTCGATGGTCTCACCCAATGCCTCACGATAGCGCAGATGCGCTGACCGCGCGAGAACGTCGACTTGGCCGCCCGCGTCGTTAATATAATATTCGCGGATCACGCGATAACCTGCAAATTCAAGCAATTTGGCCAAAGCATCACCGACCACAGCGCCACGACAATGGCCCATGTGCATGGGGCCAGTGGGGTTGGCGGAAACATATTCGATATTCACTGACTTGCCATCGCCCACATGCGAGCGGCCATAATCGTCGCCCGATACCGCCATTGCGCGCAATTCATCAAGCCATGCCGACGCATCGAGTCGCAGGTTGAGAAAGCCCGGCCCAGCAATTTCAACCGCCGTAACACCAGCGACCTTGGCCAGTTCAACCGACAAAGCCTCTGCTAAGGCGCGCGGGTTGGTTCCGGCAGGTTTCGCCAGCACCATTGCCGCATTGGTGGAGATATCGCCATGCGTCGCATCGCGCGGCGGCTCGACCGTTACATTGCTGCGGTCCAAATCCGTCGGCAAGGTTCCGAGCGCCACAAGCGCGTCCAACGCATGGTCGACATGCGCTGCATATTGTTCAAAAAGGGTCATGACTGTGCCTTGAAATTAACGCGGATCAACGCGTGACATTGTAACGCAGCTGATCTTCGGTCAGCTGAAAACCGATGAGCATTTCAAAGCTTGATCGGACAACCGCTGCGCGCACTTCAGGATCGGCCATGGGGTCAAGCGCCGCGTCGGGATCACCCGGCTTGCGCTTCTTGGTGATTTTCTGCACGATTTCGGCGGGCAAGCTGGCCGCGTTCTTGTCGATATAGCCAGCCGCTTGCGCCTGCGCCGATGCGCGTTGCTGGCCATCGGCGAATTGCAGTGTCACTTGGCCGACACGCTTTGCAATAACGGCGCTGCCGCCTTGAACCACCGTGTTGAAATAAGGCACAGTTACGGTCCGGCTGCCGCGCACGTCGCTGCGCCGCGCTTGCACATCAAATGTCGCCTGCGAAAATATTTTCTCGCCGCTTTCGTCGCAAACGGGACGAATATTGGTGATTGTCGCAACCACGTCGATGGCATCGGCGTCCGTGCTGTTTATTGGGTTGAAAATGGTGATGTCACCCGTGCCATCGGGCACCGCAACCGTAGGGCAGCCGGATCGCGTGACGTTCACGCCAACACCAGCAGCGACATCCAGTTCGCCGTCGCGTGAACAACCAGCCAAAGTAGCTGCGACAATACCAATGGTCAGGGCTTTGGCGGCGAAGTTCATAAAGGGCAATCCTCGGGTTTCTTAGACTTGGGTCGCGGGTGCGACACGTGATTTGGTCCTTATCCCCCCATTGCGGCCCGCGCAACAGGGGAAAGGTCTTGGCGGATGCAGCGACTTTATCTAAAGAAGATTGCGCATGACTGAACAATCACTCCCCAAAAAATCGATCCGGCTGCTTTTGGCCGCGCCACGTGGTTTTTGCGCTGGCGTTGACCGCGCTATCCAGATTGTCGAGCTCGCGCTCGAACAACATGGCGCGCCGGTCTATGTCCGCCACGAAATCGTCCACAACCGCTATGTCGTTGACAGCTTAAAGGTCAAAGGTGCAATTTTTGTCGAAGAACTCGACGAAGTTCCCGACGGCGGCCATGTTGTATTTTCCGCCCATGGCGTGCCCAAATCTGTTCCTGCAAATGCACAAGCACGTGGCCTTGCCTATTTTGACGCGACATGCCCATTGGTATCAAAGGTCCACAAGCAAGCCGAACGGCAGGTTGAAGCAGGCCGTCATATCATTTTCGTGGGCCATTCGGGGCATCCGGAAGTCATCGGCACCTTTGGCCAAGTGCCCCCCGGTGCGATGACCCTAGTGGAAACAGCCGACGACGCACGGTTGATTGCGCCTGAGGAGCCCCATAATCTCGCGTTTTTGACGCAGACGACATTGTCAGTCGATGATACATCGGAAATCGTAGGAATCCTTCAACAGCGCTTCCCCAATATTGTCGGGCCAAAGGGGGAGGATATTTGTTATGCCACGTCCAACCGCCAAGAATCGGTCAAAGCAATTGCGCATGAATGTGACCTTGTCCTCGTCATCGGCGCGCCGAACAGCTCAAATTCGCAGCGTTTGGTTGAGGTTGCCGCGCGTTCCGGCGCGAAGGCCTATTTGGTGCAGCGTGCCGAAGAAATTAGCCTGAACTGGTTTGATGACGTTAAAACGCTCGGCTTGACCGCAGGTGCGTCTGCTCCTGAAGTATTGGTGCGCGAGATTATCGACGCACTCGCGCTGCATTTCGACTTGGATGAGCAGCAAGTCACCACCGCCGAAGAGACCATCACGTTCAAACTGCCCCGCGAACTGGCTGGCGCGGCGAGCTGATTTGGCGGTTTATACGCAGTTAGGGCCGCAGCAGGTTGATGCATTGTTGGCGCATTATGACGTCGGCGCGCTTGTCGCGTTGAAGGGCATTGCGGAGGGCGTCGAAAACAGCAATTTCTTCGTGCAAACAACGCAAAGCCGGTTCATCCTGACCCTGTATGAAAACCGCGTAAACCCCGAAGATCTGCCGTTTTTCTATGCCTTACTCAAACATTTGCATGATGCAGGTTGTAAGGTGCCACAGTTTATCACGGATCGTGATGGCCAATGGCTGCAAACGGTCGCGGGGCGGTCGGCTTGCCTTATAGAGTTTCTCGATGGCGTATCCATTACCGAGCCGACGGCGGCACAAGCCCGTTCGACCGGTGCGGCATTGGGGCATATGCATAAGGCGCTGGCCAATTTTACTTTGTCGCGGCCAAATAGTCTTGGCATTTCGGCATGGCGGCCATTGGCGATGCGTTGCACGGCCGAGGGCCTTGAGGCGATTGCGCCCGGCCTGTCAGCGCGGGTGTTTGCCGAGTGCGATTATCTGGAGGCGCATTGGCCAACCGATTTGCCCGTTGCGGCGATCCATGCCGATCTGTTTCCGGACAATGTCCTGATGCTTGGCGACCATGTCAGTGGCTTGATCGACTTCTACTTCGCCTGCACCGAAATCCGCGCTTATGACTTGGCGGTGACGCACAGCGCATGGTGCTTTTCCGATGATGGCACCGTTTTTGATGCAGAGGTGAGCGCCGCCTTGCTTTCGGGCTATACCGGTTGCGTGTCCTTGGACGCAGCAACGCGGGAAGCCTTGCCCATATTGCTGCGCGGGGCATGTCTGCGGTTTTTGTTAACGCGTTGCTATGACTGGATTAACACGTCGGCAAATGCGCTTGTGACGCGCAAAGACCCGCTGGCTTTCCTGCGCCGACTTGATTTCTACAGCGACAGCACACAGGTTGAAAATATGTTGGGGCATTATTCTTGAAACAGCTTGAGATTTTCACCGATGGCGCCTGCAAGGGCAATCCCGGGCCCGGCGGGTGGGGCGCTGTGATCCGTTATGACAAGCATGAGAGAGAAATTTCGGGCGGGAATCCCGATACTACCAATAACCGGATGGAGCTTTCCGCCGCGATTGAAGCGCTCAAAATCCTGATCGAGCCGTGCCATGTCAAATTATACACGGACAGCAAATATGTCCTCGACGGGATCACCAAATGGATCCACGGCTGGCAACGCAATGGGTGGAAAAACGCGTCAAAACAGCCCGTCCGCAACGCCGATTTATGGCATGACCTGATTGATGCGGTTGCCCGTCATCAGGTCGAATGGATTTGGGTGAAAGGGCATAATGGCCACCCCGAAAATGAACGCGCCGACCGGCTGGCGAGTGACGCGGCGGAGGTTGCGGCGCAGCGCTAAAGAAAACGCGCTGGCGTGTAGATAGCGGCATTCACATTCTGCGGCGCGGCGATAGCTGCATCCAACAATGACCCGGCTAGCTGTGCTGCGGCAGGTGCAGTTTGGATGCCAAAGCCGCCCTGCCCCGCAAACCAGAAAAACGCATCGTTCGCCCCATCGCGGCCAATGACTGGCAACCGGTCCGGCGCAAAGCTGCGCAGCCCGGCCCATTTATGTTCGACCCGCTGAATGTCCCAATCGACCACGGCCTGAAGCCGATCAATCGCGGTGGCGACGTCCAGTTCCTCCGGCGCGGCGTCGCAGGCCGGGGTTGCGGTTTCGTCATGCGGGCTGAGCCACAGGCGGCCGCCCGCATCGGGTTTGAAATAGAAACTGCCGTCCAACCCAATGACCAAGGGCAAGTCCGCCGGAACAACTGGTGACACGACCAATTGTGCGATCGTGCGGCGATAGGGTTGGATGCCCAAGGGCCGCACCTGCGCCATTTGCGCGACTTCATCGGCCCAAGCGCCCGCCGCGTTGATGAGGATATTTGCCGAACAGTTGAAACTGCCAGCCGAAATCTGCCATACCCCATTTTCGTATTTTGCAGCGCTCAGGCGGCTATTGCAGTGTAGCACCGCGCCTTGTCTTTTTGCTTGGCGCAAATAGGCGGCGTGCAAATGAGCAACATCAATATCGCAACAGTCTGGTTCCCAAAGGCCATGCGTCCATTCGCTGCGCAGTCCGGGGACATAAGTTGCCACTGCGGCACGGTCGCTGACGTCGATATGCACGCCGCTGGCCGCAAATTCGGCGAGCATATGGTCCGCTATCGCCGTCTGATCCGATGTACCGATGTGCAGCGCGCCGCGCTTGTGCATCAAAGGGCCGTCATGAAAATCCGCAGGCGGCGCGGCCAAAAACGGCCCTGACGCAGTGGTAAGCGGCTGAACGCCCGGGCCGCCATAGCATTCGACCCAGAATGCGGCTGATCGGCCCGTCGCATGATAGCCGGGATGCGCCTCTGCCTCAATCAACACCACCGATGCCCGCGCGGACAATATCGCCGCAAGGCTTGCACCAGCAATGCCAGCGCCGATAATGGCAAAGTCAAAGTCGCTCATTTTCGCGGTGCGTTGGCTTCCAAAAAGCTATCGATCCGCGCAAGGCACTGGTCACGAACGGGATCCGCCTCCCGCAACAATTCATGCGCGGCCTCTTTGCCGAAGATTAATGTTTCGGCATGTGGCAGGCGTTTGCTGTCGGCAATCACGCGCGGGGTGCTGACCAATTGGTCGCCGGTGGTCGCGAGCAGCAGGATGGGCGTCTTGACCGCCTCCAACAGACCCGGCGCCTCCAACATGCGGATCGACGCAATTGCGCGTTCGATCCAATGCCAGCTTGGCGGCCCCAATTTGACATTGGGGCGCAATTTCCACCATGCGATTTCGTCTTCGTAACGATCATCATCATGCGTCAACATTTTGCCACGCATCGCCATGGGCGACATGGGCTTCTCGCTGACTTTCCATGCGGCATCCTCGCCTTTGCCGATTTTGACCATCAGCTTGGCAAAAGCGTGGTTCAGGGCCAGCGGCAGACCGCCGGTTTGAATGCCCAACATTGGCGCGCTCAACACCACAGCGTCAGGGTCAATCGCCTTTTCCACCAAAGCGCGCATGGCCAAATGCCCGCCCATGCTATGCGCCATGACGACAACCGGGCCGGGATTTTCCTGTTTCCAAGCGCTCCAAAAAAACCGCAGATCAGAAATCCAAGTGCCGAAATCATCGATATGACCCACTTGCGGGTCCGCCAATAACCGTCCGGATTCCCCCTGCCCTCGCCAGTCGATTGCCGTCACGCGCCAGCCGGCATCGGCATAATATGCCAGCGTCTCCAGATATTTTTCATAATGGTCGCCGCGGCCCGGCAAGAACAACAACGACCCGCGTGGCGGGTTTGCGCCTTGCCAATCAATGCGGCGAATGGCCCATTGGTCGGCGGCATGCCAAATGCTCTCCACTGCGTCAGCAGGGATCATGCGTCGGTTCATAGCTGTGTTTGTCACGTGCATGCTTACCTTTTGGCAATCTTTCATGGTTAATCCCGGGCGGATGACCAATGAACCGATCATCTACTTTACCCTTATTGGCTTGGCAATTGCGCTGTTGGTGTCGATCTACACCGACATCCGATACCGGCTGATTTACAACGGCGTGACGCTCGCCATTGCGTTGGGCGCACCTGTGTATTGGTTCGCGAGCGGAGGTTTCGGCCTGCCTGAAATCGGTATCCATATTTTCACCGCCACGCTCACCTTCGCGGTCTTCGCCGCTGCGTTCCATTTCGGCGCAATGGGCGGTGGCGATGTAAAGCTTTTTGCCGCCTTGGCGCTCTGGTTTCACTGGATAGATGTCATCCGGTTAATTTTATATGCGTCAATAATCGGGGCATTTGTGACCCTGATTTTTCTACTCATTCACAAAATAAAACAAGGGGATGGCCATGCGCGCATCCCCTATGGTGTAGCTATCGCAACCGCCGGGTTGTGGATAGCCGGTGAACAAATTTTTAACCATTTTACATGAAGTAACAAGTTTCATTCACGGGACCACTCAGGGGACAGTTTGTCATGGATAGGAAAAAAGTCGTATTGCTGGTGGCTGCGTTGCTCATTGCAGCAATCACCGCCTTTATGGCGCGCAGCATGTTCACCGGTGCTTCGGCACCGCAAGCTGCGGCAGCTCCGGTGCCAGCATCAACAGGGCCAAAGGTTCTGGTCGCAACGCGAGCGTTGCCTCCCGGCACGCTGATCACCGTAGACAGCGTTCGCTACCAGCCATGGCCAAAGGAGCTGGTTCAATCCGCTTATTTCAAAGAAGGTGACAAGGGGGCATCGATTGATGGTTTGGTTGGCACCGTTGTCCGCAACGCCGTGACTGCAGGGCAGCCACTCACGCAAGGTTCGCTGGTAAAGCCGGGTGATCGCGGCTTCCTTGCTGCGGCGCTTGGTCCTGGCATGCGCGCCGTTACGGTGCCTGTATCGGCACTGACGGGCGTTGCTGGATTTGTCTTTCCCGGCGACCGCGTCGACCTGGTCCTGACACAGAATGTGAACGCCAGCAGCGGCCCTCCATTGAAGGTTTCGGAAACCATCGTGCGCAACTTACGCGTGCTTGCAACCGACCAACGCGCAACGCCAACGCTGGATGAAAAGGGTAACACGGTTGTGACTGAATATAAATTGGTCACCATCGAAGCCACACCGCGTATCGCAGAAAAGATTACCGTTGCCCAATCCATCGGCACCATCAGCCTGTCCCTGCGCGCATTGACGGACAATGCGGCCGAGCTTGAGATGGCCATGGCGTCGGGTGAGGTTAGCATTCCCGAAGACGCAACCGCAGAGGAAGAGCAAGCCATTATGCGGCAGGTCGCCCAGCGCCCGTCCGCAGGCCGCAGCACCTATGCCACCGGCGGTGATGTCTCACGCTTCCAACGCAGCAGCGTGCCCGCGCAAATGCCCATTGCCGTCGCCGCAGAGGCAGCGCGCACGCAAAAGCAAGTCGAGAAAATCATGAAGGGTCCTGTGGTCCGTGTGTCGCGTGGCGGCAACATGACCGAAGTCGACATTAGCCGGAGATAACAACATGGCACGTTTTACCAGAATACAGTCGGGCTTTGCCGCCATCGCCATGACCGCCGCTTCATGCATTTCGGCCTTGGTGCTATTACCTGCAACAGCCGCAGCGCAATCCGCAAAGGACGGCAGGCTGATGATTTTGTCCATCGGACGCGGTCAACAGGTCAATCTGGGTTCGAACATCACGGACGTCGTGGTTGCTGACCCCGCCATCGCCGATGTCGAAGTCAAGTCGGGGCGTCAAATCTACATCTTGGGCAAAGGGCCTGGCGAAACCACCGTCTACGCCACGGATGCGGCAGGCCGCAATATCTTTCAAGCAACCGTCCGCGTCGGCAGCAACATGGACTCGATTGCGCAAATGTTGGCAATCGCCATGCCAGAAACGCAAATCGTCGTCACCACGATGAACGGCGTCGTGCTGTTGACCGGCACAGTAGGTCAGCCGGAAGAAGCCGTTGAGGCCGAAAATCTGGTCAAGACCTTCGCAGGTCCGACAACGCAGGTGGTCAGCCGCCTGAAAAACGCAACGCCGTTGCAGATCAACCTGCAGGTGCGGATTGCGGAAGTCAGCCGTTCGCTTTCGAAAGAAATCAACGGAAATCTGCAGGCGCTAAGAAGCGGCACGGATAATAATGGGCAGCCTTATGCGTTTGGCGTGGCGCACGGGCGCGACTTTGTCTCTGATAACAAACAATTAATCTATCCGCAGGATACGAGTACGATTGCGGGTCTCGGTCGCCTGTTCGGCGTCGATATTGGCGCTGCGTTTGACATGTCGGAAAAGGCAGGCTTGATATCGACTCTCGCGAACCCCAATCTTACAACGGTGTCCGGCGAAACCGCAGAGTTCCTCGCCGGCGGCCAGTTTCCGGTGGTTACATCGTCCAACAACGGCACCAGCGTCGAATATAAGAATTACGGCGTCAACCTGACCTACACCCCTATTGTGTTGTCCGATGGCCGTATTTCCTTGCGCGTGCGATCGGAGGTGTCGGACATATCGTCACAAGGCGCAATCCGCATCAACGGTATTGAGGTGCCTGCAACCACAAACCGGATGGCAGAAACAACGGTTGAACTCGGTTCGGGCCAAAGCATGATGATCGCCGGATTGTTAAGCAACCAAATGGGCAGTTCGGTATCGAAACTGCCCGGCGCGGGCGATATTCCCGTGCTGGGTGCATTGTTCAAGTCCAATGGCTGGCGCCGCAACGAGACCGAGTTGATGATTGTCATCACGCCCTATCTCGTCAAGCCAGTGTCGGAAAGCCAACTTGCCCTGCCGACCGATGGCCTACATTCACCCAGCGACCTGGAACGTGCATTCCTCGGCAAAATGTCGAATGGCAAACGCAGCAAGACACGTCCGATGCCAAGCATCGCGCCCACGGTTTCCAACGGACCCGAACTTGGTTCCGTCAGCACATCGGCACCGAACTTGGCCGTAGCGCCCCAATTACCGGCATCCGCATCCGCAACCAGCGGCCCCGGTTTCAGCTTCGACAATTGATCGCCAGATCGAGGAGACGATATATGAACAAAGCAATATTTCTGATCGCTGCAAGCGTAACCTTGGCGGGTTGCGGAACTTTGCCGACCAACACGTCCTTATATTCGGTCCACCAGCCCGTTGTCGAACGCACAAATTACGCGATTGACCTTGCCTTGGACAACAGCGGCATTGCTTCTGCCGACCAAGTCCGCCTGAACGATTGGTTTGACGTGCTTGGCCTTGGCTATGGAGACCGCGTTTCAATCGATTATGGCGATGGCTACGTAAGCAGCGATGCCGCACGTGATGTTTCCGCAGCGGCAGCGAGGCGCGGGATGATGATCGCAGACACCGCTCCGACGACACCCGGTGTCATTGCGCCGGGCAATATTCGCGTGGTTGTCGCACGGTCGCAGGCATCGGTTCCATCCTGCCCGGATTGGAGCACGACGCACGAAAATAATTACAATGGTGGCAACCACAGCAACTATGGTTGTGCTTCCAACTCCAACCTTGCGGCAATCATTGCCGACCCGGAAGATCTCGTTCGGGGCCGCGAAAGTGGACGCCTGGACCGGAACAGCGGCAAAGCAGCTGTAAACAGCTATAAAACAAAAACCGGAGGCAATTGATGAACGCTCCTTGGAAATCCGGTGTGGCCGGAACACGTGACCCCATTCATGCTTATGTCTGCGACGACGTCACACTCGACGTCGTGCGCGGCGTATGCGACGAAAATGGTTGGACCCAGGATAAGGCATATAAAGGCGGTTTGCGTAACGCAATCCAATCGCTTTCGGTTTCGGCCAGCCCGCAAACCTTGCTGGTTGACCTGTCGGAATCGGGTGATCCGATTGGCGACATCAACAGCCTTGCCGAAGTGTGTGAGCCCGGAACCATTGTCATTGCAATGGGCGAGGTCAACGATGTGGGTTTGTACCGCGACCTTTTAATGTCCGGCCTGCAAGATTATTTGCTGAAGCCATTGAGCCCCGATGCGCTGCGGGATTCATTTGCCAATGCGCAAGCCATGCTCAACGCGCCGAAGCACGAAGAAAACAACGCGGACCGTGCGCATATTTCGACAGCTGTGATCGGCACCCGTGGTGGTTCCGGCGCATCGACGATTGCGGCATCGCTGGCATGGACATTTTCGCAAGATCAGGGCCACCAAACGGGTTTGCTTGATCTGGACATCCATTTCGGCACTGCGGCATTGGCGATGGATCTGGAGCCGGGCCGCGGCCTGACCGATGCCATTGACAACCCAAGCCGGATCGACGCCCTGTTCATCGAACGCGCAATGATTAAGGCCAATGACCGGCTTTCGATATTGTCCGCCGAAGCGCCAATGAACAACCCCGTCCTAACCGATGGATCGGCATTATTCCAGTTACAGGAAGAATTCCGAGGGGCGTTCGAAAACACAGTTATAGACCTGCCACGCAGCATGTTGATTGCCTATCCGCATTTGATGCATGACGTGAACATCGCCGTCGTCACGACCCAATTGACGCTCGCGTCCGCGCGGGACAGCATCCGCGTGCTGGCGTGGCTGAAACAGAATGCACCCCACTGCAAAGTGCTGGTCGTAGCCAATAACGTGCAAAACGCGGTCGTTGAAATCACGCGCAAGGATTTCGAAAGTACGATTGAACGCAAGATTGATCTCATGCTGCCTGCCGATCCGAAGGCCATGGCGCAAGCCGCAAAGCTTGGCAAACCGGTGGTCGAGGCCGTGCGCAGCAGTAAGTTGTCATTAGGCATATCGGCGCTGGCTGAAATGATTGCCGGAAGCAGCGCGGAAACCGCTGAGGCCGATGCCGCTGCGACCAAAGTCAAAGCAAAAAAGTCGGCTTTTGCCGGTTTCAAAAACATGTTGAAAAAGAAATAAGCCGGCAGCCGCCCAAGGGCATAATGATAGAGCAAACAACATGCAGACATTGATCATCGGCACAGGAATAATCCTGATTTTCGTTTTGCTGGCTATTGGGTTTATGGGACCAAATGCGAGCAAGTCGACAATGCGGCGGTTGAGCGCGGTTAAGATGCGGCATTCCGACAGTGCCGATACCCGCGTTGAACTACAAATGCGTAAAGCTGTAGCCGCGCGCCGTCCGATGATATTTCTGGATGGCCAGCAAATCAGCCGCTTGGACAAATTGCGCCTGCGGCTTGCGCAAACCGGCAAAAAATGGACGTTGCAGCAATATCTATATGCGTCGGGCAGCCTTGCTTTTCTGGTGATGGCTGTGTTCTGGCTGCGCGGTGCACCTTTGCTTTTGGCGCTGTTTGCGGGCCTGCTGATCGGTGCGGGTCTACCGCACATGGCGGTCAACTCCTTCATTGCGCGGCGGATCAAAAATTTCACCACAAACTTTCCAGACGCCATCGAATTGCTGGTGCGTGGGTTGAAATCAGGTCTTCCGGTTGGCGAGACGATTGGCGTTGTGGCACGCGAAGTACCCGGACCAGTCGGCGAAGAATTCAAAATGGTCACGGAAAAAATCAAAATCGGCAAAAGCATGGAAGATTCGCTTCAGGAAACCGCCGACCGTTTGGGGACAGCGGAATTCCAGTTTTTCGTCATCACCCTTGCCATTCAGCGTGAAACCGGTGGTAATCTTGCGGAAACCTTGGCCAACCTTGCCGAAGTTTTGCGCAAACGTGCGCAGATGAAGCTGAAAATACGGGCGATGTCGTCAGAATCCAAAGCGTCAGCCTATATTGTCGGATCGCTGCCATTCTTTGTTTTCGGCATGGTCTGGGTGGTGAACCGGGAATATCTGGCTGGCTTTTTCTCTGAACCGCGCCTGATGATCGCCGGCCTTGGCGGCGCATTATGGATGTCCATTGGTGCCTTCATCATGGCCAAGATGGTCAATTTCGAAATCTAAGTTGGGAACAGGACAAGAAACATGACCAATCCGGCTGGACCTCAACTGATGGGCATCGACATATTGTGGGTCGCCACCTTGCTTTCCGCAGTGGCTTGCATGGCGGTGATGATCGCGATTTACTCTGCGGTCACCGTGCGCGACCCTATGGTAAAACGCGTCAAGGCGCTGAATGAACGGCGGGAGCAGTTAAAGGCCGGGATTACCGCAACCACGTCCAAAAAGCGGGCGAAGCTTATCCGCAAGACCGAAACGACGGACAAGATGCGGCAGCTTCTGTCCAACCTGCAAGTGCTTCAGGACGATCAGGTTAAGGCGGTGCAGCAACGGCTGGCGCAGGCGGGTATTCGCCGTAAGGAATTAGCCGTGACGGTGATCTTTTGCCGCATGATGCTTCCAATCATTATTGGCGGCGGCGCAGGCATTTACATGTACGTCTTGGACGGCGTTCCTGATTGGGGCGCATTCAAAAAATTCAGTGCGTTTTCTGCCGCCGCTATCCTGAGTTATAAGGCAGCAGATATCTACCTCACCAACTTGGTAACGAAACGGACCCTCGCCATTCGTAAGGGCCTGCCCGATGCGCTCGACTTGTTGGTGATCTGCGCCGAGGCTGGCTTGACCGTGGACGCCGCGTTTAACCGCGTGGCAAAGGAATTAGGCCGCGGCTATCCCGAATTGGGTGACGAATTTGCCCTCACCGCTATTGAGCTTGGGTTTTTAACGGAGCGCCGGGCGGCGTTTGAAAACTTGGCGTATCGCGTCAATCTTGATTCGATCCGGGGCGTGGTCACAACCATGATCCAGACCGAGAAATACGGGACCCCACTGGCTTCGGCGTTGCGGGTGTTATCCGCAGAATTCCGGAATGAACGCATGATGCGCGCCGAGGAAAAAGCCGCGCGTTTACCAGCTATTATGACCGTCCCTCTTATCCTCTTCATTCTGCCGACATTGTTTATCGTTATCCTTGGGCCTGCTGCCTGCTCGATCAGCGACGCCTTCTCGAAACAACAATGAGGCAGATGACGAAGGGGTGGCCTTTGGGCCGCCCCTTCAACTTTTACGGACGGTCTGCTCGATAGCGCCAAAGATACTGTGTCCGGCATTGTCGAGCACTTCAATCCGCACAACATCGCCATCCTTCAGGAATGGGGTCACCATGTCGCCCGTCTGGATTTTCTCGACCATGCGGACTTCGGCCAAACAGCTATAGCCAAGGCCGCCAGCGGCGACGGGCTTGCCGGGGCCGCCATCGGCGTCACGGTTGGACACTGTGCCCGAACCGATAATCGACCCTGCCCCGATATTGCGCGTCTTGGCGAGATGCGCGATCAAGGTTCCGAAATCAAAAGTACAATCGTCCGAAGCCACCGCGCGGCCAAATGGCGCGCCGTTAAGGTCAACATGCAATGTGCGGTGCAGCTTTCCACCCTGCCAATGGTCCCCAAGGCTGTCCGGCGTGACGAACACGGGCGATAAAGTGCTGGCGGGTTTCGATTGGACAAAGCCAAAGCCCTTTTCCAACTCGGCGGGGATGAGGTTGCGTAACGATACATCGTTCACAAGGCCAACTAGCCGGATATAAGACAAGGCGTCCTGCGCCGATGTTCCTTGCGGGACATCGCCAGTTACGACAACAATCTCCGCCTCAAGATCACATCCCCACGCCTCGTCGGCTAAGGGAATGTCGTCGCGGGCACCCATGAATGCATCGGAACCGCCCTGATACATTAACGGGTCATGCCAGAAGCTGTCGGGCAGGACAGCGCCCCGCGCCTTGCGGACCAATTCGACATGATTGACATAAGCCGAACCGTCCGCCCATTGATAAGCGCGCGGCAAAGGTGCGGCGGCGTCATGTTCGTGAAAACGTTCGCGCGGAATGACGGCATGTTCAAGATCGGTCGCAAGCGCTTGCAATCGAGGCGCGAACTCTTCCCAATCGTCAAGTGCGGCCTGCAATGTCGGGACGATGTGCGCGGCGTCGGCATACCAAGCAAGATTGTCCGAAACGACAACCAGATGTCCGTCACGGCCCGACTTCAATGATGCAAGTTTCATTATCTTTCTCCGGCTTTTGTCCTTCATGCAACGATATTGCAGTTGCGGCAACCGCAACTCTGCGTTTAGACATAGCAACGTGGCATATAAACACGCCAAATTGCGGTTGGTTCAGGCAGGGGCGATGGCGCTTTCGCTGCTCGTCACCGGCTCTGCCTTTAGCCAGCAACAGAATTTCAACACCGTCGAAGCCGCAAAAAACGGGTGGTTTGCGGAACAGAACCGGTCAGCAACCTGGTATTTGGCGCAGCATCAGAGGATGGCGCGCGCTATCTCCGCATTGCAACCGCAAAGGCCGGGTGTCGTTGACGCCTATGTGCTGTCCATTGGCCTCGATTCCGACGCGGTCTTTGCGCGCGAGTCGGCTGAAGCCGCCGAAGTATTGGCGCGGCGTTATGGGGCGGCTGGTCGCACATTGTATTTGACCGCTGGCGCAGATGATAAAGCCACAGGCGCACCGCAAGGGTCGCCTTCAAACCTCGCCACTGCCTTGGCTGCCATTGCCGACAAGATGGACAGGAAGGAGGATGTCCTCATCCTGTTCGCCACCAGCCATGGCCACCCTGTGTCGGGCCTTGCCTATCGTGACAGGGAAAATGCCGCGGGCATGATAGCGCCGCAACGGCTGGCCGACTTGCTCGATGGTATCGGCGTCAAACGCCGCATGGTCATGCTATCCGCTTGCTATTCCGGAATTTTTATTCCGCTGCTGACCAATGATCAGACCGTTATCGTGACTGCGGCATCGTCGCAACGCCCTTCATTTGGCTGCGCACCGGGTAATGACTGGACGTTTTTTGGCGATGCATTGATGAACAACGCCTTGCGCAAGCCGCAGAAATTTGACGCCGCTATTGCCGAAGCCAACTGGCTCATTACACAATGGGAAGACGCGTTGGAATTGAGGCCATCGCGGCCGCAGGTTTTCATAGGCGAGAATGCGCGGATCTGGTTGGACGTGCTGGAGAATAAGATGCCCGCGACCGCCAGTGCGAAGGTCGGACGTCCCGCGATATCGACCGATTGAAATAGCTGCGAACTTAGGGTCCTGACCCTAGCCGAGCTCATCGACTCGCGCGCGCAATTGCGCCAACATCGTCTCCAGCAACGCCGCCTCGCCGCTGCCTAATATCTTCTCAAGCTCGGCCTCTAACGTCAACGCCTCTGGCACAATTTGTTCATACAAATCGCGTCCGGCTGGGGTGAGCGCAAGATGATGTGAACGACCATCCGACATGTTCGGCACACGGCTGATCAGGCTGCGCTCCTCCAACGCCTTGCATGCGCGGTTAACGGTGACCTTGTCCATCGCGGTTGCCGTAACCAATTGCCGCTGCGTCGCCACATCGCTTTCACCCAACAGCGCCATGACGCGCCATTCCGGCACCTTGAGCGCAAATTTACCACGATAGGCGCGCGCGATCAGGTTACTGACCGCGTTCGATGTGATAGATAATTGATAGGGAAGAAACGCACGGAGCGTCAGTTTTTTTGTTGGCATCAGTCGGGCTTCACTTGGTCAGGATGCGCCGCGGCAAAAGCCGGCAGTGCGCTCAGCGCGGCATCTATCCGCAATAGCTTGGGAAAGGCATGCAGCGGCGTATCCACGCGGCGGGCATTCGCTATTTGCGGGACAAGGCAGACATCAGCCAAATTCGGCAGGTCGCCGCCGAACAAGCCATCTTCGGGCGCCATTGCCTCCAACGCCGTAAAGCCTTCGATTATCCAGTGCCGGTAATATTGGTCCACCGCCTCTTGCGACTGGCCCATCTGGTCCTTCAAATATCGCAGGACGCGCAGATTATCGATGGGATGTATGTCAGCAGCGATAATCAGCGCCTGCGCCAATGTTTTTGCCCGAGCTGCCGGGTTTGAAGAGACCATCGCGGGATCGGGATATTGTGCATCCAGATAGTCAATAATCGCCAGGCTTTGCGTCAGGTCATGCCCGTGTATCGACAGCATCGGGACAAGGCCCTGTGGATTGCGCGCCACATAGTCGGGCGCCCTTTGGGCATTGTCCAGCAGGCTGATTGGCACAGGCGTATACGGCACATTTTTGAGGTTCAGCACGATGCGCACACGATAGCTTGCGGACGAACGCCAGTAATCGAACAGGATTATTTCACTCATGCCTTAGGGTATTAGCATGGCACAGGTAAAAGGCAAAAGCATTGCGGCTTGCTTTTTCCCCGTTTATGTTGTTTTTCAACGCAAAGGACCAAATATGCACAAAGCTAAAAAATGGATGATCGCAGCCGCAATATGCACGGCCATTCCGGCGCAAGCCGCCGCGCCAATTTCCGGGCGCTGGGTCACGCAAAGCAAGGACGGCGTGGTCGAAGTGTACGAATGTGGCGCGGCATTATGCGGCAAGCTGGTAAAATTTCTAGTCACCCCGCCCGCTGGCCCAGGTGTTAAGGACCTTAACAACCCCGACAAAAATCTGCGCAGCCGCACGATATTGGGCCTGAATATCCTGACCGGTTTCAAATCAGACGGCAAAGAATGGAAAGGCCAGATTTACGATCCCAAGTCAGGCAAAACCTATCGCTCGATTGTTTATAAGGGCAAGTCAGGCAATCTGGTCGTCAAAGGATGTATCGGGCCCTTTTGTCAGGCGCAAACATGGACGCCGGCCAGCTAAGGGTCAGGGCGACTTAAATCCACCTTCGCAGCGCAGATTATGCGCGTAATTTCCATCCAGAGCGCAGCAAGAGATAGCAGATAAGCCCCAGCACAGAATTGAGGCCCAATAACAGCAACGCGCCAAACATCACCGGGCTATCCGCGCTGCCTATAAAGCCATAGCGGAAGCCCGAAATCGCGTAGAAAAACGGGTTGGCGTGACTAATCGCCTGAAAAGTAGGTGACAATTTATCAACCGAATAAAAAGTGCCAGACAGCAGAGCGGCTGGCGCAACAATGAAGTTGCTGACCGCAGCGGCGTGATCAAACTTTTCCGCCCAGATTGATGTCATGACCCCGATGAGCGCGAGCATCATGGACCCCATCAGCCCGAACCACAAAACCGCCCAGAAATGCACCGGCGTGACATGGACGCCGGGCCAGAATAGCATGGCGAGCCAGATCGTTGCGCCAACCAGAAACGCCCGCGTCACCGCAGCCGCCGTGAGCGCGACCAAAACCTCCGCGTTGGAAAGGGGCGGCATCAGATAATCGACAATCGTGCCCTGAATCTTGCCCACCAACAGCGAGAAGCTCGAGTTTGCAAAAGCGTTCTGCATCATGCCCATGATAATGAGACCAGGCGCGATGAAGTCGGCGAATGACACGCCCAACACGGTTGGTTTGACCGAGCCCAAGGCGACGGTGAAGATAATCAAATAGAGCAGGGTCGTGATGGCAGGTGCCCACACCGTTTGCATCTGCACCTTAAAAAAGCGTCGAACCTCTTTCATGTACAAGGTTTGTAGGCCAACCCAGTTTACATTGCGGATATGGCGTTCGCCGTCGGGCAGTTGCACAAAGGGGTTGGTCTCCCTATCTTGGCCAGTGTTGCTTTTATGGTGGATAGTCATCGCGCAATCGACTATCGGCTTGCAGCGATAACCGCAAGGCGCAATCGCGTCATTCGCGTGGCAAATAGAACTCGTTATTGGAAATGCATTTATGTCGTGGACCGACCAGCGGATTGATCAGTTAAAGGCGCTTTGGGACAAAGGCCTGACCGCAAGCCAGATTGCAGACGAACTTGGCGGAGTCAGCCGCAATGCCGTTATTGGCAAGGCGCACCGTTTGGGCCTGAAATCACGCCCTTCCCCGGTGAAGTCGAACGACGCGGACAAAAAAGCTGCGCCGAAAAAGGCTGCACCGGCGCCAGCAAAGGCTCCTGCCGCCGCTGCGCCAGCGCGCCCACGTTCCTCCGCACCCGCCGCGGAACCAATTGCCCCCGTGCGCGCAGATGATGATACCGTCGAAGCGCCCGCACCGCGCGCGTCGGCGATGCCGCGTATCGTATCAATTGGACCCGGCGGCTTTATGCGTCAGGGTCCCGGCGATCAACAAGCGCCCATCCCACCTGCCCCGCCACGCCGCCTTGTGCCCGCAAAGCCAAGCCGCGAAATGGCGGACAAAACGTCCTTGCTCGATTTGAACGAGCGTATTTGCCGCTGGCCACTTGGCCACCCGGGTGAGGCGGATTTCCATTTCTGCGGTGTGCCGGTAAACCCGGGCTTTCCTTATTGCGTCGAACATTGCGGCCGTGCCTATCAGGCGCAGCTTCCACGCGGTGTGCGCCGCCCCCCTCCGCCCATGCCGTTCGGTGGACCACGGGTTCGTTAAGGGCCGGAAACGAAATATCCACAGGCGATTTTCAAAGCTTTGTGCTCGTGCTTGCGCGGGTGACTCTCCCGTGCCTATAGCATGCATATGACCGATGACCTGTTTGGCGGCAGCGCGGCCGCCACCGCCGCATCCAATGATTATACCGCTTCTGCGATTGAGGTGTTGGAGGGGCTTGAGCCCGTTCGCCGTCGCCCAGGCATGTATATTGGCGGCATCGACGAACGCGCGTTGCACCATCTGGCGTCCGAAGTGCTCGACAATTCAATGGATGAGGCTGTTGCCGGCCACGCCAGCCGGATCGAAGTGCATCTGGGTGTCGGCAACCGCCTGACCATCGCTGACAATGGCCGTGGCATTCCGGTCGATCCGCATCCGAAGTTCCCCGACAAGTCCGCACTTGAGGTCATCCTCACAACCTTGCACTCTGGCGGGAAATTCACCGACAAGGCCTATGCGACCTCCGGCGGCCTGCATGGCGTTGGTGTGTCGGTCGTCAATGCGCTGTCAACGGACACTTTAGTGGAAGTCGCGCGGAACAAGCAGCTCTATCGCCAGCGCTTTTCACAAGGCCTTCCGCTCGGCAAGTTGGAGGAGCTGGGCCCAACGCCGAACCGGCGCGGAACAACGATTGCCTTTACACCCGACCCCGAAATTTTTGGCGCAGACGCAAAGTTCAAACCCGCGAGGCTGTTCCGTCTGGCGCGGTCAAAGGCTTATTTGTTTGCTGGCGTCGAAATCCGCTGGCGCTGCGATGTCGAACTGGCCAGCGACGATGTACCCGCCGAAGCCGTGTTCCAATTCCCCGGCGGCCTGTCCGACCATTTGCGAGAGCAGCTTGGCAACCGTGCCTGCGCCACGACCGAATTTTTCGCCGGGACGCAGGATTTTCCCGACGCGCAAGGCCGTGTCGAATGGGCCATTTCGTGGCCGTTATATTCGGACGGTTCCTATAGCTGGTATTGTAACACGATTCCCACGCCCGATGGCGGCACACATGAGGCAGGCGTTCGTGCCGCGCTGACCAAGGGCCTGCGCGCCTTTGGCGAATTGATTGGCCAGAAAAAAGCTGCGCAGATTTCGGCGGAAGACATTTTCAACGAAGCCGAATTGATGTTGTCGGTGTTCATCCGCAACCCGCAATTCCAAAGCCAGACCAAGGACCGGCTAACCTCGCCTGAGGCCACGCGCCTTGTCGAAAACGCTGTGCGCGACCATTTCGACCATTATCTTGCCGACAATATGGAACGCGGCAAGGCGTTGATGGGCTTCATCCTTGAAAAAGTCGATGACCGCTTGCGCCGCAAGGCCGAGCGTGAAGTGAAGCGCAAGACCGCGACCTCAGGCCGCAAGGTGCGCTTACCCGGCAAGCTGACCGATTGTGCGTCGGACGACCCGACCGGTACCGAATTGTTCATCGTCGAAGGCGACAGCGCAGGCGGAAGCGCGAAACAGGCGCGCAACCGCAAGACGCAGGCGATTTTGCCGATCCGGGGTAAAATCCTCAACGTCGCATCGGCCACCGCCGACAAGATCCGCGCGAACAATGAAATCGCCGACCTGCAATTGGCGCTGGGCTGTGGCACGCGCAAGGACTGCAACCCCGACAATCTGCGCTATGAACGCATCATCATCATGACCGACGCAGATGTCGATGGCGCGCATATCGCGACCTTGCTGATGACATTTTTCTTCCAAGAAATGGCCGAGATTGTGAAGGCCGGGCATTTGTTCCTCGCCCGCCCGCCGCTCTATCGCCTGACGCATGGTAGCCAAAGTGTTTACGCCGCCGATGACGCCCACCGTGCCGAATTGGAAGCGACGGTGTTCAAGGGCAAGAAGGTCGATGTTGGCCGGTTTAAGGGCTTGGGCGAAATGAACCCGAACCAGTTGAAGGAAACCACAATGGACCCGGCGACCCGCTCGCTGATCCGCATCACCTTGCCGCATGAATATGAACGCCGCGCGGTGGTCAATGACCTGGTCGACCGCCTGATGGGCAAAAATCCGGAGCACCGGTTCAACTTCATTCAGGAAAATGCCGCGCAGTTGGATGAAGATACGATCGACGCGTGATGGGGTGGGGCAGTCTCTTCCCACGAGCGTCAACCTGAACGCAATCCGTTCGTTACCCTGAACATCCCCCATCGTCACCCTGAACATCCCCCATCGTCACCCTGACCATCCCCCATCGTCACCCTGAACTTGTTTCAGGGTCTATCGTGCAGCCAAGGCGGACCTTGAAAGACGGAATGGACCCTGGAGCCGCAGGCGTGCAGCGCACAAACAAGTTCAGGGTGACGACGATTTATAACGTAAGGATGACGCCCTTAGGGTGCCGTCAGGGCCTCCACCAAGGCTCTGACCTTCTTCTGCCGCCATTGCGGCAAGGGCGCGACCAGCCAATAGGCTTCTTCGCTTTCTTTCGCATTATCGACGGCACGGACTTTGCCGCTCGCAATATCGGCCTCGGCCAGCAGGAGTGGGACAATCGCCCTGCCCAGCCCAATCGCAGCGGCATCAATGGCGAGACCGGCGTCGGCCAAACGCAAAGCGGCAATGCCCTCTGCCACCGGGCAATTGGGCCAGCTAATCGGTGTCTCTGCCCCGCCCTGTGGCGCGGCGACGGTGACATAAGCGCCCGCAGCAAGGCAGATGCCTTCATGTTCCCCCGGCCCAGTGGTCAGGCGGATCGCGAGGTCAAGATTAGCCTCGGTAAAGTCAATATTCTCGTCCGCAGCAACCAAATTAAAGCGCGTATCGGGGTTGGCCTTGCTAAACGTCGCCAGCCGTGCGGCGAGCCATTTGGCGGTGAAATCACGCGGCGCAGCAATGGTCAGCGTATTGGACGACTGCCCCGCCTGCATCGCACGGACCGATTCTTCGAATTGCAGGAACCCGGCGCGCAGGGCATCAAGGCCGTTTGCCGCTTCGTCGGTCAGTTCAAGCCCCTTGGGCGTGCGGCGGAACAGCACGACGCCCAACATATCCTCCAGCGCGCGGATTTGCTGACCGACGGCGGCAGGTGTGACCGCGAGTTCGTCGGCAGCCTTCGTAAAGCTCAAATGCCGCGCCGCGGCGTCAAGCACGCGCAAGCCGTTTAGGGGGAGATGGGTGCGTTTCATGCGCGTAAGGTCATCGCGCCGTAGCTGGGGCCACCAAAGTGAAGCGGGGGATTTCTACCAGGAACGTCGTCCCGTCCTCCCGCACGAAGCGGTATTTGCCTTCCATTGTGCCACTGGGTGTCGGCAAGGGGCAGCCGGAAACATAATCATGGCTCTCACCGGGACGTAAAAGCGGCTGTTCGCCCACCACGCCGTCGCCATCGACATGGCTGATCGTGCCGCGACCATCGGTAATCCGCCAATGCCGGGTCATTAATTGCACAGGCTCATCACCCACATTTTCGATGCGGATATGGTAGGACCAGAACCAACGTCCTTGCGCGGGCGCGGATTGTTCCACCAAAAAATTGGGCGAGACGCGAACGGTAATGCCATCGGTCGTCGCGCTGGCGGCGAAAAAGGAATCGAGGATACTGCTCATAAACCAGCGGCCTTTAGTGCCTGATCCAAATCTTCGATCAAATCAGCCGGGTCTTCCAAACCGACATTGATGCGGATCAAACCTTCGCCAACGCCCATAGCTTCGCGGGCTTCGGGGCCCATGCCGTGATGCGTGGAGGATGCAGGGTGGCACATGAGGCTGCGTGCGTCGCCGATATTGTTCGAGATGTCGATCAACTGAAGTCCATTTAACAAGGCATGCGCTTGTTTCCGGCCACCATCGACCGAAAAGGCGAAGATTGGCCCGCACGCCTTCATCTGCTGCATCGCAAGTGCGTGTTGCGGGTGGCTTTCAAGGCCGGGGTGCATCATGTGCGGCACGCGGCCCTCAAGGAATTTACCGACGACAAGCGCATTTTCCGACTGCCGCATGGCGCGCAGTTCCAACGTCTCAAGCCCCTTATGCACCACCCATGCGTTAAAGGGCGACAGGTTTGGCCCCGTGTTGCGCTGAAACGGCAAAAGCACGTCATCGATCCATTGTTGCGAGCCACACACTGCGCCAGCCAGAACGCGGCCCTGCCCGTCCATCAATTTCGTCGCGCTATAGGCGACAACGTCGGCGCCAAAGTCCATCGGACGCTGAAGCACGCTCGTCGCAAAGGCGTTATCGACGACTGTGGTGATGCCATGTTCTTTCGCCAGTCCGCAGACATAGGCCATGTCGACAATGTCCATCGTCGGGTTTGCCGGCGTTTCAAAGAAGAACACTTTCGTATTCGGCTGAATCGCTGCCTTCCACGCATCATTATCGCGGCTGTCGATTGTGGTCGTGCTGATACCCCATTTGGGCAGCAAATTGTCCGTTAGCCAGCGGCACGATCCGAAGGCCGCGCGCGCGGCAACGACATGGTCGCCCATTTGCAACTGGCACAATAACGCCGTGGTCATCGCTGCCATGCCCGTGGCTTGGGCCCGGCATGCCTCTGCCCCCTCCATCAACGCAATGCGTTCTTCGAGCATTTGCACCGTCGGGTTCTGCAACCGCGAATAGGTCATGCCATCCTGTTCACCGGCAAAGCGCGCAGCAACGGTTTCCGCATCGTCATAGGTAAAGCCCGACGACAGGAACAATGCCTCCGACGTCTCGCCATGCTCACTGCGCCAAGTGCCGCCACGCACCGCTTGCGTGGCGGGACGCCAATGCTTGGTAATTTCGCGATTCTGGCCTGTAGTTTTCTTCATAAGTTCGCTTTTCGGGGAGAGCAGGGTTCAGGTCAAGGCGGCAAGCACCGCATCACCCATTTCGCGGGTCGAATGTGTGCCGCCGAGATCGGGCGAACGTGCGCCGCCGGCAAGCGCTTTCGCCACGGCGGCTTCAATACGGTCGGCCTGCTCCGGCAAGCCCAGCGAGTAACGCAGCATCATCGCCGCCGACAATATCGTCGCAAGCGGGTTGGCCTTGCCCTGCCCCGCGATATCGGGCGCGCTGCCGTGGATGGGCTCGTATAAGCCCTTCTGTGCGGCGTCCAGCGAGGCACTAGGTAACATGCCAATCGAGCCAGCGCACATGCTGGCCTGATCAGACAATATGTCGCCGAACAAATTGCCCGTCACGATCACGTCAAACTGGCCGGGGTTGCGCACCAATTGCATCGCGCAATTGTCGACATACATGTGGGTTAAAGCGACTTCGGGATATTCGGCATGGGTTTCGATGACGACATCGCGCCACAATTGGGACGTTTCAAGCACATTGGCCTTGTCCACCGAGCAGAGTTTCCTGCCCCGCGCCATTGCGGTTTCAAAACCGACGCGGGCGATGCGGCGGACCTCATCCTCATTGTAAGACATGATATCATAGCCTTCGCGCTTGCCGTCGGCGGTTTTGCGCATACCCTTTTCGCCGAAATAGACATCGCCATTGAGTTCGCGGACGATGACCATATCAATTTGTGACGCGACTTCAGGGCGCAGCGCGCTGGCGTCGGCCAATTCAGGAAACAATGTGGCGGGGCGCAGGTTTGCGAACAAAGATAGTTCCTTGCGCAGGCCCAATATCGCCTGTTCTGGTCGCAAATGCCGTTCGAACGCGTCGCAATCCGGATCACCCACCGCACCAAATAAAATCGCATCCGCGCGCTTGGCAAGCGCGAGCGTGTCGGCCGGTAAAGGATGTCCGGTCGCCTTATAGGCTGCACCGCCGACGAGCGCTTCTTCGAAGACCAGCCCGTCGATGGCAAGCGCATCCAAAACGCGGCGTGCTTGCGTGATAACTTCGGGGCCAATTCCGTCCCCAGGTAACAAGGCAACTAACATGGCGGCATTCCTCAAAAGAAACCGTAGTGCTGAGCCTGTCGAAGCACGCCTCTCGGGATGGCGATGCCTTTAAGCGCCCTTCGACAGGCTCAGGGCTACGGGGTTGTAATCATGCCTCCCCTGCCAAGTGCAGAGCGCTTATGCAACCGCCCTTTTCAATCGCTCCACGAGCCGTTCGCGGGCGGCCATGACATCGGCGCGGCGGTCGCCCAGCACATGCGCGACCAGCCGCTTGCGAGTCTGCGCCATCATTGCGACGGGGGCGCTGTCTTTATCATATTCTTCGGCATAGCCTAGTTCGGCCAGCAGCAAACTCTCATATTGTGCCACCGCCCCTGCCCACACGCTAGCCGCTGGCGCCAGCTCGATGGCGGATAGCAAACCGTCCGCTGCGCTGTGGACACGCGGATAAGGCACAGCCTCCGCCAGCGTCGCTGCGGTTAGCGCCGTGACCCAGTCAATCGCGGCAATCGCCAATGGTTCGCTTAACAAATGTGCGCGGCTGTGCAAAGGTTCGGGCGTCAGGCGTGCCAATTGTCCGGTGATGCGCGTCCGCCATTCGCCCTTGATGACATTGCCGGGGATGAGGACTGGCCGCAATTGCCGACCCCGCGCGCCCGCGACATAACCCGCTATCATGCCGTAATCTGCGGTAAAGCCGCGCACAATGGCGCCTGTTTCGCCATGATTGCGGACCGCGCAGATGATGGCAGATGCCGAAATATCCATGCGCCCTCATGCCAAGACTGCGGCGCGAGGGGAAGCTCTATCCTGCGTCCGCGCTGACCATGAATAAGGTCACACCGGCATATTTCTCGGCGGCAGGTTCAAACGCAGCATCAATTTCAAATGGCTGGTCTGTCAGTTGCAATTCGTTGAGCCCCGATAAATGGAAAGCGCCGAGCTTCTTATCACGTCGCGCCACACCATGTTTTTCCAATATGACAGCATCGGTGAACACGGCATTGTGTTTGGAATACAGGACATGCGGGGCCAGCTTCATCGGCACATTATTATACACCAGGGTGACACATTTTTTGAGCGCGATCGCTTCAAGCAACAGTTGATTGTTCGTCATGACATGACTCTATCGAACCTACCCCGCCATGCAATCAAAATAGCGGCGCAGAGTTTCGCTACTGCCGACATCAACCGTTGCTGTGATAATAATCATAGACCGTTTGTGCGACGGCAGCAGACACGCCGGGGGCCTTTTGCAAATCCTCAAGGCTGGCATTACGCACGGCGCGGGCGGTGCCGAAATGCATCAATAGCGCTTTTTTGCGCGACGGGCCAATGCCCGGAACTTCGTCAAGCGCACTGACGGTAATGGCCTTGCTGCGTTTCGCGCGGTGCGCACCAATGGCAAAGCGGTGCGCCTCATCGCGCAGCCGTTGCAAATAAAACATGACGGGCGCGTTGACGGGCAAGGTAAATTCGCGGCCATCGGGGAAGTGAAACATCTCGCGGCCCGCATGGCGATCAGGGCCTTTGGACACGCCGATAAAGGCAACATCCTCAACGCCCAGTTCACGCACGATTTGCATGACGGAACTCATTTGCCCCTTGCCACCATCGATCAGGACAAGATCGGGCCAGTTTTCATCGCGTTCGGGTTCAAAATCCTCCCCGGTTCGGGGAGGTGGCAGTTGCGCAGCAACTGACGGAGGGGGGCTTCCTTCTGGCACAACGGATGACTGCACACCCCCTCCAATAGCCTGCGGCTGGTCCCCCTCCCCGGTTCGGGGAGGATTTACGAGCCGCCCAAAACGCCGCGCCATGACTTCGCGCATCATGGCAAAGTCATCACCCGGCGCAGTGTCAGGGTTTTTGATATTGAACTTGCGATATTGGCCCTTGATGAAACCTTCTGGCCCGGCCACGATCATCGCGCCCAACGCGTTTGTTCCCTGAATATGGCTGTTGTCATAGACTTCGATTCGGCGCGGCGCTTCGGGCAATTCGAACAGGTCAGCCACCTCTTGCAGCAATTTACCCTGCGTGGTGCTCTCCGCCAGCTTCCGGTCGAGCGCTTCTTCGGCGTTACGCGTCGCTTGTTTAACCAAGCGCACACGGTCGCCGCGTTGCGGCACGCTGATTTCGATCTTGCGTTCGGCACGTTCGGACAAGGCTTGCGCCAACAAGTCTGCCTCGCCCAGTTGCCGATCAAGGAAAATGGATTTTGCAGGGGGTACATCCTCATAAAATTGCGCGAGGAAGCTGGTGAACACTTCGTCCTCGCTTATTTCGGCAACATGCGCGGGGAAAAAGGAACGGTGCCCCCAATTCTGCCCGCCGCGAATGAAAAATGCCTGAATGCCCATCACGCCGTTGCGATGTGCTAGCGCGAAGATGTCCGCGTCGCCCACGCCTTGCGCGTTGATCGCCTGAGACCCCTGAATGAAGGTAAGCGCCCGAAGCCGGTCGCGGACCATGGCAGCGCGTTCGAAATCGAGAGCCTCGGCGGCGGATTCCATTTCCTTGGCCAGCTTCGCTTGAACAGCGGAGGATTTGCCGTCGAGGAAGGATTTGGCGTCTGCGACAAGACTGTCATATGACGCGTCGTCAATCCGCCCGACACAAGGCGCGGAACAGCGTTTGATCTGATACAACAAGCAAGGCCGGTCGCGATTGTTGAAGAAACTGTCAGTGCAGCTTCGCAGCAAAAACAATTTTTGCAGCGCGTTCAGTGTTTGGTTGACGGAGCCAGCGCTAGCGAACGGGCCGTAATATTGGCCCTTATGCCGCCGCGCACCGCGATGTTTCTGAATGCGGGGAAATTTATGGTCGGCGCGCAGCAGGATGAAGGGAAAGCTTTTATCGTCACGCAGCAGCACGTTGTAAGCGGGGCGATAGCGCTTGATGAGTTGCGCCTCCAGCAACAGCGCCTCAGCCTCGCTGTTGGTGGTGACGATGGTCATGGATCGCGTCAGCGCCACCATCCGGCGCAAGCGATTGGGGAGCCGGTCAATCTGCACATAATTGCCGACGCGATTCTTTAAGGCGCGCGCTTTACCGACATAAAGCACGTCGCCGCGCGCATCATGCATACGGTAGACGCCGGGTTTGAGCGGGAGGGTTTTAAGGACATTTCGGATCGCGGCGATGCCGGTGTCGAAATCTGGCGTGTCCGCACCGCGCACCGCATAGGTCGCCTTTTCCTCGCTAAAGCGGGAGGCTGCGTTGGGTTGGTCGGGGCGGTCGGCTTTGGACATGTTGCCTGCCATGTAGGCGGAGCCATTGGCAGACTCAATGTCATTCCGGCAGATACAGCGTCTTTAGCTTACCCACCGTCATTCCCGCGCAGGCGGACCGATAGGCATATTCTTCGTCATCCCCGCGAAGGCGGGGATCCAACTCCGGAGCTCTAAGGGAGCAATTACCGGGTCAGGATGATGATATGGCGGGAGTTGGGTTCCCGCCTACGCGGGAATGACGAGGTTTGGCGACGTAGGCTTAGGTCCCGACCCTAGTTCAGGGCCGCAATCGACTGATCGATCAACGCGGCATCGGCCTTTGCGTCATGATGCGCAGCGATAAGTTGCGCAGCGGCGGCCGCAGCAGCCGTGGCCGCAGTCTTACGCACATCGGCAATCGCCGCGCGTTCGGCGGCAGCGATTTTGTCTTCGGCAGCTTGCGCACGGCGGCCAATCAACGCGGTTGCGTCGGACTTGGCGCGCGATACGATCAACTTGGCTTCTTCTTCCGCCGCAGCCTTCATCGCTTCGGCGTCAATCGCCGCTTGCTTGGCCTTGGCTTCATATTCGACCTTGATGGCTTCCGCTTCGGCCCGCAGAGCTGTCGCCTGATCCAACTGCTGCTTGATACCCGCAATCTGTTTGTCCAACGCACCTGCGATCATGGCAGGAACCTTTTTCCAGATAGCCAGCGCCAGCACCACCAACATCGCCAAAGCGACGAGCATCGTTGCGTCAAAGCCAAGCGCCGATGGTGTGGCATGTTCGCTGGCCGGTGCTGTCTCAGTGCCCGAATGGGTCACAGGGACGGCGTCTTCCTCCAACATATCAAGTGCCTTTTCGGCTTCCTGCAATTTGCCTGCCGGTGCTGCCATATTGCTTGCGGGTGCCGCGACGGTGGCCGCTTCGGTTGCAACTGTGGGATTAGCCATGCGACATTACCGCCTTCACTGCTGTTGCGGCTTGCGCAGGTGTGACCTTGGCGCCGGAAACCTTAGCAACGATATCAGCCGCAGCGTCTGCTGCAACGGCCTCAATGCCCGCTAATGCTTTGGCTGTCGCCTTGGACAATGCTGCTTCAGCCGCAGCGACCTTTATGCTGACTTCGGCATCGGCCTTCGCCAGACGCGCATCGGCGTCTTTGGCGGCCTTCGCCTTAGCAGCGGAGGATTTGGCTTGCGCCTCGTTTCGTGCCGCCGTCAGGTCGGCAGCACCGCTGTCGCCCAGATTGTCGGCCTCTGCCCGCGCACGCTCGGCTGCCGCAAGGTCGTCCGCAATCTTACGATCGCGCGCGTCCATGCTCGCTTCAATTTTTGGCAACATGCCATGACCGATCGTAAAATAGATCAAGCCAAAGACAATGAGCAGCCAAAAAAACTGCGATGCATAGGTTTCAAGGATCTGACTAATCTGGGGCATGTTACGCGCTTGTCCTTATGAAAGAGTGCCCCGGCGGTTGCCGGGGCGAAACCGTCAATTAGGCAACGAAGATCAGGATCATCGCAACAACGAACGCAAGCAGACCGAGAAGTTCGGCGGCTGCGAAGCCGATGAACAAACGACCCTGCTGACCGTCTGCTGCTGCAGGATTACGCAAAGCGCCCTGAAGAAACGAACCGAAAACGTTGCCAACACCACCAGCGGCGAGGCCGGCACCAATTGCTGCAAGACCTGCACCGATCAATTTTGCTGCTTCTGCGTCCATGATAATAACTCCTGTCAAAAATACATATGGGTAGTCGAAAAAACTCAGTGCAAATTGACCGCGTCGTTGATGTACAACGAAGTCAAAAGTGCAAATACATAAGCCTGAATGGCGCATACCAGCAGCTCAAGGAGCGTGATACCAATCATCAGGATAAAAGAAGGAATGCTCACCACCAATGGCACCCACGCAGCTTCTGCGTTCAGGCCGTTAATGACGAAGCCCGCCAAGACCTTCATCAACACATGCCCCGCTGTCATGGCGACAAAAAGACGAAGCGCGAGGCTGAAGGGACGGATAAGGAAAGAAAACAGTTCGATCAGCGGGATGAGCCACAGCAACCACCAAGGTGTGCCATGTGGCACAAACAGGCTGAAAAAGTGTAGGCCATGCTTCCAAAAACCAACAATCAGAACGGTACCAAAGCTGATGACAGCAAGCACGGCGGTGATGGTCAGGTGGCTGGTCACAGTGAACGGGTGTACACCGGGGACGATACCAAATGGCATCATGCCCATGAAATTTGCTATCAGAATGAACATGAACAGCGAGAACACCAAAGGCACATATTTCTTGCCTTCGGGACCAACGCTTGAGGTCAGCATATTGTTGACGAAGCCGGTTACGCCTTCAACCGCCATCTGCCAGCGACCGGGAACCAGGTCACGCTTCATTCCGCCCCACATGAACAGCCACAAGGCGCCCAATACGAGGATCATGAACAACGAAGAGTTTGTGAAGGAGACGTCGTATCCAGCGATATCGAGCTGCGCGAGCGGCTCAATCTGGAACTGGTACATCGGATCGATTTTGCCGCTTTCGCCTGCCACGTTCACTACCCTGTTTTTTCCACACCCAAGCGCATTCGCGTGGGCATATTATACGACGCAAGCGCCCAGATTATTCCGGACGCTCCCCTGAGATCTTTATAATGTTCCTGAAGGCGACTGCGATGCCCAAAAACATGCAGACCAACAGAAGCGCAGGCGAAGTACCCAAGAAGCGGTCAAATAACCACCCAACCAGTGCACCACCAGCAGGACCAGCGATCAGCTCAGTTAAAACCCTGTTCCCTTGCCGCATTCCTTTGGCTGGAACCTGATCTTTACCTGCGCGTTCTGCTTCGGCTTTCCGCGCCGCTTTCAGCTGCATGTCTAACGAATCGAGCCGAGCGTCACTTTTGCCTTTGCCATCCTGCCCGGAATTGTCCGACGTCATGTGATTGCATCCTCTTTAACAAAGGGAACCACCACGAAATCGGGGCAACCCCGCCTAGGCATCGGCGCTTTAGGAGAGCGTCTGCGCCAAGTCAACAGCGCGCCTGCAAGAATGTTGCGACGCAATAGAAAAGGCCGCAGCATCTCTGCCGCGGCCTATCCAAACTATGTTGGCAGTCTCACCGCGGACAGCGCGGGTCCAGTTCGGGCGCGCTTCCGTCACGGGTTTTCCACTGCCCCGACGGCGTCTGGTATTTTTCGCCAGCGACCATACGTTCTGCAATCAGGCGGCAGCCCGTACGCAAGGCCATTTCCTCAACTGTTGCGCCGTTTGCTAGGGCCTCTTTTGAATACACGGCCTTGCGCTTAATATTGATATCCTCGACCAACGCACGAACCGACGACGAGGGCGGAACAACAAAGCCCAGATAACCGTCTGATTTTTCGCCGACCTGCCCGCTTTCCCGCGCGCTTTGATAGGCTGGGTCCCGGCCCGACTGGAAGGCCATCGCGCTTGTTGCGGTGACACCCAGCAATACCGCCGCGATGATCATTTCAACAGAATCTCTCATCAAAATACTCCCGGGTTATTTTCAATCACTTTTTCGGACGCCGCAGACAGCTTGTACAATATTTCCTGCCGGATTGCGATGTTGAGGTTGATGACGATTGGCTTGTCAGGCGCGGTAACTTGCACGCATCCTGTCAAAACTGACGCCATCAACGGCACGAACAAGAGGATCGTTTTTCCCATGTTGGAACGAATCGCATTATCCGTGCGGTTCGTCAATTGATCGCGGTTTTGCGCCATGTTCGCTTTCCCTATGCTGAATGGTTCATTCATGTGTTGGTTTTTCTTTAGTTTCTGCGGACTCCGTTTTCGCGTTCTGCTTTCTCTGCGCGTCGAGCAAAGATTTCAGATCGCGGTCCGCCGCATAGTTGGCGTCATAAAGCCCACGGATAGAGCCAATGAGCTTCATGAATTCCGCAGTCACACTGACGTTGAATTTGATTGGTATACGCGCCAGTTGCCGCGTGATGAAGTTGCGTTTTGCCAATGCGCCCTGTTGCACACCCGTAAAGCTTATATCGGTCACGATTTCCCCGCCAAGGTCGCCCTCCACGTCAATGGTCAAACTGGAATAGCGTATAGAGCGCAAGGCGTTAAAGGCATAGTTGGCGAACATACCCATATCTTCATAGGCAAGTTCACCGAGATAGCTGACCTCCCCGCCGCCAGCACGCGACACCAGAGCGCCGCCGACAATCCGGCCGCCATCTTGGTTGAAAACCATGGGCAAGGTCCCGTCAAACACGCCGGTGACGCGCAGATTCTGGAAATCATATCCAGCCAGCAGCTTTTCCGCATCAACGCCAATGGCGCGGAAGGTCAGGCGGCGTTCGGACTCAACCCCGAAATCGAGGACAGTTGGCTCAAGCACCAATTCTCCGCCCGCAAATGGCCAGCGACCCGATTCAATCGCGACCTGCCGATTGGGCAGCAATCGGTAGCTGACCGTTCCGCCTAGCGCGGTTATGCCTGGGTTAACCGACCCAAGCATCGCGATTTGGCCCGATGCGGTTTCGAGGCCCAAAAGGTCGGAAAACACGATTTCGGTCGTCAGCCCCTCAACCGGGCCGAAGGCGGCGGCCAAGTTCATATCGCGCGTGGACACGCGGCCAGTGCTGCGCACCCCATCTGTGTCCCATTCGATACGGCCATCGCCCGAGACGCTGCCATCGACATTGGCGGCGACGCCCAAGACAAGCGCCGTGAGCAGGTCGGGTTGAAAGCCTTCATGGAAGCGCAGGTCATCCACCGCGAGCAAGGCGCGTCCGTTGCTATTGCTGAAGTCATGGCGGATATCGACATCCGACACGCGGGTGCCAGTTGTGGGTTCAACCAAATGGCCGGCCGCGGTAATGATGCTGTTTTCCAGCGACAGCAGCATATCGGGCACCAGCATGGGCATGAACCGGTCAACCTGATCCGCATCCAACACATTCAGCCGCGCGTTGAGGGTGAGAGTCCCGGCAAGGTAGCGCCATTCGCCCGACGCCGCGTCAATCAGCAACGGCACGTTGCCAATCTGCCCCGCGCCGCCCGTAAGCACACCGTAAGCGCCGCCTTGGTCAAATCTGCCATCAAGGCTGGCGATGTTGAAAACAGAGCGCGCGTCCGGTTGGCCGAGCTCGACGACCACATCTTTGGCTGCAAAACCATCGGCAAGGCTGAAGCGGACATTGCTGCCGCGCGCAGCGAGGGGTGCGCCACCAAGCGTGCCCAAAGCGTTGAAGCCTGCAAGTTTGGTGGCAAAGCGAAGTTTACCTTGGCGCAAGGCGAGCATCGGGCGGCCAGCATCAGGGCAAAGCCGGAGCGATTGGCCGCGTAACATAAGGCTCGACATGCTCAACGCGTCAAATCGGACATTCTGGCAGCTGTCATACAAGGTGAAAGCCCCAGCATTATAACGACCCGATATCGGGATGTTCAGGCCAGTGACGAATCCACCCGGCAACGGCCCAGACATCCGCGCCTGTCCGGCAAAGCGCCATGCGCCATTGGGGACACCATTAAAGGCAAGTTTGGGCACTGTAAGCTTCGCCCCGCCAGAGGCATAAGGCGCAATAACCAGATTGCCGGACCAGTTCTGACCCGATTGCGCGAGCGAAAGGGTGGTAGCGGGCACATTGGGTCCGGACAGCGCCAATTGCGCAGGCGCATCCAGTCGCCATCCGGTCGCGGTTCCCGTCACGCCAAAAGAGCCATTTTGTCGCACACGCACACCTGATGCACTGGTGAACGCAAGGTCCGCGATGCTTGTCCCACGCCGACCCTGAAAATCCTGATAGCTATCAAAATCGAGGCTGGCGGAAAATTGATCGCCAGCGCGTTCGAGCACGGGTGCCATACGCGCGATTATGGGGCCAACTGGTGTGTCCTTCGTTTGTGCGGCCAGGTCACGAAGGCCCGTGATTGTGCCGCGATCAAATGCGCCGCCGGTGATGGAGGCATCGCCACGGGCAGACAAAGCCATATCGCCGTCTATGAGACCCGCCGTTCCTTTAGCCGCCAAAGCCAACCGGCGCGCCGACAGAGGGGCGGAACGCAATGAACCCTTAACCATGGCAAAGTCGAAATTGGTGCGTGCCAATTTGCCATCAACCGACAGCTTGCCGGATATGCCCCGCAACTGAACTTGCGATATTCTGAGCGCATCTGCCGCATAAGCGAAAGTGCCGTCCCAAGCATCAAGGCGTTCAGACAGCTTGAGATTGGCCTCAAAACGCGGCGCGACGAGCGCGATGCCCGCTTCGCTGCATGTTGCTTTGGTGGACGTCATTGGCCCGATTAAACGTGGCTCACGCCATTCGAGCAGCAGCTTGCCATCAAATTTCATGTCCGCCGCGCTGCATCCCGCCGCCTTCACAACCGGTGCGCGTAGCGACAGATCACCAGCAAAACGGTTCCGCAGCAGGCCGCTGCCATTGAGGCTAGCACCGATAACACCCCATGGTGTATCAATCCGCGCGCGGGCGTTTTTGATGGTTACCGCGATATCGGGCCACTCAAACGGCTCGGCGGACTTAGGGTCGCGGAATTTGTCGAGTTCACCGAAGGACAATGTGCCATCGGCATAACGTCCGCGCAGAATGACGCCGTCCGCATGCACGTCGCGCACAGTTGCCCCGGCGAAGTTCAGGGCCACATTGATTTCGACCAGCTTTGCGGTCAGGTCGGGGCGTGCCGGATCGCCGATAACAAGGTTGCGGATACGCTGGGTGCGCAAACCGATCGTGTCAATTTTGTAGCTTGCTTTGATACCCCGCTCTGCAAACGCATTTTGCACAAAACGGTCGGCGATAGTGTTGCGCTGGGCCCATGCGAACAGCAACAACAGCGCAAGCAAGATGCCGACGCCGCCGAAAATGCGCCGCTTCCACTGTGCGCCTCTATCGGGTTGCACATCGACATCGCCCGTCGGTGTTTCGTCGGCAGCATCCTGCATGCCACTCAAATGCGGGAAAGGCCGACTGGTTGCAACGCCATTTGCATGATGCGACTTGCGTCCGACGCAAAAATAACAGAAAAGAACTATATCACAACAGGATAGACGTGATGACAGATATTGCGGACAAGACGGAACATCATGGCACGGGCCACCGCGCGCGTTTGCGTAAGCGTTTGTTGGAGAAAAATGGCGAGAGCCTGCACGATCATGAATTGATCGAATATCTCCTCGCGCTCGCCATTCCACGCCGAGATACCAAGCAGATCGCGAAGGATTTGATTCACCGTTACGGCAGCCTATCGGCCTTGCTGACCGCAGACGCCGACAGTATTTTGCAAGAAAAATGGATGGGCGAAACCAGCGTTGCGGCGTTGAAGATAGTCCAAGTGGCGGCGCTTCGCCTGCTCAGCGAACCCGTGCGCGAACTGCCGATCCTGTCGTCGTGGCAATCTTTGCTCGATTATCTGCGCGCCGATATGGCGCATCTGACGATTGAGCGCGTGCGCACGCTGTATCTGAACAGCAAAAACATGCTGATCCGCGATGAAGTGGCGAGCGAGGGTTCCGTCGACCAAGCCGCCATTTACACCCGCGAAGTTATACGCCGCGCGATGGACCTTGGCGCGGCAGCGATTATTCTTGTGCACAACCATCCCAGCGGGGACAGCGCCCCCAGCCGGCAAGATATCGCGATGACGCGCGATATTGCGGATGCGGGCAAGAAGTTTGGTATAGCCGTGCACGACCACATCATCATTGGCAAAAACGGTTTCAGCAGCATGCGCAGCTCGGGGCTTATTTAGGGTCAGGACCACTTAAATCCACCATCGCGGCGTCAAAATGGCCTCAAACCGCGAAGGTGGATTTAAGTGGTCCTGACCCTAGGGGTGGCAAAATGGCGGCCGCTCCCGCATAGCGACAAAATGCCATCCCCTACTCCCGTTAAGAAATCCATTGGTCCGCGTGAGCTGACCGTTATGATGTCGTCGCTTATGGCGCTCAATGCGTTGGCCATTGACACGATGTTGCCCGCCTTCCCCGCTATGGTGCGCGGCCTTAGCCTCGCCGAGCCGAACCAGATTCAATATATCATCTCGACCTTTCTGGCTGGCACGGGAATCGGTGCGCTCATTTACGGTCCATTGTCCGACCGTTATGGGCGAAAGCCGATATTGTTGATTGCAGTTATGGGTTCGGCGATAGCTTCGCTGGCCTGTTCCTTTGCGCCTGATTTTGAAATCATGCTTGTCATGCGCTTTATCCATGGGCTTTTGGCGGCAGCCATGGGCGTTCTCGTGATTTCGGTCATCAGGGACCAGTTTGAAGGCGACGCCATGGCGCGGCGCATGTCGACCATCTTCCTCATCTTTATGATCGTGCCAATTATTGCGCCGACAATTGGCCAGTTGGTGTTGCTTTTCGCGGGCTGGCGGGTGATTTTTGACCTGATGGCGGTCATGGCCGTCGCCGCCGCTATCTGGGTTTATCTGCGCTTGCCCGAAACATTGGCACCCGAAAATGTCATTCCTATTCAGCCCAAGGCGCTCGCTAAGGCGTGGAAGATTGTTGTCCTCAACCGCAACGCTGCGGGCTATATGATTGGCGCTGGCGTCACGCAGGGCGCTTTGTTCGGCTATCTCAACAGTTCGCAGCAGATGTTTGACAAGGTGTTCAACGCTGCGGATTTCTTCACCATTGGCTTTGCGATCATCGCCATTGGTATCGCGGTGTCCAACTTCACCAATTCGCGCATCGTTGAACGCTTTGGCGCGCGCCGTGTGTCGCAGACCGCTTTGTTAACCTTTATCGCATTGGGCGCGTTGCAACTGCTTGCGGCGCGTTATGCACCAACGTCCTTGCCGATCTTCCTGATATTGCTGACCGGTAACATGGCGATGATCGGTTTCATCGGCTCCAACTTCTCGTCGATTGCGATGACCCCCTTTGGCCATGTCGCAGGTGCGGCCTCGTCATTTCAGACCTTCGTGCGCACGGCGCTTGCGGCATCGCTTGGTGCATTTATCGGGCAGCAGTTTGACGGCACGGTATATCCGGTGGCGCTAGGTTTCCTGTGCTGCGGGCTGGTCGCACTTGGCCTTGTGTTGTGGTGTGAAAAGGGGAAGCTGTTTACCCGGCCTGGAACCACATTGCCCCTGCCCGTCACCCCGCGCAATTAAGGCAAAGAAAAGGGGCACCGAAGCGCCCCTGTCCTATTGTTATTTGGCAACCCATTTACGAAATTGGCGGTACCGAAGTGGGCGGCAAATCGCTGTCCAGTTCATGGACTTCAAACAACCCTTGGCCGACATGGCTCCGGCGGCGGCTGTATAGGAAATAAACGACCAGCCCAATCAACGTCCATCCAAGGAACATAAGCTCCGTATATCCCGAAAGTTGGAAAAACAGGAATACGCAACCTGCTGCGGCCAATGGGCACACCAAAAAGTATACGGGTGTACGAAACGGCCGTTTGCGATCAGGGTTTGTGCGGCGCAAAATCATGACACCCACCGCAACGGTGAAGAATGCGAACAAGGTGCCAGAGTTTGAAATGTCGGCCAACTTGCCCACAGGGAAAAGCGCCGCAAACAATGCCACGAATACACCCGTGCACATAGTTACGACATGCGGCGTTCCGAACTTGGGATGAAGTTTGGAAAAAACGTCCGGCAGCAAGCCGTCACGCGCCATCACAAAAAAGATGCGGGTTTGGCCAAACATCATCATCAAGATAACCGAGGGCAATGCAATGGCGGCTGAAATAGCGACGAGCTTTCCTGCCCAGCCGTGACCAATTTCGTTGAGCACGAAGGCCAAAGCTTCTTTCGATTGTGACAGCTCACCACCCGGTTGCGCCCCAACAGCGCCCGTAGCACCAGCTGCAACCAGCATGTAGATGATGGTGCAAATCGCCAGCGAACCGATCAAGCCGATCGGGATATTCCGCTGCGGATTGATTGTTTCTTCTGCTGCTGTCGAAACGGCGTCGAAACCAACATAGGCGAAGAAAATAGAGGCTGCCGCAGCCGCAACGCCGACTGTGACCATGTTATTCGTAATCGGATCGACCACTTCCTTCGCAAAAAAACCGTTCGGGCTAAATGGCTGGAAGTTTTCTGCGTTCATTGCGGGCAGTGCCAACACCAAAAAGAGTATGAGGGCCGCTACCTTGATGGCTACCAAGATCGCGTTAAAGCGCGCACTTTCTTTGGTTCCAATCAACAATAACGCCATGCACAATAAAGCGATGAGCATAGCGGGAACATTGATAATGCCAGGGTTCGCGTCGAATGGCCCAGCAACAAAGTTATTGCCGACCTCTATCGCAAAGATGTTTTCGACCAGCCCAACCATATATCCGGACCAGCCAACCGACACAGCAGAAGCTGCGATGGCATATTCAAGTACAAGCGCCCAGCCGACAATCCATGCAATGATTTCGCCAAAAGTAGCGTAGCTATACGTATATGCAGACCCCGAAACCGGCACCATCGATGCCAATTCGGAATAGCACAACGCTGCAAGTCCGCAAACCACTGCGGCAATGACAAAACTGACCATCATAGCCGGGCCAGCTTTATTTGCAGCCTCAGCCGTTAAAACAAAAATGCCGGTGCCAATGATGGCACCGATGCCTAGCATGGTAAGCTGAAAAGCCCCCAGCGTTCGCGTGAGCGATTTCTTCTCAGCCGTAGCCAAGATCGCATCAAGCGGCTTTACGCGCCCGAATATCATATTCGTCTCCCCAAAAAAAACTCTAACGTTGACCTAAACACTCCGTGCGTCAGCGCAACATAATTTCACCGCATAAGCATGGGTCCGAGCGGTTTTCCACCAAAAATATGGACATGCAGGTGCGGAACTTCCTGATGCGCGTCCATTCCGATGTTGGCGAGCAAGCGATATCCGGGTTCCAACAGCCCCAATTCGCGCGAAAGTTGGCCGACGGCGCGGACAAATCCGGCTATTTCCGCGTCGCTGGCTTTGGCGCTGAAATCGTCCCAACTGACATAGCGACCTTTGGGAATCACCAGCACATGGACGGGTGCTTGCGGGTTGATGTCGTCAAAGGCCAGGGCCCATTCATCCTCAAACACCTTGCGGCACGGTATCTCGCCACGCAGGATTTTCGCGAAGATATTCTGGTCGTCATATTCCAAAGTCGGATCAATCGGCATGTCTCACTCCTTAGGGTCAGGACCACTTAAATCCACCTTCGCGGTTTGAGGCCATACTGTTCAGTGCAAGGCGGCAAGCGCAGGGCTTAGTGGTTCTAAGTCCAAGCTTGCCAACGCGGCAATGGACAATATGGGTCAATCCGAAGGACGTCTTGACGCCGCGAAGGTGCATTTAAGTGGTCCTGACCCTAGCTTATGTCCGCGCTGCTTTCTCGACCAAGCCGGACACGCCTTCCCTGCGGTCCAGTTCAGCGAGAACATCGTCCAGCGATACGCCCACATCACGCAGCAAAATCATTAAGTGAAAAATAAGGTCCGCCGCTTCCGCCGTCACATGCTGTGCATCGCCCGACAGCGCTGCGATAATTGTCTCAGTCGCTTCTTCGCCCACCTTTTGCGCGATTTTGCCGCGGCCTTTGGCGAATAAAGATGCGACATAGCTGCTGTCAGGGGCGGCGTCCGCGCGCTGGGCAATGGTGTGTTCGAGCCGTATGAGTGTATCGCGCATCAAATATCTTTCTGTAAGGCGACGACCATGGCCTTGTCCTCAGCAGGGATCAAGCCTTCGAGGACGCGCCAAAAGCCTGTGACGGATTCCTGACCCGCCGCAGCATAAGCGGACGCCAGGCTGTTACGCAACGCATCAAACAATTGCGCTTCGAACTGAATGCCCTCGGGCGTGAGTCGCAAGAGTTTCTGACGCCGGTCGACATTCCCCACACGCGTTTCCACAAGCCCCCTGTCCCCCAAATCGGTAAGGACGCGGCCAAGCGATTGTTTAGTGATAGCGAGGATTTTAAGTAACGCGCTGATCGGCAGGTCGGGCTGGCGCGCAATGAAATATAGCGCCCGATGGTGCGCGCGGCCAAGGCCATGTTCCGCCAGCCCTTCGTCAATTGCGCGGGTAAGCCGCGTATATCCAAAGAACAAAAGCTCAACCCCGCGCCGCACTTCATTTTCACGAAGGAACAAAGGTGACGCGGTCGGGGTGACAGACATAGAAGATGGGACAGCCATATTGACGTATCTTGGCCTAGCCCATAGGACAGTGCAAGACCCTAATGAATGAGAGCATCGATGAACGCTGGCGCATTTCCTTTTGAGGCAAACCCGAATCCTGTTGATCCTACCGAACGCGCGGCTCGGCTGGTCGACCCCGCTTTTGGCCGGGTGTTCACCGACCATATGGTGACGATTCGGTATTCGGACGACAAGGGCTGGCATGACGCAAAGGTCGGGCCACGCGGTCCGCTGACGCTCGACCCTGCGACAGCCGTTTTACATTATGCGCAAGAGATTTTTGAAGGGCTTAAGGCCTATCGCCTTGCCGACGGCGGGATGGCCTTGTTCCGCCCCGAACAAAATGCCCGCCGTTTTCAACGCTCGGCAAAGCGCTTGGCCATGCCTGAATTGCCCGAAGAGATGTTCCTGCAAGCATGCAAGCAATTGGTTGATGTCGATAAGGACTGGTTTCCACCTGTTGACGGCGGCTCCATTTATCTGCGCCCATTCATGATCGCGAGCGAAGTGTTTCTGGGCGTGAAGCCATCCGCAGAATATCTGTTCATGGTCATTGCGTCTGCGGCAGGCAATTATTTCAAAAGCGGCGCGCCCGCAATTTCGATCTGGGTATCCGAACAATATACGCGCGCGGCACCCGGCGGCACGGGCGCGGCAAAATGCGGGGGCAATTATGCCGCCAGCCTCGTCGCACAATCCGAAGCCATTAAGCAAGGTTGCGACCAAGTCGTGTTTCTCGACGCAGCCGAACATCGCTGGGTGGAGGAACTGGGCGGCATGAACCTGTTTTTCCTGTTCGATGACGGGTCGATAATCACACCGCCAGCCGACGGTACAATATTGGAAGGCATCACCCGCGATTCCGTGATGACTTTGGCGCGCGCGCAAGGGTTGAACGTGCGTGAGGAACGCTACGCCATCGACCAATGGCGGGCCGATGCGGAATCGGGGCGCTTGGTCGAAACCTTCGCCTGCGGAACGGCTGCGGTCGTCACGCCAGTTGGAAAAGTGCAGTCCGCAAAGGGCAGTTTTACCATCGGCGCAGGCGGTGCGGGGCAGATGACCCAGCAAATCCGGTCAAAACTTGTGGATATCCAACGCGGAATTGCCGCAGATGCCCATGGCTGGGTGCAGCGCATTGATTAAGAAGTTGCGCAATAAGATTCCCGCGATATAAGCCGCCCGACTTGGCCAGATTACTGGCTTGCTGGGGCGTCGCCAAGCGGTAAGGCAGCGGCTTTTGATGCCGCCATTCGCAGGTTCGATCCCTGCCGCCCCAGCCATTTATGCACATACTGCGCATCTAGGGTCAGGACCTATTAAATCCACCTTCGCGGCGTCAAAATGGCAAAGATATCGAAGGAAAATGTCCGCCGCAGGCAGTCATTCTGCCTGCAAGGGCATTTTGTTTCGAGATCGAAGCCATTTTGGCGTCCTTCGGATTTGACCCATACTGTCCATTGCCACGTTGACAAAGCTAGACTTAGACCCACTAAGTCCTGCGCTTGCCGCCTCGCACTGAACAGTATGGCCTCAAACCGCGAAGGTGGATTTAATAGGTCCTGACCCTAACACTTCCAGAATTTTTGTAAAATTGTGTAAATTTTTGTAAAACTTTTTACACTATCTAGTAACTTAGTAATATATCGTTAGATACATCCCATCGCCGTGATACCGGCGGGCTACTGAGGGGTGGTGCTGGGATGAAAGTGTTTATTGCCGACTATGGCGTGGATGTTGTCGATTATCTTAAACAGATAGTCGAAGACTTAGGATATGTTGCCGTCGGTTGCACCGACAAGAATAGTTTTACGGAGATTTTGTCGCGGGAAGTATTTGACCTCGTCATCTTGGATTGGAATGTTCGCGCCGGGGACAATATGTCCCTGCTTGCTTGGATGAATAAGTCTTTGTCCACACGACCTCCGGTTATCATGATGGCGAAACGGTCTGCCAAGCGCGATATTACAGAAGCCTTACATGCCGGCGCTGAGGATTACATCACTAAGCCAGAAAGCCGTAATGTTATTGCTGCACGGATCAACGCTTTGCTGCGCGGCAATGCGGCAGGGGGCGCATTTGATACTGAAGTCATATACGGCGCCTACAAAATGGACCGGCTCGAGCAGAGCGTTACAATCCATGGACAGACCGTCGTTTTGACCGCCAAGGAATTTGAATTGGCGGAAATGTTTTTCAAAAACACAGACCGGACCTTGTCGCGGCATTATATTATGCAAACCATTTGGCGGACGACGGCATCGCTCGCGACACGCACGTTAGACATGCACATTTCGAGGGTGCGGGCGAAGTTGGCTTTGCGTCCCGAAAACGGCTTCCGGATTTCCACGGTTTTCGGGTACGGATACCGTCTTGAATCTGCGCATTAAGAAGTAAGCAGTAAAACGGGAGCGTTACAAAAAGGCCGCTTTAGGCGGCCTTTTTCGCGCGCTCCGCCATTTCCTGATTCAGCATTTCGGCCAAAAGAAACGCCAGTTCAAGCGACTGCGCCGCGTTCAGGCGTGGGTCGCAATGTGTGTGATACCGATCTGCCAGACCTTCATCAGTCACGGCAACTGCCCCGCCAGTACACTCGGTGACATTCTGCCCCGTCATTTCGATATGGATACCGCCGCCAAAGCTTCCCTCGGCGCGGTGCACAGCAAAGAAGCCGCGCACTTCAGCTAAGATACGTTCAAACGGGCGCGTTTTATATCCGCTAGCTGATTTGACGACGTTGCCATGCATCGGGTCACAGGACCAGATGACGGGATGTCCTTCACGTTGCACGGCGCGCACCAAATTCGGGAGCCCAGTTTCTACCTTGTCATAGCCGTAACGCGAGATCAAAGTGATCCGCCCTGCCTCACGCGCTGGGTTCAGCGTATCGAGCATCCGCAACAATGCATCGGGTTCAAGGCTTGGGCCACATTTCACGCCAATGGGGTTGCCGATACCGCGCAAAAATTCGACATGGGCCGACCCCTCGAACCGCGTCCGATCACCAATCCACAAGAAATGCGCTGACGTATCATACCAGCCGCCGGTCAGGCTGTCCTGACGAGTCATCGCTTGCTCATAAGGCAGCAACAAGGCTTCATGGCTGGTGTAAAAGCTCGTTCCCTTAATTTGCGGCACTGTCTCGGGCGTAATGCCGCACGCTTCCATAAAGGCCAGCGCCTCGCTGATACGATCTGCGGTTTCTTTATATTTCTGTGCCCATGGCGAACGGCCCATATAATCATGCGTCCAGGCGTTGACCTGCTGCAGATTGGCGTAACCACCGCTGGAAAAGGCGCGCAGCAGGTTCAATGTTGATGCCGCCTGGCTATAGGCGCGGATCATACGCGCCGGGTCTGGCTCACGTCCCTCGGCAACAAATTCAATATCATTGATGATGTCCCCGAAATAGCTTGGCAGCTCAACGCCGTTTATTGTTTCGGTTGGTGTCGAGCGCGGCTTGGCAAATTGTCCCGCCATGCGCCCAAGTTTGACCACAGGTAACTTGCCCGCGAAGGTCAGCACGACCGCCATTTGCAAGATCACGCGGAAAGTATCGCGGATGTTATTCGGATGAAATTCGGCAAAGCTTTCGGCGCAGTCGCCGCCTTGAAGCAGAAACGCCTTACCTTCCGCTACTTTCGCAAGATCGGTAGTAAGGTTTCGCGCTTCGCCTGCAAAAACCAGCGGCGGATAATTACGCAGCGTGTTTTCGGTGGCCGACAACGCGGCAGCATCCTTGTAAACAGGCATGTGAATGCCCGTTGCGTCTCTCCAGCTTTCAGGCGTCCAATTCGTCGCCATGGGTCATACTCCAACAATAATCGAATAAAATTTGCGCCCTTTAGGCGTAACATGTTGTCGGTAGCAAGTGTTAGCGCCTAATTTCCGCTGGTTTCGCAAAATGCAACCAAGCTGGCGTCGTTTGCTACATTGGTACCCAAATTGCCTGTTGGCAATTGATTGGAAAGACGTCTATGTGGCCGCTGAATCGCCCCTGCCGTGCGCCATTTTGGTGGACGCGGCCGGAGTGAAAAGATTTCGTCGGTATTGCGGGGTCCAGTTCCGCGACGCAAAAAGGGCAGATTATGTCGACAGTCAAAAAAACAAATGGCACCGGGGAAAAACCGGTAAAAGCGCCAAAAACCGCCGTTGCAGCCGCTTTGAATGCGGATAGTACGACGTCGGGCAATATTCCTGCGGAAGACCTGCGCGATGACAACAACGATCAGGCGCCAGGCGTTCGCCGCCGCGACTTCATCCACATCGCAACCGTTAGCTTCGCTGGCGTAGGCGCTGCCGCCGTTGCAATGCCGATCATATCGCAGATGAGCGCAAGCGCTGACGTGCGGGCCTTGGCCTCTATCGATTACGACACCTCTGAAATTGACCCCGGCATGGCGGTCAAGATCAGCTGGCGCAAACAGCCTGTATTTATCCGCAACCTCACGCCTGCTGAAATCGAAGCGGCTAACAAGGTCGATGTCGGTGCATTGCGCGATCCGCAGACGCTTGCCGACCGTACGAAACCGGGCAAGGAAAACTGGCTCATCACGCTTGGCGTTTGCACCCATTTGGGCTGCGTGCCTTTGGGTGCCGCCGCTGGCGAAGTTAAAGGTGAATATGGCGGCTATTTCTGCCCTTGCCATGGTTCGCATTATGACACCGCCGCACGTATCCGGAAGGGCCCAGCCCCGACAAACCTCGTCGTTCCGGAATTCGCATTCATTTCTGACACAGTCGTTAAAATCGGTTGAGGAGCTAGAACGTAATGAGCTTCCCTTGGGCACAAGAGTATAAGCCGCAAGGCACAGTAAGTAAGTGGGTCGATGAACGCCTGCCCTTGCCGCGTCTGGTTTATAACGCAGTCGGCGCAGGTTATCCCGTGCCACGTAACCTGAATTATTTCTGGAACTTCGGTGTCCTTGCGGGCGTCGCTTTGGTTATCCAGATTGTAACCGGCATCGTCCTTGCCATGCATTATTATGCAAGCATCGACGGCGCATTCAACAGCGTTGAGCACATCATGCGCGACGTAAACGCCGGCTGGTTCTTGCGTTATGCGCATATGAACGGCGCCAGCTTCTTCTTCATCGTCGTCTACATTCACATTTTCCGGGGACTTTTCTACGGATCGTATAAAGCGCCGCGTGAAATGATCTGGCTGCTGGGCGTCACTATCTTCCTTTTGATGATGGCTACTGCGTTCATGGGCTATGTGCTTCCATGGGGCCAAATGAGCTTCTGGGGGGCGCAGGTTATCACTGGCTTCTTCTCGGCGATTCCGTTGGTAGGTGAACCATTGCGTCAATGGCTCCTCGGCGGCTTTGCGCCAGACCAAGCGGCTCTGAACCGCTTCTTCTCGCTGCACTATCTGATGCCATTCGTTATTGCTGGCGTCATCATCCTGCACATTTGGGCATTGCACATTCCAGGATCATCGAACCCGACGGGTGTTAGCATCAAGGGCGAACAGGACACAGTCCCGTTCCACCCCTATTACACCGCAAAGGACGGCTTCGGGCTTGGCATCTTCTTGATCTTCTTTGTTGCAGTGACATTCTTTGCACCAAATATGTTGGGTCACCCAGATAACTATATTCCGGCTAACCCGCTTTCGACGCCAGCGCACATCGTGCCTGAATGGTATTTCTTACCCTTCTACGCGATTTTGAAGGCGTTCACCGTCGATTTTGGTATTCCGTTCACAGGTATCATCATCGTTCCGGCCAAGCTGATGGGCGTTTTGGCGATGTTTGGTTCGATCTTGCTGTTGTTCTTCCTGCCTTGGCTGGACACATCACCAGTACGTTCGGGTCACTATCGCCCGTTGTTCCGTAAGTTCTTCTGGTTTGGCTTGATCCCGAGCTTGATTGTCCTGACCTATTGCGGTGGTAAGCCTCCGTACACACAGTGGGTCGTGCTCAGCCAGATTGCAGCGGCATATTATTTCGCCCACTTCTTGATCATCTTGCCGATAGTCTCACGCATTGAACGGCCGCTCCCGCTGCCTAATTCAATCACCGAAGCCGTCACCGGCAAACCGCTTGAAACAGCGGCTGCGTAAAACAGGGAAAGCAGTATCATGGTTCGTTTAGTTGCTTTTTTAGTAGGCCTGTTTTTCAGCGGCATGCTTTTGATTGGCCTTGGGGATACGGTTATCAAGGCCATTCAGGAACCTGCACAGCCCTCGGCTGAGTATGAGTTTCACGAAACGCCACTTGCCGTCAGCTTTGCGCATGACGGTCCGTTCGGCAAGTATGACCGTGGCCAGCTACAGCGTGGATTGAAGGTATATTCCGAAGTATGCGCGGCGTGCCACAGCCTAAAACTTGTCGCCTTCCGTGATTTCGCGGCATTGGGTTACAATGAAGACCAGGTGAAGGCACTTGCCAAGGCTTGGAAAACCGAAGTGCCGAGCATCAACCCTGAAACGGGTGAGCCGGCCTCGCGCCCTGCCATTCCTGCCGATAAAATTCCTTCGCCATTTGCGAACGAAACTGCCGCACGTGCGGCCAACAATAATGCGCTTCCGCCCGATCTTTCGCTGATCACCAAGGCGCGCGCCGATGGCACGGCCTATGTATATTCATTGTTGATGGGCTACCGCGATCAAGCGGGTTATAAGAATACAGAAGGCAAAGAGCTGCTGAAGGAATTCCCTGACGCGGCAACACCTCCTGGCCTGCACTTCAACCCATGGTTTGCAAATCTGAACATCGCTATGGCCAGCCCGATTGTGGGTGATGATCAGGTTACCTATGATGATGGCACGAAGGCCACCAAAGAGCAGATGGCGAGAGACGTTTCTGCATTCTTGGCATGGACAGCAGAGCCAAAGATGGAAAACCGCAAGAGCGCAGGTTGGGCGGCGCTCGGCTTCCTGATCATCTTCACCGTGCTTGCGTGGATGTCCTACAAAACTATCTGGGCAGACAAAAAGCATTGATAGGGTGAAACCGATTTTGGAAGGGGCCGCTTTTGCGGCCCTTTCTTTTTCAATGAGGACGTTGACGCTGTGGCCGGATAATGGCAATAGCGGCGCTCCAAACGGCCAATTGGTCCGTCGCGGGTATAGCATAGTGGTAATGCACTAGCCTTCCAAGCTAGCTAGAGGGGTTCGATTCCCCTTACCCGCTCCAATTTTCTTGCCTTACAAGCTCATTATGCCGATACGCACGGTTGCCTGTGCCATATGTTGCGCGCTAATCGGACCCTATAAGTTTTCAGCGGGGAAGTTCGTTATGCGCATTGCGCTGTATCAGCCGGATATGGCCGGAAATGTCGGAGCGGTTTTGCGCACGTCGGCCTGCTTTGGCGTCATATGCGATATCATCGAGCCTTGCGGCTTTGCCTTTTCAGAACGCGCATTGAAACGTTCAGGCATGGATTATATGGAACATGTCCAGCTTCAACGTCATGCCGACTGGTCGGCCTTTCTCGAAACTTTGGACGGCGCGCGGATCGTCTTGATGTCCAGCAAGGCGTCTACCCCGCTTCCACAATTCGCATTTCGTCCCGATGACATCATTCTCATGGGGTCGGAAAGCAAGGGGGCGCCAGCGCATGTGCATGCACGTGCCGACACGCGCGTGTACATTCCGATGGCCGCAGGATTTCGATCCTTGAACATTTCGGTATCGGCTGGCATCGCTTTGGCAGAAGGTCTTAGGCAGACCCATTCATTCCCGAAAGGCGAGAGATGACCCTGATATTAGATCAACGCCAACAGGCCGCGCGGACATGGTTCGAATCGCTTCGCGACAGCATTTGCGCGTCATTTGAAGCGATTGAGCGTGAGGCAGGGTCCGACGCGTCGTTTGAATATACCCCATGGGACCGCAACGACCATGATGGCTCCCCCGGTGGCGGCGGTGTCCGCGGGGTGATGAAGGGCAAGGTTTTCGAGAAAGTCGGCGTGAATGTGTCGACCGTCGGCGGCAGCTTCAACCCCGAATTTGCCAAAACCATTCATGGTGCTGCCGAAGACCCCAGTTTTTTCGCGACGGGTATCAGCCTCGTCGCGCACATGGCAAACCCGCATGTGCCAGCGGTGCATATGAATACGCGTTACCTGGTTACAACGAAAAGCTGGTTTGGTGGCGGTGCCGATCTTAACCCGCCTATTCCCTATGCGGAAGACACGGACGACTTCCACGCGCACCTCCGTGCGGCCTGCGCGCCTTTTGGCCCCGATGTGTATGAACGTTATCACAAATGGGCGGACGAATATTTCTGGATTCCGCACCGCAACGTCCATCGCGGCGTCGGCGGGATATTTTACGATCATCTCGAAAACACGAGCGACGCATTGTTTGAACAGAATTTCGCGTTCACCCGCGATGTCGGCAATGCCTTTCTCGACATCTTTCCAAAGCTCGTCCGCCGCCGCATGAACCAACCTTTCAGTGCCGAAGAAAAGCAGACGCAATTGCGCTGGCGTGGCCTCTATGCCGAGTTTAACTTGGTATATGACCGTGGCACGGCCTTTGGATTGAAGACCGGTGGCAATGTCGACGCGATATTGATGAGCCTGCCACCCGAAGTTGTATGGACCTGAACCCACATGGTATTTAGCCCGATTGCCCATGGCGAACTTGGCGCCATTGTAACATCGTTGGAAATGACGCGCCGTCCGCTGTTGCGGCCGCTGCCAGCGTCGGAGCTGCGGTTAGAACGATGGCAAGCGCCAACGGCAGATAGGTACCGCACGCTGTATCGCCGAATTGGCGAACCATGGCTTTGGTTCTCCCGGCTTGAGCTTAACGACACCGACCTGTTGCACATCATCCACGACCCTGCGGTGCGCATCTGGGCCGTTCTAGACCGACGCGGAATTGAGGTCGGGATATTGGAGCTTGATTTCCGGCAGGCCGGACAATGCGAGATTGCCTTTTTCGGCCTTGTGCCAGAACTGGCTGGCAAGGGTCATGGCAAATGGCTGATGGCGATGGCGCTACAGATGGGCTGGGCGGAGGCCGACGTTCAGCGGATGTGGGTGCACACATGCACGCTTGATGGTCCCCATGCGCTGGCCTTTTACCAGAGGTCCGGTTTCACCGCCTATCAACGGCAGTTGGAAACCTTCCCCGATCCACGCCTTAATGGCCTCATACCGCGCGATGCTGCGCCGCATATCCCGCTTATAGGTTAGGTGTCTGCGCGGAAAGCTGGCGGTTGACGGCGACTAACATCAATATGAAGGCCACAGCCTCCAAAGCAACAAACAGCGCCTTGACGGCGGACTCGACAATCGGGATACCATCTTCGCCAGCGATCGACTGGCAAATGGCGACGATCGCGGCATCGGCCACACCGGCGAAAATGCGCACTATGACGGCAACGAAAAGCATCAAGAACAGGATCGCCCAACCGCAATTACTTGTAACGCGCCAAGTCCGGATAACGGATTTGTTTATACCATCGCCAGCATCCTGCGTGACGACGGCGGGCAATATTGCAAAGCGGCCAGAAAGATAGAGGCCGGGTATTATCAGCAGAAAAAATCCAGCCAAGGTGGCCCAGCTAACGAGCAAGCTAGCCAGCAAATAAGGGAGGAATAATGCTGCTGCGATTCCAAAGGCATCACCCACTTTTTCCAAGCGACGACCCGACATCAGTACGTACAGCGACAGGCTGCCATATGTGTTTACCAACATCGTCGGGACAAGGACGCGCCAGTTGGCTTCGAAATAGCGGCTGATTTCCACGACAGCCTGATTCGAATTGTCCAGATTTTCAAAGATCAGCGGCGGCACGAGAAATGCCGAAATCCATGCCGACATGAAAATGAAGAAGCCTGCGATTGCCGCAATCGCCTCTTTATGCGCCGCAAGCAAAGCCCGCGCGTCAGTCCAGACAGCGCGATAATCAAGCTTCTTTGGCATAACTTCTCCTTAGGGTGTGAGGCGTAGAGGCAGACATATGCGGTGGCAAGCCGCTTGCATCATGCTAAAGGGCACATCATGATTTTGGATCACAATATCGACTGGGACATATCAACAGGCCTAATACCCTATCCAGACGCGCTAAAGCGGATGGAGGCGTTGCAGGGGGCCATCCGTGATGACAACGCAAGAGAGCTTATCTGGCTGCTGGAACACCCGCCCTTATACACCAGTGGCACCAGTGCGGACCCCGCAGAACTACTCAGCCAGCAATTTCCAGTCTATGACACGGGGCGCGGCGGGCGATACACCTACCATGGGCCAGGCCAGCGCGTTGGCTATGTCCTATTGGACCTTGCCCGCCACGGCAAGGATGTGCGCTGCTACGTCCATGCGTTGGAAGGATGGGTGATAAATGCGCTTGGCCATTTTGGTATCGAAGCCCGACGCGCCGAAGGGCGCATTGGCATTTGGTGCGACACGCAAGACGGCCAAGAGGCGAAAATCGGCGCGATTGGCGTACGCATTCGCAAATGGGTCACGATGCATGGCTTTGCTGTAAACATTGCCCCTGATCTCAAACATTTTTCCGGCATCGTGCCCTGCGGGATTTCGGAATATCCGGTGACCAGCCTCGCCGCGTTAGGTATCAACGCCTCCCTATCAGATTTTGACGCCGCTTTGCTGTCCACTTTCCCCGATTTTCTCAATAGTCTTGCGAAAGCAGATGAAAATTGTACGGTCGCGCCGACTTAGACCGACGAGGATATTATGCGCTTTTGCAATTTTACGCCTGCCCTTGCCATGATGCTGCTTTTGTCCGCATGCGGCGGTTCGAAGGAAGATAATCAGGCCACCGAAACGCGCATGGATAATCTTGACAGCCTAGAAGGCACGATCAGCGACGACATGATCAACACGGATGAAGCCATTGACGACGCGCCGGTTCAGTCTGGCACAGATGTTTCGGCGCCTGTCGCAAGCGGGGATGCTGCCCCAGCCAAAACTGATGCAGCAGACACGGCAAAAGTCGAAGCGTCCGGCGAGTCCAAGTGAGGCTAAGCAACACGCTGACGCTGCCTTGCGGGGCCGTGCTTAACAACCGCATCGCAAAGGCCGCAATGACCGAGGGACTTGCCGACCCATTGGGTCGTCCGACACCTGAATTGCAACGCCTATATGGCATTTGGTCCGATGGCGGCGCTGGCCTGCATATTTCGGGCAATATTCATATTGATGCGGACCATCTTGAGCGCCCTGGCAACGTCTTTTTTGACGGACATCCCGACGCCGAGATGATGACAGCCCTCCAATTCTGGACAAAGGCTGCGACCCGCAACGACAATCATTTCTGGGCACAGATCAGCCATGCCGGACGGCAGACGATGCGCGCGGTCAACCCGCGTCCCAAGGCACCTTCTGCGGTCAAGCTGGGGTTACCCGGTGGACAATTTGGTACACCTGTCGCCTTAACCGAGGACGAAATCCTTAACCTCATTGGCCGCTTTGGTCAGGCCGCATTGCATTGCAAAAATGGCGGATTTACTGGCGTTCAGATCCATGCCGCGCATGGCTATCTGATTTCGCAGTTCTTAAGCCCACGGTCGAACCAACGGTCGGATCGTTGGGGCGGAAGCCTTGTGAACCGCGCCCGTTTCCTGATGTTCACGATAAACACTGTGCGCACGTTGGTCGGACCCCAATTCCCCATTTCCGTCAAATTGAACAGCGCCGATTTCCAGCGCGGCGGCTTTGCCTTTGAGGACAGCCTGCAAGTGGCCCGATGGTTGCAGGATGCGGGTGTGGACCTCATCGAGATTTCGGGCGGCACCTATGAGCAACCCAAGCTGCTTGGCATTCAAGGCATGGAGGCGGAAGAATCCCAGAATGTCGCAGAAACCACGCTCTCCCGCGAAGCTTATTTTGTTGATTTCGCCCAAGCGATGAAGGCCGAGTTGAAAATACCCTTGATGGTTACAGGCGGTTTCCGCAGCGCATCGGCAATGGATCAAGCATTGCGCAACGGCGGTGCCGACGTCATCGGCCTTGCCCGGCCATTATGCGTGATGCCCGACGCGCCAAAGAGGCTGCTCGGTGGTATGGCGATGTTACCCAAGATCGAGAACCAATTGAAGCTGCTGCCTGAATGGCTTTCAAGCTTACGCAAGATCAAAATATTGCGCAGCATGGAGGGATTTGCCACGCAATATTGGTTTTACAGCCAAATCTACGCCCTCGGCCGCACGGGCCGCACAGCACCAGACGTGACGGTTTTTGCCGCGTTACGTGAAGTGGAAGCCTATCAGAAAGACTGGTTAAAGGCGTCCCGCGCCGCGAGAGCTTAATCGCCCTCGCCGGGGTCGGGGCTGAAATATTTGTCGAACTTGCCTTCTACGCCCTTAAATTCATCTGCATCGGCAGGCGGTTCACGACTTGAGGTGATGTTCGGCCATTCCGCGCTATAGGTCGTGTTCAATTCAAGCCATTGCTCAAGACCGTTTTCGGTGTCTGGCAAGATCGCTTCTGCTGGGCATTCAGGTTCGCAGACGCCGCAATCGATGCATTCATTGGGGTTGATGACGAGCATATTGTCGCCTTCATAAAAGCAATCCACCGGACACACTTCAACGCAGTCCATATATTTGCAGCGGATGCAGGCATCGGTAACGACATAAGTCACTTGCGGAAATCTCCCAAAGGCGGCGACGGCGTAGCCGTTGTAGTTTTCTGCCTATTGCGAGGCGTAGGCGGAAGTCAACGGCGGAATGCAACTGCCCATCATATTTTAGGGTCAGGACCACTTAAATCCACCTTCGCGGTTTGAGGCCATACTGTTCAGTGCAAGGCGGCAAAGCGCAGGCTTAGTGGTTCTAAGTCGAGCTTTGCCAACGCGGCAATGGACAGCATGGGTCAAATCCGAAGGACGTCTTGACGCCGCGAAGGTGGATTTAAGTGGTCCTGACCCTAGGCCATAAGCTGATAGCAAAGCTTTACTTCATTCGCGGGACCACGCCGTATTGGCATGGATAGAAGTTTGAACGATACAACAGCATCGCCAATGGGCAGCGTGATGACATCGCCGATGGCGATGGGCAGGCTACCCTTTTCCACCCGGCGACCGTTGACCCGGATATGCCCGGTCTCCGCCCAATTTTGGGCAAGCGTCCGGCTCTTGGCAAATCGCAGAAAGAACAGAAGTTTATCGATCCGCAAATTCGCCCCGACCCTACAGCTTAAGCCCCTTTAGCGCCGCCAATTGCAACGCAAGGGATGATGGTTGGGCAGTTTGCTTTGCGGCAACGGGTGCGCGCTCGGGTTTGGCTTGTTGTTTGACCTGTGGTTGACCCGTTGCGCGGGATGCCTGGTGTTGCGGCTTGGCGCGTGGCTGACGCTGTTCGGGCGGGCGCGGCTTTGGAAGGCCAACCCAGCGCCAATGCGTCAGGGTAATGGCCTCCGGCTCCGCTGCTGGCGGCGCGGCGGCCTCTGGGGCGCTCGCTTCGGGTTCCGCGGGAACCGCCGCCTCTAGTTTTTCAGGTTCGGACGTCCGCGCGACATCTTCTGCAACAACCTCAATTGCCTCAACCACATTATCAGCAACAGTCTCAGGCACAACTTGCGGCTCGATCGCCTTCTCCGCCGGGCGGAAGCCAGCATCACGCATCAGGGCCTTTAATCCGGCTTCGCTGATGCCCAGCGACGTGGCGAACGCCATGTCCATGCCAAACAGATTACCCTGCCCGCGTGCTTCATGTGCTTTTTTGATAACCCGTTCGGCCAGGTCAATGCGGACATATTCGTCGCCAATCCGGCGATAGCCTGCATTGCGCGCTTCGGAGGCATTGGCAAAATTCCACGCCTTCAAATGCACCGCGCTTTCGGGCGGAAGTTCGGGCATCGTGCGGTTGTCGCGCGCCGCAAATAATGCTGCACGCCATTTGGCCGCCGCTGGCTTCAGCGCGGCATGGTGATAAATATCGAGCGCGCCAAAGACGATGCCGCCCTTACGCGCTGCGCCGCGTGCTTCCTTAGGCAATGCCGCAATCGCATCGGCCAAATAATGCCGACCGGCTATGCCGCCTTCGTCTGCCAATCGCACGGCAAGCGCGCGGACATTGCCGTCGACATCTGCTTGCTGGGCGAGTTCCAATAGCCCGACTATGCCGCCCATGGCCTTCGCCAATTGCGCTGCAATCCAGCCTTCGGCCCGCGTGGTAATCTCGCGCAACGCGTCGCCTTCAAGGCCAGCAACCGCCTTCACCGGCGTAAATGCAGGTTGAAGCAGTGTCCGCCCCTTGGTCAGCGCACCCAATATTTCGCCCTGCCAGAAAATTGCGGGCTTGCCTTCTCCATCGGCTGCGAGCGAGAATTCGCTATCCTCTGCCATGCTTACGTCCTTTGCCTTTTGTCTCAAATATGCTGCCAAATGTCGTTCGGCGGCGGCCAATAACAGCTTACGGTCACTTGCTTTGGCCGCCGGGTCAACCCGAAAGGCGAAACCCTGTAAAGTTCCAATGTCCTCCCCATCGACCAGAACACGGTTGTCGGCTTGAATGTCCACAGGCAATAAACCGACGTCTTTCGCGCTTTTCCGCAGCAGCATGGATGTGCGTTTATCGACAAATCGCTGGCGCAATGCATCGTGCAACGCGTCGGACAGTTTTTCCTCCAACGCGCGTGCGCGTTCCGCCATGGCGGGCGGATTGGTCAACCAATCGCTCCGATGGGCGATATAAGTCCATGTCCGCACCGCCGCGATTCGCGCCGAAAGCGTATCGACATCGCCTTGGATATTGTCGAGCCGCGCGAGTTCGCTGGCATAGACGCCTTGTGGAATGACACGGTCATTTTGTCCCAGATATTGCCATAAAGACGCAACGAATCGGCTGTGATGCTCCTCGCCCATTTGCCGGAAGTCAGGCAAGCACGCGACCTCCCAAAGACGGGCAACGTCCACCTGATGGCGGATGAGCGCTTTCACATCGGGCATTTCCGCCAAGCGTTTCAGCACCAACAGGTCGATGACCTTCGGCGCAGGCAATAGCCCCGGACGATGTGGCTTCTTCTCCAAATCCGCTATCAGCGTCGCGATATCGTTAAAACGCGGATTGGCTTCGCGCCAATACAACCAATCCAGACGCGGAAAACTGTGCCCCTCAATCGCCAACACTTCTTCCGGCGTGAATTCGCTGCCCTCGCCAGCCAATGTCCCGAAACTACCATCGCGCTGGTGCCTGCCAGCACGTCCAGCAATCTGCGCCATTTCGGCGACGGTCAAGCGGCGGCGGCGCGAACCGTCGAATTTGGACAGGCTGACGAATGCGACATGCGCGACATCAAGGTTCAACCCCATGCCAATGGCGTCGGTCGCAACGAGATAGTCCACCTCGCCCGATTGGAACATCGCGACTTGGGCATTTCGGGTACGCGGTGACAACGCCCCCATAACGACCGCCGCGCCACCGCGCATACGGCGCAATGTTTCGGCGACCGCATAGACCTGTTCTATCGAGAAAGCGACAATCGCTGACCTTTTGGGCAAACGCGACAGCTTCTTCGCCCCAGCATAGCTCAATGTCGAAAAACGCGGACGGGAGATGATTTCAGCATCGGGCAGCAACGAACGGATAATCGGGCGGAGACTTTCCGAGCCCAGGATCATCGTTTCCTCCCGGCCGCGCGCATGCAATATCCGGTCGGTAAAAATATGCCCGCGTTCGGGGTCGGCACCCAATTGCGCTTCGTCGATGGCGACGAAGGCAAATTCCTTCTGAATGGGCATGCTTTCAACGGTGCAGCAATACCAGCGGGCTTGCGGCGGTTCGATCCGCTCTTCACCCGTGATTAAAGCAACATTCTGCACGCCCTTCATGGCGACAACGCGGTCGTAAATTTCCCGCGCCAGCAAGCGTAAAGGAAACCCGATCATCCCGCTGGAATGCGCGCACATCCGTTCGACAGCAAGATGCGTCTTACCCGTATTGGTTGGGCCTAAAATGGCCGTGAGGGCGGAACGGACTGGGGGCAAATTTACATCAGTTGGCCATCAAAGCTGCGGCGAGTTCCTTCAATGGCACGTCGGTATCGGCCAATTGTTCAGCCGAGGGCGACAGTCCTTCGGTCACGAACAAGCGGCCTTGGACATAGTCCTTGGTCGCGTTGACGCAGTCGAGCGCAATAACTTTACCGGCCTTCAGATAGACCAAAGAGAAGCTGCGGGTGTCAGGGTCTCCGCGCAACACCGTGGAATCATAACCCGCGCTGATGCCTACCGTTTGCAGGCGCAAATCATATTGGTTGGACCAGAACCATGGCACCGCATGATATTGCGTCAACGCACCAGTCAGGCTTTTGGCCACGGCATTCGCCATATCATTGGCGTTCTGCACAGATTCAACGCGCATAACGTGGCCGCCTGCAAAATCATTGGCATGGGCCGCGCAGTCGCCAATGGCATAGATGTCAGGCAATGACGTCCGGCAATAGGCATCGACATCAACTCCGGCCCCGCCCGCCGCGCCCGCGTTCAGTAAAGGCGCGACAGCAGCAATAATACCAATACCGACAATGACCATTTGGGCGGGGATCACTTCGCCATCGGCCAAACGCACACCGGTGACAAAATCATCGCCCTGGATGCCACGTATTTCAACACCCAGGCGCACATCAACACCATGCGCGCGATGCTCGGCCTCGTAAAAGCGCGATAGGGGCTCGCCAGCAACCCGCGCCAACACGCGGTCCATCGCTTCCAGCACAGAGACTTTCTTGCCCATTTTACAGAGCACAGCCGCCGCCTCAAGTCCGATATACCCGCCACCCACAATCGCGACCTCCGCAACATCATCGAGGCCGTCCAGCATCCCGTCCACATCCGCGCGCGTGCGCACAACGTGCATCCCGGGCAGATTACCGCCCTCAACGGGCAATGGCCGCGGACTGCCGCCAGTCGCCCAAATCATGTTGCCATAGGAAATGGCCGCCCCGTCAGACAGTGTCACCTTATGGGCAGATGGATCGACCACCTCAACGCGCAATCCCAATAGCATATCGACGCCGCGCTCCGCCCAAAAAGCCGCCGGCCGGATCATGATGCGTTCAAACGCTTTATCGCCCGCGAAATAGTCTTTCGACAAAGGCGGGCGCTCATAGGGATATTCAGGCTCAGCGTTCACCACGCCGATGCTACCGTCATATTTGGCCTGCCGTAACGCAATCGCGGCCTGCGCGCCGCCGTGGCCGCCACCGACAATAAGAATATCATAATGCATCAGTGCAGATTCGCTCGCTTAACAAACATCTATTGAGCGGTAGGCAAAAGGTCGCCCACTGGCTAGTCCTATGCTTGCAGCATATGCAATTAACTGGCAAAGCAAGGCCATGACAAGCATGACATTAGACTTTGCCCTTGGCGATAATGCCGACATGATCCGCGAAACGACGAAGCGTTTTGCTACCGACAAAATCGCGCCGCTCGCGACCAAAATTGACGCGGATGACTGGTTCCCGCGCGATGAACTTTGGCCCGCCATGGGCGAACTCGGTTTACATGGAATTACCGTCGATCCGACCGATGGCGGCCTTGGTCTTGGCTATTTGGAGCATGTTGTCGCGGTCGAAGAAGTCAGCCGTGCCTCTGCCTCTATTGGCTTGTCCTACGGCGCGCATTCCAACCTGTGCGTCAATCAGATCGCACGCTGGGCCACGCCTGAGCAAAAGGCGAAATATCTGCCTAAGCTTATTTCCGGCGAACATGTCGGCAGCCTTGCCATGTCCGAAGCGGGCGCTGGCTCCGATGTTGTGTCGATGAAGCTCAAGGCTGAAGCGGTTCAAGGCGGTTATATCCTGAACGGCACCAAATTTTGGATCACCAACGCGCCTTATGCCGACACTTTGGTTGTCTATGCCAAGACCGCGCCAGAAGCGGCGTCGCGTGGTATCACCGCGTTTCTGATTGAAAAAGGCATGGAGGGTTTTTCCATTGGCCAGAAAATCGATAAAGTCGGGATGCGCGGTTCGCCCACGGCGGAACTGGTGTTCAACGATTGCTTCGTATCCGACGAACAGATGATGGGCCCGTTGCATGGCGGGGTTGGCGTATTGATGTCCGGCCTAGATTACGAACGCGTTGTGCTCGCCGGACTTCAGCTTGGCGTGATGCAGGCCTGCTTGGATGTGGTCCTGCCTTATGTGCGCGAACGCAAGCAATTCGGTAAGCCCATTGGCAGTTTCCAGCTTATGCAGGCGAAGGTCGCCGACATGTATGTGGCGCTCAATTCTGCCCGCAGCTATGTCTACAATGTCGCGCGCGCATGTGACGCGGGGCAGACCACGCGCTTTGATGCGGCGGGCGCAATCCTGCTTGCCAGTGAAAGCGCGGTGAAGGTCGCTGGCGAAGCGATTCAGGCCCTCGGCGGCGCTGGCTATACCAAGGATTGGCCAGTCGAGCGCTATTGGCGCGATGCAAAATTGCTCGACATTGGTGCGGGCACAAATGAAATTCGGCGGATGCTGATTGGCCGGGAGCTGATCGGAGCGGCTGGATGAGCGCATTGGTCGGTAGCCTTTTATGACCGCACGTCCCGTCCTGGGCGTCATCGCCTGCAATCGCATGGTCGGTAGCGAGGTCGCCCAAGCCGTCATGAACCGCTATATTTGCGCGGCCATGACCTATGCCGATGTTGCGGCGTTGATCATCCCTTCCCTGCCCGACCTGATGACCGCCGCAGACGTCGCGCCGCGCATAGACGGCATATTGCTGACGGGTAGCCCATCGAACGTCGCAACGCGGCTTTATGACGAAGATGGCGGCGACGGCCCGTTTGACGAAGGTCGCGACGAGATCGCGCTGTCGATGGTGGACCGGATGATCGATGCGCAAAAGCCGGTATTTGGCATTTGCCGTGGTTTTCAGGAAATCAACGTCGCCTTGGGCGGAAGCTTACGCCGCGACACCAGTGTTAATGATGCCCTGCTTCGCCACCATGCGCCGGATGATGTCGCCTTTGACGCGATGTTTGACCATCGCCATGCGGTCGATCTTACCGATGGCGGCATACTGGCGGGCGCTTATGCCAAAAGCGCATTGAACGTAAACTCGGTTCATTATCAAGGGATTGGTCGCTTGGCAGATGGTCTACAAGTCGAAGCCCGCGCGCCGGATGGCTTGGTGGAGGCCTATAGCGCACGGCCCAACGGCGCGCCTTTGCTCGCGGTGCAATGGCACCCCGAATGGGGCACAGAAAATGATCCGGATTCGCAAACCTATTTCCACCTTTTGGGAAAGGCGTTAAGAGGCGAACTGTGAACAAAACAGTGACCCGATATAATCGCTATCAAGCGCGGATAGGCTTTTCGCCCTGAGGGCAGATTTGGGCGCCGCCTATCGCTCCCCTCCCGCAAGCGGGAGGGGCTGGGGGTGGGCCTGCAACGGCTAAATTAAATAGCTCGCCTGCGGCTCCCACCCTCCCCTAACCCCTCCCGCTTGCGGGAGGGGAATATTCAGGAGACCTTTTCATGCCACGTAATTACGACATCGCCGAACTACGCCGTTTGGACATCGCCCACCATCTGCCCGCGCAAGCCGATTGGCAGGAAATAGAGGATCTGGGCGGCAGCCGGATCATAACCCATGCCGAAGGCTGTTATATTCATGATGGCGACGGCAACCGCATATTGGACGGCATGGCTGGCCTGTGGTGCGTCAATGTCGGCTATGGCCGTGACGAATTGGCCGAGGTCGCGCGCGAACAAATGCGTGAGCTGCCATATTATAACAGCTTCTTCAAAACCGCGAACGCGCCCGCGATCATGCTGGCGGACAAGATTGCCAGCCTAACAGGTGGCCGCCTACCGCATGTGTTTTTCAACAGCTCCGGCTCCGAAGCCAATGACACCATATTGCGGATGGTCCGCCATTATTGGCAAGTGAAGGGCGAACACAGTCGCACTATCATCATCAGCCGCCATAATGCCTATCACGGCTCCACGGTCGCGGGCGTCAGCATGGGCGGGATGAAGGCGATGCACGGCCAAGGCTTCCCCGCGCCGGGCATACTGCCGATGGCTGGAATTGAACATGTGCGTCAGCCTTATCATTATAATGAAGGCCGCGACATGACGCCGGAGGATTTCGGCACGGCATGTGCGCAAGCCATTGAAGACAAGATATTAGAGGTCGGCCCTGAAAATGTCGCAGCCTTCATTGGCGAACCTGTACAAGGCGCTGGCGGCGTCATCATCCCACCTGCCAATTACTGGCCGCAGGTCGAGGCGATTTGCCGCAAATATGGGATATTATTGGTCTGTGATGAAGTTATTTGCGGCTTTGGGCGTACCGGCAACATTTGGGGCCATGAAACCATGGGCATCCAGCCCGACATTATCGCGATGGCCAAGGGGCTATCGTCTGGTTATCTGCCCATCTCCGCTGTCGCAGTAAGCGCGGAAATCATCAAAGTGATGAAGACCGGCGGCGATTTCGTCCATGGATATACCTATTCGGGCCACCCGGTCGCGTCCGCCGTTGCCTTACGCAATATCGAGATCATGGAACGCGAAGGCCTGGTCGATAGGGTCCGCAATGAAACTGGGCCATATCTCGCCAAGGCACTGGCCCCCTTGCGTGACCACCCGCTGGTCGGCGAAGCCCGCTCCATCGGCTTGCTTGGCGCGGTCGAGATTGTGGCGGACAAGGCAACAGGCGCGCGCTTTGGCGGCGCAGAGGGCACAGCAGGCCCGATGGTCCGCGATATCTGCATCCGCAATGGCCTGATGGTGCGCGGTATCCGCGACAGCATCGTGATGTGCCCGCCGCTGATTATCAGCACTGCCCAAATTGACGAGCTTGTCGGCATCATTCACAAATCGCTCGATGAAGCAGAGCCGAAATTGCGGGCGATTGGGTAATGGCGAATAAGGAACCGCAGCCCTTTGACCTACAGCGAGAAGTTGTTCTTACACCGCTAACGTCACCCTGAACTTGTTTCAGGGTCTATCCTGCCTCGTGACCAAAGGGTTTCTGGAAAAATGGACCCTGAAACAAGTTCAGGGTGACGGCGATATTGAGGGTAACGGCGATGACGGGGGGAGTGACAAGAGTGGCGCACAAGCCCTTTCCGCATGCTGAACGCGTTTCCGCATCTGCTCGGATCCCGCTTGCAATGTAGGATTTCATTTGAGAGAATCGCCGCGCTGGCAAAAGGCTGGCATGGCTCTTTCTCAGCATGAAGAATATCCTGTAATCGCCACGCACCGCATCGTTTTAGGTGAGACTTTAGTGTGACTTTCCAAATTCGGTCACTCTGTTTGAGACGTATAAAACCCAACTGGACAAATGACGACCAGTCACTATCGAAGGCTTCTATGACATCACCAATGCTCCAACGCGCCTTCATTACGGCGGCCCTCACCCCTGCCCTGCTCTTGGCAGTTGCGCCTGCTTCAGCAGCGGCGCAGGTAGCGGCAAAGCCAAAAAATCCCGTGCTCACCTGCAGTGTCAAAACACCAGAGGGCCTGTCCTACACAGTCATCAAGCCGGGCAATGGTGATCGGCCAAATGCCGAGTCCAAGGTCACTGTGAATTATAAGGGCATGCTGACCGCAGACGGCACCGAATTTGATTCCGGCCAAGCTGCCCAATTCCCCGTTGGCGGCGTCATTCCCGGATTTGCACAGGGGCTGCAACTGATGCAGCCGGGCGGCAGCTACCGCCTCTGCATCCCTGCGGCGCTTGGCTATGGCGCAGCGGGAACTGGCCCCATCCCGGCCAATGCCGATCTGGTGTTTGAGGTTGATCTGCTCTCCTTCACCAACCCGCCACCAAAACCCGTCATTCCCGCCGCCGAACGCACTTGTTCGCAATCCACCGCGACGGGCCTCGGTTTCGAAATCGTGAAATCCGCCACGGGCAAAAAGCCAACCGATGGCGACATGGCTTTGGTCGACTTCACCATCTTCGACGCCGCGACCGGCCTAGTGCAGCAAAAACGCGAATGGGAGAAAATCCCGTTGAACCAAGCATCGCCGATCTTCAGCGAAAGCCTGAAAATGATGCAGACAGGGTCAACTTATCGTTTTTGCATGCCTAAAGCCGCAGACGGATCGCCGCAAAGCAACATCATCGTCACATTGATCGATTTGAGGCCAGCGCCAAGCGGTGACAATTGAGAACGAGGCCTCTAGCTCAACAAAACAACCGGGCTGTCGGCGCGCCAGTGCATGCTGACCTTGTCGCCCCAGGTAAAATCGTCCTGGTCATGGCGGGACAGGTTGGGGCGGCTGACGCGGATGATTTGGCCGCCTTCAAGGTGAATATCGTATAAAGTGACATCGCCAAGATAGCTCATGCCCTTAATCGTACCGCGCGCCAGATTGTGGCCGTCGGGCGCGTCTTGGGCCGCAGCGCGGACGGCTTTGCCTTCGCCGGGAACGTGCAGATAGATCTTTTCGGGCCGCAACGCGATCCAGACATTTGCTCCATGGGGGCCAGTGACACCGTGGTTCAGGTAAACCTTACCAAGGCCCGGGCAATCGACGGCAGCCTTATCGGGTTCATCCAGCGTCAGCGTGCCTTCAAATATGTTCACCGAACCCACGAAATCCGCAACAAAGCGGTTGGCGGGATATTCGTAAAGATCCGATGGTGGCGCGAGTTGCGCGACTTCGCCTTTATTGATCACGGCAACACGGCTTGCCATCGACAGCGCCTCGTCTTGGTCATGGGTGACGGTGACGAAGGTAATACCGACCTTATCCTGCAAATCCGCCAGTTCAAATTGCATTTGCGCACGCAGTTTGGCGTCAAGCGCGGAGAGTGGCTCATCAAGCAACAAGACCTTGGGCCGCATGACCAAGCTGCGTGCAAGCGCAACGCGTTGCCGCTGCCCACCTGACATTTGGTCGGGCATCCGGTCCTCAAACCCGCCAAGCTTCACCAGCTCCAGCGCTTCGGCCACGCGGTCGCGAATCTCGCCTTTCGATACGCCGGATATGCGCAGGCCATAGCCGACATTATCGGTCACATTCATATGCGGAAACACGGCGTAGCTTTGAAACACCATGTTCACGGGACGCTTATTGGGCGGAACAAGGCTCATATCCTGTCCATCGATCAGGATCTGTCCCTCAGTTGGCAATTCAAACCCGGCGATCATCCGCAACAAAGTCGTCTTGCCGCAGCCTGAAGGTCCAAGCAGAACGAAGAATTCGCCTGCGCGAATATCCAGACTGACATTATCAACCGCCGTCACCCTGCCAAAGCGTTTGGACACATTGCGGATTTGGATGATGGGCTGTTTGGTTTCGGTCATATCAGTGTTCCAACTAAGTCCGTTCGTGTCGAGTAAAGGCGCGCATCTCAATGGGCGTCCGATATGCCCTTCACACCCTGATATTTCAGCGCGACGAAGGTCAGGGCGACAGTGAGAACGATGAGGATGGTCGACGCGGCGTTAACCTCTGGCGTCACCGAGAAGCGGACCATCGAATATACCTTTACCGGGAAGGTAATGGTGTCGGGACCGCTGGTGAAAAAGGTAATGACGAAATCGTCGAGACTGAGCGTGAAGGCGAGCAACGCGCCTGCCACTAAAGATGGCTTTATATGCGGCAGCAGGACATCGCGAAACGCCTGCCACTCCGTCGCGCCAAGGTCCTTTGCCGCCTCTTCCTCTTCATTGTTAAAACTCGCCAGCCGCGCGCGCACGACCATAGCGACAAAGGGAAAGCAGAAAGTAATATGCGCAATGGTAATCGCAGACAGGTTGAGCGGCCATGGCAGATCAGTTGGCCAATCGACCTTGGCGAAAAAGATCAAAAACGCGACGCCCAGGCATATTTCGGGAACGATGATCGGCAAGGACATGGTACCTTCGACCAGCCCCTTGAATGGAAAACGAAAGCGCCAGAGCATGACCGCAGCCAGCGCGCCTATGACCAGGCTGACGATCGTCGCCAAAAACGCGATGGTAAGCGAATTGACCATCGCTTCGACCAGGCTGTCATTGTTCAGCGCCTTTTCATAATATTTAAGCGTGAAACCTTTCCACATCACGTTGCGCTTGCTGTCGTTAAAGCTGAAAATCATCAGGACGATAAGCGGCGCATAGAGGAACAGCATGGTCAACCCGACCCAACTGCGCATCCAAAGCTTGCGGGTATATTCAAGCGGGGCGATCGCGGTGCGGGTAAACATCAGCGCACCTCCTTCACTTTGTTCGACCGCATCGATTGCAGCGCAATCAAAATGAACATTGCGTAGATGAGCAAGAAGGACAAAGCCGCGCCAAACGGCCAGTCATTGGCGCGCTTGAACTGCCGTTCGATAACATTAGCAATCATCTGGCTATCGGTGCCGCCCATAAGGTCGGGCGTCAGATATGCCCCCAATGCCGGGATGAGCGTTATCATAACGCCGGCAACAATACCGGGAGCCGCGAGCGGCACCACGACTTGCATGAAGGTTTTGAAATGGCCTGCGCCCAAATCAAGGCTGGCCTCAATCAGGCTTTTATCCAGCCGGTCGAGCGCCGAATATAACGGCAATACCATGAAGGGCAGGTGCACATAGACCAGCCCCAATACGACCGCGAAATTATTGTAGAGCAACTGCACAGGCGTCCAAGCCTCAAGCGGTTGCATGCCCACCAATGTGCGCAACCAGCTTGCGCCCTCCCACAGCCCACCCAGCCCCTTGTTCATATAGCCGTTGGTGCCCATCAACGCCATCAGGGCATATGTGCGGATCAACAGATTGGTCCAAAACGGCAGCATGATGCCGAGCAGCAGCCAAGGCCGCCATTTCGGCGCAACAAAGGTAATGGCCATTGCCACGGGAAATCCAATGATGAGGCAAATCAACGTCGTGAGCGCCGCCACCGCAAGGCTTTTCAGGAAGATCGAAAGATACAGCCACTCGGTCGCGCGTTTGTAATTGTCGAGCGTGCCGGAAATATCAATGTCGGCTGGACCAGCATTCTGCCCAAAGCTGTAGAGCCAGACGATGGTCATGGGCGCGATGAAGAACAGGGCAAGCCAGAACACCGGTGCCGAGGCAACGGCGGCAAAAGGTTTCTTCTGGCTTTTCCAGTCCTGCAACGGCCCTGACATTAATTAAGCCGCCCGAACGCGGGTGAACGCCTCCTCATATTTCGGCTGCAACTCTGGATTGAATTTGGCATATTCGCATTTCGCCAGAACCGCCGCAGGCGGGAAAATGACCTGATTATTTTTATAATCATCGGGCATCAACGCCTTTGCTGCGTCATTGGGTGTTGGATAGAGGATTGTCTCGGTTATCTTCTTACCCGCTTCGGCTTCCAGCAAATAGTTAATGAAAGCATGGGCATTTTTCGGATGCGGCGCACCCTTTGGAATGCACAGATTGTCGGAATTTAGCTGGCTGCCTTCCTTGGGAATGACAAAGCCAATGTCGGGGTCTTCAACCATCGCCTGCGCAATGTCGCCATTATATTCAAGGACAAGATCGACCTCGCCCTTCAGCAACAGATCCTGCCCATTGTCTTCATGGAACGATTTAATGTTCGGCTTTTGCTTGATCATCATCGCTTCAATCATTTTCAGATCAGCGTCGGTCAAGCCATTGACCGATTTACCCAGATATTTGCCATAAAGCCGGAACATGTCGCCAGCCTCGGACAGCACGGCAATGCGGCCCTTATATTGGTCACTGTCAAACAGGACTTTCCAGCTATCCGGCACCGACTTCACCTTGGACTTGCGATAACCAATGCCAAGCGCCAGCCATGTGTAAGGCATAGAAAATTTGCGCGCAGGATCATAAGGCACATCCTGATAATCAGGGGCAATATTCTTGAAATTGGGGATCTGCGCCTTGTCGAGTTCAACCAGCATATCCGCAGCGGCCATGCGCTCAACAAAGTCATTCGACGGTACGATGACGTCATAGCCTTGGTTACCAGCGCGCAGCTTGGCGAACAATTCGTCGTTACTGGCGAACAAAGTCATGTTCACGTCAACGCCGGCGCTGTCCTTGTAATCTTCCAACGTGGTCTCACCAATATAGGTGTCCCAGTTATAAAAGTTCAGCTTGGCCTCTTCGCCATTGGCAAGCTTTGCCGCCTCTTTCTCGCCACATCCAGCAAGCGCACCAGTCAGCGAGAAGCCAACCGCCGCAACGCCCATGCCTTTCAGCATAAAGCGTCGATTGCTACCTGCGTGCAAAAAGGTCTTAAAATCCATGGCCAATCTCCCTCTGAGTCCCCGTCTGTGAGGCGTTTATGCTGGACTAATATCCAGACTTAGAAAAGCCCCTTTTTTCCATATTTTGCGGCGCAATTTAATTGTTTTACACCGCAACAAAACTATTTCGCGCGCGGCGTTACCTCTGCATCAACCGCCGCTTGAACAGCCTTGTAAAAGGCTTCCCGCTGCGCACCCACCGTGTTGGGGTCAGTTGCCTTGGGCCAGTTACTGTTCGATGCGATCACAAGGTTACGCTTTGGGTCAATGAAGATGCCCTGCCCGAAAATGCCTTGGGCGGCGTAACTGCCGTCGTCATAAGTCCAATATTGATAGCCATAGCCCTTACCGGGCATACCGATGTCGGCTTGCTTGCTCGTCGCTGGCGCGATCCAGTTGTCGGGCAAGATGCTTGCGCCCTTGACCTTTGCTCCGCCCAGCATGAACACGCCAAAACGTGCATAATCGCGCGTCGATGCCTGAATGCAGCAACCGCTGATCTCGTGCCCGGTCGCACCCAACAGCCAGCTTGCGTCCTGTTCCATGCCAAATGGCGCCCATTGCTTCTCGGACAAATAAGCGGACAAGGTCTTCTTTGTGGCGGAGCTGACCAACACGCCAATCAAATTGGTTTCGCCGGTTTTATAGACCCATTTTGTACCAGCAGGCGCCTCACGCCGCAATTTGCGCATGTAGCTGACGGTCACGTCCATGCCGTTTTCGGCCTTATGTGTGTTAAACAAAGCGACGTCGGACTTGGGGTCCCCATAATCCTCATTCCATTTGACGCCAGACGTCATCGTGAGCAATTGTTCGATGGTTACGTCATCATACGCCGAGCCTTTCAGATCAGGTATATAGGCCGAAACCTTGTCATCGATGCTTCTGATATAGCCGTCTTTTATCGCCGCACCGACCAAAGTGGAGGTGAATGATTTCGCGACAGAGAAGCTCGTCCATTTACCCTCTGCGCCAAAACCGAGACCATATTTTTCCATCCGCACTTTGCCATCCTGAATGATGACCAACCCCGCGGTGCGTTGCGCCTTCATATAGGCGTCGACATCCGTTGCGATCGTCAGCGGCGCGCCCTTGGGCAAAGGATATACCTCGTCGCCTTTCGCAATGACATTGGCTTTAGCAAGGATGGGGATCCGATCAATCATACGAAACGCGGCGTCGCGTTGCTCTACGCTCCAGAACAGCACGTTAGCATCCGTCGGCAGGCTGGACAGGAGCGCTTTCATATCCTTGTCCGCGCTGACCCAGAAACCGCCCGCTGCCGATGACATGACCAGCAAAAACCCGAATATCCATTTTTTCATCCTGCTCCCCCCAATTTACCTTATGCCTAAAGTGACCTTTGCGACATTACCTTTGCAACATTACCTTCGCAACATTGATGCCGCGCCGCTCGGATCCACTTCTGCAATACATCAGATAATAACGCCAAAGCGAAGTAAATTTATCGCTAAAGCCGGTTGGTAAATTCATCGTGCGAACAACAGCAGTCATTGCGAAAGACCATAGCGCGCCTTATGTACATAATACACGCCCCTTAAGGGCTGGATTTCTAGGCATTATGCCAAGTGGAGGAGTTCGTTAGATGCGTATAACCTTTTTGAAATTTCTTCTGGTGCCCGTTGCTGCGGCGTCCTTAGCCGGATGCGGTATCAACAGCGTTCCGACGGCTGAAGAAAATGCCAAGGCGAAGTGGGCCGATGTGCAAGCCGCGTTTCAAGAGCGCGCTAACCTTATTCCCAACCTAGCCAATATCGTTAAGGGCGCAGCAGCGCAGGAAAACAAGACGCTCACTGAAGTCATACAGGCGCGTGCGCAAGCCACCGCGCCCAACATCCAGGTCAACCCTGACGACTTAAGCAATCCTGCAAAGATGGCCGCGTTTCAGGCCGCACAAAATCAATTGTCGGGCAGCCTGTCGCGCTTGCTCGTTTCGGTCGAGCAATATCCGCAGTTGAAAAGCCAGGAAGGCTATTTGAAATTGCAGGACCAGTTGGAAGGTCAGGAAAACCGCGTGCGTATTACGCTGCGCGATTATAATGAAGCGGTGCGCGGCTATAACACCACCATTCGCACATTCCCCGATATCATTGGCGCAAAAATCATCCACGGCGCAAAGCCGATGGTTCCCTATCAAGCCACAACACAAGGTGCCGAGACCGCACCAACGCTAGATATGGCGCCCGCGGCCTAAGGCTAATTTAGGGAATTGAACATGAATAAGGCCCTTGGCCTCATGATTGCGCTGCTGCTGGCCCTTACCGGCCAAGCAGCAGTTGCGCAGGATTTTCCCAAACTGACTGGCCGTGTGGTGGATCAGGCGAACCTGCTTGACCCACAGCAAGAGGCCGCGCTCACTGCCAAGTTGGCGGGGCTGGAAACCCGCACCAAGCGTCAGTTGGTAGTAACAACGCTGAACAGCCTCGAAGGCTATGAGATTTCCGATTATGGCTACCGGCTTGGCCGCGCATGGGCACTGGGTCAGGATGGCAAAGGCGAAACTGAGAAGGACAATGGCGCAATCCTGATCATTGCGCCTAATGAACGCAAAATGCGGATTGAGGTGGGCTATGGGCTGGAGCCAGTTCTAACCGACGGTCTGTCCTCCAGTATCATCCGCAACGACATCACGCCGCGTTTTAAAGACGGTGATTATGTCGGTGGCATCAATGCGGGCGTTGACCGCATCGTCACACAGTTGGAGCTACCCGCCGATGAAGCCGCCAAGATAGCCAACGCAGCGCAGGAATCGCGCGGGCGCGATGAGGGCGTTCCTTTTGGAGCGATCATATTCGTTCTGTTCCTGATCTTCTTCGTATTCCTACCGATGTTCCGTTCCATGAATGGTGGCGGGCGCAAGCACCGGCGCGGCGGCATGGGTCCTGTGATCATCTGGGGAGGCGGTGGCGGCTTCGGCGGTGGCGGCGGCGGCTTTGGAGGTGGCGGCTTTGGCGGCGGAGGCGGCAGCTTCGGCGGCGGCGGTGCGTCGGGTGGCTGGTAGGAACGTTTGATATGAACATACATAAAATCAGCCAAATGAGCGCAGCCGACCATGTGCTGGTAACAGCAGCGGTCGCCGATGCCGAACAACACACTAGCGGCGAAATCGTTACGATTGTGACGGACCTTTCGGACCATTATGACGATATTGCAATGGCTTGGGCAAGCGCGGTCGCGTTCCTTGCGCTGGTGATCTACGCGACCTTTCCTGAATTTTACATCGGTCTAATTACCCGTCTTTCGGGTGGCTGGGGTCATGAATATACAACGGGTGAATATGTCGCACTGCTGGTGACCGCAGTTGCGTTGAAATGGGTCGGAACTTGGTTGATCCTGAAATGGACACCCTTGCGCATGGCGCTCACGCCAAAAGCCACGAAACTGGCCCGCGTGCGCAACCGTGCGATCAGTCTTTTTAAGGTTGGAACGGAGTCAAAGACACAGGCCCGAACCGGCGTTTTATTGTATCTTTCGATGAAAGAGCATCGCGCGGAAATCGTCGCGGACGAAGCCATTGCTTCCAAAGTTGCGCCAGAGGTTTGGGGTGACGCAATGGTCGCCTTGCTGGATCAGGTGAAGGCCGGGAATCCAGGCGCTGGTGTCGCGGCAGCGGTGGCGCAAATGGGCGTGGTTTTGGCCGAACATTTCCCCAAGGGCAGCAATAATCCTAACGAACTACCCGACAGGCTCATCGAATTATGATGAAACAAGACGAGGAAGAAACCGTGATGTGGCAAGGGCGCTTCATCACGGCGAAGACGCGCGGAAAATGGGAATATGTCAGCCGTGCGCGCGGCATCAAGGCAGCGGTGATTCTCGCGATGGAAGATGATCATGTCCTGCTCGTCGAACAATATCGCGTTCCGCTTGGCGCGAGCTGCATTGAACTACCCGCTGGCCTGATTGGTGACCATGATGAGGGCGAAGACACATTGGTGTCTGCTGCCCGAGAGCTTGAGGAAGAAACCGGCTATCGCGCCGACCACTTGGAGATCGTTGGCACGTTTTTCTCGTCACCAGGCATGGTCAGCGAAAGCTTTTCACTCGTCCGCGCGCGTGGCTTGACGAAAGTAAGTGAAGGCGGCGGTGTTGACGGCGAAAATATCATCGTCCACCGCGTTGCCTTGGACGACTTGCCGCATTTTGTTCAGGAAAAGCGTGCCGAAGGCTGCGTCATGGACGTCAAGCTGCTGATGCTGCCCGGAATGATCGCTTAACGGAAATTATCCGCATAAGCCTGAAGCTTCAGCGTTTTCGGCGGCGTTGGGATGAAGGTCGCGACAATGCCCTTTTTCTCCGCATAAGCGCGCGCCGCATCCATGCTTGGGAAGGTCAATTGCACCTGCGCTTGCGTATCGCCTGAGCCTGCCCAACCCATCAGCGGGTCGGCTTTGCGTGGTTCTGCCGGCACATATTCCAGCACCCATTCGCGGCGTCCACTGCCCGATTGCATGGCATTTTTAGGGCGTTGAAAGATACGGGCGGACATATTGTATTTCCTGACGGTTATTTCGCCACCGCCTTGCCCGAACAGCATCTGAGTCGTCAAGCGTTCCGGGGCGTATCGCGCGCTTGTGCTTTTTTGGTCTTGAGACTGGCGATGCTTTCCCACGGCGCGTCTGGCCAATTATGCTTTGGATAACGCCCCCGCATTTCTTTGGCGACATCTCGCCAGCTTCCGCGCCAGAATTCGGGAAGGTTTCGCGTTGTCTGAATAGGACGACCTGCAGGCGAGGTTAGGCTGAGAACAAGTGGTATGCGGTCAACGCCCACCAACGGGTGCGTATCAAGGCCGAACAAAGCCTGCACGCGTAATTCGACGGTTGGGCCGGCTTCGGCGGCATAATCGATATTGTGCTCGGTTCCGGCAGGGCTTTTGAACGACGCAGGCGCGATTTGGTCAATGCGGGTCCGCACGTCCCAACCAAGCATATTGTCCAGCGCCTGCACCAAACCCGATGGCGCGACATCACGCAAGCGGCTCACCTTGCCAAGCAAGGGCAGAAGCCACTGTTCCGCGCTGTGCGCCAAAGCGTCGTCGCTGAGCGCCGCAATGCCGGCAAACACCGCACGTTCCCGAAGCGCACGAGCCGAAACTGACCAAGGCAGCACGTCGATCCCGATATCTCGCACAGCGGCTAACAAAGCGTTGGCAACGACTTGCGGGTCGGGTTTTTCAACGCGTCCCTCGCTCAGCACAATCGCGCCAAGCCGCCGCTGCATGCGTGCCTCCACACGGTCTGCGCTTTTGTCGTAAGACAATATTTCCTGACTGACGATTCTATGCGCAAATCGACCCATGATTTCCGGCTCGGTCAGCGCCGCCGCCGACAATATACGCGCGCCCGATGCCGCGCCTTGCACATCGGCCACAGCAAGCCATTCCGCGCGTGCGAGAGGTGATGCTGGGTCAAGCTGAAGCCCGCGACCCATTGCGCTGATCCATTTCTCGCCCCTGGAGTCGCGACGCTTCGTTATGCGCTCAGGAAATGCTGTGGCGATCAGGCCGCCGATGCTCAAGGGCTCGACCCCGCCATTACCGCTACACAGCCGCGCAATACGCTGCGCCAACTTGCGTGCGGCTTCTGCCTTTGGCCCGCGTTCTCGCACGAAGCGTTCATAGCGTGCGTCAATGTCCTCACTTTGCCCGCCCAGACCGCGCTCTTGCATCAGGACTGCCAATATCGCTGCGTCCTCCGCTTGCCCGCTATGGGCGGCGGTCACGACCATATGCGCAAGGTTCGGCGGTAAAGGCAGGTTGGCAAGCGTCGTTCCGTGCGCCGTAATCCGTCCCTGCGCGTCCAATGCGTCCACCGACATCAACAGCTTACGCGCTTGCTGAACGGCGGCAGCAGGTGGCCGATCAAGCCAACGGAGTTTCGCAGGATCATTTTCGCCCCAGCGCGCACAATCGAGCAACACAGGCGCAAGGTCGCTTTCAAGAATCTCGGGCGGGTCGAATGGCGGCAGACCTCCATTGCCCGCCTCCTCCCACAGCCGATAGGCAACCCCGGCCTGTTGGCGCGCGGCACGCCCGGCGCGCTGTGTTGCGGCGGACAGGCTTGCACGCTCGGTGACTAACCGCGTGACGCCAGCCGCTTGGTCAAAGCGCGCGCGTCGTGCAAGGCCGCTGTCTACCACCACACGCACCCCATCAATGGTCAGGCTGGTCTCAGCAATGTTTGTGGCGAAAATGACCTTGCGGCGGCCTTGCGCGTCACGGCGGACCGCAAGCCGCTGGGCCACTGGATCAATCTGCCCATGCAGCCTGTGCACAACGATATCAGATCCGCAATCGCCCAAAGTGTCAAAGGCACGGTCAATCTCGCGCACGCCGGGCAGGAATGCCAATATGTCGCCCTGCTGTTCCGACAGCGCTTGGCGCACTATGCGCACAATATCGGTTTCAATCGGCAGTTCGGTCCTGCGGCCGATATAAAGATATTCCAAAGGCCATCTTTTGCCCTCGCTTTCCAGTACAGGCGCGTTGTCCATCAATATTGAGAAACGGGCACCATCCAAAGTCGCCGACATTGCCAGCAAGCGCAGATCAGGCCGGAAAGCGGCCTGCGCCTCCAACGCCAGCGCGAGGCCGAAGTCGCTATCAATGCTGCGTTCGTGGACCTCGTCAAACAGCACAATAGAAACGCCCGATAATTCGGGGTCGCCAATGATCCGGTTGCGAAAAATGCCCTCTGTCATCACCAATATGCGTGTGCTGGGGCCAACTTTGCTATCGAGCCGTGTCGCGTATCCAACCCGTCCGCCGACCGTTTCGCCCAAATTTTCGGCTATACGTTCCGCCGCCATGCGCGCGGCCAAGCGGCGCGGTGACAGCAACAGGATTTGCCCGTCGCAATATGGCTCATCCAACAAGGCGGGCGCGACCATACTAGTCTTACCCGCGCCAGGCGGGGCGATAAGAACGGCGTTGGGGGCCGCGCGCAACGATGCCAGCAAATCGGGCATCACCGCCATGACAGGCAATGCTTCGGTCATGTTAAGCGCGGACGGCACCGCTTCATCCGTCAATATGCGCGGGCTATTGCGAACTTCACTGCCTCAGTCAGCGCAAATTTGGCTTCGCCTGCGGGGAAATGCGCAATCGCATCTATTGCACGCTGACCATAATGCCGCGCCCGATCCAATGTGTCGTCAATGGCACGATGTGCACGCAACAATGCCCGAGCATGGGCCAAATCGGCGTCACTCACCCGGTTGCCAAGCATCGCGTCGCGCCAGAATTTCTGCTCTTCGGCGTTGCCACGGCAATGCGCGAGAATAACGGGCAGCGTAACCTTGCCATCGCGGAAATCGTCGCCGCTGTCCTTGCCCATGGTCGCGCCGTCGGAGACATAGTCGATGGCATCGTCAACAAGCTGGAACGCAATGCCAAGATTGCGGCCAAAGGCATCCAGCGCCATTTCCTGCGCCTCCCCGCTTTCGGCAACAACCGCAGATATCCGGCACGCCGCCGCAAACAAAGCCGCCGTTTTTGAACCAATGATGTCGAGATATTTTTCCTCAGTCGTCGAAATTTGCCGCTGTGCGGTCAACTGGTGGACTTCGCCCTCTGCAATAACCGCCGACGCATTTGAAAGGATTTTAAGAACCTTGAGCGAACCATCCTCGACCATCAGCTCAAACGACCGGCTGAACAGAAAGTCGCCGACAAGCACAGCCGCTGGGTTCCCGAAAATCAGGTTCGCAGCAGTCTTGCCCCGTCGCATGTCGCTGCCGTCGACAACATCATCATGCAGCAAGGTAGCGGTGTGAATAAACTCTACGGCTGCGGCCAGCTTATGATGACGATCACCAGGATAATCCAGCAACTGCGCGCAGGCCAAGGTAAGCATTGGCCGCATTCGTTTGCCGCCGCCGGCAATTAAATGGCCAGCCAGTTCGGGAATAAGCGGGATTTCGGACTGCATACGGTCAAGAATAACCGCATTGACCTTATTCATACCCAAAGCGACCAATTTCAAGATTGGGTCAAGCGATGGCGCCTGATGTCCGCCGATTTTATGGATAGTTGCCGTCATAACCTGATCGCTGTGACGCGCGCCGCATGGATAGGCAAGTGCAAATGGCGCATTTCCTCTTGTCCGTTGCGGTCAATATCGGCACAGATGGCATCAATGAACGACGCAGACACCCTCGCCCGATTTCGCGACAGCATTGATAATATTGATGCTGCGCTGGTTTTCATGCTCGCCGAGCGGTTCAAGATAACGCAGGCGGTGGGGGAGTTTAAGGCGCAGTCATCGCTGCCACCCGCCGACCCCGCACGTGAAGAGCGGCAGATACAGCGGCTTCGGCAATTGGCACGTGACGCCAAGCTTGATCCTGATTTCACCGAGAAATTCTTGCGCTTCATCATTGACGAAGTCATCCGCCATCATCAGCAAATCCGCGACGGAAGTTAGGGTCAGGACCACTTAAATCCACCTTGGCGGCGTCAAGACGTCCTTCGGATTTGGCCCATACTGTCCATTGCCGCGTTGGCAAGCTTGGACTTAGAACCGCTAAGTCCTGCGCTTGCCGCCTTGCACTGAACAGTATGGCCTCAAACCGCGAAGGTGGATTTAAGTGGTCCCGACCCTAATCAACTTATCGCTTTTGGTAAACGTAGTCTGACCAAAAGTCCGCCGAGATCCTCACTTTTTTCCAACGCGACAGTCCCGCCATAAATTTCGACAACGTCGCGGACGATCGCGAGACCAAGGCCAGTACCGGGCTTGCCAGTATCCAGCCGCGCACCGCGATCAAACAGCCGTTCACGTTCGCTTTCGGGGATGCCTTGTCCGTCATCCTCAATGATCATTTCCACAAAATCGCCAGCATCCTCGACGGTCACAAACACGCTGCCGCCGCCGTATTTGGCCGCGTTTTCGATCAGGTTACCAAGCATTTCATCCAGATCCTGACGTTCCACCCGTGCGGCAATTGCCTTGTCTCCGGCCATATCGAGTCGGACATGCGCATAAAGACGGCCGACCGCGCGCTCCACCGCTTCCAAGCTGCCCCAGACTACCGCGCGGCTGTGGCTGTGGCCCCGGCGGCCAACGGCGCGGGCGCGGGCCAAATGATGGTCCACCTGACGCCGCATCGTTGTGGCTTCGCGAATGACCGTCTCCGATATATCGGGGGCTTGCGCGGTCGCGCTATTCATGATGACCGTTAATGGCGTCTTGAGCGCGTGCGCAAGGTTACCCGCATGACGGCGCGATTCCTCCGCCTGTTTCTCATTATGGTCGAGCAAGGCGTTCAGTTCATTGACCATCGGCATCACTTCGTCGGGCAAGGCATCTGTCACCCGGCTTTCCTCGCCGCTGCGCATTTGCGCGATCGCTTTACGGACGGCACGTAAGGGCCATAGTCCATAAAATGTCTGTAACGCCGCCAAAATGATGAGGCCAAGCGCCAGCAGAAAGAAGCTTGTCACCAATACCGACCGCAATTCCTGAATTTGCGCATCAAGGCTATTGCGGCTCTGCGCCACCATGAATGTCCAAGCGATATCGGAGTCCGGAAGCTTTATGGAGCGCTCTGCGATGCGCAGCGGCTCGTCAGGAAATTCATTACTGTTACGAAAATGAACCGCCTGATCTTTGTGTCCAGCGGGCGGGCTAAGTGCGCGGTCCCACAGCGAGCGAGAGGGAAATGGCATCGCGTCTTTGCCAGTAATTTGCCAGTAAAGTCCGCTGTTGGGCTCGAGAAATCGTTGGTCCCCAAGTGGGCGGTTCATTCGGATTTCGCCGTCAGGGCCGATTTCTGCCGAAGCAATCATCGCGGTTAGGACATATTCGATCTGAGTATCAAAATTCTGTTCGACCGAACTGGTCAACACGCGGTCCAGCGCAGCGCCCCCGCCGATCAGCAAAATCGTAATCCACGCAGCTGCCGTCAGGATCATCCGGCGCGTAAGCGATCCCGTGCTTTGGAATTGGCTGCGCCACGTTGGCGGCTTTGGTGAGGACATAATGGCGACTGGCGGATTCAGCTGACGGGTTCCTCAAGGCTGTAGCCAAGGCCCCTGATCGTTGAAATCACGTCCTGCCCAAGTTTCTTGCGGATGCGGGTCACGAAGACCTCAATGGTGTTAGAATCGCGGTCGAAATCCTGATCATAAATATGTTCGATGAGTTCCGTCCGCGAAACGACCTTGCCCTTGTGGTGCATCAAGTACGACAGCAGCTTATACTCCTGCGCGGTAAGTTTAACCGGCTGCCCGTCAAGCGTCACACGGCCCGAACGTGTATCCAGCCGGACATCGCCTACAGTCAACTCGCTCGACGCATTGCCAGACGCACGGCGGATAAGCGCACGCAATCGTGCAATCAATTCTTCGGTCTGGAACGGCTTGGCGAGATAATCATCGGCACCTGCATCAAGGCCAGCGACCTTGTCCGACCAGCTATCACGTGCCGTCAGCACCAAAACAGGGAATTTCCTGCCTTCCTTGCGCCAGCGGTCAAGAACGGTCAGCCCGTCAATTTCCGGCAGACCAAGGTCAAGGATGACGGCGTCATAATTTTCGGTGAAGCCCATATAATGGCCATCCTCACCATCAACCGAGAGGTCAACAGCGTAGCCAGCGCCTTCAAGCGTTGACTTGAGCTGCTTGCCCAAATTGGGCTCGTCTTCCACGATCAAGATGCGCATGCCGTTCCCTTATATTGTCAATTTTTGTATATCGATGTGGCTAGCAGATTTCTGTGCAGCCACAAAATCCTATCACCGTTGACGTATCACGTTACCTGTTCGAGCATCTACGTCGACGAAGATCACCCGGTCGCGGTTGATGAACTTAAGACGATAGACTTGGGCGACTGGATCATATTCCGGTCCCAGATACTGCATCCCGCGCATTCGTGGCACAATGATTGCCTCGATTTCGGGAAGACGCTTTATCTTCCCCGCCTTCATATCCTCCCGCGCCTCATTCTGTTCGCCCCGACGCGGGTCGGCCGTCACGGGGCTAAGCATCGCGATGCTTGCAAACATAGAGACAAGGACAAGTCGGTGTAACATCCTTGCCCCCTAAGCGTGCGGCATTGAACGCAAAGTGAATGGGGCACCCACTTTTCGCGTCGCATGATGTCCAAAACCCATTATTTTACCATTTCAAATGTGAAGGACATGCTCGCTGCAACGCTGAGTTCGCCCGGCGATATAGGGGTGGTTTTTTCCGCTGCGGCGTCCATCGAACGCACAACCATTGGCATTGGTGTAAACCCCCGTCCCTGATCATTTTCTTCGACGCGCAGCACACGGATATCATTGTAACCCGCCTTGCGTGCCAAGCTGCGCGCACGGTTCATCGCCGAAGCCCACACCTTATCCCGGGCGGCTTCCTGAAATCTGCTGTCGTCATCAATTCCGAAGCTGGGTCCATTGAAATTGGTCGCGCCATCCACCGCAAGCGCATCAAGGAACGCGCCAAGCTTGTTCAAGTCGCGCAGCTTAGCATTGACCATGTTCGATGCCTGATAGCCCTTAAAAATCTGCTGCCCGTCGCGATAGTCAAATTGCTGATTCAAATTGATTTGTGTGGTCTGGATATCACGATCAGCAATGCCAAGCGTCTTCAGCCGCGCAACAACAGATGCCATTTGCAGATTATTGGCGCGGACCGCGGCGCTTGCCGTTGGTGCCATTGTTTGAACGCCCGTTGAAAATGTGGCGATGTCCGGAGGGGTTTCGACCGTTTCTGAGATCGTTAGGTCAATGACCGGATTGGCGGTGGTAACATGCACCTCAGTCGCCATCGCGCCACTGGCCATCATTCCGCCGGTCACCAGCATCGCTGCCAAAATCAATTTACGCATGTGAAACTCCCATTTTATGCCAACCATTTATATTGCTGTTCGGCGTGCCCAATCCATATAGGCATGGCGAAGCTGAACGGTTACCGAACCGGGTTGGCCGTTGCCGATTATATGCCCGTTAATCTGCACTACGGGCATCACAAAGCCTGAGGCGGACGACACAAAGGCCTCGGCGGCTTGCTCCGCCTCGTGAACCGAAAAAGGCCGCTCTTCTATGTGTTGTGCCACAAGCGGAAGCACGGATGCACGGGTAATGCCGTGCAAGATTTCGCGGTTAAGTGGGTGTGTGACCAAAATGCCCTCATGCGTGATGATATGCGCGTTTTGCGCGCTGCCTTCGGTAATCCAGCCATTGCGTTCCATCCACGCGTCGTCCGCGCCGCGTGCCATAGCTTCGTTTTTCATCATGGACGCATACAGCAACTGCGTTGTTTTGATGTCCGCCCTGCCCCAACGCAAATCAGGCATCGTCACTACGCGAAGCCCGCGAAGCGCCACCGGGTTGTCCGCAAGCGTGCGCGATTGCGTAAAGGCAAGAACCGTGGGCGTCGTGTCGGCGGGCGGAAACACAAAATCTCGGTCTTCAGGCGTGCCGCGCGTGACCTGCCAATAGATCATGCCTTCTTCGACATGATTACGCGCAACCAGTTCGCGGCAGATGGCGAGCCAGTCGTCGGCGCCTGGTGCGCCGATGATGCCGATTTCTTTGAGCGATCGGGCGAGGCGTTGCACATGGCCGTCGAAATCAACGAGTTTGCCGTCGAGTACCGAGACGACCTCATAGACTGAGTCCGAAAACAGGAAACCACGGTCGAACACCGACACCTTGCCTTCGGTTTCGGGGATGTAGCTTCCGTTGAGATAGATAGTGCGCATGTGAGGGCTTTGCTTGAAGCATCAGCCATCGTCAACATCCACATTGTCATTTCCGCGAAAACGGGAATGACAAAATATGCTGATTAGACAATCTGGCTTGCCCCTGCTGGTACTACCCCCTATCCGCCAGCCCATATGTCGCAACCTCCTATCTTCGCCTTCGAAAATCTCGCGCTCCAGCAAGGGGGCGGCTGGCTGTTTCAGGATATGGATTTGTTCATCGGCGCGCGCGACCGGTTGGCGCTCATCGGTCGCAATGGGGCCGGAAAAACGACGTTGATGAAGCTGGTGGCGGGAACCGTCGAAGCTGACAAGGGCAACCGCGTCGTCGTGCCCGGCACCAACATCGTAATGTTGGAGCAAGACCCCGACGTCAGCGCCTTCGACCGGCTCATCGATTTTGCCATTCATGGTGAAAAAGGTCCGCCTGAATATGCGGTGCGCGCGATTGCCGACCAATTGGGCATCAATCTTGATCGCGAAGCGAAAACCGCAAGCGGCGGAGAAAAACGCCGTGCGGCAATTTGCCGCGCACTTGCAAGCGAGCCCGACTTGTTGCTTCTTGACGAGCCGACCAACCATCTTGACCTTGCCGCGATTGAATGGCTGGAGGAATGGCTCACGCGCTATCGCGGCGCATTCATGGTGATCAGCCATGACCGGACGTTTCTGACGCGCTTGACGCGACAGACATTCTGGCTGGATCGCGGGCTGCTGCGCCGCAATGAAATCGGCTTTGGCGGCTATGACGCATGGACTGAACGCGTCTTTGCCGAAGATGCGCGCAATGCAGACCGTCTGGATGCCAAGTTGAAGATTGAGGCGCATTGGTTGGAACGCGGCGTCACTGCGCGGCGCAAGCGAAATCAAGGCCGGTTGGCAAAGCTTTGGGAAATGCGTGCCGCGCGGGCCGCGATGATTGGCCCGCAAGGGACGGCCAAGCTCGCTGCTTCAAGCGACGACAGCAAAACCAAAACGGTCATCAGCGCGCAGAATGTCTGCAAAAGCTTTGGCGATCGCACGATTATTAAGGATTTCACGCTGCGCATTCAACGCGGCGACCGCATCGGCGTTGTCGGCGCAAATGGTACGGGCAAAACAACGCTGATCCGTATACTGACCGGTGAAACTGAACCCGACACGGGCAGCATCACGCTGTCACCAACGCTGACAGGCATCGTCATTGACCAGCAACGCAAATTGCTGACGCCCGAAAAACGCGTGCGCGATGTGTTGGCCGATGGCAGCGACTGGATCGATGTGCGCGGCGTTCGCAAACATGTACAGGGTTATCTCAAGGAATTCCTGTTCGACCCCGCCTTGATTGAGGCGCGGATCGGTTCCTTGTCCGGCGGCGAGCAATCGCGCATTTTGCTCGCCCGAGAATTTGCCAGGGAAGCCAATTTGCTGGTGTTGGACGAACCGACCAACGACCTTGATCTGGAAACGCTGGACCTGTTGCAAGAGGTTATCGCCGATTATGACGGCACGGTTTTGATTGTCAGCCATGACCGCGACTTTCTAGACCGGACGGTCAATTTGACGCTAGGTTTGGATGGTTCAGGCCATGTCGATATCATCGCCGGCGGATATGCTGATTGGGAAGAAAAACGCGACAAGCGGGACAAGCCCGCCGCCAAGAGGACCGAAAAAACCGTTTCGACCGAGCCCGCCTCTGCGGCCCCATCAGCACTAAAGAAAGTCAAGCTGACCTACAAAGACCAGCGCGACTATGACCTCCTGCCAAAGCGCATCACAGACATCGATGCGGAGATTGCGGCGGCGGAGAAGGAAATGAGCGACCCGGCTTTGTACACGCAAAAGCCAGCGCGCTTTGCCGAACTGACCACCAAGACCGAAAGCCTGCGCGCCGAAAAGGATGCCGCGGAGGAACGTTGGCTCGAACTCGCGATGATGGTCGAGGATTCCACATTCTAGCGTCAGGACCTAGCCAGGAATGCGGTAAAAGGCCGCCAGTCGATCTAGCGCGATTTTTAGCACGAGTTTTCCCGACCGCACAGGCCACGACATTTCACGTTCCGCAGCGGGCACACTTTCCCCAACGCAAATGACTCGCCACGCAATATCCGACAAATCGGGGCCAAGCGCGTTCAGCGCGCCGTCAAAGCGGCTTTTGGCCTGCATCATCCGTTCCGTTCGGTTCAGGCCCGATGGCGCACCGCGTTTTTGACGGCTGCGCGGGACATTCTCCCACGACATTGTCACATGCGGTCCAAGTGCGGCTGATTCATAATCCCCGCGTAATGTCTCGCCAGCCAACATTTGTCGGTTCGACAAATGGCCACGTGCGTGCAGCCACGACAGTGGCGATTCCGATAGGTTAATCGTGACGGTGCGCCGGGTGGCACGACTTTCCGCCACTGGGTTTTCGACCAACATGCGTGGATCGTGAAATTTTCGGTTCGAATGGGATTTGGCGGGCATCGATAATCTCCTTTGACTGTTCGAATCACCCTTGCCATGTGGTAAATATTGTAGGAAAGAAAAAACCTATTTGGTAACGGAGTGTTCCATGCAAAGTCGAATTCGCGATGTTCGAAGGGCCAAGGGCCTGACACTTTCCGATGTAGCCGAACGCTGCAATCCACCAACAACGGCACAAACCATAGGCCGCCTCGAAACCGGCATGCGCGTGCTGTCGCTCATCTGGATTAACCGCATTGCGGATGCTTTGGGCGTGGATTCCAGCGATCTCGTTGCCCTGCCTGACCAACAATTTCTGCCAGTCGCGGCGGTGCTGCATGAGGATGGAACTTATGCCCCAACTCAGGAGGAGCGCATCATGGTTCCCAATGTCGGCGGCAGCATGGTCGGGCTTCGGATTGCGGCGGCAATGGGCGAATATCGACGCGGCGATGAATTATGGCTTGAGCAGCTACAACCGAACGATTTTTCCTCTGCGCTGAATTTGGATGTCCTTGTGCCGCGACCGGGCGGACGGTTCATCTTTGGCCGCTTGCTTGGTCGCGATGCAAGCAAGCTCCACCTTCTGCCGCTTGAGGCCGGCGCACGTCAACAAGTCGTGACTGACCCAGCCTGGATTGCCAAAGCCGTCCGGCTCGTCCGTAAGCTATAGCCGTTAAGGCTGCGCGCCGAAGTCTGCGCCTATCCGTTCGGCCTTAGAACCCGTCACTTCGTCAGTCGGGACGAAGCTATGCGAACCAACCTTAAGCCAGATCAAAATTGGTGATGCCTGATAGATGGACGAATAGGTCCCCACGACAATACCAAATGCCATGGCCATGCTGAAACCAAAGATAACGTCCGGTCCAAACAGCACCAGCACGATCAGCGGCAGCGAAATCGATACGCTGGTCATCACCGTCCGCGACAAGGTTTCATTGACGGACAGGTTCAACAGCGAGGCCATTTCCATTTTTCGGAACTTCATCAGGTTTTCGCGGATGCGGTCATAAATTACGACGGTATCGTTCAAGGAATAGCCGATGATGGTGAGCAACGCGGCAATGATGTTCAGGTCAAACTCCCACCCCGTCAACGCAAATAACCCAAAGGTAAGCGTTACATCGTGGACCAGTGACCAGATCGCGCCGACACCAAACTGCCATTCAAAACGGAACCAGATATAGATCGAAACCCCCGCCATTGCGGCCAGAAGTGCCAATACACCCTTGCCGAACAACTCCTCCGAAACCTTGCCGGACACGGAGTCGACCCCGTCAATCCGCACATCGGGATGACCGGCCTTCAAACTGCTGGTGATTTTCTCGGCCATGGCATTGGCCAGTTCCGGGTTCTTGTCCGCGCCTTCGGGCAATTTCATGCGGATCGACACTTGGTTTTCAGCGCCGAAACGCTGAATTGTCGGGTCGCCATAACCAAGACTGCCCACCGTTTCGCGCAATTCGGTCACGGGTGCCGTGGCGCTTTGCGTAAAGGTTGCGCGGATCATCTGGCCGCCGATGAAATCGACGCCAAAGTTCAGGCCCTTGGTCGCGACCAACCCTACCGATGCCGCCATCAGAAGTAAGCTGATCGCAAAAGCCCAGACACGCCATCTGAGAAAGTCGATATTTGTGTCATCGCGAACGAGTTTGAGCAGTTTCATATCAATATCCTCAAATCGTCAATTCAGTGGGGCGCGTGCGCTTCACCCAGAGCGACACCCACATGCGGGTGATGGTCACGGCGGTGAAAACCGAGGTCACAATCCCGATCATCAAAACCACTGCAAATCCACGAATGGGTCCCGACCCGAAAATGAAGAGCAAAACCGCCGCGATGACGTTTGTGCTGTTCGCATCGAAAATCGCGCGGCTCGCTTCTTTGTACCCGAACTCAATGGCCTGCACCACACGGCGGCCACGTTTCAGTTCTTCGCGAATACGTTCGTTGATCAGCACGTTCGCGTCAACCGCCGCACCAATCGTCAGGACAAAGCCCGCAATCCCCGGCAAAGTCAGCGTGGCGTTCGCAACGCCCATAACGCCCAAGATCATCAAAATATTGATAACCAACGCAATATTGGCATACATGCCAAAGCGGCCGTAAACGAGGAACATGAGCACAAGAATGGCGGTTGTACCGATAACCGCAGCCAAAACCCCACGCCGGATGGAATCAGCGCCAAGGTCTGGCCCAACCGAACGTTCCTCAACAATCGTCAGGTCAACCGGCAACGCACCAGAGCGGAGCGAGATCGAAAGCGCATTGGCGCTCTCGGTCGTGAAGCTACCCGAAATCTGCGATACGCCGCCGAAAATCGGCTCACGAATTTGCGGCGCGGAGATGACTTGGCCATCGAGCACAATCGCGAACAATTTGTTCACATTTTGCTGAGTCATGCGAGCAAATCTTTGACCGCCCTCGGAATCAAATTGGATGGTGACAGCAGGTTCATTGGTCTGTGGGTCGAATGTCGGGTCAGCCTTGACCAACTTGTCGCCGGATATGCCGCCCAAGCGGCGCACCGCTATGTACGGCAGACCAGTGGGATTGTCGGGATAGGGCAGAACTTGGCTACCGACGCGGGCCTTGCCTTGCGCGGTTTGGTCGGGATCAGCCTGTTCATCAACCAGTTTGAATTCGAGCTTTGCGGTTTTACCAATCAATGCCTTCAACGCCTCTGGATCATCCAATCCGGGAACCTGAACGACGATGCGGTTCTCACCCTGACGAATGATCGTCGGCTCCAACGTGCCAAGCGCGTTAATCCGGCGGTCAATGACGTCCTTGGCCGTGTCCATCGCTTGGTCAAGCGCAGTTTCGTCGCCAGAGCTTGCTGGTGACAGAATGATTCGGTTGCCGTTGTTTACGCCGATATTCCAATCCCGCGTGCCCGTAGTATTGCTAATCAGCGGCAAAATCACTTCACGGGCAGCATCTACCTTGGACATGTCGGTGACGTTAAAGCTTAATTGGCCTTCACTGCGCGAGACATCAGCGATCGCAATTTGCGGATTGGCACGGCGCATAGCTGTGCGGACACTGTCCTCCAACGCTTCGAGCCGGGCCTCTGATAGTTGCGACGTGTCCGCCTCAAGCAAGATATGACTTCCGCCGGCAAGGTCGAGACCCAGATTGATAGTTGGTGTGGGCACAAATTGCGCAAGCTGCGCACGCATTTGCGATGGCAACAGGCTCGGAATAGCAAAGGCTATCCCGACAATCAGCACAATGTTGAGCATCCATATGCGCCAACGGGGAAAATCAAGCATAGGGTGTGTCCGAACGAGCTATGAAGGCAATATGTGGGGCTGGCGGCAAAGCCTTTCAACCCAAAGGGTTAATCATTCGCGGCTTTGGCATTGCGCGACTGCACATTGGCGATGGTTGACTTGACCGCCTTCACCCGCACATTTGGCGCGATTTCAACTTCGACATGATCGTCGGCAACCTTAGTCACTTTGCCCATCAGCCCGCCAGCGGTCACGACGTCGTCATTCTTCTGAACTCCAGCGATCTTGGCCTCATGCGCCTTCGCCCGCTTTTGCTGGGGACGGATGAGGAAAAGGTAGAATACAACAAAGATCAGCAGGAGCGGAAACAACTGCACGAAAAATGCAGAACCACCAGCACCACCAGCGGCAGCACCTAAGATAACAAACGCCATAAAAAACCTCGCACTAATGAAATCGAGCGCCAATGTGCAGCGCAGCCCGGAACTAATCGGGCGCGATTATCACCTGCACCCTGCTGACGCAACGTCAAAGCGTCGACAGCACACTTGCTTTTCAAAAACCAGCGCCATATACGCGCTCTTCCACTGACCTCGGCGAGGTCATTGGCGGTCGGGACGTAGCGCAGCCTGGTAGCGCATCACACTGGGGGTGTGGGGGTCGCAGGTTCGAATCCTGTCGTCCCGACCAATAAATCAATAATTTAGTAGCCTCCCGATGACCAGACAAAGGGTCAAAATGCCGCTGGTGGTGCGCTGGTGGCGCAATGCCTGCTGGGTGATGGACAGGCCGAACGCATGGCGCTTCCAATGTGCCAAGTCGATCAGCCACCAACGAACGACCCCGTGCGACGCCGGTGTCTGACCGGTTTCCAACATCTCGACGTCCGGCGTGCTTTGAGCGCTTCGGAGCTCTTAGTGCGATATGTCGGTTGCTTCCGGCAGGGCTTCGGGCTTGATCTTAAGGCGGATTTCTTCACTGCGGAAGCCCAGTGCCATAGGACGCGTAACGCCCGGCAGAAGCGCGACATCGTAAATTTCCTCGACAATACCATCAATTTCGAGCCGGTGCTCGATATCCCCGCTCAGCAGATTGACGATGCAGATCGCGCATTGCGCGCTGATACCTTCGGCATCCAGCCGCTCGTTGAGAGGCAGGCCTTCGAACGTTTTGTTATTGCGTGGGCGAGAGAGGCCAATCACAGCGTAGTCGCCCATGAAAACAAGACCACGGGCAAAGCCAGGTAGGAAGCATATGGGTTCGAAGGAACCGGTGTTTACATCAATTGTGCCAAATTCGCCGGTTCCTGCCTGTAGCATCCACAGCTTCTCGCGGTAGAGCCTCGGCGAATGCGGCATCGACAGGCCTTCTGCGATAATTTCCCCGCTAGCCACATCAAGGACCACGCCGCCGTCGCGCCGTTTGTCGCGCCAACCCTCGAAGACATTCGTGCGCGACAGGCAGGTTACATAAGCGGGTTTGCCGTCCTGCACGGCCATTCCATTCAGGTGACAGCGATCCTCCGCCGCGAGCCGGTCGATAAATGGCGGGCGCCAAATTTCGCGAAAACTTCCCCGATGGGACAAGGTTGCAAGGCAGTTGAAGCGGGTCGCGACGAATATAGGATCGCCCGCTGCATCCTCATGGATGTCGTGGATGTCGATATCGCCCGTCGTATGCCCGCTGACAGGCACATAATATGCATCATAGGCATCGTGCATCTGGCCGGGATCGAGGAAGTTTTCGAAACGCCAAAGCTGGTAGATTGAACTCATCCAAAAGCGGCCCGGACCAGTTCCAAGCCCCATCGGGCGTTCAAAAGTGCGTTCGAAGACCGAGAGTCTGCCATCGGGCTGCATCCCGATAAAAAAGACCTTGCCGGCCTGATAGGTCGTGAAGACCAGACTAACGCCGGTATTTTTGAGCCAGGTCGTAAACAACCGCGAGCCATTTAATTCAAGCGTAGGAGGTTTTTGGTCAGTCATAAAATCGCCTTTCTACGCACTGCACTTGCGATAGAGAAAGTGGTAACACTATAGCCGAGCCACGAGCCACGAGCCCCTAGCAAAGGGCCAGAGACAAGCAGTCGTCAGATGGAACATCACACCCAGCAGGTGCAGCCCGAAACTTTCGGTGCGGCACCTGCTCGGCAGATCTAAAGCACGATTAATGAAGATGGAGTGCTAGTCAAGAAGTCAGTAAGTTTAGCAGGGAGATAGCCGTCGGCCATCATAAAATTATCCGCAGCAAACCCACTTTGAGTGCCGCCGCTATTGATCTGGATAGATGAAGAGTTCGGGCCAGTCAAAAAGGCAGTAAGTTCCGCAGGGCGATAGCCTTCGACGATCACAAAATTATCAGCATCAAGCTGAATTTGCGTGTCGCCGCTACCGCTCTGGGTAAAGGTCGGGATGCTAGAAAGGCCAAAGGCGCTTAAATCAAGCGTATCACCTTTGCCAAAGTCCAATATCCTGACCGTTCCAGGGCCATCGCTTATCTTGAAGGTATCAGCGCCAGGGCCACCGGCAAGCCGATCATTGCCGCCATTGGTCGTGATGACATCATTCCCAAGTCCGCCAAAGATCACGTCATTACCAGCAGTTCCCGAAAGTGTATCATTCCCAGTAGTGCCGACCTGCGTGACGGCCCCTGTAAAATTACCGCCAAACACCACATAGCTTGCACCGGAATTGCTGTTCCCGTTCGGGTCGGCGTTCAATGCCCCCACGATCAGATCGTCAAAGCCATCTTTGTTCACATCGCCCGCACCGCTGACCGTGCGACCCGAACGGTCATCTGCCGATGCGCCGTTGATCACAAAGCCGCCACTGCCGCTTGCAATATCCGAGAGGTTAACCTGTGTCCCATTAGTCTTGCCAAACACCACATAGCTCGCGCCGGAGCTGGTCCCATTCGGGTCGGCTAAATATGCCCCAACGATCAAATCGTCAAAGCCATCGCCGTTCACATCACCCGCAGAGCTGACTAAAAAGCCCGAACGGTCACCTGCAGATGCGCCGTTGATTACAAAGCCGCCAGTGCCGCTTGCAATCGCCGAGAGGTTAACTGGTGTCCCATTGGCCTTGCCAAACACCACATAGCTCGCGCCGGAGCTGATCCCGTTCGGGTCGGCGTCAGATGCCCCCACGATCAGATCGGCAAAGCCATCATTGTTCACATCACCCGCAGAGCTGACTGAGATGCCCGAAAGGTCACCTGCCGATGCGCCGTTGATTACAAAGCCGCCAGTGCCGCTCGCAATCGCCGAGAGGTTAACCGGCGCTGTATTATTAGCCTTGCCAAACACCACATAGCTCGCGCCAGACTCGATCCCGTTCGGGTCGGCGTTAAATGCCCCCACGATCAGATCGTCAAAGCCATCGTTGTTCACATCGCCCGCAGAGCTGACTTGGAAGCCCGAACGGTCACGTGGCGATGCCCCGTTGATCACAAAGCCGCCAATGCCGCTTGCAATATCCGAGAGGTTTACTGACGCACTATTAGTCTTGCCAAACACCACATAGCTCGCGCCGGAATAGCTCCCGTTCGGGTCGGCGCCATCTGCCCCCACGATCAGATCGTCGTAGCCATCGCCGTTCACATCGCCCGCAGAGCTGACGGAGAAGCCCGAACGGTCACCTGCCAATGCGCCGTTGATCACAAAGCCGCCAGTGCCGATCGCCGAGAGGTTAACCGGTGTCCCTCCAGCCTTGCCAAACACCACATAACTCGCGCCGGAATAGCTCCCGTTCGGGTCGGCGCCTGCTGCCCCGACGATCAGATCGGCAAAACCATCGCCGTTCACATCACCCGCAGAGCTGACTGAGCGGCCCGAATTGTCACCTGCCGATGCCCCGTTGATCACAAAGCCGCCAGTGCCGTTTGCAATCGCTAAGAGGTTAACCGGCGCTGTATTATCAGCCTTGCCAAACACCACATAGCTCGCGCCGGAACGGTCCCCGTTCGGGTCGGCTAAATTTGCCCCGACGATCAGATCGTCATAGCCATCATTGTTCACATCGCCCGCAGAGCTGACTGAGCGGCCCGAATTGTCACCTGCCAATGCCCCGTTGATCACAAAGCCACCAGTGCCGTTTGCAATCGCCGAGAGTTCAACGGCGGGGATCAATACAGAAATAACCAACGCCGGCGATGCCGCACTCACATTGCCCGCAGCATCTATTGCCTTGGCAGTAATCGAGCGCGCGCCAGCGGCAAGCGTCACATCCAGACTAAATGCGCCGGTTCCACTGGCGGTTGTCGCACCAAGCGAGGTCGCGCCGTCGAACAACTCGATGCGGGCATTGGCCGCTGCCTGGCCAGTGATCGTCAAGCCTGAGCTCTGGCTCGTTATGTTATCGCTATTGCTCGACCCCGTGTCATCGGCAGCTGCCAAGTCAAGACCAGTTGGCGCAGCAGGTGGCGTGCCAACCTGCGTGACAGAACCTGTGAAATTACCGCCAAACACCACATAGCTTGCGCCGGAATTGCTGTTCCCGTTCGGGTCGGCGTTCAATGCCCCCACGATCAGATCGTCGTAGCCATCGCCATTGACATCGCCCGCACCGCTGACTGTGCGACCCGAACGGTCATCTGCCGATGCGCCGTTGATCACAAAGCCGCCACTGCCGCTTGCAATATCCGAGAGGTTAACCTGTGTCCCATTAGTCTTGCCAAACACCACATAGCTCGCGCCGGAGCTGGTCCCATTCGGGTCGGCTAAATATGCCCCAACGATCAAATCGTCAAAGCCATCGCCGTTCACATCACCCGCAGAGCTGACTAAAAAGCCCGAACGGTCACCTGCAGATGCGCCGTTGATTACAAAGCCGCCAGTGCCGCTTGCAATCGCCGAGAGGTTAACTGGTGTCCCATTGGCCTTGCCAAACACCACATAGCTCGCGCCGGAGCTGATCCCGTTCGGGTCGGCGTCAGATGCCCCCACGATCAGATCGGCAAAGCCATCATTGTTCACATCACCCGCAGAGCTGACTGAGATGCCCGAAAGGTCACCTGCCGATGCGCCGTTGATTACAAAGCCGCCAGTGCCGCTCGCAATCGCCGAGAGGTTAACCGGCGCTGTATTATTAGCCTTGCCAAACACCACATAGCTCGCGCCAGACTCGATCCCGTTCGGGTCGGCGTTAAATGCCCCCACGATCAGATCGTCAAAGCCATCGTTGTTCACATCGCCCGCAGAGCTGACTTGGAAGCCCGAACGGTCACGTGGCGATGCCCCGTTGATCACAAAGCCGCCAATGCCGCTTGCAATATCCGAGAGGTTTACTGACGCACTATTAGTCTTGCCAAACACCACATAGCTCGCGCCGGAATAGCTCCCGTTCGGGTCGGCGCCATCTGCCCCCACGATCAGATCGTCGTAGCCATCGCCGTTCACATCGCCCGCAGAGCTGACGGAGAAGCCCGAACGGTCACCTGCCAATGCGCCGTTGATCACAAAGCCGCCAGTGCCGATCGCCGAGAGGTTAACCGGTGTCCCTCCAGCCTTGCCAAACACCACATAACTCGCGCCGGAATAGCTCCCGTTCGGGTCGGCGCCTGCTGCCCCGACGATCAGATCGGCAAAACCATCGCCGTTCACATCACCCGCAGAGCTGACTGAGCGGCCCGAATTGTCACCTGCCGATGCCCCGTTGATCACAAAGCCGCCAGTGCCGTTTGCAATCGCTAAGAGGTTAACCGGCGCTGTATTATCAGCCTTGCCAAACACCACATAGCTCGCGCCGGAACGGTCCCCGTTCGGGTCGGCTAAATTTGCCCCGACGATCAGATCGTCATAGCCATCATTGTTCACATCGCCCGCAGAGCTGACTGAGCGGCCCGAATTGTCACCTGCCAATGCCCCGTTGATCACAAAGCCACCAGTGCCGTTTGCAATCGCCGAGAGTTCAACGGCGGGGATCAATACAGAAATAACCAACGCCGGCGATGCCGCACTCACATTGCCCGCAGCATCTATTGCCTTGGCAGTAATCGAGCGCGCGCCAGCGGCAAGCGTCACATCCAGACTAAATGCGCCGGTTCCACTGGCGGTTGTCGCACCAAGCGAGGTCGCGCCGTCGAACAACTCGATGCGGGCATTGGCCGCTGCCTGGCCAGTGATCGTCAAGCCTGAGCTCTGGCTGGTAACATTGTCAGCGTTGTTCGAACCGCTGTCATCGGTCGCAGCCAAGTCAAGACCAGTTGGCGCAGCAGGCGCTGTCGCGTCGACCGTTATGGCCAGTGCAGCAGACGCTGCACTCACATTGCCCGCAGCGTCGGTTGCTTTTGCCGTGATCGAGCGCGCACCAGCGGCAAGCGTCACATCCAGACTGAATGCACCGGTTGCACTGGCAGTTGTCGTACCAAGAGAGGTCGTGCCGTCGAACAACTCAACGCGTGCATTGGCTTCGGCTTGGCCAGTGATCGTCAAACCTGAGCTCTGGCTCGTTATATTATCGCTATTGCTCGAACCGCTGTCATCGGCAGCTGCCAAGTCAAGACCAGTCGGCGCAGCAGGTGGCGTGCCGACCCCTGTGAAGTTACCGCCAAACACCACATAGCTTGCGCCGGCGTCAGTTCTTCCGTTCGGGTCGGCGTTCAATGCCCCCACGATCAGATCGTCGTAGCCATCGCCATTGACATCGCCCGCACCGCTGACTGTGCGACCCGAACGGTCATCTGCCGATGCGCCGTTGATCACAAAGCCGCCACTGCCGCTTGCAATATCCGAGAGGTTAACCTGTGTCCCATTAGTCTTGCCAAACACCACATAGCTCGCGCCGGAGCTGGTCCCATTCGGGTCGGCTAAATATGCCCCAACGATCAAATCGTCAAAGCCATCGCCGTTCACATCACCCGCAGAGCTGACTAAAAAGCCCGAACGGTCACCTGCAGATGCGCCGTTGATTACAAAGCCGCCAGTGCCGCTTGCAATCGCCGAGAGGTTAACTGGTGTCCCATTGGCCTTGCCAAACACCACATAGCTCGCGCCGGAGCTGATCCCGTTCGGGTCGGCGTCAGATGCCCCCACGATCAGATCGGCAAAGCCATCATTGTTCACATCACCCGCAGAGCTGACTGAGATGCCCGAAAGGTCACCTGCCGATGCGCCGTTGATTACAAAGCCGCCAGTGCCGCTCGCAATCGCCGAGAGGTTAACCGGCGCTGTATTATTAGCCTTGCCAAACACCACATAGCTCGCGCCAGACTCGATCCCGTTCGGGTCGGCGTTAAATGCCCCCACGATCAGATCGTCAAAGCCATCGTTGTTCACATCGCCCGCAGAGCTGACTTGGAAGCCCGAACGGTCACGTGGCGATGCCCCGTTGATCACAAAGCCGCCAATGCCGCTTGCAATATCCGAGAGGTTTACTGACGCACTATTAGTCTTGCCAAACACCACATAGCTCGCGCCGGAATAGCTCCCGTTCGGGTCGGCGCCATCTGCCCCCACGATCAGATCGTCGTAGCCATCGCCGTTCACATCGCCCGCAGAGCTGACGGAGAAGCCCGAACGGTCACCTGCCAATGCGCCGTTGATCACAAAGCCGCCAGTGCCGATCGCCGAGAGGTTAACCGGTGTCCCTCCAGCCTTGCCAAACACCACATAACTCGCGCCGGAATAGCTCCCGTTCGGGTCGGCGCCTGCTGCCCCGACGATCAGATCGGCAAAACCATCGCCGTTCACATCACCCGCAGAGCTGACTGAGCGGCCCGAATTGTCACCTGCCGATGCCCCGTTGATCACAAAGCCGCCAGTGCCGTTTGCAATCGCTAAGAGGTTAACCGGCGCTGTATTATCAGCCTTGCCAAACACCACATAGCTCGCGCCGGAACGGTCCCCGTTCGGGTCGGCTAAATTTGCCCCGACGATCAGATCGTCATAGCCATCATTGTTCACATCGCCCGCAGAGCTGACTGAGCGGCCCGAATTGTCACCTGCCAATGCCCCGTTGATCACAAAGCCACCAGTGCCGTTTGCAATCGCCGAGAGTTCAACGGCGGGGATCAATACAGAAATAACCAACGCCGGCGATGCCGCACTCACATTGCCCGCAGCATCTATTGCCTTGGCAGTAATCGAGCGCGCGCCAGCGGCAAGCGTCACATCCAGACTAAATGCGCCGGTTCCACTGGCGGTTGTCGCACCAAGCGAGGTCGCGCCGTCGAACAACTCGATGCGGGCATTGGCCGCTGCCTGGCCAGTGATCGTCAAGCCTGAGCTCTGGCTGGTAACATTGTCAGCGTTGTTCGAACCGCTGTCATCGGTCGCAGCCAAGTCAAGACCAGTTGGCGCAGCAGGCGCTGTCGCGTCGACCGTTATGGCCAGTGCAGCAGACGCTGCACTCACATTGCCCGCAGCGTCGGTTGCTTTTGCCGTGATCGAGCGCGCACCAGCGGCAAGCGTCACATCCAGACTGAATGCACCGGTTGCACTGGCAGTTGTCGTACCAAGAGAGGTCGTGCCGTCGAACAACTCAACGCGTGCATTGGCTTCGGCTTGGCCAGTGATCGTCAAACCTGAGCTCTGGCTCGTTATATTATCGCTATTGCTCGAACCGCTGTCATCGGCAGCTGCCAAGTCAAGACCAGTTGGCGCAGCAGGTGGTGCAATTTTAAGCGTGACCAGACGCGAGGCGGTGGCCGATGCCGCATTTGGCAACGTGGCCTGTGCCTGAATGACCTTCACACCATCTGCACCAAGCGCGGAAATATCGGCAGCGGAAAGCTTGTAGCTCCATGAAGTACCATTCACCGTCGCAGTTGCCGTGTGGGCCCCCATTAGAACCGAAACGCCCGTAACGCCCGAAGCAATCGTACCCGAAAGAGTGAGGTTAGCCACCTCATTATGTCCGGCGATGATATTATCTGTGGCAATTGCGTTAATTGTCACCTGCGTCACAGGTGAAGACGCCGCCAAGCTATCAGAGATCAAGTTTTGCAGCGAACCTTCAACCTTGTCTTCGGCCGCAATGGCCCCGCGCATCAGCAACACTTGACCTGGGTTATCAAGCTGGCCGTTGCTGCCATCAGCATTGATTGATTGACTAAGGGACGTGATCGTCGTCTGACTGTTCCCGGCGTTTAGGCTGTCAATGCCGGACAAGGCAGCCAGGACCGCGCCGACCTTTTCGCCAGGTGTCAAAGTATCCTCAGGGTTATAGCCACCTGAGTTTGTCGCGACGACTGATACTGTCGTGATATCAATCCCCGAAAGACCAAAGGCTTGTGCAGTCGCGGTGTTGGCATTTGTTGCCGCCGCTGCATTCGCAATCGTTCCACTACCATCTGCCGCCAAACCAGCCTTGATCGCCGCGATGGTCGTTAGTGGGTTGATGTTCATCGTAACCGATGTGCCCTCCGCCACCTTTGCGGCGAGCAGAACGGCATTGAGATCTGTCGCAACCCCAGTTGCTTCGTCGAGATAATCTGCTGCGGTCGTGCTATCTACGACGCGTGCAAAAATCACATCTCCTGCCCCGATAGGCAAGTCGGCTGCGGTAAAGCTGCCATCCGCGTTTACCTTGATACCCGAAACGAGAAGTGTCCCATTTGCTAGATAGATATTGACTGACAGGCCGTTGCCGGATTGGACGGGTCCAGCCACAATCTGACCCGTCACATTAACCGCAGCGTTGACCGTTACGGACAGTGCGGCAGATGCCGCACTCACATTGCCCGAAGCATCAGTCGCCTTGGCAGTGATTGAACGCGCGCCAGCAGCTAGCGTCACATCAAGACTGAATGCGCCGGTTCCACTGGCGGTTGTGGTGCCAAGCGAGGTCGTGCCGTCGAACAACTCGATGAGGGCATTGGCTTCGGCTTGGCCACTGATCGTCAAGCCTGAGCTCTGGCTCGTTACATTATCGCTATTGCTCGACCCCGTGTCATCGGCCGCGGCTAAGTCAAGGCCAGTAGGCGCAGCA
>NZ_JAAVVZ010000070.1 GCF_023910635.1 Sphingorhabdus sp. | reverse complement strand
TGCCTCTATCGGCAAGATAATGTCTTCTTGGGTGGCCCCTTGGCCGAATGCATTCAGTTTGTCCAGCGAAATCGCGCTTTGTAAGCTGAACGGCCCCGCACGCGTGCGGCGTAGCATCGACACATGGCCGACGGTGCCAAGGGCATAAGCGATGTCGCGGGCGAGGCTTCGGATATAGGTGCCTTTGGAGACGTCGGCGGTGAGTGTGACGGCGTTCAATGCGCCAACGGTGGCAACGCTGTGAATACAAAGGTCATGCACCGTCACATTGCGCGACTTCATCTCCACGACCTCACCTGCCCGCGCTAAGTCATAGGCGCGCTTACCATCGATCTTTATCGCGGAGTACGCAGGCGGAATTTGGGCGATGGGACCAATAAATTGGGCAAGCGCCGCTTCGACTTGCGCCAAGGTCGGGCGCTGGTCTGAGGTCGCAACGATCTCTCCTTCGGCATCCAAGCCGCTGGTTTCCGTGCCAAAACTGATCGTAAAGTCATAGGTCTTCGATGCGTCCAACATACGCCCGCATAATTTGGTCGCTTCACCCAAGGCGATGGGCAGAACGCCGGTGGCCAAAGGGTCAAGCGTCCCGCCATGGCCGACCTTGACCTTGCCAAAGCCCGCACTGCGCAAATTGCGCTTTACGGCTGCGACAGCCTGCGTTGAACCCAACCCAAGTGGTTTATCGAGGATGATCCAGCCATGCATGCCGCGTTAACGCCCTGCCCGCGCCTCATTAAAATGCTTGCGGCACATGGCGATATAACGGTCATCGCCGCCAATTTCGGTTTGCGCGCCGTCGAACACTGCTTTGCCGAATTCGTCCACCCGCAAGTTCATCGTCGCTTTACGCCCGCAATCGCAGACGCCCTTAAGCTCGACCAGACTGTCAGCGATGCCAAGCAAAGCGGCGGAGCCGGGAAATAACTCGCCTTGGAAATCCGTACGCAAGCCGTAACACACAACCGGAATTCCAGCCTTGTCTGCCAGGCTTGCGGCTTGCCAAACCTGTTCCTTGGTCAAAAACTGCGCTTCGTCGATTAATACGCAGGCCAAAGGCGTTTCGTGGTGCTGGGCAAGCACCGCATTTTCGATATTTGTCGTCGGTTCAAACCGGCTGGCGTCCCCTGCAAGACCAATGCGCGAGCTGATCGCGCCGAAACCGGGCCGATCATCAATAGCTGCGGTCCACAGCATGACTTTCATCCCGCGTTCGCCATAATTAAATGCCGCCTGCAACAAGGTCGACGATTTGCCGGCGTTCATTGACGCGTAATAGAAATAGAGCTTAGCCATTATTTGCCAGCGTCCTTGACGTGAATCGGCGTTGCATCGCCAGCCTGTTTTGCGAGCTTGCGGTCAAAGGTCAGGAAACAATCATGACCCGCCGCTTCAACCAAATGAAGCATGTCACCAACATCCGCGCCGTCTGCATATCGAGTCAAAGCCCAGGATAGGAGGGCAAGATCAGACACAACAACGTCTGGCATCGCAATAAGCGCACGCAATGCCGACGAAATCGCCTTTGGCGATTGATTGTATCGGGATTGCAAAAGCCACACGGTTTCCAATAAAACCGAATTGCTAACAAATGCCCCGTGCATCAATATTGCACGTGCTCGCGGCGACTGTTCGTGGTCGTCGTCCAGAAAATATCTGGCCAGAATGTTCGTATCGACAACGTCCATTTAATCGTCGAACTTGGACGATTTTTTGAACATGTCAGCGATGGCTTGCTTTTCCTGTTCATCCGTAAATCGCGGCCCTTCATATTGAATGGCTTGACGGACTGCCGCGTCGCATTCTGCAAAGCTGCGCTTTTGGGAGCCTGACGCTATTTTTAGGAACATACCGCCGCCAGATTCGATGATATCCAAGGCAGTGCCGGGCACCAGCTTAAGCCTATCGCGCACATCCTTAGGTATGACGACTTGCCCTTTTGACGATACGGTAGTTTGCTGGTTCATAAATGGTAAGATACGTCTTACCTAAGGCCGTGTCAATCCTCACCGTCGGTCAGGTCCTGCTGAACCTTTGGCTGCGCCAACAGACCCTCAATATGCGTTGCCTGGTCGAAACTGTCATCCGCGAGGAACTTCAGCTTCGCCGCATATTTCATGCTGACCCGCGACGCGACTTCCTTTTGGAAAAACGCGGTGTTGGT
>NZ_JAAVVZ010000069.1 GCF_023910635.1 Sphingorhabdus sp. | reverse complement strand
TAGCTGTCCCACGCAAAGCGGGCATCGCCCGACGAAGCCGCCAGCCCTTCGACCGTCTGGTCATTCAGCCCGAGGTTTAACACCGTATCCATCATCCCCGGCATCGACACCCGCGCGCCCGAACGCACCGACACCAGCAACGGATTGGCGGAATCGCCAAATGCTTTGCCCGTTACCTGCTCAATATGTGCAAGGCCATTGGCGACTTCGGCCCGGACGCTGTCGGGGAAGCTTTGGCCATTGGCGTAATAAGCCGTGCACATTTCGGTCGTGATCGTAAAGCCGGGCGGGACAGGCAGGCCAATCGACGCCATGCCATCCAAATTCGCGCCCTTGCCGCCCAAGATATTTTTATTGCCGCGAACGGTTTCGTCACCATCCGAAACACCGCCACCGAACCGATATACATACTGGGTCATCCCGCAGCCATCCCTTTTGCTTGGCTTTATTACTTGCGCGCCGTTGTGCAGTGCAGCGCATCGGAGTCAAGTCTGGAGGGCGGTTATTTTCCGGATTTGTTGGCGAATAACATAAAGCGCGCCAAGGGCAGCTTGAACGATAGCAAATACAAGACATGGAGCACGACCAGCGCAATCGCCAGATTTGCGAGATATTCATGCGCTTCTTCGTAAATTTCGCCGGATTCATCTGCGCGCCCATCGCGTGCATTTTCGCCCGAGAGGGACAAGGAACTAAGCGCGCTGGGCTGCAACGCGCGCCCCTTGTCCATCATGATACCCGTGCCCGTGGCACCAATCACCGAAAGGGCGATTCCCGCCAGCAGGACTTGGCTAATGGCTGGGTGGGTCATGATACCCTTTAAATGCAAATCCTTGAACGAGGGGTAGAAACGCGCAAGCCCCAGTTGCGGCGCGCCGCTCAAAGCCCAAATCAGCCGGAATACAATAAGGGCAGCCACACCATAGCCAAGCCAGGCATGAACAAGGCCCATTTCCGCCGAAAAATAGGCCGCCAATACGGTCAGCGCGAGGAAGCTATGAAAAATGCGGATGCGGTGCATGACGGCCATGGGGATGTTCCTTTGATCAGGAAACAACTCAAGCGCCCATTCCGCCCCGCCAGCAATGATTTAGATCAAGCGCCGTCATGCTGAACATGTTCAGCGTGCCGTCCGCCCCTATCCCTCAATCTTCGAAAAATCGGCCACTTGGGTAACCGCATCGCGGAACCGCGCAAGTAAGCCCAAACGAAATTTGCGCTTGGCCGGGTCGGGATCATTGACCATCACAGCTTCAAAAAAGGCATCAATCGGTGCGCGCAACGTCGCCAATGCGGCCATTGCGCCTTCGAAATCTTCGACCGACAAGGCGGCTGCGGCCTTGGGTTCAGCGGCGTCGAGCGCGGTGCGGAGGGCACTTTCCTCGATGCCCAAATCCGCGTCGCTCCAGCGTAGGCTGGAGCCTGTCTCGTCTGTCGTTCCAGACTGGGACACGTGATGGGCCCCAGCCTGCGCTGGGGCGACGGACGTTTTTTCGGCACCGTCGGCCTGCTTCAATATATTCGCCGCACGCTTATACGCCGCCAACAGGTTCGCACCTTCGGCGGTCGTGATATAGGCCTGCAAAGCCTTCACCCGCGCCAGCAGCCGGACCAGATCATCCTCACCACCAAGACTAAACACCGCGTCGATGAGGTCGTGGCGGACGCCCGCTTCGCGTTGTTGGACAGCCAGTCGTTCTCCAAAAAAAGGAACAATTTCTTGTTGCTTTATATCAGCAAAATCAAATGCGGCAGCCGGCACCTCTTCGCTTGCCAAGCGGCTTCTAAACGCGTCGGCTAAACCTAAGCCAGTCTCACCACTAAGCTTGATCTGGTGCTCACCTGCCAATTTTAGAAAACCTGACATTCGGTGCGAGGAAACGGTGTCGATACGCTCAGCTGCATCGACAAGCCTATTCCACCAAAAAACACCGTGTGTCGTGAGCGACTCAATGAGCGTCCTTCGGAAACCAAGCCGAAGATCATTAGCGGTGATTAAACTAATCACTCCTAAAGCGGCCCGCCTAAGCGCAAACGGATCTTTCGACCCGGTTGGCCGCTGATTTATTCCAAAAAAGCCTGTAACTGTATCCAACTTATCCGCCAAACTCACAGCCACCGTGACCGGAGCATTGGGGACATCATCCCCCTGTCCGACCGGTTTATAATGGTCGCGGATGGCGTCGGCGACGGCGTCGCTCTCGCCTTGTGCGCGCGCGTAATAGCCGCCCATGATGCCTTGCAATTC
>NZ_JAAVVZ010000068.1 GCF_023910635.1 Sphingorhabdus sp. | reverse complement strand
AGACATGGGCGTTTCCTTGTTCCTACCGATCGCTGACGCAGCACCATGCATACGCCCCTCCGGCCTTCTTCGATTTCGGTCAGGCGGACCTGAGCGAAGTGGGGCGCTTAGGGGGGATTGGCGCGGAATGCAAGCGATTCGCCAATATCCCGAAGTCCCTATGACTTGCTATGCTAGAGCTTTCTTAATCTGCTGCACCACATCGGAAAACAGATAACCTTCTCGAACATATATCAACGTGACGCCATGTCGTTTGCATTTTGCTCGCTTGATTTGATCGCGCTGAACGTTCCTCTGGAAAGCCTCCTCACCTCCGAAGAAGGCAATTGGCCGATCGTGTTGCTCACCTTGGTATTCCAGTGCTACTTTTTGCTCAGGTAGATAAATGTCTAAATGTTGCCGACCCAGCCAAATGGGACGGCCATGCTGAACAACAGAAATTTCGGGAAAGGCAGATTTCACCGCATAGTAAAGAGCTGTTTCTGCTATCCAACCCTCCCCCACACGAGGAAGGTCAGCCTCTTCTCTGAAAGTATTCTCAGCATCACGCATTAGCGTGATACATTCTTGCTGCGCCTTAGAGGACAAGCTGAAATAGTGTCCAATGATGTCTGGCGTTAGAATGTAGCTCATGTGCCCGGAGAACAATGTCATCCCATGCAAATGCTTGTGCGAATCTGGAGCCCATTCAGACAGAAGATTTCGGCCCTCATGCTCTTGAATCTCAGAAACTCGAGTTTCCAAATACTGTGATATTCCGGTAATGTTTTCTCGCCCGAAGCGAGTGAGTTTAGGACCAAACAACGTTGCAATATCTCTGCCAGACACCTTTTGACTTAACACCATTTTAAGCGTCAGCAATCGATCTGTTTGCATCGAACTGCGTGCGCCGAGCATAGGGATTGGCGCTACGGCAATAGCTCGCGTCAGTTCGCCTAATGCAACAAATGCGTCGGATGCCCAAAATTCAAAATAGGAACCTTTCTCCAGCGGGGCATCGGCCGCCAGCTCAAGTAGTTGATGCGCCGTGTCATTCCACTGCTGAAACTTTTTCGGCGTTGTGGTATCCACCAAATCATAAAAGCTACTCTCATCCGGCTTAGTCGGGAGCCGCGCGATGATTGAATTCGCCTTACTAAAGAGGGTATCAACGTTCACTTGGGACATGATCTAAAAGTTGGCATTGCCCACCCGCCCCAAAAGTTCCCCCGCAAACGCTTGCCCCCATCATGACAATCCAGCCGCCATCAGGCGGCTATGGCGCGGAAAGCCTCGTGATGGGCGACCAGCCGGAAGCTGTGTGGCCCATTGATGCGGGAATTGTCGTCGAAAAGATGTTCGTTAAGTGCGAGCAACTCGACAATCATTCCGGGCAGCTTGGCCTCAAGCTCCTCAAGCGAGTCCGCGCCGGTTGAGAGTCCTGGCACATCGCTGTCGAAAACATACCAGCTTTTGGAGTCGGGATCATAATCCGCCCGCACTGTCCATTCCGCCATGACTGCCTCCTAAAAATGTCCAAAAAATATGAAGGAGAACTTGAGCTTTGTCTATGGCCAAAAGACCTCGGCATTTTTGGTTCACGCAGAGGCGCGGAGATCGCAGAGGGTTCATGGGAAATCTCAGCGCCTCTGCGCCTCTGCGTGAACCCGATCACCCTATCCAACACATCCACATTTATCTGGGGACAACGACACATCCGTGGACAAACTTGTCCGAGACTTTAATCGGGTTGTGACGGCAATACCGCCGTCAGTTGATAAGGAGTATGTATGACATTGACAGAATTGTGCATTTTCCTTGGCGTCATGTTTGCTTTTGCGACTTTGATCCTCAAAGTCGTTGAAGTGACAAAAACCAAGTAAGCACACGGGGTGGGGTCGGGCGGCAACCTGATCCCACAATGATTTGGGCCCCCACCACGGCAATGGTGAAGGCCCAGTATCAAAGGCTAATGCCTGACATTGACCCCAGCGTCCTACAACAAACGGGTTGCAACATCAATAATTCATTTTTGCTGCGGATTTCAAAAGTTCCCCCGCAAACCCGCTCAACGTATCATCCCTTGCCCCCATGATCACAATCCGGTCGCCGGGCCTCGCCAGTTCGACGATACGCTCCCCGCAGTCTTCGCGGGTCGGGATATATTCGGCGTTACGGCCAGCTTTGGCCACGGCGTCGGTGATGCTTTGGCTGCCGATGCTTTTGTCCACGGTGCCGCCAAAATAGACGGGGTCGCAGAGGAGCAGATG
>NZ_JAAVVZ010000067.1 GCF_023910635.1 Sphingorhabdus sp. | reverse complement strand
CAGCCCGAAAGCATTGCTGCCTATCGCGCATTGCTTGGCCAAGGCTGGACCGACGCGCTCGCCACGCATTATCCGCAAGGCGGGGTATGGACCTTTTGGGATTTTCAAGCCGGCGCATGGCAACGCGACCATGGCTTTCGCATCGACCATCTCTTGTTAAGCCCGGCCATCGCCGACCGCCTCCATAGTTGCGGGGTCGACAAGGCGCATCGTGGCCGCGAGAAAGCCAGCGACCATGCGCCGACTTGGGTGGAGCTGGCGGACTGACTGCGCCTATAGCAGACTGCCTTGCTTATCCGCATCGCCGCGTGGTGCGGCTCTTTTAAATCCGGCCTGCCGGTCGAGCAGCGGCACCTTGGGCCGAAGTCCGTTAAAATATTCTGCAAGCGTGTAAATTTGCAGACGGGGATAGGTTCGCCCCGTTCCTTCATCGGTGTATAGGCCTGCCGAAGCCGCCTCACGTTCCATTTCACGGGTTGGAGAAATGACGCAAATGAATATGCCAATATCTGCCTTCTCGCGCTCCATCACACCCTTTAAGTCACGAACCATGGCGACACCGACGCGCTGGCCTGCTTTGACTGAAATGATCGCAGCATCTGTTCTTTGCTTCGGTCCGGCCTTTGTATCGGTGCCAGTCGTTGACGAGTAATAAATATAACCATCAATGCCCCGATCCATACCCTTGCGCCCGCCCTGAAACGGTTGCCCGCCAATGGCTTGCGTAATCCAATATTGGAACTGGTGTGGTTCGTCCGCAGCGAGTTTCAACGCGCTGTCGGTGTCATTGGGGGTGCCGATGACTTCATACGCTAATCCTCCCTGGAACGGGGAGGTGGCATCCGCCGTAGCCTTGGCGAAGGTGGATGACGGAGGGGGCTCTGCGCCTGCAACGTCGCTCGTGGGGAGAGCCCCCTCCACCGCCGCTTCGCGGCGGTCCCCCTCCCCGGAACGGGGAGGATTTTTACCCGGTGCCTTCGCCAATGCATTTGGCCCGTATCTGTCCACAAGCCGCCGTTCGATGAGGCCAATCGACAGATGTGTTACGTCAATGCCGATCCATCGCCGTCCCAGCTTTTGCGCCGCATCGACCGCTGTGCCGCAACCGCAAAACGGATCGAGCACAACATCGCCCTCATTCGACGATGCATTGATAATGCGTTCGAGCAAAGCCAGCGGCTTTTGTGTGGGGTAGCCAAGGCGTTCTTGGGCTTGGGACGATATCATTTCCACATCATCCCATAGACTTTGAACAGGTTTACCCTTCAACTCCTCGAAAAAGCGCCGCCGCTGAATGCGGCCATCTGGTGATTTTGGGAAATGCAAACGGCCTTCTTCCTCCCACTTTTCCATCTTCTCGCGTGAAATAGCCCACCCATTGGCTGGTGGCTTATATCCTTTGTATTCATACATTAGATTTGGACGCGGCGCTGGATTTGCTAAGTCCGCGATCCGATATCGTCGCCCCTGTTCATCAACATGCTTGAATGTCTTTTCGACATAAGAGTTATAAGACGGGTCGCTGAAACTATATTGCGGCCTAAACGCCGCGAGGTCGGATTTCGTGTAGAAGAAAATGTTGTCGGTGCAGGCACCCCATTTTTTTGATTCGTGGACCGTGCTGAATGAGCCGTATCGACGTTTCCAAATAATGTCGTTTCTGAAACATCGAGGCCCAAAAACCCCATCCAGCAACAGCTTCAGATAATGGCTCGCCGTTGGGTCGCAGTGCAGATAAAGGCTGCCTGTCGGTTTCAACACCCGATGAAGTTCAAGCAACCGCACCGCCATCATGGCGAGATACGCCATCATGTCATTTTCTTTCAGGAAACCGCGCATCGCACGGAGCAGTTCGGCAACATCGGTATTGCCGGACGTCATCACATCGTGAAACGCGGCCTCCGCCTTTTCATTCCAATGCCACGTATCCTCAAAAGCCTCAATCTGACTGTCCGCGCCAACGCCAGCGGGCGATTTGAATAAGATGTTGTAATTGGCGTTTGAATTGAACGGCGGGTCGAGATAGACAAGGTCAACACTCTCGCTCGCGATATGCTCGCGCAACACGTCGAGATTGTCACCATAAAAGAGCCGGTTGGTCATGACCCTTTGCTATACAGCGACTGCCTTCTACGCTAGCGAAAAATAGGACAGTGTGGACAGCGCACGCCAGTATCTCTATCGGCGGACCATGCCAGAATCCAAAATACATAGCGAACCGTCCGACTCCATCCTCATCATCGATTTCGGATCGC
>NZ_JAAVVZ010000066.1 GCF_023910635.1 Sphingorhabdus sp. | reverse complement strand
CCAGCCTTCATCGGAAAGTCTGTTTTGGGCAAGAAGACGCTATCGCGATAGTCTTGTTTCGGTGAGTCAGCAGGTTCAGTCATATCGTGCGGGTGCCTAAAGGATATGGCGCTGCAAATAAAGCCTGTATCCTCCCCATCGCAAGTCGATGGAGAGGATTGGCATAGTCATCGCCGCAACGCTGGCCCGATGGCCCAGATGTCCTCAACCCAGATATACCCATTGTAGCTCGCCGGGATTTTGCCGAGATCGTGGACATCGGAAAGCCCCTCGTTCGACTTGCCGCTTTCATGCGGCCCCACGACGATGATTTTCGCGCCGACGCTCTCCATGCGGGCGATCAGGCGGTTGGGCCAGCCCCACATTGGCCTTTGATAATTGATGGGAATAACCAACACACCGTTGCGGCAGCTTTCGGGGACAATGCCGGTCCAACCATAAAGGACATAGTCCTTGGTGCAGGACTTTGCCTCGTTTTTCATGTTAAAGGCCCAGTTTTTGGGCGCGAGCTGTCGTATGCGGTCCACCGGGCGTTGCCCGCCGTAAAAGGCATCACCAAGCTTTTCATAATCCCGGCCCGACGCTTTCAATATGGCGAACAACTGGTCCGCCTCATCGGGGTTTTTTGACTTGAAGTTGAACAGCAATGGCCGCGAAGGCAGGGCCGCAAGGGCCTCTTCAACCGTCGGAATTTGGCCGATGCCCTTACCACGCAGCGGGAATGACTTGCCGCCGTCGGCCGTATAGCCATAGCCAATGTCGAGTGCCTTTAGCTCCGCCAGCGTAAGGTCGCGGGTTTCGCCTTTGCCATTGGTGCGACAATCGACCGTCCAATCATGGAACAGAACCATTTTGCCGTCCTTGGTCGGCGCGACATCAATTTCCACCATATCGCCCCCCAGCCCCGCCGCCATTTGGATCGAGGCAATAGTGTTTTCGAACACTTCATGATCGGGAGGGCGGATGAACCGCGCGGTGCAGGTGTCACGGCCAAATGCGGCACGTTTATCATAGAGGTGATACACCCCGCGATGCGCGATAAGCTTTGGCTTGCCCGCAGGCGTCGGCGCAAGCCAAGTTGCGTTGAGCAGGGACAGGCCGAGGAGAATGACCACAACGACCGCCAAAGCTTGTTTTTTGCGACGAGATAGATTCATAAAAGTTCAACTCCAACGCCTTTGTCATTCCCGCGAAAGCGGGAATCCATGACCTAACGGCTGGACTATGAATAACAAATCAAGTCATTGATAACAAGATACTTTTCGCCAATGCACAATCCTTCGCCATTTGCTTTATCAACGCGTCGAGGCTGTCAAACTTCGCCTCCCCACGAATGAAGGCGTGAAATTCGATTTCGATATTCTGGTCATATAAATCTTCGGCAAAGTCGAAGAAATGTGGCTCAAGCAATTCTTTGGGCGGGTCAAAGGTTGGGCGGATTCCCAGATTTGCCGCGCCGTTTAGCACGCGGCCATCGGGCAAATGCCCCTTCACCGCATAAATGCCATAACGCGGGCGCAGATAATGGCCCATGTCGATATTGGCGGTGGGAAAGCCCAGAAGACGCCCGTTTTTGTCGCCATGTTGCACAATGCCTTGCACAGTAAAGGGTCGCGTGAGCAAGGCTGTCGCGGTTGCGCAGTTGCCGTCTTGCAACGCAGTGCGGATGCGGCTTGACGAGATGATGCCTGCATCATCGACTACTGGCCCCATCGCCGTCGAGGAAAGGTCATGCGCGCTACCAATATCGCGCAGCACATCGATATTGCCGCCACGTGCTTTGCCAAAGGTGAAGTCTTCGCCCGTGACAACGGCTGAAACGCCAAGCCGTTCAACGAGCAATTTGACGATGAAATCTTCGGCGCTGGTCGCCGCAAGTTCAGCATCAAAATCAAACACCAACATGGCGTCCGCGCCCGCGTCTTCGAAAAGTCGCTGCCGTTGGTCGAGCGTCGTCAGCCGGAACCAAGGCGATTGCGGCGCGAAAAAACGCACCGGATGCGGGTCAAAGGTGGCGATGATGGCGGGACGGCCAGCCGCCTTCGCCTGCGCAATGGCTTCACCTGCGACCGCCTGATGCCCCAGATGAAAGCCGTCAAAATTGCCCAAAGCGACGACAGCGCCGCGCAAGGCATCAGGCATGCGGTCTTTGGCGGAAAGGCGGGGGATCATCATATCAATATTACCGTAGCCCTGAGCCGTCAGTGCGATAGCACTGGCGAAAGTCGAAGGGCGGTATTGCGAAAATGGCCGCCCTTCGACGGACGCAGCCGCTGCGCGACTGCTGCTCAGGGCTACGGTTAAGTCGAAACCTCATTGCG
>NZ_JAAVVZ010000065.1 GCF_023910635.1 Sphingorhabdus sp. | reverse complement strand
ATATTACCGCGATAGTCAATCTCGTGCCGCGTCACGACCCAATGATAAGCCGCGATATGTTCAGGCGCGGCAACCGCCTGCCAATGCGACGTCGCCATTTCCTGAATCCACCGCACCCAGACGGCATTGTTGACATGGCCAAGCGCGTCAATATCGGCAGGGGTTGCGGTGAAATTGCGGGTGAAGGGGGTTGGCAATTTCAAAAGTCCTTTATGAACGGCAGAAAGTCAATCCGAAGAACTAATCTGTCGGCGCTCCATACGTTCTCCCAGCAGATTGCGCTTTTTTGATCCGATCAATTGCTGCTTGAGCGATTTCCGTCCGCTTCTCGATATATCCCCACCATTGATCAAAATCCCGTTCAGGGCCCTTCCATTCCACAAATTCACGCGCAAATTGAGGAGAGAAGATTCCGCCCGATCCTGCATTTCCGCCATAAGGCCATATCCATGCCGGACTAGACATGCGTGTGCCATGAATTTTGAACAGCTCAATAATGTCGGATTTTTTGTCGTCTGCGTTCAATATTGCGATCCGCGCATCAAGAAGAGGCACGTGACTGTCATCGCCTGCTGGGGGAAACTCGGTTTGCCAATCGACAAACACCCAGCCGCTTAAGTCTTGATTACTGACCTTGTCAACGCGGAAACAGGACTGAACGGCATCGTCGAAGTCTTTGCTAAACAAACCGCTTTGAAAATCGCGATTAAGTTGATGCCTAATCCTATCTTCATCACCATCAAAGTTACCATTATACAGCGGGCTATCCGGTTCCATTTGTGGCAGTTTGGCAAGGCAATTGTCGACATTTTCACTCAAACTGTAGCGATCGCCCGTGATTTTCAAATCTTCGGGCCGATCAAATACCGGGCTTGTCATGAACGTCACTTGTTTTGCCTGACCTGAAAGCAACAATCCTTGGCAAAAACTATCACATCCGAAGTAGGTTGCCGAATGCTGTGAACCGACCAAAGTGACGTTAGATCCGGTTGACAGCGATACAGGCTTCCAAATTCCGCGTTGCCGAAATTGAGCAAGCCAAACGTCAAACTCTCGGTTAGCCATGAGGGGAATTCCAAAAGCCGCTGCCCCTACAAATGTCAGCCCGCAAATCAGCCCTGTAACGCCGCGCCATTTCCCGATCGGCATGACGTGAAACATCATATAAACGATAAATATGCCCCCCAGATACATCAAGAATGTCGGAAAGGGCACAAAAAAAAGACCAACTAAGCCGATTATTGGGATCGCCGTTATCGGCGCAACTAGGATCGCCAGCAAACTTCCAAGCAGCGAGAGAGTTAGCAATATGAACAGAACATAACCTATTGGGCCAAGCCATTGTTTGATCTGTTGTAGCATCGAAGGTGATCTAAAAGCCACGTGTACTCCTCACTCCTTTGCCCCCATCTGCCACACAATAAACGCCGCCTCTTCGGCATTTTCATGCAACCGTTCAAACCGCCCCGACTTGCCGCCACGGCCAGTTCCCATGTTACACTGCTACCCAAACGCAGCAATGACTGTTTCTATGGGTAGAAAAAGCGTTCTGCTGTCGGAAGGATACGCAATGAATTCCGCACAGGCCAGATAGAACGCCTTCGCCTGGTCGTCCTTCGCGTGGACCAGCACCGCACCAATACCAATGCTTTGCGAAGCTATCGCAATACGGCGCAGCGCATCGGCAAGGAGGTCGGCCCCGAGACCTTTTCCCGCGTGCGACGCACTGACCGCCAGCCGCCCAATTACCGATACCGGAATAGTGTCCGGGGCGTTTCTTTTTAGTTTATTTGGGACAGCAGCCCGCTCCAATGCGCCGGCTGAAATGCAAAAATACCCAACCACCCGTTTGCCCTCGCAGACGACATACGTGCGGGAAAAACGACTCTCATTTTTCAGTGCTCGATGCTTTAGCCAATCATTCAAAGCAGATTCACCACAATCGAATATTGTCAGATCATGTTCGGCCGACAAGGGGACAGGTTCGGACAGCTTCATTTTTAAGCCGCGCAAACTCAGACCTGTTTTTGCCAAGCCGGTGACCGGCGCAACAATGCCCGCAATTTTGGTCCCGGCGCAATTGGATTATCGAGCGCATGCAGGAAGGCGTCATAACCCTCTGGATCAAGCACAAACAAACGCTGATCCAATAATACATCTATCGCCTGTCGTCGGGCGGCTTCGACCATGAACTCGGTTCGCGTCTTGCCAAGAACAGTCGCTGCATCGTCGATAAGTTGCCGGGTCTGCGTTTCGACGCGCAGATTGATGCTACCCTTTGAATCATTCGCCCCAAAGGATGCTATCGCTGGTTTTTGTGGTGCTAAGACGTCTAATTTTGCCATCAAGCGATAATAGAAAATTGTATATACATTGTCAATACAATCCTTATTCCGCCAACCCCATCTGCCACACAATAAACGCCGCCTCTTCGGCATTTTCGCGCAAGCGTTCGAACCGTCCGGACTTGCCG
>NZ_JAAVVZ010000064.1 GCF_023910635.1 Sphingorhabdus sp. | reverse complement strand
ATCCTACTCCCGCAACCAACGCAAAAGCTTAGCGGCATAGCCGCTTAGCGTTGCGTTGCCCCGGACCCGATCCGGGGTCCATGCAGCCCAAACGCAATTTCCCGGAACGCAGGCTGCGTGTGGGCGCGAATTTCTAGCTAAAGCAGTAGGATGACTGCTCTAATCCCATTTGCGAGATCATCATATTGCGCTATAGCCGTAATGGAAATGGACTCGACCCCATCACAAAAGCTTGGCGATCAGCGAGAACTGCCTTCGGGCCGGATCATTTTGTTCGATGCCGAATGTGTACTTTGCTCTGCAAACGCGCATTTCATTCTCAAGCATGATCATAATAAAGTATTTTACCTTGCATCGATGCAGGGCAGAGTTGGTTCCGAACTATTTCGTCGCCACGGACTTGACCCGACCGATCCTACGTCAATCCTTGTGGTTGATGGCGCGCTGGTTCGCAAAGACAGCGATGCTGTGATTTCAATTTATGAAGGCTTAGGTATGCCTTGGAAGGTCGCTGCTATATTCCGCTTATTTCCGCCCTTTCTTCGGGATCCCGTTTATCGTCTCGTCGCGAGAAATCGGTATCGGATATTCGGTAAGCGTCAGACCTGCTGGGTTCCGCCAGCGCAATTTCGCGCGCGCATATTGTCATAAACGAGACAGAGGTGCCAACATGAAAATCCTAATCTTAGGCGGCTACGGTGCCTTTGGCGGGCGATTGGCCCCGCTTTTGCGTGATATTCCGCAAGCAACACTTTTCATATGCGGAAGGGACGAGGAAAAGGCCCGTATATTCTGCACCAATTTCAGAGGCATGGCGGCCGCACTGCCTGTCCGACTTGACAGACGGGACATTGCGAGCGCCCTTGCCCATATATTGCCGGACCTTGTGGTTGACGCGTCCGGACCGTTTCAGGATTATGGCACCTTAGGTTATCACGTCGTTGAAGCCTGCATCGCCGCGCGAGTTCACTATCTAGATTTTGCAGATGGTGCAGATTTCGTCTTCGGTATCTCGCAATTTGATGAAAGAGCAAAGGCCGCAGGCGTGTTTGTGTTGTCCGGCGTCAGCAGTTTTCCGGTGCTCACCGCCGCGGTTTTGCGAGAAATGGCCAAGACGATGGATATTGTGAAAGTTGAAGGCGGTATTGCACCGTCACCTTATGCTGGTATCGGCCTTAACGTCATGCGGGCGGTCATCGGCTATGCTGGTGCGCCAGTCACTTTGACCCGCCACGGCATGATCGGCAACGGTATCGGCTTGGCTGAAAGTATGCGCTATACCGTCGCTGTTCCAGGTCGACTCCCGCTGCGCAATATCCGTTTCTCGCTTGTCGATGTACCCGACCTTCAAGTGCTGCCGCCGGAACACCCCACGATGACCGACATTTGGATGGGGGCGGGCCCCGTGCCAGAGCTTCTGCATCGCATGTTGAACCTGCTGGCCAAGGTGCGGCATTATCTGCGTTTGCCATCGCTCGTCCCGTTGTCGCGCTTATTCTACGCCGTTCTCAATCTTATGAAATTTGGCGAGCATCGCGGTGGTATGTTTGTTCATGCAACGGGCACACGCAATGGACGGCAGATTGAAAGAAGCTGGCATTTATTGGCAGAGTCTGACGACGGCCCATTCATCCCTTCAATGGCGATTGAGGGAGTCATTCGTAAATCGCTGGAGGGGCAGCCTCCGGAGCCTGGTGCTCGGCCAGCCGTTCACGCATTGGAGTTGTCTGATTATGATCGCCTGTTTGCAGCACGCACGATCTACACAGGACTTCGCGAAGATAGGCCAGCCGAACCCATTTTTCGCCGCTTGCTCGGCTCAGCCTACGATAGACTGCCGGTTGAGGTCAGGGCTTTTCACGACGGTGCGGATGAGCACCAGTGGCTTGGGACCGCCAATATTCAGCGGGGACCAAGTCTGCTGGCCAATCTGATCGCTGCCGTGATGGGATTTCCAAAGGCTGCTGAAAAGGTTTCGGTCGCAGTGACCGTCAAACCCGATAGCAATGGCGAAAATTGGACACGCACATTCGGCAATAAAACTTTCAAATCTCGAATGCATTGCGGTAATGGCCGAAACAAGCATCTGCTGGTGGAGCAGTTCGGAATTGTTGAGGTCGCATTGGCGCTTGTTGTTGACGACGACAAACTGAATCTTGTTCCGCGCCGGTGGTCAGCATTTGGTATCCCACTGCCAAATTTGTTGCTGCCAAAAGGCATCAGTTTTGAAACGCAAAGAGAGGGTCGTTTCTCGTTCGACGTAATTATTGCGCTGCCCATAGTGGGCGATGTCGTGTCCTATCAGGGCTCACTTAGTCGGAATTGACGCCGCAATATGCTCCACAACCTAACCTGCGCCACCCCCGCCGACCACGCAGCCCTAGCCGACGTCATGTTCGACGCTGTCCCCCCCCCCCACCGCCCATGTCCCTCAAAGAAAAGCATTTGTTGACAAAGCGTAACATTTTACCGCATGTCTGGCGC
>NZ_JAAVVZ010000063.1 GCF_023910635.1 Sphingorhabdus sp. | reverse complement strand
TAAGCGCCGAGCACGCTCTCGTGCATCATCTCGCTCAAGGTTGGATGCGGGAAGACGGTGTGCATGAAATCGGCCTCTACCAATTCGGCGGTTTTGCCGATGGTGTAGCCTTGGATCAACTCGGTTACCTCCGCGCCAACCATATGCGCCCCAAGCAACTCACCGGTCTTGGCGTCGAAGACGGTTTTAATAAAGCCTTCTGCCTCGCCCAACGCAATTGCCTTGCCATTGCCCAAGAACGGGAAATTGCCGACCTTGACGTCGTAGCCAGCCTCTTTTGCCTTGGCCTCGGTTAGGCCGACACTCGCGACTTGCGGATGGCAATAGGTGCAGCCGGGAATGTTCAGCGGGTCCATGGCAACTGGGTGGCCGCCTGCAATGGCTTCGGCGGCGATCACGCCTTCATGGCTTGCCTTATGTGCCAACCAAGGCGGGGCGGTAATGTCGCCAATCGCCCAAAGGCCGCGCACGTTTGTGCGGCACAACGGGTCGGTTTTCAGGAAGCCGCGATCCATTTCGACGCCAAGCGCTTCCAACCCGATATTTTCGGTATTGGGGACTATGCCAATGGCAACGATGCAATGCGTAAATTCCGATTGGGCGACCTTGCCGTCCTTGCCCTTGATCGCAGCAGAAACACCCGTCGCGCTGGCTTTCAGGCTTTCAACCCCTGCCCCGGTCATGATCGTCATGCCCTGTTTGGTCAGCGCCTTTTCTAGGAAAATAGAGACATCGGCGTCCTCGACCGGCACGATACGATCCAGCATCTCAACGACGGTCACTTCGGCTCCCATATCATTGTAGAAACTCGCAAACTCAATGCCAATCGCACCGGACCCAATCACGAGCAGCTTTTTCGGCATTTCGGGCGGCACCATCGCATGGCGATAGGTCCAGATGCGCTTTCCATCGGCAGGCGCAAAGGGCAAATCCCGTGCCCGTGCGCCGGTGGCGACGATGATGTTCTTTGCGGTTAGTTCCTCGGTCTTGCCGTCTTTGGTAACAGTTAATGTGTTCGCGGCGATCAGTTTGCCGTCGCCCATATGGACGGTGATCTTGTTCTTCTTCATCAGATGCGTGACGCCCTGATTCAACTGCTTGGCAACGCCACGCGACCGCTTGACCACCGCGTCGATATCCGCGCTGATATTGGCGGCGGTCAGGCCATAATCGCCCGCATGTTGCATATAATGATAAATCTCCGCCGAACGCAGCAACGCCTTGGTCGGGATGCACCCCCAGTTGAGGCAAATCCCGCCGAGATTCTCGCGCTCGACAATCGCGACTTTCAACCCAAGCTGCGCGGCGCGGATGGCGGCGACGTAGCCACCGGGACCGGAACCGAGGACGATGAGGTCGTAATTAGACATTTTGGCTTCTCTCTAAAGCCCTCTCCCCTTGCGGGAGAAGGTTGGGTGTGATTTGTACCAACATATCTCGTTTATCCGAAGCAAAAGGCCGCGTCGCTCCACGCGACGCGACCCCACACCCTCCCACCGCTACGCGGCGGGCCCCTCCCTCTCCCGCAAGGGGAGAGGGGTTAGGCGGTGACATTCTTCACCATATCAAGCCACCAACCCCAAAGGCTTCTCCACCAATTCCTTGAAGACTTTCATAAACATTGCGCCGTCTGCGCCGTCGATGGCGCGGTGGTCGAAGCTGCCGGTGGCGGACATTACCGTGGCGATGGCGAGGGCGTCATCGACGATATAGGGCCGCTTTTCCCCTGCCCCGACCGCTAGGATCATCGCTTGTGGCGGGTTGATGACGGCGTCGAATTGTTTGATGCCCATCATGCCCATGTTGCTGATCGACGCGGTGCCACCCTGATATTCATGCGGTTGCAGCTTGCCTTCCTTGGCGCGGGCCGCGAGTTCGGCCACTTCGGTCGAGATTTTGGACAGCGACTTGTTCGCGGCATCGGTGATAATTGGCGTAATCAAGCCAGTGGGCACCGAAACAGCCACGCTGATGTCGGCACGGGCATATTGCAGCATATTGTCACCGGCGAAGCTGACATTGCACTTTGGCACCTGAACCAGCGCCAGCGCCAGCGCCTTGATCAACATATCATTGACCGACAGCTTGATGCCGCGGCCTTCAAGGCTGGCGTTCAATTCGCCGCGCAGCTTCAATAAGGCGTCCAAGCGGACATCTACGGTCAGATAAATATGTGGAACGGTCTGTTTGCTCTCGGTCAAGCGGCGCGCGATGGTCTTGCGCATATTGCTGAGCTTGACGACCTCATGCGGGATGTCGGTGTCAATTGCCTGCGTTGGAGCTGGTGTTTCCCGGCGAAGGCCGGGATCCAGAACCGGCGCCACAGCGTCGCTCCGGCCTTCGCCGGAGATCGCTTCTACGTCGGCTTTCACGATGCGGCCATTGGGGCCAGTGCCTGAGATTGTGGTGAGATCAAGACCCTTGTTCCCGGCAATACGTTTGGCGAGTGGGCTGGCTTTGACGCGGTCGTGGGATTGCGATGTCGCTGGCCCTCCCCCAACCCCTCCCGCTTGCGGGAGGGGAGTTTTGATGGTTGGTTTCACGGGCTGAGGAGTTGAAACAACCTGCTCCCCTCCCGCCTGCGGGAGGGGCCGGGGGTGGGCATCACCCTTATCAACCGCACCCTCATCATCCTCAC
>NZ_JAAVVZ010000062.1 GCF_023910635.1 Sphingorhabdus sp. | reverse complement strand
CGCCATACATTGTCATCGGCAACGGACCCAAAACTCGGCATCGGTGCCGCCCGCAAATGGGCGCACAGCGAATTTGTGAAAATCGCCACGGCGTGCAATGGCTGCCTGCGGACAGAATTGCTCGAACGCAATATGTCGGGTCCGCGTATTCCAAATGGCGTCAATATTGTCGACGTGCTTGCGATTAAGCCCGGCACAATGGGCTGGGACCATGTCATCATTATCGCCGGACATATTGACAGCCGCGTTTCCGACGTGATGGATTTCACGCAAAATGCGCCGGGCGCTAATGACGATGGTTCGGGCAGCGCATTGGTGATTGAGGCGGCACGGATCATGTCTCAGCAGCCACAGAATGCAGCGACGATTGTTTTTGCTCTGCTGTCAGGCGAAGAACAGGGCCTAATGGGCGGACGGCTTCTCGCCGAAACCGCCAAGGAACGTGGCTGGAAAGTCAGCGCCATGTTGAACAATGATATTGTCGGCGGCACGCTTGGCACCGACGGACGCAAGGTTGATAATGTCGTGTGCGTCTTCAGCGAGGGCATTCGTGCCTCCGAAGATCTGGCGGGGCAGATGGCACGGCGCAATAGTGGCGGTGAAGATGACGGGCCAAGCCGTTCGCTGATGCGCTTTGCCGACAAGGTTGCTGCGCAAGCATATCCTGAGGTAACACTCGATGTCTTTGGCGTCCGTCGGCCTGACCGCTTTGCGCGCGGCGGCGACCATTTGCCTGCGCTCGAGCTTGGCTTTCCGGCCATCCGTTACACCGTCGGCGTTGAAAATTATCATCACCAGCATCAAGATCTGCGCACCGAAAATGGCATTGAATATGGTGATACCATCGACAAGATGGACTTCGACTATTTGGTAAAGGTGACGATGTTGAATGTTCTAACGGCAACGGCATTGGCCGATGCGCCGCCAGCGCCTGCGTCGGCGACATTAGGCGGCGCAGTCACTTCCAACACCTCAGTCACATGGGACGCAAGCCCCGGCGCGCAACGCTATCGCGTGTATCAGCGCCGCGCCGATGCGCAGGATTGGAACTTTGTCCGCGAACTGCAGGGCACCGAAACAGTGCTGGAGGGCTTGATCGTGGATGATCATTTTGTTGGCGTCAGTGCATTAAGTGCGAAAGGCGAGGAAAGCACGATCACTTTCGCTGGTCTGCCGCCACGGCGTTAAGCCACATATAGCAATGGGCGCAGCCATTTCTGACTGCGCCCATGGCCCCCCATAAAATGTGCACGTCAGGCCGCTTCAAGCAACGAGCTGCTCCACCTCGTCGAAATCGCGCAGTACATAGCCACGGCCCCACACCGTTTCGATGTAGTTTTCACCGCCACATGCCAGAGCCAATTTCTTGCGCAACTTGCAGATGAAGACGTCGATGATTTTCAATTCAGGCTCGTCCATGCCGCCATATAAATGGTTCAGGAACATTTCCTTGGTCAGCGTGGTGCCCTTGCGCAGGCTCAGCAGCTCAAGCATCGCATATTCCTTGCCCGTCAGGTGCACGCGGCTGCCGTTGACTTCAACGGTTTTGCCGTCGAGGTTCACCGCCAACTTGCCCGTGCGGATGACGGACTGCGAATGGCCTTTGGAACGACGCACAACCGCGTGGATGCGCGCGACCAATTCTTCGCGATGAAACGGCTTTGTTACATAATCATCGGCCCCAAAGCCAAAGGATCGGACCTTGGTGTCCATCTCGCTAATGCCTGAAAGAATAAGCACGGGCGTTTGCACTTTGGCAACGCGCAGTTTTTTCAAGACATCATATCCGTGCATGTCGGGCAAGTTCAAATCGAGCAATATGATGTCGTAATCATAGAGCTTGCCCAGATCGAGACCTTCCTCACCCAAGTCAGTCGTGTAGACATTGAACCCTTCCGTCGCGAGCATCATTTCAATTGCCTTCGCTGTGGTAGGTTCATCTTCAATCAAAAGAACACGCATGGGCAAACCCCTTTTTGAAACGCCTGGATCCCCCGAAACCGCTCAGACTTAACCAGCAGTGCTTCGAACGTTATTAACCATAATAGGAATGAACTTGAAAGGTTAATTTGGTGTTAATGCTAGGATTCCCGAGGGTTGTGATATTTTTGTTCACAAAAAATAACTATTTTCCAAGGGTTAAAGTATCGGGCTAATGTAAACTATATCGCATATTTTGTAACATTCCCGGGAGTTGGCTTCGGAATCGAAAGAAAAATCACATTTGCGACGGCGAAAACTTAACGGAAGTTAATAAAGTCATCGTCCGAGTTGTGCGACCCGATAGCCAATAAGCGCAGTGACCCTTTGTGGGCGAATGGTGCCCGGCGGTGTAACCAGATGCAACGCCACAGCCCGTGGTTGCCAGTCTTTCTATCGTATTACGATTGTTTGATTGGCGAGATATTCATCGACAATGACATCAGGCACTACCGCAATGCCAAGGCCGGATCGCACGCTGTGCAGCATTCCATCGCGCCGCTTATGCCCCCGCAGACTTCTGTGGGGCAGCGCAGCGATACGAAAACCGATGTCAAAACATTCCCCGATCAAATCAACTTTCGTATCGCGAGGGCGTGAACTATCTTAGGTCACATACTCATAAATTGGATTCCCAAAGTGATTGATATCTGATTCAATGCTTTTTCTGGAAGGGAGAAGC
>NZ_JAAVVZ010000061.1 GCF_023910635.1 Sphingorhabdus sp. | reverse complement strand
TCCCAATGCAGGAAGTTGGCGTCAACGCCGATAGTAACAGCCTTCATCAGTGGCGCGAACGCTGGATCATCATCCACGTCGATTTTAGAACGCAAATTTCCAATTCGACCATAACACATGTCCAACACCGCATCCGGTTTGCCCAGCCCCTGATCAAGCATTACGTCGAGCGCCATTCCTTGGCGTTTTAGTTTGAACGCGAGATCCTGCAATCGACCTGCTTCCACAGGGTCAGACGTCCGCCACGATTCCTTGTCGTATTTCTTTGCAAGCTTGAGCGCGTCGTCTGCCGAACCTTCTATCCAACGATAGCCCTGCACCAGCGAGAAATAGCGTTCGAGCGGTTTGATCTTCTCTCGCGCCTCATCGAAGTTTCGCGCCGACTCGTGGACTTCGCCAATATCGGCATCCGTAAGTTCTTCGACCTGTGCCATTCCCATGATGGCTTGTTCGGCAGTGGTCAATTCGTCGCCGGTAAATAGCCCGCCCCGTTCCAGCCGGTCCATTCCCGACGACACCCACTCCCCGAACAGGCTGTCACCGCACCGCAGATGGTGGTCCAGAAACGACAATGGCGCACCCACAGTAAAGGTGTGCAGCCATAACGACAGTTTTGCCAATTCCACCGCCATCGGGTTTTTATCGACGCCATGAATGACCCGTTTCAGGATGATGCGCCGCACGAGCTGTCGGTCGATCAACTGGCTATCGTCGACATGCCAATTATTTTCGGCGGCATTGGACTTTATCCGGTTCCGAATATCCTCCAGCCGCCCCAGCAGTTTCGACCTGTAATCGCCAAACTCCACGAGCGCGGCAGATTGCGTCGTCGCCAACATGACCTGATCGGCGAGATAATCGACCAGACTAACCAGAAAATGCCCCGACCCCATTGCCGGGTCACAAATGCGAAGCGTCAGGAACTCGGTAGCTGGGTCATGTTCTTGCAGCCTTGCAAGCGGATATTCCGCATTTTCCTTGGCTTGTTTTGTCCGCTTTACTTCATCTACGGCATCTTCGAAAATCTTGCGCTTTTCTTCAAGCAACGGCCCAACAGTCCGACGGATGACGAGCATCACCAATTCTTCGGGCGTGTAATAACTACCGCTGGTTTTGCGTGCGAAAGTTTGTGGTCGTGCAGCAATTTCGCCGTCAACTAAAGCCAGATCGAACTCAAGCAACCTTTCATAAACCGATCCCAAGTGGCGTACATTAAGGTCACGATAGTTTATCATCCGCCGCCGCTCGCCAAAAGTTTCGCGAGACATGGCGTCGAGCAACGGCGCAAAATCTTCGTCGGGCAATTCGGCTCGGGCAAGCAATGCCGATCGTTCCGTTTTGAACAAACCGCCATTGTAAGGTGGAACGCCAATACCCTTATCACCGATATCGATCCGTCGCCACAGCCGCCGCAGGTCGCTATCGAATTCCGACAGGCTACTAAATTGGTCTTTACGGTCGACAGCCTCGGCCACTGCTCGCCGGATGGTTTTCAAACCCTCGCGCCTTGGTCCGGTCGGAAGCAAGCTTCGATCTTCGGCGTAAAGCACGAACAACAGACGGTAGAGCCACGTCAACGCCGCTTCGCGCAACTCCGAAAGATAGCCTTCGGCGGGCATATCGGGCTTTAACGGATCAGCCATCCACAGCGCATTCGCCAGTTTCGGGAAAACCGTATCGAAAACCGTCTTTGCCAATTGGTCGGTAACGCGCGCCTCGAAACTTCGGCTGTCGCTAACCGCACGGGTTAATCGCGTCGCTCCGCCGATATCGGGCACAAATGCTTGACGTGCGAAAAGCCACAGGAACTGGCGCAGTATGTGATCTGCGCGTCCGGCATCGTCGGGTTTGTCGGGTTTTTCCGCAGGGACAACTAGCCCGACCGCCTCTTTCAGGTCGATCTCGACGAAACCTTCCAGCCGGGAACTCGCTTTATGATCGTATAGCCGCCAGTAGCGGCCATTGGTTAGGATACCAAAGCGGATATTACCGTTCGACGGACCATCGGCATTGCCCAGATAGCGCAGCATTTGCGTTGACGGTGCACCTGCCTGTCCGGGCTCGGCACGGTCTAACGGCGCATTCCAGCGTTTGGCTTCGACTATTGAAACGCCGAGGCGATAGCGCGCGGCGGGACTTTTTTCCTTTGTCGCGGCCGCCTTGGCATCTGCGTCAAGATATAACAGATAATCGGGAACGTCGTGACGGCCTTTATCGGCGATGCGTTCCTGAACGGAGAACTCCCAGCCGAGCAGCATTAGCAAAGGCCGGATGAAGTCGGTTTCAGTATTACCCTCATCCGGCTGGTGCCGGGCGTCAAAGTCTTCGATCCCCGCTAAAATTAGCGCCCGGGTTTTATCGAGTTTGTCGGCGTCAATGCTTTGCCAGTCTCTTGATTGGACGATCCCTTCGTCCATAAAATACTGACTGAATAATGCACCTTCGCTCATAATACCCTTCTGCCTTTATGAACGACGTCAAGCAAGCGTAGATCGAGCGTATCGAACTTTGTGATCCCCGCTAGGTTAGCAAGAACCACCCAAACAACTGCATCAACCCCAAAACAGCTTCGCTTTGGGTTAAGCCCGCTTATCCGGATCAACATGAAGCCAATCGGCATGGCGCGGGGCTTTTTTGGTCTCGCTCCATTCCTGAAGCATCAACGGCGCGACGCGTTTTAATTC
>NZ_JAAVVZ010000007.1 GCF_023910635.1 Sphingorhabdus sp. | reverse complement strand
AATGTGTCATAATAGCTGTAGGACCAATAGCCACGCGCATCGCGCGCGGCAGTCTGGTTGCCGAACGCGTCATATTGATAAAGGGTAACACCACCCGCCGCGTCGGTGACCGAAGTGACGCGGCCCAACTTGTCGTAAGAATAGGTGGTCGTTACGCCGCGGGGGTCGACGACCGAGGTGAGATTGCCCAGACCGTCATAACCATAGCTGGTGGCGCGCTGTTCATCGCCTCGTCCGGCGGTTTCACCCCATGCCTCGCCTTTCCAGGTCACCTGGCCAGAATGATTGTAACCGAAATATTCAGCATCGCTTTGGTCGACCGTGCCGTTGGCGACCGAAACATAGCTAGCTTCGCCATTACCCCGATACCAAACATTGGTCCGGATATTGTCGGCGTCATAGGTCTCGAGAACCTTTCCGAACGCGTCATAGGTGGCACGCGTGCGTTGATAGCGACTGGCTGCATAATCGCCAGAAATGGCCGACGCCACAGCCCACGCCGACGCGCCATCGGCGACATTGGTGGCGCTGTCGTAGCGCGTGGTGTTCAGCAGTTGCCCAAGCGCGTCGTAAACATATTCGGTGACATAGCCTTCGGCGTCCACAGTAAAGCGAAGCTCGCCTTTTTGCGTGTACCAGTTCCGCGTTACCCGCGCGGATCCGCCGCTCCCTACAACCGCCTTGATCACATTGCCTGAGGCGTCATATGTAAAGGTCGTAACCAATCCAGTGGCATCGGTTGTCGATGCAACCTGCCCGCGGCTGTCGTAAGTGGTGATTGCCAACCGGTCGATTGCGCTATTTGCGACCGAATTGACCAACGCCGTTACATTGGCATGACTATAGTTCGAGGTCGAAATTGGCGTAGCAAATATGCGCGTCTCTGTGACACGACCTGCCGCATCATAACCAAATTTGGTCACAATGCCTTGCGCGTTTACCGCATAACTTTGCAGTCCGCGCGCATCATAGACATAGCGCGTCTTGCGGTTTGCACCAGACACGGGGGCGGCGGTGGAGCGCAGCTGATCCAACGTTCCGTTCGCCCAATAAGAAGAGCTTGTCTGCTGAGCATAAACGATTTCTTCTATTCGCTGTCCGGCCTTGCCATATACCGACTCGGTCAAATAGCCCTCGGCATTCAAAGCGCCGATGGCGAGGCCGTCCTTGTCATAGAACAGCCGCGTGACAGCATCGCCACCGTGCGCGGGGGGCAGAACAACCGATTGGGGCGCAATTGTCATGAACGCGCCGACCGATACCAAATTTACATATTTGCGCGTCTGGATAAGCTTGTTTGCACCATCATAGGCAAAGGTCGTCACGCGGCCATCACCGGTGATTTCTTCGACCAACCGCCCCGCTTTGTCGTAAACATTCCATAACCAGACGCCCGAATCCGCGCTGGTCCGCAGATTGTCGATAGTTAGCGTATTATTCGGGTCGGCAAGCGTCGCCAGACGGGCCGCAGCTGGCGCATAATAATAGCGTATTGTGGCAACGACACGGTTCGCAGCGTCATAACGATATTCCACCAATTCGCCATTCGCACCGACTTCCGCGGTTTTCCGTCCACGCTTGTCGTAGAGATAGTAAGTTTTAAAACCGAGGGAATCGACCTTGATCTTCAATCGCCCTAGCGAGTCATGCTTGAAAGACGTGATATCACCCGGCGTGCGGGACAATGACGGCGATCCAACAATAAACTGGGCACCCACCCGCGCGCCTTCCGGGCCGTCCGGATACACCCGGAAATCGCCAATTTCCGTTTTTGTGAACGTACGGCTGACTTCGACCCGCGTGGGTATCGAAGAGGATAGGCCTGTGACTATCCAATATCCGTAAGGACTTTGAACAATTGCGCCGGGGCCAGACAGAATTCGTGCAGCGCCTGAATAGTCAGTACCATATGCCCACCATCCGTCACCATTCCCGGACCAGCCATCAACATAACCCAAAAAGCCAAGGCTTGCAGACGAACTACTATTTGTTCCTTGCAACACGACCGTTTGGGTAAATGTATCGCCCACATTAGCCGCGTAGGTCGAAAGCTGCATACCCTGGGCGTCGCCAACCGGCGGCGCTTGCAACGTATATAAATTGGCAGGCGAGCCCAACAAAGTCGTCGATACCGGAGCGGACAAACCCCAGGTGCTGACTTGAACCAGATTAAAATTATTGGCAACGAAAGACCCGCCATTGAGACTCGTATCATAGCGGCTGCTGATAACCGAGGGATCACTGGCTAAGAGACTATTGCCGACGGCGCGGGATCCTGGGCTGCCGGGGCTACCGGGATATATCCGGAAATCCCCGTTTTCGCTTTGAGTAAAGGTGCGGATGATCTCGATCCGGGTGTCTTCTGAGGTAGACAGACCGATTACTTCCCAAACTCCACCGGTATATTGCGAAATAGTGCCAGGTCCGGAAACAACACGGGCGGACGAAATATTTGCACTACCCCAACCGGTCAGGTGCCCCAGTATTCCCAACCCTGCGGAGCTAATTGATGTAGTGGCGCGAAGCGAAACGGATGCGGTCATCGTTTCCCCGGCCGAGGCACTGAAGACGGACGTCCGCAGGTGTTGACTATCTCCTGCTTGAGGTGCTTGCAAGGTAAACAACCTAGCCGGGGCACCGCCGACCAGCCCGGCTTCAGTCGATGAAAGCGCAAAGGTAGCCCACGATCCCAGTGCCGGTGCCAGATTGACACTTGCCACTCCGCCCCGCGCCTCGGTGCTGGCAACCAGTTCGCCCGCACGGTTGTAAACCGACGTCGTCGTCAGCCCACTGGCAAGCGTCGTGACCGTACGATTTTGACTGTCGATATAGCTAGTCCAGGTACCGACGCCCTTGGCATCTGTGTACCGGATTGTGCGGCCCATACCGTCATAGGCATAGGTTTCTGTAATTGTTGCTGCGCGCGACACGACGGGATCGCTGAGGATGACGCCCTGCCCCAGACGCGCTCCGTTGGGGCGGTCGACATAGAGGTAAACGCCGACGCCTTCGGATTGGCGATAGATCCGCGTGACTTCGATCCGTGTCGCGACCGAATTGGACAGGCCGGTAACGTTCCACAGGCCGCCTACTTCCTGAACGATCTGGCCGGGGCCAGATACGATCCGCGCAACCGAAACTTCATTCGTACCCCAGCCCGAGGCATAGCCATAAATTCCGAGCGTGAGCGCCGGGTTAGTACCCGTCCCCATGACGGTGAATGACGAAGTGATAGTCTCGTTTTCGGTCGCAGCGGCCATGCCGTTGTAAACCGCCGTCCAGCCACCGGCTGTCTGCACAATATACTGGTTGGCGGGCTTTCCATTGATGGCAGCCGCTGCGGTCGATGAAACATCATAATAAGAAAATTCGGACAGATTTGTGTACGACGAAGCAGCGGCACCGGTGATGTTCCGTTTGCTTAATAAGCTGCCAAACTGGTTATAGATATAAAGCGTGCGAGACGCACCATCGTCCAATATGCCATTTCCCGCCGCGTCAGTTCGGGCATATCCGGTAACCATCGAGATATTGCCACGGAAATCATAAGTCGTATCGGTGCGCGATGTTGTGCTTTTGTCGCCGATGGTGGCAAGCCAGTTAATGTAATCCTGCTCGGACCAGGTGAAGCTCTCCGCTAATCCAACGGTTCCCACATTGTGCACAAGATACTGGATTTCGCTGACGCGATTGCCTGCCGCATCATAGCGATATTCAGTCACGCGGCCTTCCGGACTGGCCACGAAACGAAGGTGAGTTTCGCTATCATAGATATAGCGCGTGGTCATGTCGCCCGAAGGCTCCATGCCGCCATGCCCATCGGTATCAATGCCAGTGTAACTGGTCGATGTCAGCAGTTCGTTCTTGCTGCCGTAGTAATAGCGGGTGACGGTGTAGCCTTGACCAGGCAGCGTGGTATAAATGTCGAAGATATTTCCATTGTTATCGTACCGGTAATAGGTTCGCGCGAAATAGCTGCCCTCATAGGTCGAGGTATAGGAAAGGTCGCCGTTTCCATGATAGACGAAGTCGGTAACCCGCTGCGGACCGCCTGCCACTGCCGGAGGTTCTGCAACTTGGGTCAGCTGCCCGGTACCATTATAATAGAGCGAGGTAACATTGCCCTGCGGATCGGTGACGTTGGTGTAACCGGCGCCATAGGCGAAGGTCGTGGTGCGCGAGACTCCGGCTTCGACGGCCTCGGTCGAGCTGATGACGCGACCCTGACCATCATAAGCGAAGCTCAAAAGCGTGCCATCGGTCTGGCTGATGGTCAGAGCCCGGCCATTGCCGTCATAGGTATAGTTTGTGGTGTAAACCCGGCCGTCGGTGATGATGTTGTCTTCAGGCGACAGATCGTTGATCACGCTCGCAAGGCGATTGCCGCTGTAAACATAGCGGGTGCGGGTGAGCGTCTTGTTTAACCCTGTCTGCGTATCGGTATAAGTTGTGCGCAATTCGGTCAGATTGTTTCCCGACCAGACGAAATCGGTGTAGTTGCCATCAGCAGTCGTGATGCGGCTGACCTTATCGCCGGTATAGCTGTAGGTGATGCTGTTCCCATCACGATCCGTACGCGATACAATACGATTATCTTGAGCGGCACCGTAAGTCTCTATGATGCCACTATCGCCGTCCTGCCAATACCAGCTGCCATTGAACCCTATGACATCGTGTGCGCCTGATCCCTCCTTCGACACGAAGAGGTTTTTACTCGCATCGAAGAAATATCTTGTGCGCCCGCCGTCCCAATCCAAACGGTCTAGATAACTCCCCGCTGCCATCCAGCCACCAACATAGTCAACCACGCGCGTATGGAAGTTCGCCCAATTATCACCATTGTCATCGGCAAATTGGCCTTGGGAATTATACGTCCGGTTGATCGCACTATCCGGGCCGCGCCCGATCAGAAACTCATCGCGGTTGTTGATGATAAGGTTGCCGTTAGTTGCGTTGACGAACACATGTTCGCCAGCCCTGCCTTGCCCTGTCGATCCGATCAGCCCGCGCCCGCCAAGGGCGTTTGCAGAACTGCGTTCCAACCCAAGCCCGTTACCCGTTAAAATCGCAACCATAGCAAGTCTCCGTCGGTATTGTCGTCCAACGCCTTCGCTTTTCTGCGAAGAAGGAATACACGGACACAATCCTGCCAACCGGGATTGCCGTTTAGTAAAAATATCACGTTGTCCGCTAAATTATTATAAAATATACGTTATTTTTTATCTTCAATCAGGATTTCGTTAACCTCAAATGATCAAAATTCGTTGAGTTGAAAATAACGCCAAACCAAAGCCCGGAGCGCACGGACCTAGCACTACTTTGGCAGATTTGTAATTTAGGGGATTCCCTTTTTGTCCGATCGGTGATTCATAGGGAGCTAGCTTATGGAGGCTGGCGATGGTTGGTGATTGGCGGGATGATCTTGAGGCTTGGCTAGAGCCGTTTGTTGCGGCGCTTCGGCACAAGACGCGGGGGCGGATGTGTCCATCGTATGTGGCTGGTTTGATCGGGCCCGGGGATCGCAAGAGTGTTCAGCCCATGGCGGCCCGTAGCGGGGGTGCGAGCTACGACCAGTTGCACCATTTCGTTTCGAGCGGCGTCTGGGATGCGGCCCCATTGGAGACAGCTTTACTGACAGAAGCGGACGCGCAAATCGGCGGGGACGATGCTTGGTTGATCATCGATGACACGTCTTTGCCCAAGAAGGGAACGCATTCGGTGGGGGTTGCGCCGCAATATGCTTCGACGCTGGGCAAGACGTCCAACTGCCAGACACTGGTATCGCTGACACTGGCGCGGCGGGAGGTGCCGGTGATGATAGGCTTGCGGCTGTTCCTGCCCGAGATATGGACCAGTGATCTGGCACGGCTTGACCGCGCCAAAGTGCCAGAAGCGCGCCGCGATTACCGGACCAAGCCCGAGATTGCCCTTGAAGAGATCGACCGGGCTCGGCAAGCAGATGTCCGCTTCGGCTGTGTGCTGGCTGATGCCGGATATGGTCTGTCCGCGCCGTTCCGGCAGGGCCTTTCTGAGCGTGGGCTAACATGGGCCGTGGGCATCCCTTACAAACAGAAGGTCTATCCAGCCGACGTCACCATGATCTTTCCTGTATCAGGAAGGGGAAGGCCACGCGAGCGCCATATCCCGGACGTGAAGTCTGTGACGGCAAAAGCCATGCTGGAAGCTGCAAATTGGCGGACGGTCAGCTGGCGCAAGGGAACCAAAGGACGGCTTTCCGCTCGATTTGCCGCCGTGCGGGTGCGCGTCGCCGACGGGCCAACTCAGCGCATCCACGATATGGGGGCACAGCATCTGCCCGGTGAGGAGGTCTGGGTGATCGGTGAACATCGTTCGACCGGCGAACGCAAATATTATCTCTCGAACCTGCCTGCCGATACCCCGATCAAGCAACTTGCCGGGGCCATCAAGGCACGATGGGTTTGTGAACAGGCCCATCAGCAGCTTAAGGAAGAGCTTGGCCTTGATCACTTCGAAGGGCGGTCATGGCAAGGACTGCACCGGCACTGCCTCATGTGCATGATCGCGCTCGCCTTCCTCCAATCCCGGCGGCTCAAACAGGCCAAAGGGGAAAAAAAGAATCTCCGGACCTCCGCCACAACCCAGCCTGCCAGCAGTGCGCCAAGCCATCCTTAACGCTCTCGCCCAACCGCCGCCAACACTATGCCCGCATTGCCGAAAATTCATCAATAATGAGAAAGTGCCAAAGTAGTGCTAGGACGCGTTGACAAAGGGGATTCCCAAACGGCGTAGTATCTGATTCAAGGTAGCTTTTGAGGAGGCTTCAGTGATCCGTGGTTTGATGAGTGATGAGGAATGGGCTTGCCTTGAGCCATTTGTGCGTGTGCGCAGTGGGCGTCGTCCTAGGGATCATCGCCTTGTTATGGATGGGATTTTCTGGATTGCGCGAACCGGCGTTGCTTGGCGTGATTTGCACGAACACTTCGGCAAATGGTCGTCGGTTTACCGCCAATTCCGGCGTTGGACGCTTTCCGGCTTGTGGGAGCTGCTGCTCGAAGCGTTTAACAACAGTGGCGGTGGCAACCCGAGTTTGCAGATGATCGATAGCACAATAATCCGGGCGCACCATTGTTCAGCCGGTGACGTGACCCTCAACTATCATCCAGTTTTGATTAGAGCCTCGGCGTTGTTGAGCCTCGCCCCTTTTTTGGTCCGACCTTTACGAGAAAGACCGGCTCTTTTGGGGTTTGGTTGCCAAGGGAGCTGTGCGGTCGGACCTCATTATAGTCTCTCCGCCACGCCTCACATTTAGCCTGTGCGTTGGCCAAGCTCAAGAACCAGTTTGCATTCAGGCATTCCGCCCGGACAAGGAAAAACCCGCCTCTTGACCCAAAACCCGCAACGCGGGATATAACAACCTCCCCGGTCACTTCTCAACGACAATCAACACAGTGTCTACATCAAGTGCATCAGGGCATTGTGAGAGACTAGCTGTTTAGTCCCGGCATTTGATGGGTTGGGTTTAGGCTAAATCTTTCTGGTTCGCTTGTCCATATTTTGCAGATGTATTCGAAGGGTGTTAGGCCCTTGAGTGTTTTCAGTCGCCGCCCGTAATTGTAGGCATCAATGAAGTCTTGGAGGTGGGTAGTCAGCTGGGCATGGCTGTCATAGTGATAGCGTTTGACGGTGGCCTCCTTGATTGTCCGGTTCATCCGTTCGACCTGGCCATTGGTCCAGGGATGCTTGATTTTGGTAAGCCGGTGCTCGATCCCGTTCTCATCGCAGCGCAGATCGAACATGTGCGACATACAGGTCGCAGTCGGGCCCTTGGCGTATCGCGGCGGGAAGGTGAACTGGATGCCATTGTCGGTCAGCACGGTGTGGATTTTGTAGGGCACGGCTTTGATCAGGGCGACCAGGAAGGCTGAGGCTGTCATCCTATTTGCCTTGGCGACGAGTTGGACGAAGACGAACTTGCTGGTGCGGTCGATTCCCACATACAAGTACAGCTTGCCTTCGGCAGTCCGCACTTCGGCGATGTCGATGTGGAAGTAGCCAATGGGGTATGTCTTGAACTTCTTCTTCGGTTCCTTGTCTCCCGTCACTTCGGGCAATCGGCTGATCCCGTGGCGCTGCAAACAGCGGTGCAGAGATGAGCGCGTCAGGTTCGGGATCGTTGCCTGCAAGGCGTAGAGGCAATCATCCAGCGGCAGCAGCGTGTGCCGACGAAAGGCGACGACGATGGCTTCTTCCTCGATAGTCAGGACGGTGGACTTGGCATCCTTGGGGCCAGTAGGATGATCGGTGACAGACGTGCGCCGCTTCCATTTGGCTACCGTCTTGGGGTTAATGCTGTAACGCTTCGAAAGCACAATCAGGCTCTCTTGACTATGTTGTATTGCTCGACGGACCGCCGCTGTCGTGCGGGCGCTCCCGTGTAGAATTTGTCCCATAGCGAGTCCTTCCATTGATGGCTGAATAATACACCATCAAATGCCGGGACTAAACAACTAGCGCGATCGGCCACTTCAACGCGTTGCGCAGCGAAAATCGTTTCATCTCTTATATACCACGCTTTGTCGCGCCTTGATGAAAAACTGTTAAACCAATTCTGCGTTTTGCAGATCGAATAACTGCGAGATCGACCACAATCCGATCCGCAGAATTTAGGGAAGCGGACATGGTAGCGGTTTTTACGGGCGTTGGTGCGGGCTTTACGCGGGGTTCGGCAAACATGCTGGGCGGCGCCGGCCAGTTAGGCGGGGCATCACTGGGACGCGGTGGTGAAGGCGTCTCGGTCAACGCGGCCTCGGGCAATCTTCTGGTCACTCAGCAAGATGAATTCCTTGTCGGGCGCGGCCTCGATATCGGGGTATCGCGCACATATAACAGCCTTACCGACGCGGGTGACGGCGACAATGGCGACCAGTGGCAGCAAAGCAGCTATCGCCGTGTGTTCGACCTGACCGGGATCGTCAACACGAGCGGCAGCACGGTAAAGCGGCAGTCGGCCGATGGTTCGGTCATCACCTATGGCTGGAACGTAACGCGTAACGCCTATGTGACCAGCGATGGCGATGGCGCACATGACACGCTGACCTATGCCGGCGCGTGGACATGGACCGACGGGTCGAGCCGGATGCGGGAATTCTATGCCGGTTATGGCACCAATAACTGGCGCATTTACGAGCAGCGCGATACTGACGACAACGCGGTCACCTACACCTATATCGGTGATAAACTCGACAAGATCACTACCGCCGACGGATCGTGGATCCAGTATAGCTGGTCCGGCAACAACATTACCCAGACTTTAGCGAGATACACTAATCTGGCGACCGGCGCGGCGGTCACCCAGACACGCACCCGTTACGCTTACGACGGTTACAACCGGCTCAGCCAGGTGACGGTCGACCTGTCGCCGACCGACAATGCGATTGGCGATGGCAAGACGTACGTCACCAATTACAGCTATTATGGTGCAACCAAGCAGATCGCGACGATCAGCCAATCCGATGGGTCAAATCTCGCCATTTCCTATGATGCTGCAGGGCGCGTTGTAAGCCTCGCGCAAACTGTTGCTGCCGGGGACACTCGCACAACGAGCTTGTCCTACGGCTCTAATTACACGTCGGTCACCGGCGCCGACGGACAAGTGACCCGGCTTGAATACTCCGGTGGCAATCTGGTCGATAGCGCGGTTTGGAACTGGAATAGTGGAGGCGTCAGCAAGGAACCGGCCGGCTCGCTCATTGGCGAAGCGGCGGTCAAATATACGTCGTCGCCCGGCGCCAACTGGTCCGGCATCGAAAATTATTTTTTCGTCAATGCTGGTGAAACGGTAAAATATGCGATCAGCCTTCAAGCGATCGCGGGCCATTCGACCGAGCAATCGCTGGGGTTATACGGCATCAGCACTGGCTGGAGCAGTGATTTCAGTACAGCCAGAATTGTTTCCGGCCCGGGGCAGATGGTGCAATGGGGGGGCGGTTTCTGGAAAGTTATCGGCCTTTCGGCAACGCAGGCAACGCGCATCGAGATAACGCGTACCTATTCACAAAGCGAGACCGGCGCTGCCTATTTTTATGTTGATCATCCTTCCGGTTATCGGGACGGGCAGCAGTTGATTGCCGCCGGAGCACAAGTGACGAAAGTCACTGATGGTCGCAACGCCCGTAACCTGCTCACGCGCATTGTGGAAACGCCTGCGGTGGCCGGTGCAAAGCCCAACGTCACCGAGTTCGTCTACAATGCCAACGGAGATCTGATCGAAACGATCAGCGGCACACGCAGCCCCAATCTGCTCGACCTGACTGGCTGGGCGGGTGAGCAGCGCGGGCCTAATTTGATCAATCTTTCCGGTTGGCCCGCCAATGCTGATGGCCTACCCGGCGGTGGTGCCACCGTTGCTGGTTGGCAGAATCCCGGCTGGACAACTGACGAAGCGCGCTGGGTTCCGGTCGTTGGGCCGGATGGCGGGCGCGTGGCGGCAATCCAGGTCGGCCAGACCGATGCTGCAGCCGATGGCGGCGGTAATTATACCAATTCTTTCGCCATCGACAAAAACAAGGCCTATGAATTTGTCACCTATATACAGGCGACCGAGAACAACCGCCACAATATCTATTTCGGTATCGACGGCTCGGCATCGGTGGTTAGCGCCACCACCGGCGCGGTCGACACCAACCCCTATTTCGTCGCTACCTACTCGGGCACGGCTTCAGGATTCAAAGCCGGGAACTGGTACAAGGTTGTCGGCTATGTGATGCCGTCGAGCAGCGGAAACGTTTCGTGGGACGATCTAGGCGGTGTGTACGACGTAGGAACAGGCGAACGCGTTGCTTCGCTGCAGAATAACTTCCGCTGGAACGATAGTCAACCAGCCGGCGCGACCGCAGGTATCCGTTTCTTCAACTATTATTATGAAGGAACCCAGGGCTATTATCTGAATTATTACAAACCGGAAGCTCGAGAAATCAACCTTTTAGGTGGAGCGGCCAACGTCAATGGGTGGGCCAACTGGCATTCAGGCGAAGCCCGCTGGGGAGCAACGCTAGGCCCGAAAGGCCAATCGGTCTTCGCAATGCAGAGCGGGCAGACCAATCCCAGTCAAGATGGCGGCGGCACACATACTTCGCAGGTGGCTGTTGACCGCAACAAAGCATATGAAGTCACCTACTATTTCAAGCTTTCCAGCGTCGACAAACATTATGTCTATTTCGGTCTTTGGGGCGACCTGCCCGTCGAAAATCTGACCAACGGGGCGATCGATAGCAACCCCTATTTCTATTACCCGGCTCCCGGAAACCAAGGAAACCGGTTCGTGCAGGACCGTTGGTACAAGGTCACAGGTTATGTTCTACCGCAAGGTTCGACGTCTATTCCGCCCGACCAACTCGGCGGCGTGTATGACACCACAACCGGTGCCAAGGTAGACTCACTCTACAATAACTATCGTTGGGCTGCGTCTAGCGGCAACAACACGATCGGCGTTCGATATTTCAACTATTATGGCGACGTCAATTCGGGCTATTCGACCTGGTTCTACAAACCAGAAATCCGGGAAGCTTCGCGCAGTGGCGTGACTGCTAATGGGCAGGCAAGTTACATCGGCGAACAGATAACGAATCGCAGAACCTTCAAATATGACGAGAACGGCAATTTGCTGCAATCGCGCGATGCATTAGGCAACTCGGTTACTCGGACATATGGGAGCCGGGACGAGCTGCTCACCGAAACGATCGTCGGCTCCGACGCGAACGGTGCCGCAAATGCACATACCAGCCGTTACGCATATGATTCCGAAAACCATCTGCGCTACATGGTCAGTGCCGAAGGCTATGTGACCGAATATCGGTACCATGGCAGCGGTGAGCTGGCGTGGGTTATCGAATATTCCGAGCATGGATATCCCGTCGGGTCCGGTGCCGTGACCGAAGCCGCGCTCGATGCGTGGCGCAATGCCCTTGCCGACCGCAGTTCATCGAAGATGAAATATTTTCATATTGATGCGCGCGGCAACCAATCGGAGGAAATACGCTTTACCGCCGCCGCCGATGGCAGCCACACAATGGTCGAAGGCTATCGGCATAGCTATTTCACGCATGATCAGGCCGGCCGGTTGGTTGGCAAGATCATCGCACGCGAAGACAATGCATGGTCGAATTATGTCTATGACGGATTGGGCCGTCTCGTCGCATCCACCGATAATTTTGGTGCCACAACCACGATATTTTTCAACGACGCCGCAACATCCACAACGATAACGACCGCGTCAGGACAAACCTCGGTCAGCACCTATAACAAGGCTGGAGATCTCGTCAGCCAGACCACAAGTGGAAGCTATGACAACACCGCGACGTCGACCTATAAATATGACAAATTGGGTCGTGTGCGTCAGGCGACAGATGCTGCCGGAGGAAACAGTTACTTCCTCTATGACAAAGCGGGTCGGAAAACGGCCGAGATCAACCATTATGGTTGGATCGTCGAATATCAATATGACGCCAGCAACAGGGTCATCGGAGAAGGGCGATACATATATGGTATAGCTGCGTCCCATCTGGCATCGCTCGCAGATCCGAACAACAGCCTTGATATTGCGACGATCAGGCCAGCCGGGCATTATCTTGATATCTGGTCATGGACGGTATACGATTCTGGCGGGCGGGCTATTCAGACAATCGACGGCTCGGGCGGTGCGACCAAGCTCGAATATGACGCGTCGAACCGGCTGATCAAAACCACTGGTTTTTACAACAAGCTGACTCAGGCGCAGGTGGACGCCTTTAAGACGACACCGCCCACGGCGTTGCTGATACCAACCGCCTCCGCACAAGATAATGTGTCGCGAATGTTTTACGATCGAGATGGACGCTTGGTCGGAAGTCTCAATGCGTTGGGCCGTCTGAGTGAGATCGTTTATGACAAGGCGGGGCAAAAGGTCGAAGAGATCGCCTATGCACAGGCGACGAGTTCGCCAAGCTCTGCGACCGATAGTTTCGCTTCATTGCGGGGTAGCGTCGCTCCTGGTTCTGCCGCAAATATTCGCACCCGTTTTGTTTACGACGGCCAAGGTCTGCTGCGCTACTCGGTCAATGCGCTCTATCAGGTTACCGCCTATATTTATCATGAAGGCATCACCTATGATGCCACCGGGCTGCAACGCGGCACGGTCCAGTTTGCTTCGCCGATAGCCTCCACGATAACCGATTTTACCTATGACAATATCAAAGCCTTGGTCGCACCGCAAATCGGCGCGGCTAGCAATCGGCAGTCGTGGAATGTCTTTGACGGCACCCGCCTTGCATACAGCATCGACGCGAGCGGAGCGGTAACTGGCTTTACCTATGATATCGCCGGACGCCTCACAAAGACGACGCGATTTGGCGCCCTGCGCGCGACGACGGCGCTGCCTTCCTTGGGGGATGTGGCTGGATGGGCGGCGGCAAACGCATCGGATGTGAGGGTTTCGCGCAACTATTATACCGCCGCCGGCGATCTGCGATATAGCGTCGATGCTGAGGGTTATGTCCAGCGGTTCGACTATGACGCCTCCGGTCGCAAGGTCCGTGGCGTTATCTGGGCAAACAGAATCAGCGTCACCGATGCAACAACGATCGGCGGCGTTGATGGCCTGACGCAAAGCGCAGGCGCTTGGGTCGATAACAGTTATAGCTACTACGCCAATGGAGAACTCTACAGCAGCTGGGATGCCGAGGGCGTCCGAACAATCTACAGCCGGTTTGCCAATGGCACCCTCGACGGTGTCTACACCGCACACGGCACGCCCGATCAAGCTCTGACGCTTTACCGATACGACGGGGCCGGCCGGGTCACGTCGGAATATTACGCTTATGGCGACGCCGAGGGGACTATTACCCAATATGCCTTCGACGGATTAGGCAACCGGACCAGCATGACCGACGCTAACGGCAGGGTCACCAATTATACATATGACAAGCTTGGCCAAATGCTGTCGGCGACAGATGCGCTGGGTGGTCAGTCTCTCTTCCAATATGACGCGTTCGGCAACCAGACTGCCGCGCGCGATGCGCGTGGCTATTGGTCCTACAGCTATTATGACACATTGGGACGTCTGGTTCAAACCACCGACGCCTCGGGCGTCGCGACCACGTCGGCCTACACCAACTTCGGCGACCTTTCGAGCGTATCGCGTGCAGGCGCGACCACTAGTTTCCAATATGACAAATTGGGCCGCGTTACGCGCTCGACTGATGCGCTTGGGTTCTTTGAAACCTATGCCTATGATGTTTATGGCAACCGGACGAGCAAGACAACGAAATCCGCGAACTACTTGGCGGGTTCTGGAAGTGTAACAGGCACCGCCACCTACACTTATGACCGGCGCGGATTGCTGCTTTCCGAAACGCTTCCGATGGCGTCTTACAATGATGGGGGCGGGCTGGTTTCGAGCACTGTCACTAACAAATTTGAATATGACGCTCGCGGCAACCGCACCAGGATGATCGAGGCCTATGGCCTCGCCGAGGCGCGGACGACGCAATATGTCTATGACAAGAACAACCGCCTGATCCAGACAATCGGCCAGACCTTCCTTGGCCAGACGCCGAACGAATATATCTATTATGATGCGCGTGGTAACGTCACCAGCACAGTCAATGCTGCGGGCGGGCGCTCGGTATTTTACTATGATGATCTCAATCGCAAAACGGTCGATATCAGCGCGGTCGGGACTTATACAAAATATACGTATGACAAGAATGGCAACGTCACCGAAATCCGCATTTACGAAAATGCGGTTGGAGTGCCGGCAGACGGCGGTTCGGAGGAAGAAGCGCCAGGAGTTCCTGGCGGCAATTCCCGGCACACGACTTTCGTTTACGACAATCTCAATCGCATGACATCCAGCTCTGTGCATGGTGCGAAGAGCGGATATTGGAACGGCTCGAGTTGGGTTGCCGACACTGGCCCGATCACCACGACATATCAATATGATGCCAACGGCAATGTGGTGAAGCTGACAGATGGTTATGGCAACGCAACCTACAGCTATTATGACGCATTGGGCCGCAAGACGCATCAGGTCGATGCTGAAAATTACCTGACCGCCTGGGCGTATAACGCCGATGGAAATGTTACGTGGGAAGGGCGTTATGCCAACAGGGCAGGAACGCCGCAGGTAGGCATTGTGCCTGGCGTTGTAACGTCCGCAAGCGATCGCCATACTGATTTCGGCTATGACTTGGCCGGTAATCGAACATCCGAATTACGGTACAATGTTTTGGTTCACAATGGTGCAGGTGCGCACACCACCGTCAATGCGGCTATTTTCTATAGTTATAACGGCCTTGGCCAGGTTATTCGCAAATCCGAATCGACAGGCGACTTTGTTGATTATAATTATGATGCAGCGGGACGGCTCACCGTCGAATCGCGCAAGGCCTATACCGACCAGAGCGGAGCCTGGGTCACGCCGACGGTCGATTATTATTATAATGGCGTGAACAATCTTTCGCGCACACGCGCACGCGGATCGGGCGATAGTGCCGAACGCGCTACACGCTATATCTACGATGGTGATAAGTTGCGCTACCTGATTGATGCTGAAGGTAACGTCAGGCATTACTGGTACGATGCGGCCGGTAGGCAAACCCATGAATATTATACGCGCTTTAGATCGGATGGTAGCGGTGGTAATCAACATGATGGGGTAAACACCAGCTACGACTTGCTGGGACGAGCCATCTCTTCCAAACAGATAATTTTTACTGGAGGCGTCGGGTGGGCCGATGCTGGACCTATCACGACCATGTCCTACAATGCGTTCGGCGATGTCATCGGCACATATGTCGGCGGGTTGTTGCAGCAGCAAAACGTATATGATCTTGCCGGGCGCATGACCAGCACGACGTCGGGTGACGGCATCTGGAAGCATTTCGGGTACGACAAGAACGGCAACCAGACCGTTGCAATTAGCAGTGCGGGCAGTAATCTTGGTAGCAATTTCGACGGCGCGCTCGCGGCTGTTGGTTCGGCCAGCGTCAATGCCACTTATACCGTATATGACAAACGCAACATGGCGACCACCGTGTTTGAGGAAGGTCGCCGGTTCAGCGCTGGTGGCACACTACAGAATCTGACAACCACGCGCACCTATACCGCGTTCGGCGAAGTCGCGAGCGAGACCAATGCGGCGGGCGCCACGATCAACTATACCTATAATACGATGGGCCGGATGATCCGCAGCGAAAGTCCGGCGGTTGAAATCGTCGGCGAGAACGGCGTTGCCCAGACGGTGCGCCCGGCAGAGGATTATTATTATGACGTCTCGGGCCGCCTGGTTGCTACGCGCGATGCCAATGGCAGCTATTCGGGGCAAACCAAGAACGCCAACACCGGCAACCTGACGCGCCTCACACTGCTCACCGGCACAGGTTATGGCGGCAGCCAGGCCCAAGTCACTGCGGAAACCCACGCCGATGGCGGCGTCAAACAGACGCGGTACGACATCCACGGCGACGCGCGCGTGATGATCGATGAGATCGGCCGCCAGTCGAGCCGGACCTACGATCGCATGGGCCGCGTCGCGAGCACCACCAACGGCATCGGCTTGGTCGATTATTTTACGTACGACATTCTGGGGCAGCAGATAAAGCACTGGAACAATTATCTCGGCGCGTACGAGGTCGAGACCACCGATTACGATATTCAGGGCCGCGTCATATCGCAACGCAGCTTTGGCGGCGATGTCACGACGACCAGTTATGGCTGGGACGGCGGTATCGCCACCAGCGGCATCGGCACATTCGGCGGCTGGCTGAAAACCACCTATATGGCCAACGGCCTGTATGCGCAGGACAAGACCGACCTGTTCGGCCGCGTGACATGGAAGCGCGATCTGGGCGGGCGCACCACCGATTATACCTATGACGTCTCGGGCCGCATGGCATCGACCAGCACCAACGGCATGCTGGTCAGCTTCGGTTGGTTCAACAGCGGGCTGCAGGCATCGGTGACTATCGGTAACGCCAATGCAGGTCAGGCAAATACCAACTGGTCACGCGACGTTGCGACCTATAGCTATGATGTCACCGGCAGCCGCCTGACCGAATATATGTATCGTGAGAGCGGGGTTTATACGCCGGGCTATTATGAGACATATGGCGATCCATATGGTTATTATGGTTATTATGGTTCTACATGGCAGGAATGGGTGCCGGAATCCTATTACACCTATACCCAGGTCATCAAGAACCAGAGCGCAACCTATGACGCGCTGGGCCGGATGAAAACATGGGCAGAGGCAGGCAATGCCACCGCGCCTGCCTCGAGCACCACCACCAGCTATGACGCCAGCGGTAATGTCCGCCGGACATTGGCGAACTATTACAGTCTCAGCGCCACCGGGGCTGCGTCTACCGCAACCACCCGCGATTACTGGTTCCGCTATGACAGCATGAACCGCGTCGTCACCAATCAAGGCACGCTGCAAAACGGCATGATCGTACGAGGTGCTGGCAGCCCTTATGGCACAGCCAGCGGGCAAGACATCATGTACGACGCTGCCGGACAACGCGTTGGCGTCGCGACGACGCAATATCAGGCCGGTTATTACGACTATGACTGGGGTTATTATTATGAAGGCAGCTATAACGAGCTGCGCGAAATCTATCTCTATGATGGCGCGGGCCGCCTGTACCAGACCCAGCAAAGCTATGGCGCTGCAGTAAGCGAAAGCGCGGGCGCAAATAATGTCCCTGCCGCCCCGGGCACTGGCACGCTGAAATCGTCGTTCGGTTACGACCTGATGGGACGGGCCACGTCGCAGTCCGATTATGATTATAACGGCTACACAGTGATCTTCAGCCGCACGGCTTATTACAACACCAAGGGTCAGCTCTATTACGACAGCACGTCGACCAAGAAGAACGACAACAAGACCTATACGTCGAACACGTCTTATTACTTCACCGACTATAACAGCGGCCAATATATGCTGGGCAGCGTTGCCTGGGTGCAATCGACCAGTACGGTCAACAACGCCAACTCCACCACCAGCCGCACGGTGAACGGCTATCAGTGGTGGGATGGCGCGGTTCAAACGTCGATCCAGTACAAGCCCAATATCAACCAGTCGACGACGTACAACACGACGTTCTATCTCAACGCGCTCGGCCAGATGACCAGCGCTTACATCGCCGACGGCAAGCCGCGCAGCGTCAGCTTTACTCTGGACGAAATCGGCCAGATCATCCGCCGCGACGAAAGCGGCTATATCAGCGGCCAGACCGGCAACCCGCACGAAATATGGTATCGCTTTAGCGGTCGCCAAATGGGTTATACCGGCAATAACGGCACGTCGGATTTGAGCTACGACGCTTCGGTCGGCGACCGCCGCGTGGTCGGCCCGAACAGCCCTGGCACGTTCCGCAACAGCCAAGTGTACGGCGGCGCATACGCCGACTTCGCCCAGAATTACGATCCCATCAACAGTTACTATCAGGGCGCAGCAGGCGGCAGTTATCGCGTAAACCAGGGCGACAGCCTGCAAGGCATCGCGCAAAGCCTCTACGGCGATAGCTCGCTTTGGTACAAGATCGCCGAGGCCAACGGCCTGTCTGCTGCCGCCGCGTTGGTCGAAGGCCAGACCCTCGTCCTGCCAACTGGAGTCCTAAACGCCAAAAACAACGCCGGCACGTTCAAACCCTATAATGCAGGCGAAGCCATAGGCGACCTCTCGCCGTCAACACCGCAACCGCCAAAGAAGCCAAAATGTGGCGTGTTTGGGCAGATATTGTTGGCGGTTATCGCGATTGCGGTGACGGCAATTACAGCAGGGGCGGCCACAGCAGCCTTGGGTCCTGTCCTTGGCGGCGCGGCATCAGCGGCGACAGGCAGCATTGTCAGTCAAGCCGCAGGCGTTGCAACAGGCATTCAGGATAAATTTAGTTGGAAGGCCGTAGGTCTCGCAGCCATTGGGGGCGCAGTTGGCGGCGGCTTGAAGGAACTTGGGCGTCTTGGCGACGTGGGCAAGTTAGGTTCGCTGAGCAAAGTGGGGAGCTTTATTGGCGGTTCGGGCTTCGCCAGCACCGTAACTCGCGCTGTTTTATCTAGTGCGGTCACCCAAGGCATTGGTGTTGCTACCGGACTGCAGGACAAATTTAGCTGGGCTGGTGTAGCTGCAGCCGGAGTAGGCGCCGCTGTGGGGTATGGTGCAGGAGAGCTATTTGGGGCAACATCACTTAGTGCCGACAATAGCGTCGGAAACCATGTCGCAAATTTGGCGACTAATGCTGCGCGCTTAATCGCAAATGCAGCAACTCGATCGGCGATAGATGGAACCAGCTTTGGTGACAATATAAGGGCAGCTCTTCCCGATATTCTTGGGCAAGCGATAGGTGACATTCTGCTTAATGGATTGAGTATTCCCGAGCGGCAGGTTGAACAGTCCCCGGTGGTGCCTAGCGAGTGGGCGCTAAACACCGTTACTTCTTGGAACCGAACTGACGACAGCGAACTGATCAATCAGGGAGCGCTGGTGGTCGATCGGATAGCTTTGTCGGCAGAGAACAGTGGCATCTCATCTGATGTCGTCACGTCGGCGTTGATAGAGCCGGAATTTCAGGCCGACATACTGACTGTCGCTGGCGGAAGTTTGAACCAAAGCGGAGATACGGAAGTTCGTGGCGCGAGTGCAAGAATTGTACGTCGTGTCGCAGGCGAGCGTGCCGCTCAAGTGGCAAACGAAGCGATCGCGTACATACCGCCGCCTCCAACAGAAATAATTGTTTGGGGAGAGCGATCTCGTTCCCTTGGCACGGCTCCTAACTTCTTGCGGTGGGCAGCCGGATTTCTATCTGGCACAGGTCGAGCGGTTGAGTATGTAGATCGCAAAATTCGAGAAGAAGTGCCGTTTGCCGAGTTTGCGCTTGAAGCAATAAGCTTCGCCGCTGGACCGGCGTCTTACGCTGCGGGTAAGATCATCATGGCAAGCCCGCTAGGAAATCAAATTGAACGAGCAGCTGGAAGAATTGCAAGTTGGGCTGCTGGAAGATTACGTGGAGCGGGCATCGACCCGGCTGAAGCGGCCTATGCCGCCTCTGGCGCAATCTTCTTGGGAGGACTTGCATTTGGCGCTCGCCGCGCTCTTGATCTGACACGCGACATCCGATACGCATTAGGATTAGGGGTTAGAGGATCTGTCGTTGTTGCCGCAGAGAGCGCGACGGTTCGGGCCAGGCGGCTTGGCCGCGAGGGCGAGGCTGCGGCGGGTATCACGGGGCCGAAGGTTGGTGTCGAGATCAACGGGCGTATGCGCTTCCCTGACGAGATCACACCGACCACAATCCGTGAGGTCAAGAATGTCGGGAGGCAGGGGTGGACCAGCCAGTTGAAGGACTATGCAGATTTGGCGAGGTCAGGTGGCAAAACCTTTGAGCTTTGGGTGAGAGCTGGTCCGCCTGGAGTTGGAACAACGATCAGCCCCAATCTGCGAGCTGCCGAGCTACGGGGTGACGTCATTATTAGAAGGGAGTTGCCGGGCCAATGATCACGCTCAAGCAACTAGAGGAGATATCGGCATCTCGGGGCGACATGCCTGCGGATGAGTGGGCGGCGCTTTTGGAAAGTTGCCCCGAATGGGTAGCGCAGCGCGATGCCCGCGCAGCCGAGATGCAGGCCAAGGAGGAGCGTTACCTCGCGGAGGAAACTCCGTTACGGGAAGAGCTTCACGTCTTGGGCTACCCGGTCAAATGGGTCTGGGATTTTGTGAACACGGCGCAGAGCTACCCCGATGCGATCCCGGTGCTGATCGATCACCTGCAGCGCCCTTATAGTGATGACGTGCGCGAAGGCATTGCCCGTGCGCTGGCGGTGCGGGAGGCGCGCGGGCTTGCAGGCGGCGCAATCGTCGAGACGTTGCGCGAGGAAGGCTTGGGGAAACAGTTGCGCTGGGCGCTGGCCAATACCCTTACCGTGGTGGCGGATCGCACAAACCGCGATGGCATCAAGGCAGTCTTGGCGACGGAGGACAACAAGGACGTTGCCGACCGTTTGAACCGGGCTTTGAAGACTGCGGCAAAGGCCTGAAATACATCGGAGGAAACCCACCCCTTGCCCTGATTAATGGGCACGCTCGCTTTGCTCATGCGGGGGTTGGAATTACGGTGAATTACGGTGATGTTGTGGGCGGCGCACTGTTGAGTTGATTCGGGTTTTCCGAACCTTCAGGGTGTGATTGTCAAAGATCCACCACCCGAGCCATCCACATGAGCAAGTTACCATCTGATCTATCGACTGTCACCACGGTTGCGGTTGATTTAGTAAAGCATGTTTTTCAGGTTCACTGCTGTGACGCTGCGGGTAAGGTTGTTGTTGCCAAGGCGCTGCACAGGAAAGAACTGCTGGCCTTCTTTGCCGCCCTTGGCCCTTGCGTTGTTGGCTTTGGGCCATGATGTGAAGCGGCAGAAGAACGACCGTAATGCTGCTGCTGCGATCTACGAGGTGCTGGCAGCCCTTATGGCACAGCCAGCGGGCAAGACATCATGTACGACGCTGCCGGACAGCGCGTTGGCGTCGCGACGACGCAATATCAGGCCGGTTATTACGACTATGACTGGGGTTATTATTATGAAGGCAGCTATAACGAGCTGCGCGAAATCTATCTCTATGATGGCGCGGGCCGCCTGTACCAGACCCAGCAAAGCTATGGCGCTGCAGTAAGCGAAAGCGCGGGCGCAAATAATGTCCCTGCCGCCCCGGGCACTGGCACGCTGAAATCGTCGTTCGGTTACGACCTGATGGGACGGGCCACGTCGCAGTCCGATTATGATTATAACGGCTACACAGTGATCTTCAGCCGCACGGCTTATTACAACACCAAGGGTCAGCTCTATTACGACAGCACGTCGACCAAGAAGAACGACAACAAGACCTATACGTCGAACACGTCTTATTACTTCACCGACTATAACAGCGGCCAATATATGCTGGGCAGCGTTGCCTGGGTGCAATCGACCAGTACGGTCAACAACGCCAACTCCACCACCAGCCGCACGGTGAACGGCTATCAGTGGTGGGATGGCGCGGTTCAAACGTCGATCCAGTACAAGCCCAATATCAACCAGTCGACGACGTACAACACGACGTTCTATCTCAACGCGCTCGGCCAGATGACCAGCGCTTACATCGCCGACGGCAAGCCGCGCAGCGTCAGCTTTACTCTGGACGAAATCGGCCAGATCATCCGCCGCGACGAAAGCGGCTATATCAGCGGCCAGACCGGCAACCCGCACGAAATATGGTATCGCTTTAGCGGTCGCCAAATGGGTTATACCGGCAATAACGGCACGTCGGATTTGAGCTACGACGCTTCGGTCGGCGACCGCCGCGTGGTCGGCCCGAACAGCCCTGGCACGTTCCGCAACAGCCAAGTGTACGGCGGCGCATACGCCGACTTCGCCCAGAATTACGATCCCATCAACAGTTACTATCAGGGCGCAGCAGGCGGCAGTTATCGCGTAAACCAGGGCGACAGCCTGCAAGGCATCGCGCAAAGCCTCTACGGCGATAGCTCGCTTTGGTACAAGATCGCCGAGGCCAACGGCCTGTCTGCTGCCGCCGCGTTGGTCGAAGGCCAGACCCTCGTCCTGCCAACTGGAGTCCTAAACGCCAAAAACAACGCCGGCACGTTCAAACCCTATAATGCAGGCGAAGCCATAGGCGACCTCTCGCCGTCAACACCGCAACCGCCCAAGAAGCCAAAATGTGGCGTGTTTGGGCAGATATTGTTGGCGGTGATCGCGATTGCGGTGACGGCATTAACCTATGGCGCTCTTGGTGGAACAGCTTTAAGCGCATGGGCGGCTGTGGGCGCGGGGGCTGTTGCCGGGGCAGCGGGTTCCATAGCCAGCCAAGCGGTTGGCGTTGCAACAGGCATTCAGGACAAATTTAGCTTCAAAGGCGTCGCTTTGGCCGCGATCGGTGGAGCCATTGGGGGCGGTCTCGGACCTAAAGGCTTGTTCGGTACCAATGGTGCGTTTGGCAACATCGGAAGCCAGTTTGTCGGCGACGCCCTTCGTGGTGCCGTTGGCAGCGCACTTACCCAAGGCGTGGGGGTCGCGACCGGCCTACAGGACAAATTTAGCTGGGCTGGCGTTGCAGCGGCAGGCATTGGCGCTGGCATTGGCGGCGCGGTCGGGCGCGCCCTCACAAGTCCGGGCGGGCTGTTCGGGGTCAGCGCGTCTGCTGGCAGCTTTGGCTACCGAATGGCCACCTCTGCCGCCAGCGGCATAGCCAACGCCGCGACCCGAAGCGCGATCAATGGCGAAAGCTTTGGCAAAAACCTCATCGCCGCGCTGCCCGATATCATCGGGCAGGCCGTGGGGGGCTTGGCTGGCAAAGAGTTGTCTTCGTTGCTGGACATGCCAGCAGCGCAGGTGACCGAAGACCCACTGGCGCAATTGGCGAAGCTGGGGAGCTTCGATCCGATCACGCAGGACATATTGGCGGCGGACGAAATTGTTGTCACAGGCACAGTATATCATACTGAAGACATGAGCCTTTATAGTTCAGCACTGGCTACGAGCGTCACCGGCTATAATGTTAAAAACCGCATAATTAAGGACTTGCATAGCCAGTACTTGCAAGCCCAAATTTTAACGTTACCAAAGTCCGGGACTGGAAAGGACATAACGGTAAAGATGCTTTCGCCAAACGGCCTTAGAGATAATCCAAATCTGGAAGGCGTTCCGACTACCGCCGTTAATTTTACTCCATGGCAATCAGAGCATGATAGCCGTTTGTCAACCTATATGGCATACCGCACCGCCGGGATCGCTTCGGGTGAAATTTATGACCCTTATGATCACGACTGGGTCATGAAGGGATTTGCAGATGAGCAGGTCTATATCAACAAGCTTGACGCCATAGCCGACCGCGCGGTCTGGGACGTTGCAATGGCCGGGGTGCAGCCCTTGGCGTTTGGAACCGGTGCCTATCGCATCGGCGTGAACGGCGAACATACGTTTGATAACTACTTAGCGGCGGCAAGCCCACTCATCGGCCCACTGGCCAAATATGGCGCCCGCTTTGTCGGCAGCGGCTTAAGGTCGGTGGGCAATAGCACCAGCGTTGTTGCCGCAGAGAGCGCAGTCCCTAACGGCATCGTCTATCTTCGCACCGACATAACTGGAAAGCTTGCCCCCTATGGCGGGCAAGCCATAAATGATGCCCGTTTCTTTGCGCGCCAAGCAGAGCACGCTCGAACGTTTCCGAATTCAAAGTTTGAATTTGAGATCATCGACCGCGCTAACCCCGGTCGTTCACTCGACATAGCCGAACATACTTACATTCAGGGACTGACGAGCGGCGTTGCTGTTCGCAGGTCATCAGCAGTGTCCAACCTGCGTGACCCAGTCGGCGCGGCTCGTCGCCCGACATTCGGGCTGCCTGAGCCAAAATAGGAGCAAACGATCAAATGGGCATTCAGGTAAAAGTCGGTGACGTGTTCCTTGTTCCTCTCGACGGCAAGACTTGGGCTGTTGGGCAGCTTGTGAGCGCGTGGAACGATGAGCTTTATGTGGCGATCTTCGGGCAAAAGATCGAAACGCACAACGTGGACCCGCACAGCGTTATCGATCAGGAACCGGTTTTGTTGGCACTAACGCTGGATGCGAAAATCTTTCATGGTGATTGGCCGATTGTCGGGAATGTGCAGGGAAATCTGGCCAGCTTCCCACAGCCCGCGTTCAAAGTCAGACAGGCAGGTGTGGTCTATATTGAGTCAAGAGACCGCACTGTTAGTCGGCCTGCGTCATCGTCCGAAGCAGAAATGCTGAGAAACCGCAGTGTGTCTTCGCCAGCAGTGATAGAGGAGGCCGTCCAAGGGTATTTTGGCGTATGCGAATGGAATCCCCACTATGATAAGTTCCATTCGGATTATGCTGCCGCGTCGTCGAAGCTGCTATGAGCGCCTAAGTCTCCAAAACCCCGTTAAGGCAAGATAAAAACTCGAATTACGGTGATGTTGGAATTACGGTGATGTTGTGGACGGCGCACTGTTGAGTTGATTCGGGCTTTCCGAACCTTCAGGGTGTGATTGTCAAATATCCACCACCCGAGCCATCCACATGAGCAAGTTACCATCTGATCTATCGACTGTCACCACGGTTGCGGTTGATTTAGCAAAGCATATTTTTCAGGTTCACGGCTGTGACGCTGCGGGTAAGGTTGTTGTTGCCAAGGCGCTGCGCAGGAAAGAGCTGCTGCCCTTTTTTGCCGCCCTTGGCCCTTGCCTTGTTGGTTTGGAGGCGTGCGGTTCTGCGCATCATTGGGGGCGTGCGTTGTTGGCTTTGGGCCATGATGTGAAGCTAATCCCTCCTGCTTATGTGAAGCCGTTTGTGAAGCGGCAGAAGAACGACCGTAATGATGCTGCTGCGATCTACGAGGCGCTGTTCCGTCCGGGTCTGCGCTTTGTCGCCGTGCGCAGCATCGACAATCAGGCCATGCTCATGCAGCACAAGGTTCGCGAGATGCTCGTTGCGCAACGCACGCAGTTGTTCAATGGCTTGCGCGGGCATATGGCAGAGGTTGGTATCATTGCGGCGCAAGGGGCGCGCAACATGCGCAGTCTGGGCGCGCTGATCCATGAAGGGCATCCTGATATTTGTGATATGGTCCAGCAGAGCCTGATGCCATTGGTCATGCAGATCAACCATCTGGATGAGGCCATCAGGGACATCGATACCGCAGTTGCGGCACAAGCCAAGGCAGATCCGGTTGCCAGCCGGTTGATGACCATCCCCGGCATCGGGCCGGTCACCGCTTCGGCATTGGTCGCAACCATTGGCGATCCATCGGGCTTTAGCGGACCGCGCGAGTTCGCCGCTTTCCTTGGCCTTGTGCCAAGGCAACACTCATCGGGCGGCAAAGAGCGGCTTGGGCGGATCACCAAAATGGGTAATGGCTATTTACGTAAACTGCTTGTCGTGGGCGCGCATGCCGTCTTGGTCCATCAGGCACGGCATAATGATCCGTTGCGGGCCTGGGCAAGGAAGCTGCTGGAGACCAAGCCGTTCAAGCTGGTTGCGGTTGCCACGGCTAACAAACTTGCCCGCATGGCCTTTGCGCTGATGCGCCAAGACACAAGCTATCGCGCCGCCTAAAGCAAAGACGCGCAAACGGGATCACGGGTGAACTGGACATGATGCAACACATACGGACATAGCTGCCAAGCCCGGGATACTGTCTGCGCCAGCAAGCGCGATACGGTGATAGGGGCCAACAGCATAAGCGGACAAACATCAGGGCCAGTGATCAACCATCACACCAAAAGGCCGAAGACATGACCGCACCCGCAACGTGCTACATCTCAACAATTACCCCTTGATCGCAGTGCGCCGTCCAGACATGACAGTGCACTAAATTATTGCAAGCTGGGAATTACAGTTCTAAGCCGGAATTAGGTGCACTGTCGTCGGAATTCGGAATTCAGGCGCGGCTTACTCCGTCGTAAACTTCAGTCCAATCCACAAGATGCGCGGTGTTCCAAGGTCGATGGAACTGTCGACCTTGCGGGTTACGACCGCCTCGTTGAAAATATTCTCGACACGGGCCGTCAAGGCGATCTGACGCGTTATCGGGACTTGTGCAAAGCCATCGAATGTCAACGCGGAGGACAAGATGTTGCTTTCCAGATCATCCTCAAACTGCGCGCCGATATAGCGGGCGGTTGCAGAGAATATTGCGCCTGCATTTGGCGTCCAACGCACATTTGCGTTGGCGGCATGGCGCGGGCTTTGCGCCGGGGACAGGCCGTTGAGTGCGGACGCGCTGCCAGAGGCGCGTACTTTGCTATCGCTATATGCGTAGGAGCCCGAAAGCGCGACGTCGCCAAAAACGGCTTCGCCCGACAGCTCAACCCCCTTGGCCACGACCGCATCAACATTGCCGCGCTGACGCAGATTGGGACCGATGGTGATATTGGCAATGGCATCGTTCAGGCGGTTGTAAAACAATGTCGCGCCAAAGGAGATGCCATTGGCCGGACGCAGGTCAAAGCCCGCCTCAACACCGCGCAGTTTTTCAACGTCTAATGCGGCGTTGGCGCGGGTGGCGACGGGGAACACAGTAAAGGGGCGGTAAAGCTCATTCAGCGTGGAATTACCGTGACAGTGCACTTAATTATTCTCGTCGAATTACCCCTTGCAATGTAGGATTTGCTTTGGGATTCTATGAATTGGTCCGGCATCTGTTGCACGACCGGCTCTTTGAACATGTTGATCTCCGCCCGTGCTTTCGGACCCGGTGAGCCAACTTCGCAATGTTGACGTAAGTTTACACAAATACCGCGTTTGCCGTATAATTTTGTAAACTTAAGCGCCACAAAAGCAATTGCGGTGACAGTGCACTAAATTTAGAATTGCTTGCAATGTAGTATTTCACCTGTCAGCAACGCACTGACATCGCTATCCGCCCAAATAGCGGCAAGCCTGTCCTGAGCTTGTCGAAGGGGGCCTGCAATCAACTACCGCGTTGGCGTCGCGACGACGCAATATCAGGCCGGTTATTACGACTATGACTGGGGTTATTATTATGAAGGCAGCTATAACGAGCTGCGCGAAATCTATCTCTATGATGGCGCGGGCCGCCTGTACCAGACCCAGCAAAGCTATGGCGCTGCAGTAAGCGAAAGCGCGGGCGCAAATAATGTCCCTGCCGCCCCGGGCACTGGCACGCTGAAATCGTCGTTCGGTTACGACCTGATGGGACGGGCCACGTCGCAGTCCGATTATGATTATAACGGCTACACAGTGATCTTCAGCCGCACGGCTTATTACAACACCAAGGGTCAGCTCTATTACGACAGCACGTCGACCAAGAAGAACGACAACAAGACCTATACGTCGAACACGTCTTATTACTTCACCGACTATAACAGCGGCCAATATATGCTGGGCAGCGTTGCCTGGGTGCAATCGACCAGTACGGTCAACAACGCCAACTCCACCACCAGCCGCACGGTGAACGGCTATCAGTGGTGGGATGGCGCGGTTCAAACGTCGATCCAGTACAAGCCCAATATCAACCAGTCGACGACGTACAACACGACGTTCTATCTCAACGCGCTCGGCCAGATGACCAGCGCTTACATCGCCGACGGCAAGCCGCGCAGCGTCAGCTTTACTCTGGACGAGATCGGCCAGATCATCCGCCGCGACGAAAGCGGCTATATCAGCGGCCAGACCGGCAACCCGCACGAAATATGGTATCGCTTTAGCGGTCGCCAAATGGGTTATACCGGCAATAACGGCACGTCGGATTTGAGCTACGACGCTTCGGTCGGCGACCGCCGCGTGGTCAGCCCGAACAGCCCCGGCACGTTCCGCAACCAACAGGTGTACGGCGGCGCATACGCCGACTTTGCGCAGAATTACGACCCTATCAACAGCTACTATCAGGGCGCAGCAGGCGGCAGCTATCGCGTAAACCAGGGCGATACGCTGCAACGCATCGCGCAGAGCCTCTAGGGAAAAGCGGCGCTGATCGTACAGTTAGGCCAGTTTTTATTTCAACCACGGCAACTGTCTGCCGTAGATATCACTGCAAAGGAGAGCTTGTCTCTTTTTATCATAGCTCTAGTCCTTTTGAACGATCAAGTTGGCGCTCTTCTTGGGATATTGGGGAGCTACTTGGTCCCTTTTCTGATGCGTTCTTTTTGGGCCCGGATGTTTCGTTCCCTCTTGGTAAACCGAGGTCACGACCCGCAACTTCCTTTTCGTTTGTTGCCTGTGTTCCGCTCAAATCTGCAGCGTCATTGAGGTTTGCTGTGCCGCTCTTTGCCTTTAAGTCAGGAAGATCATTGAGATAGATCCTGTCGTCGCCACGGTCCTTTGCTGCATCGCTTTTGTGGTCTGAGCCATTTTTCTTGGAGTTTAGTATTTTTTCAACCGCAAGCTCGCCGATGGTTTCAACCGCTGAAGTTTTGTCGCCTCTATTGCTTTCAAGCTGTTTGATCAGCTTGGCTTTGTCATCGGTGAACAGCCTAACATCACTTCGTTGTCGTGTGTGATTGACCAGAAAAGAGCGTGCATTGGATAGGGTCGTTTCGGTTGACCCCATGACCGAAAACACCGTGTCACTGGTTATACCTTGTGCCATATGGGTGTTGATCGCGTAGGCCAGATCCATGCGTTTAAGCATAAGGTCACCATTGACAAGCTCGCGTATCTCGCCATTGCCAAGCCGAACGGTAATCCCGTCTTTCCCGACGCGCTCAACATGGGCAATGGACGCATTGAGCATATCACGGCCTGCTTTTTTGTCGCTTGCGGTCCATCTTATGGTCTCGCCTTCATGCACCTTTATGGCTTTTTCATTGGCAAGTTTGAGTGCTTCACTGCTTTTGTTTGGGTCAATGCGCAGCGGATCTATCCGCAATTTTCGTCCCTTGATGTCGCTGAGGCCGATACGGCCATTGTCATAGACGCGTTCGATGCGGTAATCTCCCGGCTGCAGCCCAAGAGAGTTGTATTTTGATCCAACTTCCAAAAATTCAGCTTCGCGCCAGTTTTGGGCATAACGCAGTTCTTCATGCGCCAACTGAACACTTTCGCGGACGTTGAAGTTGCGCCCCTCTCCAAATATGCTTCCTTCGGCTTTTAAGCCCGCCTGGATAAGCGCGTTGGCTTCTGCCCTGCCCTGACGCCCCGAAGGCAATAATATAGTTTTGCCGCGCTCCTGCGGACTTAATTTAAGCCATGCGCGCGCTGCATCGCCGGTTCGGTCATTGCTCTCTATGACACGGTCGCCCAAAACGTCCAACGCGCCCCTTATATTGCCCGCGTCAGCCAGATTGGCGACAAGTTGCATATCATGGTTTGTCTGCCGCATATTTATGTTCACTTCGGAGACCGGAAGGGAATCTTGGATGCTGCGGGCCTGCATCATCGCAGCGGGTTTACCTGCAGAAATCGCGCTTAACTGCTTTCGATCACTGATAATGGCAAGACGGCCAACCTCCATCAGATTTGCAAGCGAAGTAAGCCTATCCATCTGTTCGTTGGAATTCATGGATCCTTCGTCAAGGATCAAATATCTGCCCTGAAGTTCCGATTTACGCGCAGCAAAGCTTTGAGGTGATGCGTTCCCGTCCAAGAATTTTGTGTTGCGATAAATGAAGCTATCTACTGTCATTGCTTCAAGCCCGGTATCGGCTTTTAAGTCGCCGACCATCTTGTTTTGAAACGCCAGGGCCGTGGCATCGCCTTTAACCTCACCTGTTAGAATTAAGGTTTTATGCCCATCCTGGCCCAAAAGGCGCGCTGCGGCATCAATAGCTTCTGCTTTGGCAACGGGTTGCAACAATGTCGATTTACCTGACCCTGCCCTGCCTTGGATTTGCACAATCCTGTCGGTGGACGACACAATCTGAATGGCTGCCGCCAATTGTTCGGGATTAAGCTGCTTGTCGCCAGCGAGCGCCTGTAGCGCGCGCGCAGCTTCATTGGCTGGCATCAATGGTCTGCCTTGCCCCATGCCTGTATCCATTGCCTTCAGGATGCGTCTTTCCTGCTCGATGGCGTCTTTTGTGGTTACAAAGTCAACGGCGCGATCGTGGCGCTGCGACTGGCCGACGACGAGCTGACCTTTTTCGGCGAGCTGCTCCATGCGCTTTTCAACGCTGGCATGTGTGACGCCCTTAAGCCCTAAGTCGACCGCTGTTTTTATAACATCCGATGTTTTGAACGCTGCTTCGCGCTCACTCAATATACGAACCGCACTAGCGGTCGCATATTGGGTGCGAACGACATTAGGTGTCCGCGTTAGTCGCGATAATCCTTGGTCGATCAGAGGGTCATCGCCGCGGCGTAAATGTTCACCGATATTTTGGATAGTATCGCGAACGGCCGCGCCCACAGCAATAACGCCGCGCTCGGTCGTTCCTTTTTCGCAAGCAAGGCTGGCGGCCTTGAATATGCTATCGCCATTATAGCCAAGCTCTTTTGCTTCCTCGCGCCATTTGCTTTGCAGAGCGTCGCGGTCACCAGCATCTATCTTGGCATCGCGGGTGCGTTTTGTTATTTCCCGCCGGCCTTGCGGGCTGTGCACGCCAAGTTCTTGCGCCTTAGCCTTGATATCCTGGCCACGTTTGGAAAATCCATCGAGCGCGGTCTTTGCAATGCGTTCCCCATCTGGCCCTATAACTTCAAACGCACCATGTTTGCCGCCAGCCACCAATTCAGCTTTATACCCGAGCTGTTCGACGCGCGCCCTCAAATTGGCGTTAGCAATCGATGTGAGAGTCGTGCTGGCTTTATACATCGCCCCGTTGTGCCAAGCACGCCAACCATCATCGCGGGTGACCTCGCCTGTGTTTGGGTCAATCTTATCGGCCTGTCGGTAATCTTCTGGCAGCCGAGTCAGATTGGCAATCACGGCATGAATGTGACTTTGCGGATCGGTTTTGCGGCTCGTATCATGCTGAAACAGCGCGTATGTAAGATTACCTGTTCTGACCGCGACATCCTTGCCGTCCACCTTGATGCGGGCTTCTGCCAAATTCTTCTCTGCCCATTGCATCGTTTCGCGCACGGCCTCGACATGCGCTTCCAAGATGCGCTTGTCGCCTGATACCAATGCCAACAACGATAAAGATTTGGGCATCGAGAAGGTAAAATCACGGCCGTGGTCACGTTTCTCGGGATCGCCAACTTGCGTGCCGTCGGGAAGAACACCGTTGAGAATTTTCTCAAAGACAACTGTATCGACAGCCCCTGCAAGCCCTGCTTCGTTTGCGCCTTGTCCTGCCCATTGCGATGTGCCTTCGGCTTGTTCAGCGCTGTAATAATTGTCGGCCGCAAAATATGCAGCTGCTCCGCTGGCTGAGTGCACCGCGCCAATCGACACACTCATTGCTCTGTCCCGCCATTCTGCTCTGCCGCGCGCGCAGCGCGCAATACAAACTGAACGAGGTCAGCCCATATCAGATTATCGGCGCTGGGTGCAGACGTGCCAACCAGATTGGTGCATTGCCGGTGAAGCTGCGTTCCGACAAATTCAGCCCGCTCATGCGCGATACGCGGGACATGTGACGTTTCATCGTCAAGCTGCTCCGGTTTGCTCATATATCATGATCCAATTCGTCGCCGTCGCGACTTGCTATTCGCGAAGCTTTTGTGGAATCGTCGTAGAAATCTTGCTGCACTTCACGTTTGGCAATATTACCTGAAACACTCTCCTCAACCTGCGCGGCACGGGGCCTAGGACCCTGTTTCGCAAAGGGCGCGACGGTGTTTAGTTTGCCTTTTTGACTTTCCCTGACATTTAGTTTTACATCGCCTTCCGTCGACTGGACCGGCTTCTTTGGCATACTCAATCTGCCGCGCCGCGGGGCATTTCGGGTACTGATGGGTGTGGGCAATGTGACCCGTTTAATAGGATTTTCGGTTTTCGGGTCTATGTCCTTTCTACTGCCTAAATGGACAGCATTATCCCGAGGTGCTTCTTCCGGTGGCATATCGCTTTCTGGATGCAGTTCTGCGATATCAGGACCTCCACCCTCGCCCTGCCCGCCACTGTCATCATCTCCATCGTCCTTGTCTAAAAGCAACAATGGTGGTGGTTCGTTTGGAATAAATCCTTGAGCGACCACCTCGTAGTTGACGTAAGGTATTGTTACCATTGCCGACGGAAATTTTCCCGGAAACCGAATATAACCCGTCAGGTTTGGAAGGCTTGTAAGGTCATCAGCAATCACCAAAGCTTCCTCCTTTGTTGTGGGGCTGATCGTTGAAGCATCGCGCGTTTGATGGGCCCCGTAGGAGTAGCTTTCGTCCATGAATCTCACCTTGCGTGTTCCAATGAGACGCGAACACTCCTCTGCCGTTTCTGTGTGGGCTACGCGTAGGAATAACTTTGTATTGGTCAGGCTGATGATGTTGGAGGCTCCGTCATCGCCATAGGGCACTCTTAGCCCTGCAAAGTTATGCAGACCAAGCACAAAGGCGCCGCCAAAACTACGTGCGGTTTGAAGACCGCGTTCCAACGCTGGCAGCTTATGCAGCGCTGCCAATTCGTCAAATATATACCACGTACGAAGCACGCGTGTATGCTTTAAAGTCATCAATGTATTGATCGCAATATTCATCCACATCGTAAGCAGCGGTTTTGCCATATCAAGATCGGAATAGCTCGCGGTGATGAACAATATCGAAGGCGTTTCTTCCTCGAGTTTGATCCATTTCTTTATGGAGAATGGCGCACCACCATCCGGTAAAAACCGCAAATGATCTCCGTGCGCGTTAAGGACGGCGCGAATGGATTGCGCCATCTTTGCAGCGTCCGGCGACGTCAAAGGATCGGCAACGGTTCCTCTCAAACGGGAATAGATATGCTTGAGGCTGGCCTTCAAAAGTTCATCTGAAAGGGCCTTGTTACTGGTCAACCCAAGCGACTTTAGTTTAACGCACATTTCAACAAATAGCGTTCGTGCTGCGCGTTCCCAAAAACCGCCGTCCGACCCATACTCTGTGGGAATAAGTGCAGTCGCGGCTGCCACAAATTCGCTTTGTGTCTCGCAGTCATTAAACACCGACCAGCTTTCACATCTTTGGTCATTGAGGTTCAAAATATAGTCGCGGTCTTGCCTATAAAAAGCTTCAACATAATGGCCAGTTAGATCGAAAAGAACAATGTTATCCCCGCGTTCGATTGCTTGTGCCACCAATGATCTAAGTACCGTCGTTTTTCCCGAGCCTGTCGTGCCGACCGCCATGACGTGGCTTTGCTCTGTACCATATGTAAAGGGCAGGGTTGCTATCATGTAAGGTGGTGCAAGCCCTGCCTGCTTTCGGGTTGCAAATGGCAAATCGGCCACTTCGGCAGCGCTGTGATCGGGAAACATTTCTTCTGCCCGCTCGTGCAATTTTTTTCTGTTGTGGCGTACAATCAACCTGCGCAAAGCGTGATATTCAACCAGTTCGACGCCGCGCTCATGGTGATCGGCTAGGATACTTTCGCCGCGCTTGCGCGCCCATGGCACATACCAGTATACAAATAGAGCTGTTATTGTCGTTGAAAATATGAGTGATCCAAGGAAGGCGTTTATAAGCTTTGCCCAAGCTGTCTGTACGTCGGCAATGAACGGTACATATCCCATATAGGTTTGAAATACGCTGCCATCGCGTAACGTAATATCCACGCGCTTCATTTCGGAAATATCAAGATACAGCCACAAAGTTGCCAGCAGCCTTTGGCCGATCATTTGCCATTCATATTGGCCAAGTGTCATGGACATTCTGATCGTGAAGAATAACAAGAGCAACCCCGCCCAGATCACCACTGGTAGGCGCACCCCTCGCCACCACATTGAAAACTGGTGTCCTAAAAGTTGCGAGCCCCTCGTGAAGTTTCCTGAATTACGGTTTGCTTCTCCGTGGCTAGACCAGGCTTGCGGGTGGAGCGGACGCGGCCCTCTATCCGCCATGATATTGCTCCATGCGTATATCAACAGCTTCAATGATTTCGTCACGTGTTTCAGGAGCCAATTTGAGCAGCATCTGGTCTACTGCCATTTGCGAGTATTCGACCAATTCGGCGATCCGGTTTGGGTTCCACGACTGCCCAGATCTAAAAGCCAGATAATGCTCTACGGCGGAACGTACTAATTCAGATTTTGTGATACCGGCATCATCAGCGGCTACCCGAAGGCGGTCCCATGTGGGTCTGTCCAAGACAACTGATTGCCGTCGTAACTCGCTAACCATGTAATCACCCCCAATAATCAAGGGTGGTGGATACTTCGTAAGGCAACTTTTGGTTACCGATTGGCGTCAGATTTGTCAATACTCCGCAATTGTTGCTATCTAGAGAGTTCAGATACGCACCTGCTTCTTGCTCTCGACATGCTAATTTTTGTCGAGGTTTCTGCAGGTGTATGCTCATAAGCACCTCGTTCTGGCGAAAATGACCCTATTGTGTTTTTTTACACCTCATAATGCGCACATAAGCACCTCTCCATTTGTTTCGCATTTCTGCGGGTTTTTGACTTTCTCGACACCCCGCGCTAGCGCATACCGTGTGCACTCTTTTCAAAGAGTATATCCCCTGAACGCTGTCCTTGTTGGTCCTTGTTCCGGTTTCTTAACTGGGCGTCAGTTGCCAATTATCTGGGCAACCCCTGCCCGCTTGGGCTTGAGGCAAACATCATGCATTCCATCTATTCAATGTCCCGGATCGGATAGGTAAGACAGAAAGTTTTTGGCGGTTCTAAGGATACCATATTATCGGTTGGTAAATCACATTATCGTGGTTACATCTGCCAAAGACTTAATATCATGAACTGCAAGGAATTTTGACATGGCGCGCATAAAAAAAGACAATGATGATCTGGCTGCAATCGATGCACGACGTAAGACGCTCAAGGCTGAATTAGCCAAACTCAATGAGGCTGAAAAGCGCGCAAAACAAGCAACGCTTGATGCTGGCCGCACGGTGCTGCTGGCTGCACTCCAAAAGGTTAAGATCGGCAAGATGGAAATAGGTGATGCAAAAGCAATTGCAAAGGCAATCGAAACGCTGGGCGGTGCTGCAATTGCGCAAAAACTGCGATAGAATGGAGCCTTAAATGGTCTCGTTGGGGCTAACGATATTCCATCCTTGATTGGACAAGGCTTGCATGATCGTTTGCTTGCAAAATAGGCAGCTTTTTGATTCAATTTAGGCATTGACGGGGATCAACATCATGCAGCGTTATTTTGTCATAGACCGCGAAATGTCGCCCGGCGATACCGGTTTTGAAGCGATGGTTGAGCGCGCTTATTCTATCAAGAGCAAGGTGCGCTGTTTATGCCGCCGTGATCGCGATCTTGATCTATATATTGCTAACAGGCAGGGCGCGTATATTTTGGCACGCTGGCCCGGAACTGGCGCGCTCCATGCGTATTATTGCGACCATTATGAGGCACCTGATTTTCTCACCGGTATCGGACAGGTTCGCGGCCAAGCGGTTGTTGATGATGATGTGACAGGCGAGACTTTATTGAAGTTTGGATTTGCGCTTTCGCGTGGTCCTGCGCGTAGTGCTCCGGCTTCGTTTACAAATGACAAGCCTGATGTGCGATCAACGGGGCAGAAGTTATCTATTCGCGGTTTTTTGCATTATCTTTGGGACAGGGCGCAGCTGACGCATTGGCATCCGGCGATGCAGGGTAAGCGCAACTGGTTTGTTGTGCGGCGCGAGCTGGTGAGCGCTGCGCTATCGTGCAAGGTGCGCGGCGAATCGCTTGGTCAATATTTGTTTGTCCCTGAGACTTTTAAGCTTGATGACAAGGAAGCGATTTCGCGCCGTCGCCATGGCGAACTTTCGGTCGCCGATGCGTCGCGCGATGCTATCATGATTATGGTCGGCGAAGTGAAGTCGATAGAAAAAGCGCGTTTCGGTGAAAAGATGCTGATCAAGCATTTACCGGAATGGCCGTTTTTGATCGACGAGGACATGGCGCGGCGCTTTCACAAACGGTTCGCGGTCGAAGAAGCATTATGGCAATCAGACGACGATGGCGGGCATTTGGTCATGGCCGCCAGTTTTTCAATTGGTGCGTCGGGATTACCGCAACTTTATGAATTGTCGGTAATGCCAGTAACGCGCGATTGGTTGCCATATGAAGGTTTGGAGGAGCGGGCACTTTTAATGAAGTCTGTGGCGTCCCGTCGGCGCTTTGTGAAGGGCATGCGGGTCAATTTGGCCCTGAATAAACCCATTGCAAGCTTGACCTTTACCGACACGCCGCATGAGGCAACTGCGGTCTATTTAACAAGGAACTTGCCTGACCCTGCGTATGACAAGGCGCTTGCCGATCTGATGCGGACGCAAGGTGTGTCCCATATGACGTGGCGCACGGGCGATGAATTGCCTTCCAAAGGCTTGGCTGCACAGCCGATTGCAACGCCAAGCGGTGTTGGGTCTGGCAAGGCGCATTGACCGCGATACAGGTGCAGCGGCATGGCGCTTCACGTAAACTTTTCGCTGGCCTTTGTTTGCTTTATCGCTGAACAAATTGGAGTTGCAAGCCTAAGCCTTGGGCAATTGCCACCACCGTTTGAAAACTGGGTTTGCTTGTTGGCCGTGTGGCTTTGTTGATGCCTTGGCGTGTTAATCCGGTTTTATCGCAAACCTTCATCATTCCAGCGGCGCGCACAGCAACGCCTAGTGCATGTTGCGTTAAGGCTGCGTTGCCATCGGCGAGCATGTCGGTGAGATAGTCAGCGATATCTTCTTCGTTTTCGAGCAATTTTGCAGCGTCAAAAATTTCTAATGTGCTTGGATCGATCATAAATTTATCTCCTTCGCCAGTCTCTGCGCGAGCGTAATATCTCTATTTTGCGACGACTTGTCGCCGCCACATAACAGAATGATGAGTTCATCTGCGCGGCGCACAAAATACAGTCGATAACCTGGGCCATAATTATTTTTATCTCGGCCAGCCCCTGCCCTAAATCCCGAAATTTTCCAACATTTCCAAATGCGGCGCGCTCAATTCTTCCGATGACAATTTGTCGAGCAATGTCAACAGTCGTTACCATGCGGACATGATTATATAGGCGGGGCGGCTAGCCGCTCCGCCTATAAATCGGGTTCATGCGGCTTTGGTTTCTCCTGTGTGTTGGCTCTGGTCCATTTCTGGCCGGATGATTGTGACGGCAATTCCGGCGGTCCGCATTTTTTCTGCCAAGTCGACCTGTATGTGTGAGCCTTTGCAGATGATGGCTTGAACGGGTGCCAGTTTTACAAGCGCGATGTTGCGCTTAAATCCTGCGGCGCGTCCGTGGGCCATGTTCAATTTGAACGCGATGAGTTTGACGTCATTTGCTGCTGCCCATGCGGCTGCAATTGCGTCAACGCCTGTGCGCTGTGCGGTTGTTGCCAAAATCATGGATGGGCTAAATGCTTTTGCTTGGTCAAGCGCTGCATAGACTGCGCGGTAGTCATCCCAAACGCTTGCGCCTGTTATAACGACGACGGGGCCAGTGGGGGCCAATTGCTCGCGGCGTTGCTGCGCTCTGGATGCAAGAAAGTCGCGGGCTTCGATGTGCGAAGCGCTCAAGGCTGATGATACGCGCGAACCTTTGGTGCTGCTCCAAGGCTGTCCGGCTTCAACGCGATAGACTTCGGCTGCATGGTCGCGCATACATTCCAGCGCTTGGCGGGCTTCTGTTAGCGTTTGGGTTATGCGTTGCTGTGTTTCGAGCTGGGTTGCATAGATTTCTGACGGGTCAAACTCTCGCGCCATTTCGCCTAATTTTTTGGCTGCGTCATCTTCTTGGCGTTCAATCTGTCCAGCTACCATATGGAAGCTGTTCACAAAGCCCCATGCAAGGCGCTGCGCGAAGGGCTGCAAACGGGTTTCGGCCATGACGTCGAACATCCCTCGCATGACGGTTTCTACGCAAAGCTGCGCTGTGCGTGGATCGGGGAGCTCGTCGTTCGTTTCTGGTTCGTATACCGATAATTGGGCGCGCGCGATATCTTCGGCGAATGCGGATGCATAATCGCCGCGAACGTCGGTTTGCTCGGCGTATAGTTCCATTATCTCGGCTAAGCTGCTAATGCGCTTGGGTTGGTTGCTGGTCATCGTTCTAATCCTTCGTCTGATTGGCGACTATCGCGGCCTTTGCAGGGTTAGACTGCTTTTGCCGAAACTGGATTGGGGGAAGGCTTTTGGCCCTCCCCCTTTCCTTTTACAGTGCGGGTGCTTCAACTTCCTGCTCTGTCTTTGCCTTGCGGCCTTTTGGGCTAGCTGCTGCTTCGCCTTCGGTGCTGTTGCCTAGTCCATCGTCTGCTGCGTCCATTGGCGCATTGCTCCGGCGGCGATTGGCTGGAATACCGAAAACGATTTCATCTTCGCCAGTTTCGTTGTTTTGGCGTGGGAAGCCAAGCAACTGGATTTGACCAAAAGAGCGGTCTTTAATGCTGCCTTGCAAGAAAGCCGAGCCATCGGAGTTGCTGAACTTTTCCCATACCGCGCCGATTTGCACCCATTCATTCGCGCTTTTATTGAGGCCATGAACTTCATATTTGGGTGCATCGGGATTGTCGGAACTTACCGCGCGCAAGGCTACCACAAGTGATATTTCCAGACTTACAAAACGGCCCATGACTGTTCCGTTATTGGCGTTGCGGCGAACGATACCAAGCTGTTGCATATTCGACATATTCTTAATCCTTCATCTAATATCGGCAAAATTGCCGGATTTTTTAAGTATCAAGCCGGTTAGCGACTTGATGTCTTATATATAGAGCCCCACTTTTATTTCGTCTATATCATTGATTTCTTGACAAAAATTCATCTGGCTTGGTGAACCTGAGCGCAAACCGGAGCTTTAGCTCCCACAATAAACATAAAGCCGTAGGCTTTCCATAATCGGTGCTGCAAAAACACAAGGGGGCTTCGTCTTCATCCGTCTCGGAGCCACCTTCGCGCAAGGGTCAAGGCGCATGGGCAAGCGACTGGCAAAGCAATCGACGTCGCGCTGGAGCCTAAGCGCAGCTTGAAGAAAACGGCATTTTGCATCTTTCAAAATCAAACAAACGCCAAAATGCCGTTTTCTTCTAGCGCAGCTAGGCAAGAGGCAGCGATTGCTTTGACTCGCGCCCATGCAACGCAGTCACTGTAGCGAAGTGGCGCAGAGATGGATGAAGACGCAGGTTTTAGCGGCACGCAAGTCCGGCCAGACCTGGCCGGGCTTGCCACTTTTCTTGCTTCACGAGAGGATCGTCACCTGCAAAGGCGGAGACAGGCTTCAGCCTGGCTCCGGTCGGCCCATTTGGGCCGACTAGAGCCGTGCCCGGCCAGAGGCCGGGTCTCGCCCAGCTCTCCTCAAATTTCATAACTATCAATCTCAAAAATTCGAGAACATCGTGTTTTTCATGCGTTGCCGAAGGTTGGTATTTTGGGAGTAGGATTTTTGTCGGGCACTTTGCTTTGCGCTGCTGAATTGTTTTTTCTATCACAGCCTGGACATTGAGCCGACCGGCCAACATCATTACACAAGCATGATATGCGGCTACTTAGCGGCAAGACATATCATGGGTAGTTCGGTTAGATATGCGCAGAATATGCCGGCCTTGCGACAGACTTCCTCAACCGTCCTCCCGTCCTCTGCCTGCTTCAATATGAACGCTGTTTGCTGTTCGCTGAACCTACTCTTCTTCATGCCAAAATCTCCTGGCTGACAAATGCCAAACCTAACAGAGATTTTTCTCCCAAAAAATGGACCAATTTGACGAGATCAGGTCAAAAAGAACCGGTCTTTCTCATAAAGGTCGGACCAAAAAAGGGGCTAGGCTCAATACCGGATCGGAAGCTAGTCCAAACTGGAGTAATCTAAGGGCTCAGACCAATTCCTATTCTCTTCAGCTTTTGATACTAAAATTCAGTGTGTGCTATCGAGTGCCAAACAGGGAGAAGAATGTGAGACTCGATTATTCGACTGCCGTCGCTGGCATCGCGCTAGTTATTGGAGCGCCAGCCGCTGCTCAGGAAATATCTCCATCCATGAGTGAATCCGAGCGTTGGGAGGGCGGCCTGGACCTCTCGCTTTCACCTCGTTTCGGTCAGTCTCTTCCGTTTCGCGCCGATGACGACATTCACAAGAAAAATGAGCGAGTCGTGCTATGAAAATATGTACATATAACATCGAGAGCATGACCGCGATGTTCGATGGTGATAATATAAAAAAAAGCGCTATCCCACGGGCAAATGCCATAGCAACGGTCTTGAAGAGAATTAATCCAGATATTATTGGAATATGCGAAGGGCCTAGAAAATCGTCGCAGTTACAGTCATTTTTTGATGAATTTGCTCCTGAATTGAAATTGAAAGTCGTGCGGTCCTATTCGCGGGGCTACGAAAATCTTCTGTTTGCCCATCGAGACAATGTTGAACCGGTTGCAATCGACCCAGACCTGAACTTCTACGACACCTGGCTTGCCGATCCCGATGGTAACGGATTGACCAAAAAGTTCTGGTGGGACAAACAACCGCTCGAAGTTATCTTCAAGGAAAAAGAATACGGCCAGCAATTTCGCGTCATTCAGGTCCACGGTCCAACCAAGGGTATATTGAAGGCGGTTAGTTTCTTCATGTACGAACGAATTTCTCTCGCTAAACGCATACAGATGGTTGCAGAGGCTGATAGGCTGCGTATTCGTATCGAGCAGTTACTCAAGACAGAGTCATACATACCGTTCATAATTCAAGGTGACATGAACGATGACCCCACTCTTGATTACAGTGAGCGCTTGCTAGATGGAAGTTATCTCTCTAATCTAATGGGAAATATTTACAAACCTGAAACGATTCTACACGATGCTTTGGGTTATCGCTGGGTCGAAGTGGAGGGTCGTGAGGATCTCTGGACCTGCACTTACGAGGATCCGATCATCAAAGAAGCTTTTGGCAAGCTGCATTACGTGTGGATTGACCATCAGTTATTTGCTCCCTCTTTCAAGACTTCTCGGGAGGTTTTCCTGAAAGATCGATCTGGGCGCGTCGATGTCAAAGACGAGTTTTCGGCAGCGGCCTCTGATCACTATGCAATCTGGTGTGAGCTTGGCTTCAACGCCATGGCGGCCACATGAGAGAACCAGCGGGCGACGCGCGATTGGTGGAATCCACGGGGCGCATCACGGTGACCGGCGCTTGTGGTTGGCTTGGCACGCACATCGTCGAGATGCTGCTTGCCCGTGGCGTGGCGGTTACTGGTGTGGATAAGTTCGCTCCAAAGTTCGAACCGGACAACAAGTTATACCGCCATGTAGTCGCCGATTTACGCGACAAGGATGACCTGACTCAGGCCGTTGAAGGGGCGGAAATCGTAATTCATACTGCGGCGTTGCACGGGTATCATTTAAAATACATGTCGAAAGAAGAATTGTTGTTCAACAATATAATGAGCGATAACAATCTTTTTGAAATTTCCATAGAACATGGCGTAAAGCACATTGTTTTTACTAGTTCGACGTCCATCTATGGGCTTTCCAAACGTGAGCAAAGGGAGGCCATCTGGGTTGATGAGCAGCTTGATCCCCGCCCGGATGACATATATGATCTTACGAAAATGCTGTCTGAAGAGCATCTGCAGATAGCCTGCCAAAAGCACGCAATCGGGGTGATCGCGCTGAGGGCGACGCGCTTTTTCCGTGCCGACGATCTCAACTACAATTTGCTGAAGCTTTATCGCGGCGTTGACGTCAGAGATGTGGCCGAGGCGCATGTACTAGCCGCATTTGCGCGATTGCCAACTGGGTTCGAAGCTTATAATATTGCGGCCCATTGTCCCTTCAAGAAATCCGATTGCGCAGGACTATATCGCCACGCTCCTAGTGTCGTTGAGAACTATTTTCCAGGTGCTGGCCAGATGCTTGCGCGGATGAATGCGGCCATGCCGGAGTCGATTGATCGGATTTTCGACATTTCCAAGGCACGAGAGCATCTTGGCTACGTTCCTAAGCACAATTTTCGCGACTACTACAATTCGAAGATGAGAGAGATGTCATGACGTTGATTGAAGACAGAACGCGGCTTGCCCTCTATGGTGGCGCTCCAACCATTACCGAGAAATTCGCGGAGAAGTGGCCGCCAATGACCTCCGCCGACGCGCAGGATGTCGCCGATATGGTTCTGCGCGGTGAACTTTCTTATTATGGTCGCGAAGGCTATGCGAAGGATCTTGAAGACCAGTTTCGAGACTATTTGCCGTGTCGCTATGCGCTCGCTACCAGTTCCGGCACCGCAGCGCTTCATTCGGCTTTTTTCGCATTGAATCTTTCGCCCGGTGATGAGGTTTTGGCGCCAACCTATACCTTCTTGGCGACGGTCATGCCGCTGTTTGCCCTCAATCTGGTTCCAGTCCTGGTTGATTCGGATCCGGTTACGGGGAACATGGATCCCGACGATATTGAACGCCATATCGGCCCTCGCACCCGCGCGATCGTGCTCACTCACATGTGGGGTATTCCATGCGATATGAGGCGTATCATGCAAATTGCCCGCAAGCATGGCATCGCGGTGGTGGAAGATTGTTCGCATGCGCATGGGGCAGAAGTGGATGGGCAGCGGGTTGGTACAATCGGAGATATTGGAGCCTTCAGCCTGCAAGGCAAAAAACTGGTAGCGGCTGGTCAGGGAGGGATGCTGACCTGCAATGATCGGAATCTGTTTGAACGCGCGGTACTGTTTGGTCATTTCAAGGTTCGATCATTTCAAGATGTTACGTCGTCGGAACTGAAAGATTTTGGCGGAACTGGTCTGGGCCTGAACTATCGCATGCATCCTCTTGCAGCCAGGCTTGCGCATAACCAATTTGTGCGTCTGGAGGAGTATATCGATGGGCGCCGGAGCAATTTTGAACTCCTCTCAAGCTTACTCGCTGGAATCCCTGGCGTGATCGCGCCACAGGTGCCAGACTATGCCGATCGCTGCGTGTGGTACAGTTATAAGCCGTTGTTCGATCAGGCTTCGCTGCCTACGGTGGATATCGACACTTATGTAGCGGCCTTGAGGGCAGAGGGCGTCGAAATTGAGCGATCGGAAACGCGCCCATTGCATTGTGAGCCGATCTTTCAGGGAAAAGCGCACGACCATGTTGCGACCTTCGGCCATTTTGATAGCAGCAAGTTTGGTGGAGGGCTGCGTCGATACAAGGACAGCGATTTCCGGGGAAGTATGGTTTACAGTAGCAAAACGCTTGTAATAGAGCCTTACACCCGCAAAAATCCAAAGCTGATGCACGATATCGCGGCCGCGTTTCGTAAAGTCAGCGAACTTGCATACACTTTGCCGGCGTAAGTCTAATTTTCGAAGTTACCAAAGATTTTTTGGACTGGCGCAAACTGGCTCATGGTAATGAACGCCAAAAGCAGGCGTATAAAATCGTGGAATCATTGAATATTGATAGCAGCGTTGATTTTGACCTGACTTACTGCGTGGCCGGAACGATTCCAATCGATATTGATATTGAAGATAGCGATATCGATATAATCTCATCAACACCAGATTTGAAAAAGATGGAGTCTTGGCTTTCCAAGAAATTCTGCGATTATCCAAACTTCATTTCATTCTATTTTACCAGTTCGGATGGTCGAGCTTTGGTTGCCAAAGTAAGGATCGAGGGATATTTGGTTGAATTCTTCGCAGTGGAAAAACCTTTGAACGAGCAATTCGGATTTCGCCATATGATCGCGGAATGGCAAATTCTGAAGCGATTTGATGAGGAATTTCGGCGAGATATTCGTTCGCTGAAGCGATCGGGTATCAAAACGGAACCTGCCTTTGCCATGCGGCTTGGACTTGTCGGCGACCCCTATGGCGCGATTTTAGACTATGCCACACAGATGGAAGCGACCTGATCCGGGCGAAATAGAGCGTCTTTCGATCAGTCTGAATCATACCAGGACGAACTGAACTGACCTGCTCCCGATAAATTGGTCCATTTTTTGGAAGAAAAATCTCTGTTAGGTTTGGCTCCTTTAGTTGCCTTTGTTGCTTGTTTGATTGCGCCTTTGTCTGATTTCTGTTGGCGTTTTCCAAGCCAGCATGAACCTATTTATCCAATCAAGCTGTTTAGGTAGTCCGGTCACATTGTCGTGGATTATGGCAGGGTGAACCGGGAAGCCTATTTCAACATCTAAATTAATTTGGCCGCCCAAATCGCATTTCTGCGTTTTAGCTACTCCAACCACTGTGCTAAAGGCAGCCAGAATGGTGGTTCTTGTGTTCAGTATTTCTTGGACATAACTTTTGCTGACCGACGGGGTGGCAACGTGGACGTTAAACTGGTCCATGATTTTATCGTATAAATCGCTTGGAAAAAGTTCGCTCGCGCCGAGCTCTTCTAAGCGCGCTGCGTCCGCATCCGACAACCATACGTCAATTTTGCTTAAGTTGACTGCTAAATCGTGGAGCACGCTTCGTGTATTAGCTTGGAAGGAGGGGTCTTCAGGCCTTGATGCTAGATTAGACAGGGAGACTATGGTGCGCTCCAGAAGCGCGCTGATTTCCAATTTTGCGTCCAACGTTGAAGCAAGCTCCATTGTTTCTATAGCTGTTCCCAAATTCATGCAATTTTCCTGATGAAATTACCTTCAAAGATAAAAATCTGCCATATGTCATCGATGATTTAAGCAGTATGCCGTTTCTCTAGTTGAACGTATTCTGTACCTCAGACCCCATATAGTAGTACTAACATGTGAAGCGAGAACGATTTGCGAACTGACAGAATGTAGAAGCAACTTAGAGCTGCCGCAACTAAACACCGATATCGCCGGCGAAGTATTCCCTGACCTTTTCAGTTACTTCCGGTGTCAGCGCGACGAAAATTCGTCTCAGATCATTGGGATCTGGTTGCCGCGATATGTAACCATTATCCTCAAGAACGCTTACCCATCGTAAGGCCGTTGTTGCAGGAACAGCGGCCGCAATGCAGGCACTTGATACTGATATGCGTCGCCCTTGCTCACCTGCGATAAAAAGGTCGATCAAAATGTCCCATGCTGGGTCTGCAAACAGATCACACGTGCCAAAAATTTTATTTCTGACCCTCCGCATCTTATAATATTTTACCGCATTTTCCAGCGCGGTGGTTTTATTCAAAAAGCTAACTGCCGCGTCATTACGAAGCGCGACCACTCTGGTTTCAACAGACCGGAGAGCTGCTTCAATTTGCGCAAACTCGGCCCTTAATTCATCGGTACCCGCATCCATCACATTAGTCCCCCGCGAAGAAAGCTAAACCACCGCGACCCAGAAACGATTATATGGTCCCTGACTTCGATCTCCATTTGGTACCCAAGTGCCTTTAATTTTTTGGTAAACTCAATGTCGCATTTGCTTGGTACCACCTGCCCGCTCGGGTGATTATGCACGAGCAAGATTGCGCTTGCGGACAGTTCAAATCCTCTCCTAAAAATGTTTCGTGGATAGGCGGTTAACGTTGTGAGTGTACCTGAAGCCAGCACTTCATCGCCCACCAAACGATTGCCACCATCCAGAAACAAAACGCGAAGTTGTTCAACAGAAAGAGAACCCATCCCCATGACAAGATAATCGATCAGGCGCTGGTCGGTGGCCTGAATGGGGATGCACTGGACTTCGCCGCGTAACCCCACTTCCATCGCAACGTGAGCGGCTTCGATTAATTCTATAACTTGGGGCCAAGGACCGATGACCCGACGCAGCGATTCAGGTGTTTCTGAAAAAACACGTCCAACGGAACGAAATTCTTCAATTAAAGCCTCAGCAAAACTGGCCGCCTGACAAGGAGCAACATTCGCAATCAGTTTCTCCAAGGCTGATCTGTGAGGTTCATGTGAAGACGAGCCTGGTGATTGTATGTGCCGACTGTCAAAACTACGAGCAGCAGATAAGAACTCGATACCTGCATGATCGCATAGGCTGTTGGAAGAAGGGTGTAGTCCATCAGTCGGGTTACGTGTGAAATTAGCGATATGGTTTGAAGAGAAGTTACCCATAGCGGCCATAATGTCCGTGCTCTAATAGCGATGACAAAAAGCGCCGACCATCCAGCCAAATCGATGATGAAATGCCCGGGATCGAGTTTAATATAGGTCGGCGGTGTGAGGGCATGTACAAACGGATCGCTTACGGCCATTAACAACAAGACAATTGCCGCAGCGCGCTCCGGTTTTCCGCCCTTCCACAGTGCATAGCCAGCACAGATGGCTAGGAGCAATAAAACAGGAAGTAAGCGCACTTCTCCGTAGCATCACGCGGCGGCAATTAAGTCAATGTCAGATGTTAGCTTGCAACTGACAACCTTGTAACGGTGGCTTCGGTAATCGCGTTCTTTGGACACTCATGAAGGTCAAAGCCGGCGTGCACCTCTGCAAGTTGAGCCAAGTCTTTATGCACTCTAAGCACATCGCTGCTTGCGGTCATTAGTGCATTTTGCGCCTTGGCAAGTCTTACAATTGTTGATTGACCCGTCGCTGCCGAAACGCCTGTCTGTTTTCTTGCCGTGACGAGTTGAGTTATTAACGTTGAAACCTGAATAAGTGCATCATCGATAGACCCTTCTGTCAACGGAACCTGACGGGATATGCGAGCGGCAGCTAGTTCAATGTTCATATTCATACAGTTTCTCCTGTCCCGAAACGCACACACGTTGCAGGCTTGATTTGAATGGTTTCGTCTTACTTATGAAGCTGCTAGCATTCTCGATAAGCTTTGAGCGACCGATAAGCCGACCAAAACAACGGATAAAATACCAACCGTTAATCCGAACATTATGGCTACCCTATTTAGAGTACCCATATCGACTGACGGGCTCCACGAGAGGCTTGACCGTTCAAAGTCTTGATGTTCTAGAACGCCGCTGAAGGGGATCAATGCAGGTTCATTAAGCGTCAAGCCGATATTCGGTCGTACCTCCTGCTGAGATGTATCAAGCAAAGCTATCGTGCTTGGAATACGTGCTGCATCATATATGATCCGGTCATATGTTTGTGTGGCACGAGCAAAGATAATGGCCGCTTCGTCTCGGTTTTTTGCTCCCAAGATGTGCCGTGCGCTCGCAATACGCTGGTCCACTGTTGGTTTAGCGATTTGCAGCTCTCTTGCGATTTCCTTTGAAGACTTTCTCAACACGACCAGGTGCATGCACTGGCGCTGCTTCTCAGTGAGACGGGCGACGTTTGCGCGCTCGATGGCTTCAGCTTCCATTTTCTGCGTTCCCTTCGCAGTGACTCGGTACTGAGAATAAAAAATTTAATACAATGATTCAATTACTTTTTAAATCGTTCGTATTCGATGATTCGTTGGCAATCATGGCCTCTAGCCTCCTCAAACCCAGATCGACATGCACGGCCACCGTAGTCAGCTTTAATTCGTCTAATTTCTCAAGAAGCTCGCGCATACCCAAAGCAAGCGTCTCATATCTATTATTTTCAACCATTAAGGGCTCTTTTCACATTTTATCATGCACTTGCTCGAAGCCTATAGTGCAATCATGTTTTGACATCCCTCAAGTCATTTAGCAGTCCACTTAAGCAGATACCAGTAGGAAGACCAAAAAATCACACGTGTTAGCTGTAGAGTGGCATTTCTGTGTGAAATACACTCAACCGAAGGTTGACGCGAAACTAATAAAGGTCCCGTTGTGACGACTAAACGACGAATCGGTATTGTCAAAGGCGCGGATGACGATGCCTATGATCAAGAAAAAGCGCTTCAAAGCGCCGGCTGTCATAAAATCATTCGCGTTGTGCGAGGAGAAAACATTAAGGCACTGTTGAGAGCGACCGACAAGAATTTGCAGTCCGGCGACACAATCGTCGTTCAAAAACTCCACGTCCTTTCAACGAGCAGTGTAAATCTATCGCGCCGATTCCGCCAAACCGCAACGAAGGGTGTGACACTAGCACTACTTTGGCAGATTTGTAATTTAGGGGATTCCCTTTTTGTCCGATCGGTGATTCATAGGGAGCTAGCTTATGGAGGCTGGCGATGGTTGGTGATTGGCGGGATGATCTTGAGGCTTGGCTAGAGCCGTTTGTTGCGGCGCTTCGGCACAAGACGCGGGGGCGGATGTGTCCATCGTATGTGGCTGGTTTGATCGGGCCCGGGGATCGCAAGAGTGTTCAGCCCATGGCGGCCCGTAGCGGGGGTGCGAGCTACGACCAGTTGCACCATTTCGTTTCGAGCGGCGTCTGGGATGCGGCCCCATTGGAGACAGCTTTACTGACAGAAGCGGACGCGCAAATCGGCGGGGACGATGCTTGGTTGATCATCGATGACACGTCTTTGCCCAAGAAGGGAACGCATTCGGTGGGGGTTGCGCCGCAATATGCTTCGACGCTGGGCAAGACGTCCAACTGCCAGACACTGGTATCGCTGACACTGGCGCGGCGGGAGGTGCCGGTGATGATAGGCTTGCGGCTGTTCCTGCCCGAGATATGGACCAGTGATCTGGCACGGCTTGACCGCGCCAAAGTGCCAGAAGCGCGCCGCGATTACCGGACCAAGCCCGAGATTGCCCTTGAAGAGATCGACCGGGCTCGGCAAGCAGATGTCCGCTTCGGCTGTGTGCTGGCTGATGCCGGATATGGTCTGTCCGCGCCGTTCCGGCAGGGCCTTTCTGAGCGTGGGCTAACATGGGCCGTGGGCATCCCTTACAAACAGAAGGTCTATCCAGCCGACGTCACCATGATCTTTCCTGTATCAGGAAGGGGAAGGCCACGCGAGCGCCATATCCCGGACGTGAAGTCTGTGACGGCAAAAGCCATGCTGGAAGCTGCAAATTGGCGGACGGTCAGCTGGCGCAAGGGAACCAAAGGACGGCTTTCCGCTCGATTTGCCGCCGTGCGGGTGCGCGTCGCCGACGGGCCAACTCAGCGCATCCACGATATGGGGGCACAGCATCTGCCCGGTGAGGAGGTCTGGGTGATCGGTGAACATCGTTCGACCGGCGAACGCAAATATTATCTCTCGAACCTGCCTGCCGATACCCCGATCAAGCAACTTGCCGGGGCCATCAAGGCACGATGGGTTTGTGAACAGGCCCATCAGCAGCTTAAGGAAGAGCTTGGCCTTGATCACTTCGAAGGGCGGTCATGGCAAGGACTGCACCGGCACTGCCTCATGTGCATGATCGCGCTCGCCTTCCTCCAATCCCGGCGGCTCAAACAGGCCAAAGGGGAAAAAAAGAATCTCCGGACCTCCGCCACAACCCAGCCTGCCAGCAGTGCGCCAAGCCATCCTTAACGCTCTCGCCCAACCGCCGCCAACACTATGCCCGCATTGCCGAAAATTCATCAATAATGAGAAAGTGCCAAAGTAGTGCTAGACAAAAGAACCTAAACGATCGCAGTCAGGTCAGTCAGTCATATTTTGTCATGATCGCCGAGATTGCATCGTTCAGTTTGGCCATGAGGGCGCTACGCGCATCTTGAGTTGGCAGGTCAAGCCATCCGAATTGTAGCATGACCAAATGCGTTGCATTATCAACCGCGTTATCAAACCTGTCTGCAGCGCTGAGTAGGTCTATTTCGATGTGAGTTTCGTCATGTTCAACCTCGGTTATGAAATAGCCTATTAGGTTTATATAGTGGCATCCCGATACAATCCACATCAGGTCGCCTTCGTCAATTTAGCTCCAGATCACAGCGTTCGGGTGTTTTTTGATGAATTTGTGATCAAGCCAGTTTGTTTCGAACATTCGGCCATCGTGTGAGGCGTTGTTGTCATACGGATTTTGAATTGGGCGATATTGATCGGCCCACTCTTCGTAGGACAATTTGAGCATATATTTTCTCCGGTATTTTTATGCCGTGAAAGACTCGTGCGCGAGCGCAAGCGCCGTGCGCGTGTCTTGGTTTAATGGGACCCCGGCAGCGGTCATCAAGATCGCGGTGAAGTCGATCTGTGATGACTAAGCCACGTCATTGTCTATGTATTAACCGTCAAAGCGGTATACTTGCAGGTTACAGGGCCGAAAGGTGTCCAGACGATGCTGTGGCTGATTCAAGCCTCGCGCATGGTGACCTTCAGCTTACTGGCATTCAGGCGATCTCGGATTGCGTCAATCATCGCTTGTGCAAGCGTTGATGGAAGGTAGCCATACTCCCATTGGGTCGTACTTGCCGGCACGATGCCCGGATCATTCCAGTCGATCTCATTGACCTCTGTGGTTATGATCCATGATTGTTTATCATCCAGATTGAGGTGGCGTTTTATGCCAGAGGGTATCTCTATGCCATCTGTTGATTCTGGTTGGGTGTGCGTAATCGGGGCAATCATAACGCGTTGTTCGTCTTGGGCATTGATGACGGCAACAACAATTGCACAAGGCCGAACCTTCGCGCCTTCAACGCTGCCGCGGCGCGCTTCATTTCGCCATAGATAATCGTAGCGGATTACAAGTCCGCTTGATGGTGCTGGCTTTTTCATTGTTTTAGTCGATTAGTGTGTCGAGCTGGGGATCAATATGAGATAAATCCGCATTGTCGAGAGCGGTACGCCATTCTTCGGGTAACTCATGAATATGGTAAGCGCGGCGCTTGTCGCATGCCTTCAAGCGTTCGTACTCGTCGATATCAATCAAAACGCGCACAGCACGATTGTGCTTTGTGATGAACACTGGCGACTTGCCCGCGTCTTCCATGTAGCGCCCTGTCCGGGTTTGAAATTCAGTAGCGGCAACGCTGGTCATTATTCTCGTTCCTTATCGTCTTTAGCTATAATAGCTAAAATAGCAAAAATGTTCAATGACTGTTTTCCAGAACTCGTTTACGCGGCTATTCTATCGCCTCTGTATCGTTCGGCGTCGATGCCGTGCTGCGACAGTTCGCCGTGATAATATCTCTGTACGAGACCACAAATGTCTTCTGGCGCGTACCAGCGATGGGGGCTAATCAGCCTGCCCATTTTAGGGGGTACGGTTACATTTTGGATGCGGGCAGCATCGTGAAACGTTCCGGAAAACGGATTGTAGGTGGCAATTGATGCATCCGAAAATGTAATGGGCTTCGACAGGTCGAGGCCAAATATCTGTGACACGGGCACAATTGCGTAAAGGCAGATGAGAAAATGCTGTGAACAGCTATTTTCGATCATCTCCTTGAGTTGTTCCAGCGTGCACAGCGGTTGCGATGGCCTTGTAAATGAGGGGCGTTTGAGCCGCGATTTCGACCATTCTGGTGATGACGAGTTTCGGTTGCCGCTATGCGCGCGGTAGGCGCTGACCGTATAACCGAGTGCTGCCAGCGCGTGGACCAGATTGTCGCAGACCGTCAGGCCGCGGTAATCGAACCAAGGCCGGGTTGATGATATGGTTGCATCAAGCGCATGTCCTGGCGGTGCCAGCAGGAAGACAATCTCGGCGCGGTCGAATGATGAGAATATATCCTTTGCAGACGAAGTGTCCTGTTCGTATAACTTGTCGCACAGCATTTCGGTCAAGGTTTCCTGAAGACATTCAACCTGGGCGGCGGTCACGCTAGGCGTGTCGGGATAAGGTGGGATCTCAGCGGCGATCATTGCTTGGGCAATTTCGCGTGCTTCATAATAGGGTGTATGGGGCTCAAAGCAGCCGCTATCGGTTATCGCAAGCAGTGGGTCATCGCCCGTTTCTAGATTGGAAAGTGCGACATCTGCAACATGGTTGCATGTCTTGATCGGGATGCTGCTTCTGTCTTGTTGCCAAGCTTGGAAATAGGCGTTTTTTGACCGGTCGGTGATTTCATTGGTCAAGACATTGCGGTGTTCGAAGGTGAGCAAGTCGAAATCACCGGTATGCGCAAGATCAATCAGGGCGCGCTGAAGAGAAGATGGGTTGTCAGTCATGAGACGGTCCTTTGATAGGATGAAAGAAATGCGACGGTCTGGTCAGACTGGCGGTGTAGCCCGAATCAACACGGCGATTGTCAATGCGGCCATGCCAGCGGCGGCGGAAACAACGCTGATGAACACTATCATGATGGCGCGGCGGCATCGCTCCCTTGCGTGCTGTGTCCTGCGTTGAGATCTAACGATAACGAGGGGCTGGATGCGTTTGCCAAGCCGGAGCTGTGATGCAGAGCGTTCCATTAGTAGTCACTCGCCAGCATGATGGTCATGACGCGCGATGTGATCGTGGGATCGGCGGGATTGTCTGACCGATATTTGAGATCAAGGTCATAATAATCGATTTTGAAATACACGCGCTCGCCCATGAAATCGAGAAAACCCATGTCGCGTTCTCCATGGGGATCGTTGTCCCACGAGAGGCTGAAGTCATATCCTGCAATCAGCCGGTTCAATTCGTCGCAGCGTCGTGCAAATGTGAAGCCGTTTGCGTTTTCGGTCATGTGACTGCGCAGCGCGTGCGTTAGTATTATTGCGTCTTTGTTAAGTTGGGGTCCTTCTTGGCGAAATTTGTCGTTGAGTTCCGCGCATTTTTTGCGATCGTAGCCCTCCAGGCTGGGAAGTATTGCATCCATGGGGTTGATCCTTTCTGTTTCAGATTTAATCCTCCCTCAGCCTCCCTCTTCTCTCTGTATTTTAATGGGAGTTGCCGCAAAGCGGCTGACGCTGACCTTTCAGGTCGTTGGTTGCAGCGGAAAAATATATTGTGATCCATTTGCTCGCTTGCAATGTTCATGTAATGTTCTAATGTCTTGATAAGAAAGGAAATGAATATGTTGGAAGAGTTTGTGTCTGATACTTTTGACATCGAATTGGGTCTGAAAGACGCATTTGATGATACTACGCAGCAGCCTTCACGCCGGATATTGGCAGCATTGTCGATTGGTATGCCGCCGGGCGATGCATTTTATGCAGCGCGCGAGCTTCATAATGCTGTCCAGCTGATCGTCGGCGGTACGCGCCGGGGCCGGATCAAGCTTGCCGAAATCCTTGGTGCGCGGTGCGATGATTATCAACGCGCTCTTTGGTACGCGGTTGCGGGCCGAAATCATTTTGGGGTGCTGAGCGATCTTGGCTGGTTGGTCGAGCAACTCGATGCACGGCTGAAGGTGGCGATTGAGATGAGCAACAATGGTTTGAGTGTCGTCACCGACGATGCACCATATGCTTGTGATGGCCCACGTGGACCGATCGGTGTTTTTACGTCCGACTTCGACGTGTCGGCGTTTGATATGCTGTCAGACAGCTAAATTGATCAATATTGCCGGATCATCGTTTGATCGAATGATCGTAATGGCCTCTGGACAAGGATATTCACAGACCTGGTGCCAATCACCTTTGCGCACGATGGCGTAATTGCGGCCGTTATTGTCGGCAAGTTGGTTGGCAACCCGGTACGCGTTTTCGAAGGTGGCAAGATGTGTCATCGGGTGCGGCCTTTAAGGTGATTTTCGGGATGATACAGGCTTCATTCCCAATCGAATAACGCAAGATCGCTGGAGATTGGCCAGTCTTTATCCAGCATAATATAATCGCAACCCCGCGCGCGCGCATATTGCAGGACATTTTGAAGATCGGTCGGAATATCACCGCCGAGTTCGAGTTGCTCGAGATGTGCATACATAAACCATCCATATTCGCCCTTGACCCAAACGGGCAATGTCCGACAAAGCTGCGGTAATGCATGATTGCAAGTTTCCTGGGAAAGATGCGCGGTCGAAATAGTCAGCATTTTGCAAAGCGGTTCTTCCGAGTTGTTGTTGTCGGCCTTGTTTGGTGCGGAGGTATCGGGGCCCGGTGGTGTCATATCAATTTTGGCTTCGCCGTCGCAGAAATGGATGGCTAGCGAAGCGCTATTGGAAACAAGGCCGCCGATCGCGCGTTCCACCGCTGCCTTGATTTCGACCATTTTTGCTTCTTCGCGGCTGAAAAGAAGCGCGATAGCGGCAGGTTGGCATGCGTGTTCCCAGTTTGATTGCTGGGTATAGCTGCTGTCGGCGTCGACATCGTTGAAAACGGAAAAATAGGCGTCGGTCATATAGGATTCGAGGGAGCCTATTGTGAGATCGGTGTTTTTGCGCACGAGCACCGGCATGTCCGCAGGGTCGGAATAACATTCAGTATCGTCCAGCAGCCATAAGTCTGTGTGGAGCGTGATCGCTTCTTTGTCGGCTTCACCGATTATATGGTGAATGGTGAGCGTGAGATTAATTTGGTCTGGCCGGCATGTATCAGGATTTTTGGCGCGCTCATATGCGCTATCTCCGTCAATCAGTTTTTTGTCGTAAATCGCGGTTATACTCATTTCGCCAAGAACGGGTATCGCGTCGTACCAGCTATATCCGACAAACTGATCTTGTGTCTCGACAAGCGTGAATGCGAAGGGTTTGTTAAGATCAAGCGCGCGGTGAAGTGTTTGTTCACTGGGCACGGAAAAAGATTGAGCTATGAGATAAGATGCCTCGGCTGCCGCAAGATCGGCGCGCACGTTATAGTCGGTGAAACTGCCAGCGTCTGAATCGCAAATTGAAGGTGTCCAATTCTTCAACGTGGCGCGTGCTTCTGAAAGGTCGATGCCGAGTGTCAAGGCTTTGGAGTAATCGTCGAATGATAATGTATGGTGATCCTGTTTTGCGATGACGGTGAACAATGCACGTTTGCAGGCGGTCTCCATTTCGGGAATGAACGCGTTCATCAGCAACTCTTTACGTGCTGGTAAAACAAGCTTCAGCGCCGGGCAGTCGATGATGTCGATTCTGCAGCTAAGCGAACGTAGTATTCCGACTTCCTCCAGTGTTGGCAAATTATTGTAATTGAGCGTCAACCCGAAGAAGTTGATAGCCGGATAGTAAGGGTTGTAACGGCAATATTTGTTTTCAAATATGCCAATCCGTAGGCCTAGAGTTTCTTCGATGTGGAGTGCGTCGGCTAGAAAATCGGCTTGCTCGCACAGGATGCCGTTGAATTCTACCTGTACGGGCAGGTAGTGAGCTGCTTGGGTAACAATAGATTGCAGGACGTCAATATTTTTAACGCCATATTTGTCGGTCGTGAGCGCGAAATCAAATCGAAGCCGTGTGCCGTGCGGAAAGTCGGGAGCAATATTGAAATCAATGGGCACCAATTCGTTGCCTGTCCATGCGGCGGGTGAAAGCACGAGGCGGAACGCTTTGCCTGCGTGCGTGATGGTTTCAACATCGACATGTTTGCCCGCTAGGGAAAACAGGCCCATGCCTGCGGGGTCTTCACGTGTAATAACATCTTGCCCCCAAGCAGATGTGCCAAGCGTGACAACTTTGCCGGGATGGTCTATTCCGCAGCCATTGTCTGTGATGCTGATCGAGCAGACATTGCCTGAAATGACAGCGTCAACTGTAATGATAGTTGCACCAGCGCGACGGCTGTTCTGAAACAGTTCGTTGATGATGTCTTGGGGCGTGCCATTAAACAGCCGGGTTGATTTTTGGATCATGTCTGGAGAGACGGTGACGCGCATTGGGTATTGGGTCATGATATTGGTTCCTTTTGAAGGGTTTTACTGGTTGACGTCGATTGGGGACTGGCGGGCTGTGGCATGACAGGCGCGGCGGCGAACAGGTCGAGTTGCGCCATCATTTTCGCACCGCCTTAACCACGGCTTTGACTTCTCGCCATTGAACCACAAACTTGTCCCAGCCATGATAGCGCACTTGCGGGTTTCCAAAGCAGTCGATCCCGACGACTTTTCGGGTTGCTATTTTGTAGTGCGACCGCGTGACCGCCTTGAAAGTAATGCTATCGCCGATAGCGATTTTTCTCGGTCTCATGTTATTCTCGGTTCGTTAGCTGCTATGAAAAGGGGTAAATGGCCCGAGTCGCGTTGATCAACGTGCATCGCGCGGCGGTGCGGGCCGTTGACGGCGGCGGCTATCATTTGCCGGTCGCGCTTCGCAATAAAGCGGTCAATGCCGTCCAGTGCGTTGTCGCGTTCGGCAATCAGTTGCTCTTTGGTTGCGGCGGCGGTCATGATTGCACCGCGCGGCCTGCGGCTTCATCGTCCAACAGAAGTTGGTTAATAAAGCTGGTCACCCGTTTATAGGCAAACTGATCTAAAAGCGGACGATGATCACCGACGGATAGCTGTTGCAATTCGTTGAGAATGAAGTCGTGCAGTCGCGTCGCAACGCTTTTGTGATGAAAAAGCGCTGCGGAATGCACTGAATAGCCGCGCCAAAAGACTTGCCAATAAATGCGTTTTTCGACTGTTAAATTTGCGCTCATGATTGCACCGTCTTTGCCTGAGCTATGGCTGCCGCAATGCGCGATTGATCCGCATAGGTTGCACCAACTTTCGTTTTGGATAAATTTGTGCGACGATTGAGGCCTGCGCGCCATGCCAGGCATTCAGCTTGCGCGGCTATAAGCTGCTGCAACAAAATCGGCGCGGCGGCGGCTTGCTGCAGATATCGCACCGCATCTTTCAAATCTGATTTTTTCCCGGGATATTTGGTTAAATCCGCTGTTAGAACCGGAGTCCCATCTTTCCGAAAAACAGACAAAGGAACAAGCTGTACTGTTAAACATTCCATTTCAAAATCTCCTGATGGTGCCAGTCTGCCTTAATCGCCATTCTCGGCAGCTGTCGTGCATCACGCCTCTTCAAAACTGTGACTTTGAGCATCGTCAGGCGGCAATCTTGAGCGCGCGCTCTTGCGCCTCGTGCATCCAGTCAGCGGCCGCCTGTGCCTTGCTTGCTGCTGTTAGCAGTGCTTTTGGATCGTCGCGCAGCGTTGTGAGCCATGACTGGATATAGGCGGCATGATCGGGACGCGGAATACAGGCGAGACCAAGATCGGCCATGATGTAAGCGGCGGTGAGTTCTGCAGTCAGTTCCTCTCTGGAGTAGAGTTCGTCACCAAAATGCTTGCCAAAGGTGCGATTCAGCCGCGTCTTTGCGCCTGTTGCGTGTCCAGCTTCGTGAAACAGCGTTGAATAGAAGGCGTCGCTGGATTTGAAGCGGGCAAATTCCGGCATTTTAATCATGTCAGCCGACGGGATGTAGCAAGCTTGATCGCCTTCGTATCGCATAGCGATCTGAAGGTTATCGAAGAACATTTGTGCATCGGGTATACGCATGGCGTCTTCAAGAACGGGTTCGCCTGCTTCGGGCGGCTCGTAGCCTTCAACCTGATCCTGATTGAATACGGTAAAGCCGCGGGCAAACATCCGGCTGCGGGTTGCCTCGTCCGCATCACCAAGCGGATTGTTCACCCCGGTTTCAGCTGCTTCGGTTCGTTTCCAGAAAATCAGATAAGTTCCAGATTGGCCTTTGCGGACATGTGCGCCGAGGGCTTGCCACTGCCGGTATGTTCCCCAAATGCCTGTTGAATAGTTCATTGCGTCGGCGGTTGCCCAAAGCATAATGACATTCCCGCCGCGATAGCGCTTCTTGCTGGCAATGTTGAGGGGCCGCGTGATCGCGTTGCCGCTGTGGTGCCAGGGCATCTGAAAGTCGCCTGCGCCTTTTTCAATGGCCTTGATGATGTGATTCGTGGTCTTTTGATAAATGTCGCAGCGGTCTGACTGATTGCTGGGCATGTTATTTCTCCTTTGGCGAAAAAAAGCGTCAACACCCCTTCCCCGCTCCCCTTTTGTCAGGCGCAGTGAATTGGGCCGAAGGCGCTGCTGCGTTGTGTTTTTCGGGCAATCTGTGATGGCCGGTGGAATTATTGAGGTTGGTGGGTTTGCGGCTTTGATCCTAGATATTCAGCTGCAATTGGCGCGGTCGCGGATAGTGCGTGCGTGCAAGTTCCATCGACAGCCGCTGAAGCGTTGCTGCGTATAAATTGGGCTTTGCCGGATCGGCGGCGCAGCTGGCTGCCCAAGCACCGTGCCGACCTGAAATGAAATAGACGTCACCGTCGTCGTCATAGGCCCGGTATGGTGCAGGGTTTTGCCCTGTGAAATAGGCGCGGGGTTGGATATTCGCAGGAAGTGCGTGCATAATGCGTCTCTGTTGGATGTTTTGAATATGCAGGGACCAGGGGCATCGGCCTGGCCCCTGCACAGCTACCGTGAAGCGGGGTTAGACTTCTTCGGCAGGTTCGGGTTCAGAAGCTGTTTCGGCTTCGATATTCTCGCCGGCTTCGAATTGGTTGTCGTCGGAGTATTCTTCGTTTTCAACCAATGGGGGCTCTTCGCTGGCCGCGCTGTCAAATTGCATGACAGCCGGTGTCCAGCTAAGCGCCTTGGCCTTGATTTCAGGGCTTTCAATGAAGTCGCCAGCAAAAATCTTTTCGGCAGCAGCAGCAAGGTCAGCTTTTTTGCAATTGGCGTAGTGGGCGCCAAAGCCGGGTCCGCCGACGTCGGCAAGTGCAGCCATTGTGACGGTTTTTGATACGCGGTCGAAGAAATTGGCTCCGGTTGGCCGCCAGTAGGCTGCGGTGTCGATATCGAGATGCTGTCCAAGCCAGTTGTGTAAACTGTCCCTTTCGTTGAGCGAGGCGACAAGCGAGCTGCTGACTGCAAAGGCAAGCCAAGCGGCTTTGGTCTCTTCGGGCAAGTTCATGAATGCGACGAATGACGCTACAGTGTTGTGCTCGGTGTACCAACTCATGTCGAGACTATTGCGGATTGCCTGAAGCTGCTGGCTTGCGGGCGATTCAACCCGGGCGGTTAGCGATGGGTTTACCGACCCGTGCATTGTGATGACCGAATTGGTCTTAATCTGATAATCATAGATCCCGGCAGTCTTGAGTGCGAGCTGGAAGATAGTGATATCGAGCGCAACTTGCGGGTTGTTGGCGACATGAAGCGACAGAATATCACGCCGTTGAACGGAAAGTTCTTCCACCAGTTTTGCCGACAATTTTGCCGGATCGCCAGCGCCCTTCTGAATAGGAACGACTGTCTCTTCGCCTGTTTCATCGTTGGTAAGGCTGATGGATTTGACGGTGGAGTATAATGTTGCATCAAGGGCAACGGTTCCTTCGCGCGTAAGCAGGAGAAAATGGCCGATGTGAGGCTTCATCGCTTCGGGGATGACGAAGGACTTGGCACATATGCGTTCATATTCTTTTTCAAGCGGTCCAATTTGCTCTTGAGCTTCGTCTTCAGCAAGATCGCCAGATTCAACAGCCTCGTAGATCGAGGCCAACTTTGTTTGGAGCTGTTCAATGTTCGCTTGTTCTTTATCATTAAGCGGTTCGCGCTGAGCATAGTAACGGTGTAGCTGGCTGACCTGTTCGTGCGGAGCGTAGCTCTGCAGGATAGGCGTCACCCAAGCGATGTTGTGTTCAGCCGCAACGATGGTCGCTTGCGCTTCCATTTTGGCCATTGCGAGATTGTTGGCGATGTCGCCGTCAAGCCATACAGCATCATTTTCATTGGCAAACAGGTCGCATTCGATACGGCCGCCTGCGGCTGTATATTCGTGCGCACCCACGAGGATGGCAACAGGGCTGGTCGACGGGATAGATCCGTCCTGGATTTGCCGCTTGATGGTGGATGCGTTGGTATAAAGACCCGCGGCTTGATCCCATACGGTGAGCTGCTTTGCCTGGTCATCAGTCGCGGCATAGGCAGCGGCAACATCGAGCGTGATTTTGCCCTCGGCAAGAGCATTGAAGATGGGATCGGCAAGATTTGCTAGGCGAAGACGCCGGGAGACAAGATTTTCGGTGCATCCAAAGCGTTTGGCAACATCAGCGATTGCCTGGGCATCGGTTCTGTCGCCCATGAATTCCTTGAAAGCGCGGACCTCGTCAGCCGCGGTCATGGCGACGCGTTGCGTGTTTTCGGCGGTCGATTTTTCGCGCTGCGTGTTTTCATCGGACTCGTCGAGTTCGACGTCAATTTCAATATCGGTCTTTGTGAGGCCTTGTTCGACATTATACTGAAACGCGCGGAGCCTGCGGCCACCTGCGAACACGTCGTAAAAGCCTTTCTTCTTGGACGGTGCGACGCGCATTTTTTGCAAGAGGCCGTGGGCTGCTATTGAAGCTGCGAGCGGTTCGATATTGGTATACGCCTTGCGGACGTTTGTCTCAGCAATCCGAAGCTTGTTTAGTTTGACTGTGATGATGCTCATGGGTGTATTCCTTGGTATAGATGATGCTCCCGAACCTTTTCCGGACGCAATTCTCCTCTTCCCCCTTCCCTCTTTTCAGATTTTATTGGGGGATCGGCGCACGCGCCGATGAATTTTCAAAATGTGCGGGAGAGTATGTGCGTGAGAATTTCGATCTCGCGGCTTTTGGGAATGAAAAGCCGGGTGTTCCACTGGATGATCTCTGTGAAACAGCCCATTGCCTTGAATTCTTCGAGCCGCGCTGGCGGTAATTCTAGGATTTCAAGTCGGAATTCGGTGTTGACGCGGCTGCGTTTGAGCTGAAGTTTGATCGCGATCGGCAGCGTGTATCTGTTGCCATCCATGACATGCTTTGCGATTTCGGCAGGCGTGAGCTTGGCTGCTTTATCCACGCCGGTTGCGGTGTAGAGGGCATCAAGCGAATGCTTTGGTACAACGCGGCCTAAGATTGATCTTCCGTCTGCGGTTACGATACGCCGAACGGTGACGTGGTTTTTATCAAGATGGTTCCAGATTGGCAGAATCTGGCCGGTCGCGACATAGATTATGTCGCGGTTAACTGTGTTTGCAAGCTCGGCAGCCTGCGCTTTCCAACCTTCGCGGAATGCCCCGATAGGGGTATCACGCCAGTAGCTTTCAGCAAGGGTTTGATCGCTGATGCGTTCGTCCCCGCCAGGGGTAACGAGCCGGTAGTAACGGTGACTTGCGCCATCATCGGTTGTGAAAATGTGGCTCGGACGCAAAATTGCAACGCGTTTTGATCTGTCATTTTGTAAGATTCTTACACTAGGATGCTTAGCAATGTAGTTTTCGGCGTCTTCGAGCGGGATAAACTCACTTTTCCATTCGGCAGAAATCGAGAGAAGATTTGAGGTGGCACCTGTTTTTGGGTCGGTGCGCAGCAGCGTATCTTCGATAATTTCGAGGCGGTCGGCGCGGATCGTTTCGACGCCAAGGTCGAGCGTGCCCGCTTTGCGAGCTTCTTCGATCCGGGATTCGATCAGACCCATGAATTCATCGAAAATCGTATTTTGCAATTCAATGCGCATAGCCAAAAGGCGGTTTAAGAAGCGCTGGATTGGCGGTAATTCGTCCTTCAGTGCACCTTCGTCGGTTAGTTTTAGGCCGCTGATATCTTCAAATTGATTGAGTGTGATGCTTTGCAATTTGCCGTTGAACAGAAGATTATACCATTTTTTGAGGGCCTCTTTGGCAAAATCGCTCTCAAGATTGTCAGCTGGATTGAACATGTTTTGTCCTCCGGCTTGTCTCTGTCCGCGCGTGATGGCACCAAGTGAATCGAGCCGCCGTGCAATGGTCGAAATGAAGCGCCGTTCTCCGCGACAATCGGTCGTGACCGGACGAAATATCGGGGCGGATGCCTGATTTGTTCGGTTTGTTCGCCCGAGTCCTTGGATTGCCTTGTCAGCGCGCCAGCCTGGCTCGAGCAGGAAGTGGACGCGGCGCTGTTGATTGGGATGTGTGAGGCTGGCATGATAAGACCGCCCAGTGCCGCCAGCGTCAGAAAATGCCAATATGCGCTTGCGGCCTTGCATGAAGTGGTCGGTTTCGACGATATTTGTACGCGCCGAGCGTGTTTCCAGCTTCTGTTCGCCATTTTCGAGTGTGATGAGCCGGCGCGTGCGCCCTGTTATTTCCGCGACATGTTCGGATCCAAAATGGTTGATGAGAGCGTCGAGCGCGGTTGCGATGGGCGGCATTGCGCACAGATTTTCGATACAACGGTCACGTAAGTCGAGGGCTTCTGGATTGAAAACCGGATTTCCGTCTGCATCGGACATCGGTTCGGAATATTTATCACCCGTTTCATCGCGCCGAACAATCATTTGGCGCACTGGAAAGGCGTTTTGGAGATAGTCCATCATATGCTCAAGCGGCGATAAGTCGATCATCAGATCAGCCCGATCTTCGTCTGAGAGGGCTGCAAGCCTGCGATCAAGCGTTGCTTCGGCGGTGGTAACCAGTTGGATGACGCAGCTCATCTCATCATCGAGTGCGGACTGTATGGCAGGAATTAACGCTGGTAATTTCATTGACAGCAGCAAAGCTGCAAAAAACCGTTGTTTTGTGCTTTCAAACCGCGACCGCGCCGAGCCAAGCGCCTGTCCGTTAAGGGTTTGGCCGTTAGATGGATCAATAATATTGGCTGCTTCAAGCGCAATTTTCAGGTTTTGGTGAATGATTGCCCAAGCGTCGGCATAGATATTGAAGTTGGTTATTTGTTCGGGCGTGAGATTTTGTTCGAGAATATCATATTCGACCCCGGCGTAGCTAAGTGACCTGGCGCAATAAAGGCCAAGTCCTTTGAGTTCGCGCGCAATCAGTTCAAGGGCAGCAATCCCGCCTGTTGATATTTCGTTGATGAATTGTTCGCGGTTACCAAATGCCGTCCCCTCGCCCCATAGGCCCAGTCGAAGCGTATAGCTGAGATTTTCGATATTTGATGCGCCTGTGGCCGACGAATAGACTATGCGTGCCTTTGGAAGCTGGTTCTGTAGCCGAACGCCTGCAATGCCTTGCTGTGAGGCGGACTGTTCGCGAAATTCGTTTTTCTTGCCGGCAGCATTGCCCATGGCGTGAGATTCATCGAAGATAAGAACCCCATCGAAATCCGGTCCGGCAAATTCGAGTATTTGTTCGAGGCGGGGTCGTTCTCCCGTTTTGGAGCGCAGGCCTGGGTAAGACAAAAATAATATGCCTTGGCGCATTTGAATGACTTCGTGCGGCTTCCAGTTGGCGAGAGGCTGAATGTCGGGTGTTAAACCGCCAAGTGCTGTCCAATCGCGCTGTGCGTCTTCGAGCAAAGTGTTGTTCTCGCTGATCCAGATATGTTTGCGGCTGCCGCGGACCCATTGGTCCATGATGATAGCGGCAACTTCCCTGCCCTTGCCTGCGCCTGTTCCATCGCCGATGAAATATCCTTGACGATATGTCTCGCCGTGTGGACTTGATATCAGGTTAGCCTTGTCGTCCGAGAGCGTGTAGGAGCCCGGTAGGAAGTGATTGTGGGCTTCACCTGCATAAATGAGCGTTTCGAGCTGAGCAGCGCTTAAAACGCGCTTGGTGACGATTTGTTCGGGCAACTGTGGGACATAGTTTGGGATTGGTGCAGCAATTGATCCCATTGCTATCGATTCAACCAATTGTGTCGGATGCCGCCCTGCCCTGTCGATTGCTATCCGCGTTGGCTGGTAGTTGAGATAAATTCCGGCTTGGTCCGCTGAGTAGTTTGGCTCTGTCAGCTTTGAATAGGTAATGGCGCCAACCTCTATGCTGGCGGTGTGCTTCATTGGTGCCGGTGTAATTTTGGCTGCTGTTTTGAATGCTGAAAATAGCCTTTGAGGCTTTGGTTTTGCGGCATCGATTGCTGTGCGTGCGGGCAGTTTGGATGGGATGTCTGCCAGATTTGAAATACAAGCTGCTGTTTGCTCGGTGGCTATCTTGTCGATGACGACAAGCCGGGTGGCGGTGTCCGTTCCTTGTTTGGAAAACCCGTCTTCAATTGGGCAGTTGGCTTGTACCGTGTAGGTTTTGGTAATCCGCGTGTACACATCAGTGCGACCAAATTCATGAAAATATGGCGGCATGATAGCGACCAGTCGGCCCCCTGGCAGGAGTGTGTTTAGCGCGGCATCGATGTGGCGGCCTGCAGTGAGCGGGTCGTGATGTTTGTCGCCATTTCTGCTGAATGGCGGGTTCATCAAGATGACGCTTGGGCGTATTTTGCACATTGCGTTGATGTATTGGCCATCGAATGTTGTGACGTTGAACTGTGGATATGCAAGTTTAAGTAATTCGGCGCGCAGCGTTTCAAATTCATTGATAGCAAGTGTTGCGCCTTTGCCAGCAATTTGTGCAAGCAACAGGCCTGTGCCAGCACTAGGTTCAAGTATGATATCTTCGTTGGTGATAGCAGCGGCTAATTGCATCAAACGGGCAAGCGGGGCTGGTGTTGAGAATTGCTGATAGTCTATCTGCGTTTCGCTGCGTACCGTGTGGGTGGGAAGTGACGAGACAATCGAATGGATTTGTTCATCGGAGCAATCGGGCTGAGCTATAAGAAACAATGTCAGGGCATGTTCGAGCATTTCGAAGGATTCACGCTGGCTCCATTCTCCTTGCGCGCTGGTCGAACCAAAAGCGTTGTACATTGCTGCGTCGAGATTGGCGCGGCTGATCGTGCCGGGAAATAGTTGGATGATCTGTTTGGCCGCAGCATGAATGCGTGCAGCTTTTTCAGATGACTGGACTGTTGTAGTGATTGACATAATGGGACCCTTTCGATGCTACGAAATTCTCCCAATCTCCTCTCCCCCTTCCCTTTTGGTGCGAGAGGAAATGCGCTGTTAGGCGCTGAAAATCTTAATAGGATGGGGGTGATCTGCGCGATTAAGGCTTATATGGGTTATCCGTCTTACCCCATCTGATAGCCCTTTTACGCTGCAGGTAGCGCCGGATATGGCTTGGCTAGGCTGGCTTGAGCCCAAGGCAGCCACGTGGTGCTGTTTTATTACGTATATTAAGTGTTTGTAACGTTACCGACGTAGATACGCAGTCAAGTATCTGATAACATTGATGTTTGAGTATTTAATTTTATATGCGTGTGAGTGAAATGTTGAGCCTGTCGGCAAGCCCAAAAGGAAGTCGCCTAGTGAGTAGTTCGACTCGCTGAATCAAATATGGTTGATAGATTCAAAATATCCATAAGACTTGGTCCGTGCCCAGCGCTAATATTAGCAAATGGCCCTCTCCCAATTCCAACCCCCCCTGCCCTGCCGACTGCATTTGCGCGCAATCAATCTGGAGCGCAATGTTGCTCGCGAATATCAACTTGAGGTGCAACGCGATCTGTTCGGTCATTGGATAGTCGCACTGCATTGGGGGCGGATTGGCGCAAGCGGGCAAGGTCGCATACTTAGTTTCGATCAATTCGATGATGCTTCACGTTTTGTAGGCCATAACCTTGCGCGCCGCAAAAGTGCGCGTAACCGCATTGGGGTTGATTATGTCCTCGTTAATGGAGCCCAAGTCGCCTTGAAACACAGCGTCTGACTTTGACTGAGCCTTAAGGAATGATATCGTCCTTAATTCAAATAGAATATCTATAGGGTTAGAGGGTTTATAAGATATTTTAGAAGGTTAAGCGCGCAGCAAATGCCTTAAAGTCCAGCTAATGCGCCAGTTACGGCTCGGGGCTTGTTCCCGAAAGTGCGTTGATCCGTTCCTGATAGGTCGGTGCCTTTGTTCCCGAAAGGTCGTTTAACCGTTCCCGATATGTCTATCACTCGGTGATAGTCGTTCCCATTGTGTCGAAGGGTCAAGTTACTCTCTCCAAATCCCGCCTGTTTTGAATCAGTTTGCGCATGTGCGATTCAAAAGAGGTTCAATTGATGGGCAAAGTAGAGTGAGGACAAAAGATAATACATCATTCTTGTTCTAGGCACGACACTTTAGGAACGCCTTTGTGGTTTGCTGCCGTTGTTGGAAGAAAATGGAATTCTACGGGAATAGGAAGATACGCTCAGCTGCGCAACTGGTGGCGATGCTTTTCATGCCACTTGCGAACATAGCCGATAAAGGCTCGCTGCCAATTAGCTGGTAGCCTCGATGGATCTGCGTTCACCCATGTCTCGAAGTCGGCATGGAGGGTGTAGAGGTCCCATCCGGGGCATTCTTGGCGTAACACAGCTAGGGTGTCGTCGGTCATGTATCCGCGTGTCGATGCATCTGCCAGGCCTGCCACGGCTGTGCGGACAAGTGCGCCGGCGTCGAAGATGGCATTGGAATGAGGCGAGTTGGGAGCTTTTGGCTGCTTGTCGGGTGGGTTGCTTTGCAAAACTTTCCCTGGGGAAAGTTTTTTAGAATGAGAAACCGAAACGCCCTGCCCTGCCTCGTTGGTTGCCTTGCTGTCACAGCGCACCATCCGCAGCAGAGGTTCTTTTGTACCGCTCTTCGAAACTTCGATTGACAGATTATACCCTGGCAGGGTGTTGCGTTCGGCAATCTTGATTATTTCGAACTTGAAACGGCGATAAGGCCCCTCGGCGCCGCTCTTCTCGAACAGCGTGGGCATCGCAATGGAAAAACCGTCACCCCCTGCCCCGCCAGCATGCTTTCGGGCGACCTTGTAAAGCCAACGTTCGCGACCGCCGGTCAAATTAAAATAGGCCCGATCGATAGCCAACACGCCCCCGTTCATAAGGACACCTTCGTAAAACCAGTTGCTCAACTCAAGGGTCATGCCTCTGGAGCGTTCAGTCTTTTCGTCTACCAGTTGGGTCCAGCCATCTAACCAGCTAAATGTAGCCTCTCGTCGGTTTTCGGCACGGATATTTGTTTTTACGGTCGTAGCAACTAATCGATCCAAAGCTTGGCCCATGAGCTCATAAGCGCGGCCTGTTGTAGGACGGCCAATGGCGCGCAACAAATCATAGGGCATGATGTGTAGCTTGCGAGGAACATCGTTGGCTCCACGTCGCGCCATATCGGCAAGCATCGACGCACAATATATCAAAATGTCTGCATCCCAGATTGTTGCCATGCCGTAAGTTGGATTGGGGGATACATTGACCCAAAGCTTTCCATCGGGAGATGTATAGTCAATCGGCTTGACCCTTTTGGTCTTGGCAAGACTGAAAAAGGGCCTCTCCATCATTTCGCGCTGATCGCGCAACGGCAAGTCCGCCAGATAAGGCAGAAACAGATCAAACTGCTCGCTTATTGACTGTCGCTGGCCTTTGCTCACGAAAAACTTTCCCCGGGGAAAGTTTTCAAATTAGGCGCGGGCGAAGGCGGGCCGCATGGCTTTTGAATCATAACGGCAAAGCCTTCCCGTCCTGTTCAAGAGCATTGAGGATGGTTTTGAGAGCTGCAGCCAATTCGTTATGGTTTGCGCCTGATCCGGCGTGCAATCGTAATGTGATACCTTGCCGATTGCGCGATGCAACGCTCAACATGGGTCGGCCGTTGGCGGCTTGGATGGACGGAAGGGCAGGGGGTGGGGTAGCCTCGCTGTCGAGGCCATACATGATTTGACGGATGACATCCGGAGCGCGCAGAGACGGGTTGCCGTGTGTACGACGTTTGTCTTGTTCTGCTGCCAGCATTTTCGCTCGCTCTGCAGCAACTGTTGCATGACCGTCCTCCGCGATCCACTTAGCCAAAGGATATGCCGGTTTGAGTTGAATGTCCGCGGGTGATGCAAAGGCATCGATAATTGCATCGGGTATCCGAGCTACGGCCAGCATTTTCGAAAGCCAGCTTTCTGTCAGATGCAGCCTTTCTGCCATCCGGCGCTGCTTGCCGCCATAATGGTCTGCTATGGCCTGCGCATAGTTGCGCGCCCGCTCGATGTCGGAGACGTCCTTGCGCGCACGGTTCTCGATATCGGCAAGCCGGAAGGCGGCTTCATCGTCTATGTCGGCAACGTGAGCCAACAATTTCATGTCGGGGTAGCTGTGGCTCCTGAGCCAGCTGATTGCAAAATGGCGCCGGGTTCCGGCAATGACCTCATAGTCAAAATTCTGATCGGCCAAAACCCTCCGGACGACCGCCGGAACTTTTTGTCCGCCTTCGGAAAGGATGGAATCGATAAGATCTTGGCAATTGTCTTCAGTCAGCCGGTTTTGTACGCGGGCGTTGCCTGACCAGATGCGGACGCGAGCCGGATCAAGAAGCAGTTGGGTTACCTGTTTGACCTCACCAGATGCAACGCGCGTCAAGGCGGATTCACGTCCCAAAAGGCTCATTCCTGCTCTTTGGGAGCCAGTTGAGGCGTTGACAGGTGGTGAAGGGGCAGGGGAGGCGTCAGGGCGCTCAGGCACCTGTTCAGATCCACTGATGTATTCATCGCCGAGTATATCGGCCAGATAATCACTTTGCTTACGCGCCATAGCTCAGCTCCAAGGCATGTTCCTGAAATGTCGTCGAACATATCATGAACATTATGATTTCGACCATTCTGACACCATCAGGCATTTACAACATCCTCCTCACGAGCAGGGGCCGCGATTCCCCAGCTGCGACGGACGAGAGCCTCTATCTGGCCCATGGCTTCATCGAGATTGGTGCGGCATCTTTTGTGCGTTTTGGGCGTTCCGATCGGTCGCTCAAGCTCGTAAATCGTCATCATACGCAAGGCGGCATGGCTGATTTCTGCGCTTTCGAGGATAGGTATTGGCAATAGGGAAGGGCCGAAGGCCTGTTCCATGATCTGGCGCACCATGGCATGGCTAGGGTCATTGGCATCAAATTTGGAGCAAATAAGTCGGATAAAATCATATTCGACGGCAATTCCGGCATTTGTGAGCTGTGCAGTCACCTGTTCCATCATCGAAAGAAACTGTACTGTCGAACAAAAGTCAGGAGTGGTCGCAGCCAAAGGAACCAAAAGGGCATTTGCTGCCTGCATAACGGCCAAGCTTATTGTTCCAAGGGCAGGGGGTGGATCGAGCAATACAATGTCATAGTTCTGCGCCAGATCCTGCAGCCCCTGCTTCAACTTTCGAAAACGGCTAGCCAGAACCGAGCCGCCGTCGGCACCGGCGGCCGCCAGCTCATATTCGACGTCAAAAAGCTCAAGATTGGACGGAATGATGTCTACATTAGGCCAAGGCGTTTTTTGCACCGCGTAGAACAGGTCCATTTCGGTCGGTTCGATCGACAGATACGGGTATAGCGTCTGTTCGCGGGTTATGTTGAAGTGTGGATTGAACCCGAAAAGCGTCGTCGTTGTGGCTTGGCTGTCGCAGTCCACTACAAGTATTCGAAATCCTTGCACGGCGAGATAATGGGCGAGATGGGTGGTAACGGTTGACTTGCCTACTCCTCCCTTGAAATTTTGAACCGCAATGATTGCAGGTGGGTCAAGGTCCCTGCGGGCGGGAGAAGCTCCCAGAACCTTTCGCATATTGAGCAAATATTCGATCGAATACCCTGGTCGACGCCCGTTTTCCGTGGCCGGGGCAGGGGGAAGGCGACCATCCTCTTCGGCCATACGGATACGATTTGTGGAGCAACCAAGTAATTGGGCCGCTTCGGCAATGCCGTAACGCACGGCCAGCCCCTTGCGATCCTCAGGCAGAAAGGCTTTCTTGCGCAACCGCTCGATCATCCGCTCGCCAGCCTCTGCCAGCTCTGCAATCCGCGTTACTTCTGAACCCATTTCAATCACCAATCAACCTTTTGAAGCTGTTTCGACACAACAATGCCAAAGATTGTTCAAAAAGGCAACTCGGTAATAAAAACCGTTCAAAACAATCCGAGCACGTGCGAGCTATCCGGCCCCACGGCTCGCAGGCGTCCTAAGATTACTTCATACAGCTGATTAGTAGCTGATAGCGGACATTCACAAGACAACGCCCTAACTAACCTTTCTCGCTGATATTAAGTGCTAGTAAAGTGTCTACACAAAAATTACTTACGTGGTGTAAGCATGAGCCACGATAACAGCGAGAGAAGCCATGACCGATTTCAAAGCCGTGATGCGCCGCATCATCACCGGAGACGATGACGATGGGCAGTCGGTCATCATCCTCGACGGCGGCCCTTCCGCCAGCGCTGGTGATCCGGATGTCGGCGGGCTGTTCGAGATATGGGAAGACATCGCTTCCGGCCCGCTCGACCCAAAGGACCACAGCGACCGCGGGAATAGCACTGCGGTCCTCGGCCCGCGCCCCGGCAATGTTCAGGTCCGCTGGTTCGTCATGCAACCGACCCCGCCCGGTGTGTCCAAACCCGCGCTGGACGCCGCCACCCGCGCAGCCTTTGCCACGGTTGGCGGTGAGGGGCACATTATCGACCAGACGCGCCATTCGGGGATGCACGAGACCCACTCGCTCGACATCATCTGTCTGTTGCAGGGGGAGGTATCGCTAATCCTCGAAGGCAGCGAAACGCGGATAAAGCCCGGCCAGGTTGTCATCCAGCGCGGCACCAACCACGCATGGGAAGCGCATAACGGGCCGGCCCTGCTCCTCGCAGTACTGATCGATCGCCCCCTGCTGCGACGCGACTAGTCAAGCCCCACTTTTCCTTTAGTGAAAAGGGCCATGTAAATTTCGGCTCTACTACGTCGCCGCCCATGTGGTTTGTGAAAGAGACGCTAAGAGCCATTGTGTGGCGCTCATACTTCGCAAAGTTGGGTATTAGCGCGACCGGGAATGTCCGCAATCTTGCCGTATCCGGACCGGTGGCTTTTTGTGACGGACCCTTCAAAACTGCCGGTCCGCTCAAGGGCATCCTTAGAGCGCTCAAAAAAGACCGATTATGGGTGGAGAGCAGACCGTCAGCTTTCAGGTGGCCGAAGCCAAAAGCAGCCGTTTGGTCCAGCTGAGGTCGCGACAGCTTCGCGCCCAGTTGCGGTCAAATTAAGCGCTAATCTGCACGCCTGTAAGCGGACGTTGATTTAGCTATGTTGATATGTCCGTTCTGTTGAAAGTCCGGAAAGATGGCGGTCGGTGGAAACATCGGCCGCATTTTTAATGTCGTAGCCGACGGTCGCGTTCACCTAAATCGTGTTATGGCGCCAACTACGTCGGACAATTCCATTGGGCGATACTGCGAAACAACGCCTGGTATCGAGGTCCGATCAAAGGCCACGAATACCGTTGCATCAGCAAAGGCAGACTATTTGCGCAGTCATTAGTCCCGCGCTTAACCAAGCGGTCCGCAATTACGACGGGATGGCCAACGGCGATCCGCGCTCCATCGTGAAACCGGCGAGGCGGCTGAGTTTGCCGGTTTGGTCGCTGACCTTATCGACCTTCATAATGTCGGTGCGCCATTCGGTTGGGCTGATGGAGAACACCTGATAGCCGCGCTGCCCATTGGCGAACAAGACATTGGGGTTGCCCGCGATGATCTTTCGGAAATCGGCCCCGCGCACCTTTATGTCGCGGCCATCACCAAGTGACGAGATTGAGGTGCAGACAAATTCGGTCGCGACCTGGTTGCGGTCGGGCTCCTGATCGTTTGCGGGGAGGTAACCGACGATGTTTTGGTGGACATCGCCCGTGGCAATTACAGCGTTGCTGATCTGCTTGGCCTGAATCGCGCTGACCAAGCGGCGGCGGCTTTCGGGATAGCCCATCCAGCTATCGGCGGCGATTTCATTCTCGCCCGCACCGTTGGTGCGCCCGTTATACGGCATTACCACGACCTGTTGCGCAATCAGGTTCCAGCCAAAACGGTTGTCGAGCCCATCATGCAGCCATTGATGTTGCCGATTGCCAAGCAAAAGCCCGCTGTCCAACCCTTCCTTGCGGCAATGCTCCTTTGCCTCGCTGGTACAGAACTGATCGTCGCGATATTGGCGGGTATCCATCAAATGGATGCGCAGAAGGCTGCCATAGTCCAACCGACGGAACATTTGAATGCCATCCGCCTGCGGCAACTGGGCGGCGCGGACAGGCATATTTTCATACCACGCCTGCATTGCGGCAAAGCGCCGGAGGACGAACTTCTCTGGATCTGTACCGTTTTCGTCGATTTTTCCGGCCCAATTGTTATCCACCTCATGATCGTCATAGGTCATTAGAAACGCGCAGGCGGCGTGCGCTGCCTGCAAATCGGGATCAAGCCGATATTGCGTGTGCCGCATCCGGTATTGCGCCAAGGTCTCTGGCTCAGGGCCGATATGGTCGCGGATAGTCGGGATGTCAGTTTTGCGCCCCTGTCGTCCTTCATAAATATAATCGCCGTAATGGAAAATCGCATCCAAATTTTCCGCCGCCATATATTTATACGCGGTGAAATAGCCATGCTCGTAATTCTGGCACCCGGCAACGCCAATGCGTAAAGCGGCGACATCTTTGCCCGCCAGCGGCGCGGTGCGGACCATGCCCGTGCGGCTTGCGTGACCGTCGACCAGGAAACGATAAAAATAGGGGCGGGCAGGCAGCAATCCGTTGATTTCGACATGCACCGCATGGCCCATTTCGGGCGTGGCCATTGCCTCGCCTTGCTGAACGATGTGCGTGAAGCGCTCATCCGTGGCGACTTGATATTTCACCGTGAAAATCGCCTGCGGCATGCCGTGGCCCGGTTCCATCGGACGCGTCGCGAGCCGCGTCCACAGCACAAACCCATCGGGAAATGGATCACCCGACGCCACACCAAGGGTGAACGGATAGTTTCGCAATGTCTGCGCAAAGGCGGGCGCGCTGGCGAATGCCGCAAAGCCAATCGCCCCAGTCATCCATTGTCGCCGATCTAGTCGCATGCCTTTACCCTTCAAAATACCGCACGTTTTGCAAAATCCGCCCCCTTCACATGCGGTAACTCAGTCGAAGGAACCATGTGTTGCCGATTTCGAGGCCCGCACGGTAATATTCCAGATTGGGTCCCGTGGTGCGGTAACGGTTGGCATTGAACAAATTGCGCCCCTCAAGGCGGACCTGCAATTGCGGGGTGATCGCGTATTTCATCGTCAAATCGACGGTGGTGAACGGCTCAATCCCGATATCCAGCCATGGGCTGGCGGCGAAGCTTTCGACATAATCCGATTTATGGTTCATTGCGACCCGCACCTCGGACCCACCACCCAAGTCATAGAACAGTGCCGCATTGGCCGAGAATTTTGACTGCCACAGCATTTTGTCGCGTACGCGGCGTTCGCCGTTGAAGAAGAATGCCGTCTCGCCCTCAACATAAATCAGGTTGGCAGACGCGCCGACGCGGCTTAAAACAGGCGATACTTCGCCAAAGCTGGCGTTGACGAAGCCGAATTCGACGCCGTAGAATTTCGTCTTTTCGCCATTAATCGGCTGCGTTGCCGTCCAAACATTATCGTCAATGGTCACTTCACTGCTGACCGTCAGGATATCATCTTTAATATCCTTGTAAAAACCTGTCAGGGTGATCAACCCTTTGCCGTTATTGAAAAAATATTCAAGGCCAAGGTCGAGATTGGTCGAAACCCGCGGGCGAATGTCTGGATTGCCGCGCGAGATTGTGAACTCGACCGGATCCCGACTTTCCACAGTGGCGATATCCTGCGGGTTGGGACGGCCCAAAGTCTGGCTTGCGGCAGCCTTAATCCGAAAAGCGGGGGTCACATTAAACACGGCCAAACTATAAGGTAGCAATTTGGTATAATCCGATGGGTTAGTGACCAGATTGGGTTGCAACACGCCGGAGATGATTTGCGCATTGGTGGCATCGGCCTTCACATGGTCCAACCGGAAGCCGGCCATCAAATTCATGCTGTCCGAAATATAGCTTACTTTGGCATATCCGGCGAAGACATCCTCCACATAACGATAGTCGTCAATACGCGACAGGCTGGCCGATTGGGCAGTATTGACCGCCACGCTGTTGACGGTTTCGGTCCAAAATTTATTGCCATCAATCCACAACGATGGATACGGATAGCCGATGTAGTTGAACTCTTGTTGTGTGGCGAGCCCAGTCAGCCGCAACGTGCCTGTGACATAATTGGTGCTTTCGATGTCCCGTTCCAAATCGATGCGGCGGGCATTCGCGCCAAGGCTAAAGCCAAAGCCGCGATCGGTCGGCGCAGAGTTGAACGCATAATCGACGCGCGCCTCAAACAAATCTTCCTTCGCCGCGCGGCTGTCGCGGTATGTTTCGCCTAACAGATAATTGGCTGCGTTCAGATACGGCGCATAATCTGCAACAGTCCAACGCTGTGCATCATTGCCCAGATCATAATTGACGCGCGTGTTGGGACGATAGACGAAGGTCACAAATGGACGGTCGGTCAGGAAGCGTGCATAAGAATAGCCTGCCTTGATCGACAAAGTGCTGCGCAGCGACGGCTTGATATCGGCCTGCGATTGGAGACCTGCCTGATCGCGCTCAAAAGTGTTATACCGCCATTGCGTATCCACCGAACGCACACGCATCGATCCGGTAAGTTCGGTCAGCCCTTGCGGTTGGTCAAGTTGAAACAACCGGTTGGTGTTGCGTGTTTCCTGCTCATCGGAAATAAACGCATAGCCATAGAGGCCGGTGCTGAAATTGTCCGATGGCCGATATTCCAACCGCGCAGTGCCGCCGTATTTTTGAAACAGGTTCGTATAATTGTGATTAAGTAGCGAGTTGGGCGCGGCGAAACCGTTCCAGTTGGCTGCTTCTGGTGTCGTCGTAGCGCCCGTTGATGTGTAATAGAGCCGGTTGGTGATGGCGTCGTTTGACTGCGTACGCGGACGGTCTTCATAAATCCCGCTAAGCACGAAGCCGAATTCGTCATTCGCGCCAAAACGGCCGGTCCACATCGCGTTGAACGATTTGCCAATCGGCGAATCCTTTGGATCGCCCCAACTGTTGTCGTCGGGCACATCCATATAGGACGTATAGCTGATGCCTGCGGTTGCGATCAGCGTCTGCACGCCCTCATCAAACGCGCTTAACGGAACCAAATCGATCAAACCGCCAAGCGCACCCGCATCTAGGTCAGGCGTCGGTGTTTTATAGGCCAAAATTGTGCGCACCGACACACCGGGGATGACTTGTAAATTAATCATCCGCGTGCCTTCCCCCAAATCGCCCGTGGTGGCGATGGAAAGACCATTGGCGGTCACGGGCACAAAATCGGGATGCACCCCCCGAATCGACGCGAACTGCCCAATGTCATCATTGTAAATCGTGTTCACGCCAGTGATCCGCCGCATGCTTTCCGCGATGGTTAGATCAGGTAAAGCGCCAATTTCATCCTGCGAAATGCTATCGACAATAACCGTCGCATCGCGGCGCTTTTGCACCTCGGCAATGCTTTGCAGTTCGGAGCCAGTGACGATGATCGTAGCATCATCTTCCCGTGTCTCAGCATTCTGCGCAAACACCGGAGTCGCCGCCGCCAAAATCGACATGGTCGCACAGCCCGAAAGCAAGCGGGCCTGCCGCTTGGTCAAAGAAATATTCCGCATTTTGTATTCTCCCAGATGTGTGGGAGGCGTTCTAATTATGATGTGTGACCTACTAATGTCGTTGCAGAAACGCCATGAAGACCATGAGGTTACGAAATTGTGACGCGTATTCATCTCAGGCCAATTTGTGCCATGCACCTCAGTCCAAATATCTTTTGCATAAGAACCATGGTTGGCGAATAAAAGAACGACTGCTTTTTGCTCCGACACCAAGGCTCTGCGAGATCCGCTAACTTAGCGGGAGCAGCCGAGCGCTCTGACCGACCTAAACAGCAGCTAATGATCGATCCATGCACAAAAGCAGACCGTCTGCTCTCGGCCCACTCCCGCCCGTTCCGATTACTTAGACAAATGTCCGCTTTTGGGGTGTGGCTTAGCCGTCATGAATGTCTGGGATGTTGTCGTGTTTTGACCGTCCGCCATTGCAAGCAAGGTTGCGGTAAGCGGACATTAGTCGCTTGATTTGGTACGTCCAGCGCGCGCGGGTGATGCTAAGTTAAAATCAATTCATATCCTTGCAAATCGGAACTCTTTTGTCTATTTTACACGAATGTTGAGTCGTGAAATCTTTCCGTTGCTGGTTAAACGGCTTGGGCAGTTTGATAGCGTGGCGATGCTTGGGCCGCGTCAGGTTGGCAAAACCACACTTGCTCGTCAAATCGCTGATACCGCTGGGGATAGGGCAAAATATCTTGACCTCGAACGCCCGGCAGACCGTCGGCTGCTAGATGACCCTGATGCCTATTTCGCTGCCCATGCCCAACATCTAATCGTTTTGGACGAAATTCAGCGCGCCCCTGAGATATTCCGCGTGCTGCGCGGACAGATCGACGAACGTCGGCGAATGGGTGGTGCAGGTGGGAAGTTTCTGATTCTTGGGTCGGCTTCAATGGACCTCCTGCGGCAGTCGTCGGAAAGCCTTGCTGGTCGAATTAGCTACCTTGAGTTGGGACCGCTGAATGCGCGCGAAGTGGACCGCGAGGATGAAGCGTCGCTTGACCGACTGTGGCTGCAGGGCGGTTTTCCCCCGAGCTATGTTCGCGATGATGGGGAGGAAAGCCTGCAATGGCGCCGCGATTTTATACAGACATATCTTGAGCGCGACCTTCCCCAATTCGGTTTCAATGTGGACAGCGAGCAGATTGATAGGTTCTGGCGAATGCTTGCCAATGACCAAGGTGAACTCTTCAACGCGGAACGATACGCACGATCCTTAGGCGTCAGCGGCCATACGGTGACGCGGTATCTCGACATGCTGGAAAAACTGCTACTAATTCGCGTCTTACGACCGTGGTCCGTTAACAGCGGCAAACGGCTTGTCAAATCACCCCGGCCATTTGTGCGCGACAGCGGGCTACTGCACGCACTACTGGACCTTCGAAATACCGACGATATTCGCCGCCACTCCGTTGCTGGAAAAAGCTGGGAAGGCTTTGTCATCGAAAATTTGGTCGGCGCGTCACTTGGCAGGGCCAAACCATATTTCTACCGTTCCAGCGGCGGAGCTGAAGCCGACCTGGTGCTTGAATTTGCGCCAGGAAAATGCTGGGCAATTGAAATCAAACTTTCCAGTGCACCAACCATTGACCGGGGCTTTCACAACGCGGCCGACGATTTGGGAGCAGAGCGCCGATTGCTCGTTTACAAGGGAAGCGAGCGTTTCCCGATGCGCGGCGGTGTGGAGGCGATGCCACTGACCGTGGCAATGGACGAAATCAGCGCGGCAGTGCAGGCATGACCGAGGGGCGAGACTACATTCCGCGTACCCTCAGCTGGGTCGATACCGTGCTAAAAAATAAGACAGTGCGTGATCAAGAGATAGTCTCGCGATTTTCGGAGCCAGTCGTCATTCTTGGCGACCCAGGTATCGGTAAAACTTGGTTGATGGAAGAGCTCGGCAAAGCGGACGGCCTCCAATTCATCCGCGCCACCAGCTTGCTGCGGCAACCGGACGGCAGCGATTTCGGGGGCCAGCGCCTAATGATCGATGGCCTCGACGAAGTTGCCTCTATTCCCCGTCGTAAGAATATTTGGCACTGAAAACTGCCTGTCAGGATACGGCCCAGTTTCAGCCACGCGATTTGCTGGCGAAACTGGCCTCCCGAAATTTACGAGGGACCAGACATTCATATTTCCGTTCGTTCAGCCAATGTGAGAGCGTCGTCGATATTCATCCAGAAAGAAACGAATTGCTCATACGTCGCGTGGTTTAAGTGGCCGCTTGGCACCAACCAAACTTCCAGCATTCCAAGGTCTACGCTCATGCGCACCAGGATCGAGATTAGAAATACCCATAACACTTCTCCTTTGGCCGGAATGGCCGCGAGAAGAATACACCTGTTAATGAAGGGCCGCGTTTGGGTCGGGAGCGGACTGTCCGTTTTTAGAGTCTGACTCATAATTATCGTGTTTAATATCATAGTTTTGCGATTCGTCTAGCGAGGAACTGGACGGAGGCCATGAACAGCCATGCCGTTGCGGAAGCGATGCTGCGCTCGAAGTCTTTGGCAAGGCGCCGGTTGCGGTTTAGCCATGCGAACGTTCGCTCGACGACCCAGCGGCGCGGTAGAACAACAAAGCCATTTGCCCGGTCAGAACGCTTTATGATTTCGATGGTCCAGTCGCCGATCTTGGTCAGCGCGGTTTTGAGCTTGTCACCGGCATAGCCGCCATCGGCAAAGACATGGCGCAGCCAAGGGAAGCTATAACGGATGTCGGAGAGCACGATCGGCGCGCCGTCGCGGTCCTGTATATCGGCGCTGTGAATAATGGCGTGTACCAGAAAGCCGTTCGTATCGGTGATGATATGGCGCTTGCGCCCCTTAACTTTCTTGCCCGCGTCATAGCCGCGTATGCCGCCGCTTTCCGTCGTTTTGACAGACTGGCTGTCAATCACTCCGGCGCTGGGTGAAGCCTCGCTACCCTGCGCCACCCGGGCATCCTGGATCAGATAATGGTTGATCCGTTGCCATGTGCCATCATCGCGCCAAGCGTAAAACCAACGCTGCACCGTCGAGGAAGGTGGAAAGCCCGGCGGCAGCATCCGCCATGGCAGGCCACCGCGTAGCAGATACAGCATCGCTTCTACTATCCGCCGCATCGGCCATTTGCGCGGACGGCCGACAAAGGACGGCAGCGGAAAAAACGGTTCCAGAACCGCCCACTCCTCATCAGTTAAATCACTTGGCAAAGCCAATCCGTTGCGTGCATGATGCGCGCGAGTGGTGTCGGTCCACATCGTTGAAATCCTTCGGGTTGTTGCAAAACCGCTGAATCAATGATGTGGAAAAGCGTCAAGCTAACTCGCTGACACTACTCAACTTAATTTCGGGTCAGACACTTAGGCATTACTGCGCTTAATGCAGACGCCGCAAGTATAGTAATGCTAGGAAAATAAAGCTCATTGCCGTTTGGGTCTTTCCTGCTTTATGCCCAGAGATAAGGCTTGCGACGACCAGCATTCTTTGATGCCGGAACGATGATGCGGACTTACTGCCCTGAGGGGATTAAGGTGATTTCTGTTTGGCGTCCGTCGATGAAGTGCACGTTAGTCCCATTGAAGAATGCATTCTCTTCGGTCCGGAAATCTACGCGCTGACCGTTCCATTCGGGCACTGCGGCGTAAGTTGTCAACTCAATGGACCAAGCAGTATTAGCGGCAATTAACCCGCTGCCGCGTGGATCAGCATTCTGATTGTCCCAAAATCCTATGGAGGGACCTGCACCGTGACCATGCAAGCCAATCGGGTGCGTGTAAATCGATGGATCAAGCCCCGCCGCCACCGCTTCCGCCCGAGTAAGCGCCAACACCTCGTTCCCGCTGCGCCCAACCGCGAAATGGCGGGTGAGCATATCCTGCACATGGTTGCTGTTCGCTAGCCCCCGGCTGAGCCCTGCAGGCGCCTTACTCTCGCTCGGCTTCAATACATAAGCAAGATGCTGCGTATCGGTATTAAGCCGAAGGTAAGTGATGCCAAAATCTGTCCATAACAGATCGCCAGGCTGGATCACTTCGTCGCCTTCAAGCATACCCTTCGCCCCTTCGCGCTGGATCGCAACGGACGGGTGAAACCACGGATCGAGGCCCAGCTGAAGCAGCCGGTCGCGATACCACCACTGCACCTGCTCCGCGGTCGTCACGCCGGGGGTGATAACTGACCGCGAAAACGCTTGGTCAATCACCATATGGGCCGTGCGCATTATTGCGGGGTAGATTTCCATTTCGGCAGGCGTGCGGGTTTCAAGCCAACGGATTGCGAGCGCTTCGCCGCTGACGATCCGCGAATGCAAAGGAGCAGGCAAAGCGGCAACGAACTTCTCATACTGACTGAGCGTCATACCGTCGGCGAACTGATAGAGATCGGAGGTGTTGATCGCAATTTTTGCAGGATTACGCTTCGTTATGATGTCTGCGACCGACCGCCACTGATCAGGCTGTTTACCGGGATCCCAAGCAGGCGCGAACAAGCCGCCAAGCCCATACCGGCTGACGGTAAGACGCTCGATCGGTTTTCCGTCACCAGGGTCGTGGAAGATCAGAATTGTACGCCGGCGTGCGTGCATATTTTCGGCATCAAGCATCGACGCCACCACCGGCTCTTCAAAATATTCGCGGGCCACCAGCAGCCATAAATCGATGCCCTGTTCGCGCATGATCGCAGGGATGATCGTATCAAGCCGTTCGGCTAGTATGCGGTTTTCGGTAATCGCTCTTTCGCGAGCGTTAAGTATCGGGGGCAGCGCGGGCGACCGTTCGTCAGCCTTGCTCATCGCGACGGGCGCTGATGCAGCGGTGCCAGGTACCGCAGTAAGTGCCGCAAACAGCGCCGCTGCAAATACGATATTCGTTGCCATCATGCCCTCCACAGACAATTGTATCGACGCTACCCGGTCGCGGCGCAAGCATCAAATGCTAGCCTTAACGGCTATCGGCTATCGCTTACAGCATGAGTAATTCGGCGGACATTCCTTTAACGCAGTGGTTATTTCCACATCGATCCATTCATCGAGTAAACGCACGGGAATGGTCTAAACCGCGCTGGTTGCGTACTAATCCAATACTCCTGCATATATCATGGCGCTCCGTTGCTCTGTTCGAGTTGCCGCCAGTTACTGAGGATGATGCGAACATAGTCTTGCGTTTCCCGGATGTAGGGAATGCGGCCCACTTTGCGGACACGGCCCGGGCCGCTGTTATACGCCGCAAGTGCAAGATCGTAGCGACCGAACTCGTTTAATTGGCTGCGCAGATATCTCGCCGCGCCGTTTAGATTTTCGCCAAGATGGTGTGGATTTACGCCAAGCATTTTGGCTGTATTTGGCATGAGCTGTCCCAACCCCAATGCGCCTTTTGGACTGATCGCATATGGGTTATAGCCGCTTTCTTGCATCAGCATGGCGTCCATTAAAGCAACAGGCAGACCATGCGCGCATGCGGTTTGTTGGACCAGAGGATAGAGAATTCGGCGCCGGTCTTCAGCCATGGGCTTGAGGATGTTTGAAGGTTGGTATGGGCGCGTATTGCATGGGCTACCAATGGAAGGCGGGATTAAGCGGGCCGAAACTGTTGCCGACGCCAGGCCGGTTTTCATCCATGTTGGTATGCGCAAGAATGTCTCGGAGGTTGCTGGCTTTTGTGTCCAATTATGCAGTGCAGGGGAAGAGGAGGGCGCACCTATTGTTGTAAAGTCGGCGGTCATCGCGGCGCGGATATCGGACATAGGAAATTGCTGTAAGGTTGAAGGCAACTCGTTTGTTGGTGCGTCACTAAATTTGAGAACGGTCACGGCGCGATGCTGTGTTGTCTCTTTTGCGTATAACGCCGGGGTGGCAAAGGTAAATGCGAAGGCTGCGAAGGCCGCAATCCTTTTCACGTATATTCTCTTTTATCACGAAAGCTGTTTAATGCGCGTTCGCGGCTTGCAACGCTTTCGACAGCGCTTGCGATCATGCGCGCATTAAATGCCGCAAGGTCCCGGTCTTTGAAATTTTCAACGATTGGGCTGCCATTGCCGGCAAGCGACAATCCAAGAGGGTATAACAGTGAACTAAGGACCTCCATCCCGGGCTGATTATACGATGTTATATCTTTTAGAATTTCGACGGCTAAGAATGCATCGATGCGCCGGACTTTGAGAGCGTCGCCTATTGCGATCAGTGTGTTGTATGTAGGTGACGTCACGCCGTCTAAAAAATTGCTTATTGTCGTATGGCTTAGTTTGGATTCTTTGGCGATCGTTCGACGTGAAACTTTTTGATCTGCTATCTCAGTTTTATACAATTCAATATAAAGGGGGTCAATTGAATCACAATTTTTCCGCATGTTATGCCCTCTCATTATATAGAACAGCTATACAATCTTTATAATGCAAAAAAGTCATCTCGGCCCTACACGACAGGCCGGGTCCATTTCTGTCAAATAAAATATCGTGAAACGTCGCTGGTTTTTACATCATAGATCTGTGGCGGCATGGAATATTAGTCGGAGAATTTGTGCCGTTGAAACGGGACGTTGCCCTTCGCATCTCAGCCTATTTCGCACGTCTCTGATCTTATCGTTGGTAGTGATGTCAACTCTAATAGCGATAGGTATAGAGCCTAAGACAGATGAGGCATCAGCATATTGTTCAACATGTGCGAATTGTTAGAAATCCAAGGGTTTGCGAGGGTGAGACAAGATATAGCTTATCATCGTTGCCACAGTGTGTACGCGGTGCGTTTTGAAAGAAACGATATGCAGGGCAAGGCATAAAGCAGCCCAAGAGTTGATGCTCAGTTTGAACCGGTGCACTATGTAAGAGTTGTTTATTTCGCTATTGTTATCCACGTGTTAGATCCGGTGATTGAACATTTTTAAGCGCGACAACTTAGGCATGGATTTTACTCAAGTGGCAAGTGAAATGGTAAAACAGGCCAGTGAAACTGCCAACATGGCAAACCGAATGTTCATAATGGAAAGGTAAATCGCCAAGTTGGCAAGTGGAATGGCCAAAAATAACAGATAGCTGACCGTTTGCGAACTATTCTGATTTGTTTGCTGCAAATGATATAATTTTATGTCTCTCGTCATTGACGCGGGTTGCAGATTCTCGATTGTTGAACGTGGCATCATTGAAGATGCTTTGGACAATAAGCTGAGAGGTCGATATGCAACTTTCTATAAAACCGGGCATGGTGCAACGGCACATGCTTTTAATTGCAGTTTTTGTTTTTGCTTTGGCAATCATCGCTGCAGGCCCTGCTTTTGCAGGTGCGGATACTACTTTCGATACCGCTTTCACCAAGTTTAGCGGTTTTCTCCAAGGGTCAGGTGGTAAGATCATCACGTTGATTTCCTTGGCGCTTGGTATTGCCGCCATGGCCTCTGGCCGCTTTGCGATGGGTCAGATTGCTCTTCCTGTGGGCGTTGGGATTGCGGTTGGCACCGGCGTTCCAATCGTCACATCTTCAATAACCGCAATCATTTGATTTTGAAATGTAGGCGGGCTTGCTCGCAGACATGGAGGGAGGGACGGTTTTGGATCGTTATGTTATTCCAGGAAGGCTCGACGAGCCCGAAAGAATTGGGTTTTGGACCATCGACGAGTTTGTCGTGATGGCTGGACCGTTTTTTATCGGGATTTTGACGCAGCTTATCGTTTGGGGAATTGTATTTGGCATTTTGGGTTGGTGGGTTCTTCGTAAGGCAAAAGCGGGGCGCGCTAGTTCTTGGCTGATACATGCAGCTTTTTGGTATCTTCCTTCAAAAGTAACAGGGGTCAGAACCGTTCCTCCTTCCCACCTTCGTGTGATGGCGGGATAAAATCATGGAAATTGGATTCAGTCAGGCGCAAGCCCAAAGGGTATTAAAACAGCGCAACATGCTTGTCTTGGCCAGCGTTGGTTTTGGCATCGTCGCCATATTTGCGCTTATCTCTGCATCGGCGCGTGACCGCGAGGTTGTATTGCAGCCAGTTTTAAGTCGTCAGATTATTCTTTCGACATCAGGCGTAACAAAAGAATATTTGGAACTCGTAACGCGCGATAGCGCGTTGTTGATGTTCAATCGAACACCGCAGAGTGTTGATTACTGGCTTGAGGAGGTGCTCAAGATTGTGCACCCCTCGGCGCATGGCAAGATCAAGGGTGACTTGCTCAAGATCGTTGCCGATCAGCGCGGGTCAAGTGTTTCTCAATATTTCACGCTTGAACGGATGAAGGTCGATCCCGAAGCGTTGACGTCTGAAGTGTCAGGCACTTTGCATACGCTTGTTGGCCGGTCCGAGGTGGGAGCGGTTAAACGAACATTCCGCTTTGACTGGACATACACTGGGATCGAGCTGCGGCTCACCGGCTTTGGCGCTGTCGTTGAGAACAATGCTCATGGCGCTTCCTTGTCTTCAGCGCAAGCTGGATGACAAGATGATGGAGATCGCAATGCTCGCAACTTTTGTAGTCGGTGTAGTTTTGTTGTCCCGCACAGGGCGTGTTGGAGAGCAATGCGCAGGTTTTACGCTTTTGTCGGCATTGCTATTTGTGGCTGCTTCACCTGCCTGGGCTGATCAAACTGTGATGGTCGAGGATAATAGCCGTGTGGAGTGCATTGCGTCGAAAAAAGATTTGACGCGCGTAAGTCTGCTTGGCGACGAATTTGCGAGTGTATCAAAAATTCAGCCAAGCAATGCGCTTGATGATTTTTCGGTGGTGAATGAGCCTACACGCGGCGACATTTATATTTCGGTTCCCGATGGCTTTCGCCCCAAAACCCTGTCGTTTTTTGGCACTAGCAAAAAGGGCTATGTGTATAAATTTGCGTGCCGCGTTGAAGCGATTGAAGCACAGCAAATATTTCTGTCCAATCCGACCGCCGAAATAAAATCTGATGTTGCACAGTTGGAGGGCGATGAAGTGGCTCCTGATGGCGACGAGACAGCGGTAAGGCTGGTGCAAGCAATGGCATCGCAAAGGGTTGTTCCTGGGTACAGGATGCGCAAATCGCCATTGGTTCCTGTCAAGGTAGGCAATCTTTCGGTCCAGTTGCTCGCAGAATATGAAGGTCTGGAAATGGTTGGCCGAGCCATTCGTATCGAGAATATGACAAAAGAACCGGTCGTTCTTTCCGAAAGCGATGTTGCGCCACCTGGCGCGCTTGCGGTGGCAATAGCAAACTCAAGTCTGGCGGGAGGGCAAGTTACAACGGCATATGTTGTTACGCGTTCGCAAAGGATGTCGCCATGATTGGAATTGCACATTTTATGGCCGCATTACTTAGCCTTTCAATGATTGGCGTGATGATCCTTGAGGCCGCAGCGCCTCAGAATATTATGGCACGTGAACCCGACAGGCAGAAATTGCGCAAATTTGAAGCTGAGCGGGATGCGATATTGCGTGAAGCGCATGTGCGGCACCGTATGGGCGGCTCGGTCACCAAAACTCTAAATCATCAGTCAGCTACGGAGACCAGATAATGGCTGGATTGGGCAGTTTGTTCAAGAAGCGCAGGGATAGAAGCGTCGATCCAGCAAAGCCGGCTGTGCCCGAAGGTGTTGATCTTACCGTCAATGACGGCGTTGAAAGGCGTCAGCGGATGTTATTACTTGCAGGCGGCTCGGTGCTGGTAATTGCCGCGGCTTATTGGCTGTTTTTTACAGGTGCCGATGGCGGGAATGAGGTCGACATTGCAGCCAAACAGAGTGGGCAGAGTATTCAGGTCTCAACCGATGACTTGGCATCGAAAAACCTGTCTGAAAAAGAGTGGCTCGCGATGTCGGAGAATAGGCTGACCGCGCAGGACAATCAAATTCGGGCACTGCGAGGTCAAGGTAGGCAGTTTGATGATCTGCAAAGCGAGATTGATGCGCTCCGCTCTGAAAACCAAAATATGGCCTCGGACGGTTCGCGCGTTGTGTCGGCTTACGAAAGTGAAAATCAACAGCTGAAACAGCAGCTGGCATCGGTCCAAGCCAATGCTGCCAGCAATGGAGCTGGACCAAGAGCATTATATGGACCGCAAGGTCCGGCAGGCTATGCACCGCAGGCAGGAGATGTCCCGCTGCCGGTGTTGTCGCGCGGAGAGCTGAAGGTCATTAATTTTGCCTCGACTACAGCTGCTGCAGGTTTGCTTGTCACCGCTCAGTCACAGGCGCCTGAGCGCGGAAACATGGTTGTGACCGATAGCCCGAGCTATTTGCCTGCAAACAGCTACGCCCGTGCGAGGGTCATTGTAGGCGTTGATGCCGCATCCAGTGTACAATCCCAGTCAGATCCTTTGCCTGTAGTGCTTCGTATAACCGGACCTGCACGTTCTGTGACGCTGAATGGCAAAGTTTTGACGACACGGATCGAGGGATGCTTGGTCAATGGTGCGGCAAGGGGCGATCTGTCGTCCGAAAAAGTCTATGTGCGCCTCGCTAAAATGACCTGTCCACAACCAGGCGGTCGGTTTGCAGAAAGCGAAGTCAAAGGTTTTATCGCGTTTGGTGGTAAAACTGGTGTGCGTGGCCGCGTTGTCAGCCGGGAAGGTAGTTTGACGATGCAGGCGTTTATGGCTGGGCTCGTAGGGGGCGTCGGTCGCGGCTTTGGCGCAAACACCCAAGGTATCCTTTCGGGAAATACGACAGTTGTAAATGGCGAGAGGCAAAAATTGTCAGCCGGAGAGATAGCGCAAGGCGGCCTTGGTGAGGGTGTGGCGCAAGCTGGCGACATGTTGTCGCAATATCTGATCGAGCGTGCCGAACAATATCAGCCAGTCATTGAGATGCCGACAGGCATCGAGGTCGAAATTGTATTCCTCGAAGGTGTGTTCATCCGCAATTGAAGGAGCAGGTGATGAAGTTGAAGCTGATTGGTGCAATAACGGTCGCGATCGCGCTTTTAGCATCTACTGTTTATGCAAGTGCTCCGTTAGATGCAGCCCGTGTGACTGAGGCTTTGAAAACACGCCTGCCCAAAACAGCGGTGTCAGCGATTGATTGCAATAAGCTCGACGGCCTGTGCGAGGTCGTTGCCGGCAACAATTTGTTCTACGTTGACGGCAAGGCGCGCTATCTGTTTGTCGGCCGTGTTTATGACATGGAAACGCGTCAGGACATGACTGCGGCAAAATTGCTCGAAATTAATCCTTCTATGCTTTTGGGCGGTGCTGCGGGTGCTGGCGGGGATGAAAGTCAAGAAATTTCAGGCATTGCGCAAGCCGCGAGAAACGCAGGAGGCGTGGAATCTGCGGGCACACAGCGTAAAATCGATTTGTCTCAACTTGGCAAAACCGGAGCAATTATTTGGGGTAAGCCCCAAGGCGAGCCTGTCACGATATTCACCGATTTTCGTTGTGGCTATTGCAGATCTTTGGCTGCGGCACTTGAGACAATGAATGTGAAGGTGATTGAGCGGCCAATATCGACGCTTGGAACGCGCGATATTTCCAACAAGGTCTATTGTGCAAAGGATAAGGCAAAGGCGGTTTTAGCGGCCTATCGGAACGATCCCTTGCCCACTTCGAGTTGCGATACTTCGGGCCTGGACGCCAATGAGCAATTTGCACGTGCCCACGGTTTTAGCGGGACGCCTATCATCGTCCGCAAGGATGGCACTGTTCTGGTTGGGTACAGACCCAAAGAGTTTCTCGAAAATTGGTTGAAGGGAGGCTCGTGATGCGAGCATCTTTTTTGATATTTGCGATAACTCCGCTGCTTGCAGGCTGCGCGGCAATCGGTGGGAATGTTAAAGGCAATTTTGTGTGTAACGCTCCTGATGGAATATGTTCACCAACAAGTGCAATCGATGATCAAGCTGTTGCCAGCATGGATATTCAGTCTGAATCAAATGCTGCTTTTGCCGCGCCCGCAGCGGGCATGCATTCTGCTTCGGCCCTGAAGATTATATTGCCGGCAAGGCAAGATAGGTTCGGCAGGTGGCGCGATCAGGCTGTTGTGTATGCTGAATTGGACGTGGTGCCGCAGATGTCAGTGTCGGCATCGGCAAATGAACAAGCCGTCAAGTCACGTCTTTCGATCGTCGAACTTGCATCGGGCGCGCCGGCGCTTGATGCAATGCCCAATGTCAAAACATCGGTCGCCGATGGGAGTGAGACAAAGCTTGGAGATGGGCCTGTTGAGCGCATACGCGCTGACGTTGAGCGGAGACTAAAAACGTCTTCTGATGCTTCGACATTCGTTTCTCAAGATGACAATCAGAGTGTGGCGCGTGCAGCGACAAATACGTCAACTGGTCAAGCCGCTAATTCTGGTATCTCGGTTGCATCGCCCAATGTGGCAGCACCGTCTTTCCCGGAAGCGCCGCTGGATGATCAGCGATGACCGGCTTTCTTAATAAGCTGATCGCTGACCTGCTTGGCGGCCCCAAGAAGGTTGATGTAACACCTCCCTCAACAGCTATTCCGATGCTGGCCGCATGGTTACCTTATCGAAGTTTTGATCCAAAATCGGGTATTTATTACAATAGCGCATCTCGCGGATGGATCTTGGAAATATCTCCCTTGGTTGGCGGTGATACGCGAACAAGTGAAATTATCGCGCAATTTTTGTCTGAAGGCATTCCTGATGGGACTGCCATCCAGATTTTGCAGTGGATGAGTCCGCGGATCACAGAAGCAATGGGCAAGTGGTTTTTGCCGCGTCGTCGTGCCGGCGGAATCTATGAAGCGATCGCGAGGCATAGGGACGCTCACCTTGAAGCAGGTGTGTGGGGCAGTTTATCAAAAGACGCACCATTTCATTTAAGACATCACCGTGTTTTTGTCTCGCTTGGCGTTCCTGAAGGCAAAAATGTTGCAGACGAGGAGCTCGTTGCTTTGCGGGAATCGATGATGTCAATGCTGCGCTCTATTGAGGTGCAATCAGCGTCGCTTGAGCCTGTTGGACTTCTAAAGCTCATTGATGATCTTACATCACCGACAACGTTCTCGGGTGAAGATGTGGTTGACTATAACCGCTTCGATCCAATTGCTGATCAAGCTGTGCGGCGTGATATGGAAATTGTGGTCGCACCGGAGCGGATATTATTGCGTACGGAACGCTTCCGGGCAATTGGGTCGTTGGAAGATGGTACGCCTGACATTGGTGATGTTGTGCCTGACCGCTTTGACGTGCGGTGCTATGCAATTCGCAACCTACCGCCGCGCTGGGCTCCTTGGGACACGGCGCGTCTGATCGGCGATCCTTATGTTGATAAGCTGCGTATGCCTTGTCCTGTGGCAACCGTCCTTGCAATTGAATATCCCGATGAACAAGCCGCTACTTCAAGAGCTGCATTCAAGTTTATGCGGACGACGAGCTTAGCAGATTCAAAATCAGCGCGGCTTATGCCCCAAGTGCGAGATCAGTCACGTGAGTGGGAATTTGTGCAGGAGCAACTGAGGCAGGGCCAAAAGCTGGTCCGTGTTTTTTACGGTGTTGTCAGTTATTCCCAAATGGGCACGGCCGATGCCAATGAGCGAAGTTTGAAGGCGGTTTACAAAGCTTGCGGGTGGGAATTGCAAGACGAACGCTTTCTGCAGATGCCTGGGCTATTATCGGTTATACCGTTGACGATGGCTAATGGTCTCGCGCGTGACTTTGATCGTCTTAAGCGCATGCGGACCATGCTCACGACGACCGTTGCCAATATTGCTCCGCTTCAAGGTGAGTATAATGGCGGCAGTATTCCGCATTTATTGTTGCTTGGCGTTCGCGGACAGCCTTTTTTCTGGTCACCGTTCGAAAACACAGCCGGCAACCATAATGTTGCTGTGTTTGGTAAATCTGGCTCGGGCAAGTCGGTTGCGCTTCAGGAAATCACGACTGCGTTTGTTGGTGCCGGTGCCAAGGTGATCGTGATCGATGATGGCCGCAGCTTTGAGCATAGTTGCAAATTGCAGGGCGGCGATTTTGTCGAGTTTACCATGAGTTCGGGATTTTGTCTGAATCCGTTTTCAATGATTGATGCCAATGAAGCTGCGCGTGATGCTGACTATAAGTTAGATTGTATTGCGATGCTTAAATCAATCATTGGCCAAATGGGCCGCCATCTTGACCGTCTCGATGATACTGAACGTGGGCTGATTGATGGTGCGGTCAATGACGAATGGGAAGAGAATGGCACCAATGGGTCCATTGATGGTGTCATCCAGCGATTGGGTGATGTCGCGCATCCTCAGGCTGAAGCACTATCGATTGCAATGCGTCCATTTTCCGCCACTGGCACGTATGGCCAGTTTTTTGTCGGACAGTCGACACTAAAGATTGGGGCTGCGCTGACGGTCTTTGAGTTATCGGATTTATCCGCACGCGAAGAGCTCCGGTCGGTTGTGTTGACAGCTATCATGTTCTTGTCGAGCCAGGCGATGCGTAAAGATCGTTCGACGCGTAAAGCGCTGCTGCTCGACGAAGCTTGGCAGTTGCTCAAAGGAGGCTCAATGGCCGATTTTGTGGAAACCTATGCGCGTACCTGCCGGAAATACGGCGCTTCGCTTATTACCGCAACGCAGTCCTTAAACGATTATTATAAGTCAGAAGGGTCAATTGCAGCGCTCGAAAACAGCGACTGGTTCATTATCTTGCAGCAAAAGTCAGAAACCATTTCGGATTTTAAGAAACTTGACCGGTTCGACATGAATGAAGGTGTCGAAACGATGATGCGGTCGCTTAAGCGTAACGGCGTTGAGTATTCAGATCTGCTTATCAAGGGGCCGGACATGTTGGCTCGGGGTCGGCTTGTACTCGATCCATATTCTGCAACTGTTTATTCATCGAGCCCTCAGGTTTTTGCGGATGTCGATGCCTTGGTTGCCCAGGGTTTGCCGATGGCTCAGGCCATTGAGCGGGTAGCCTATCCAAATGACACTTCAAAATGGAGCGTGACCCAAGAGCAGTATCAGGAGGCAGCCGAATGAGCAAAATGGCCGTCCAAGAGCATGCCGGTTTCAGGGCCGCGGTTGCGAGCCTGATGTATTTCACCGTCGCGGCAGTGGTGTGGTGTCTTGTCAATTTGTCGATAGCATTGGGCATCTTCTTCATACTTTTTGCGATGCTCGCCAATGCCAGCTTTTTAGGCTTCTTTACCGAAATCGACAATTTGGCTGATCATTATCTGGCGGCGGGGAGCGCCGCTCGCGTCGCCTTTCAATTGGACTTCATGCGCTCTTTTATCACGGTCTTTATGTTGGTTTGCCTTATCCGGGGTCCATATTTCATACAGACGTTGAGGGGTTGTTTCTGTGTGCGCCCGGGAGATACGCTATGAATATTGATGCTCCTATCAATCAGGCCGCTGCCCAAATTACTTCAGTTAACAAGGCCGAGCCGGTCGCATATCGTGCGAAGAAAAGTGACGGCTTTGCCGGTTTTAGTTGGCGTCAAATAATCGCGGGCGCAGTTTTGATTATCGCTGTTTTGTGGAGTGTTTGGATAAGCAAGCAGGTCATGGCGTTGGAAGGCCGCCGTGTTGTTGCGGTCAATCTTGCAGCTATGGCAAATGATTTTGTCTCTGCGCAGGCAAGAAGCGGCGGAAGCCCAGAACAGGTTGAAGCCGATACGCGCCATTATCTTGCGGGGCTTGAAATGGTGCTTCGTAAGCGAGCCGCCTTGGGCGAAACACTTATTGTTGGCGAAGCTGTGGTTTCGGGTTCTGCGCCCGATATCACGCCGCAAGTGCGTGCAGAGGTTGGCCAGTATATATTGGACAATCCTCCTCCGCGTCTCAGCGCAAGTGTAAATGTTGGCCAAATCTCTCCTGGTTCAGCTCAAATGCAGCCGCGCGCTGTTGTGCCGCCTTTGGAAACGGGTGTTGGCACACGAGAGCCAGCATATTTGGAGGCCAGAGGTGGCGTATACGCTCGATAATGCAAAATCCAAGCCTGGTACTCTAGCGCGACGCGGCATTTGGATGCTGGGTGGCTTGGCAGCCATTGGTGCGTGGTTTGCATTAGACATTTATGCGCGCTCGCATCTGTTTTTGATCAACAGGTCACCTTCACTACCTAATTGGGCATACATTGTTGAAACAGGCAAAATTCCCAAACGTGGTGATGTAGCTTTTTTTGTACCGCCTCGAGGTCCGATTGTTGAAAAGCATTTTGGTAAGGTTCCAAGCGCATTTGGCAAGATTGTCTACGGTGTGCCCGGCGACGAAATTGTTCATCGCGGCGCGCGCGTGTTTGTGCGCTTTGGGCCGAGCGATAACAAGAGGACGAACCCTCGTTCGGTAGCGCGAGGTGAAGTGCAAGTAGCATTCATCAAACCGCGTTCATCCGTCGGCGAGGTTTTGCGGCCCGGGCCTACAGGCGTCATTCCCAATGATTGTTTTTACATGGGCTCGCGTCATCCTGATGGATTTGACAGTCGCTATGGCGACATCGGTTTTGTGTGTAAGCGCCAGCTCGTTGGTGTCGCCGATAAGTTGATACTGTGATGAATATCCTGCGTGTCATGATCGTCTCACTCATCTTGTGTGCGGTGCCTTCGATGGCAAAGGACTATGGGCAACGGGGCGCGGTATTTCCGATCGCAGAAACCGATTTGCTTCGTTCGATCGAGCAAAAACTTAAGACGCTAGAATCGAATGGTGGCATCGAAAAGATGAACGCTGAATTGGCGCGCCGGACCGAAGCTAAGGTGCGCCGTCCTGAGCCGGTATGGGGCGTTGGTCTGGCCGTGAAGCGCAGAAGTTGGGTATATGATCCGACTGTTGCTGTCCAACATGATATTTTGGACACCAAGGGCAATGTCATAGCCCGCAAAGGCCAGAGGGTTAATCCGCTTAGCTTTGTGCGCGTTCGTCAAGCCCTTGTATTCATCGACGGCGATGACCGTGACCAAATTGATTGGGCAATTGCAAAATACAAAGACAGCAATTCAAAATTGATTTTTGTGAAGGGCGCTCCGCTTGATGCGATGACCAAATATCAACGACGCGTGTATTTTGATCAGGGCGGTTATTTGACTGATCGATTCGGCATTAGGGCTGTTCCTGCCGTTGTCGAGCAAGCTGGTGAGGTGATGCGCGTTTCTGAATTTCCCGTTGCAATCGGGAGGCAGTGAACATGGCCTATATTTTTTCAAGATCGCAATTAGCTCAACAGCGCACAAGGTTTTTGATAGGCTGTCTATTCCTGTTGCTGTTTGCTTTTATGGTTACGCCAAGTGCTTCTGCGCAAACAAGCGGTGCGGGCAATGTGCCCGGCAAATGCACTGGCCGGTTTGTTAATCCGATTACCGATGTCTGCTGGTCTTGCCTTTTCCCATTGTCGGTCGGTGGGCTCAAAATCATTCCTAGTGATCGGCCAGATCCGAAAAACCCTGATTCACCAATTTGTGCATGCGGGTCGCCGGTCCCTCGTATCGGTGTCGCGATGGGCTTTTGGGAGCCGGTTCGCTTGGCAGATGTGACCACCAAGCCTTGGTGCTTTTCAAGCCTTGGCGGCAAGAAAATTTCTCCCGGGTTCAATATTGGTTACGGAAAGGCCGCCCGAAGTGTCGATGGGACGGGGCAGGGAGCTAAATGGCACGTCCATTGGTATGTCTATCCTCTTTTATATTGGATGGAGCTTCTCACTGACATGGCCTGCCTTGAGCAGTCATCATTCGATATCGCGTATGTCACCGAGATTGATCCCCTTTGGCAGGATGATGTTCTTACTGCGCTTATCAATCCCGAGGTGGCTCTTTTTGCTAATCCGATTGCACAGGTTGCTTGTGCTGCTGATTGCGGTGCTGCGACCACTAAATTGCCGCTTGATCCATTATTTTGGTGCGCTGGTTGTCTTGGTTCAATGTACCCGATGAACGGCAATATTGCTGAACATGTGGGTCCGGTCCAGTCGTCGCGGCTTGCACTGTCGCGTTTCACCTACAAGCTCCACAGACAAGGAATTGCGTGGGGAACGATGGGGAGCAAGGGGCTCTGTGGCAAATATCTAATGCCGATATTGCGTAAGCAGCAATATCGCTTTCAGGCGACTGTTCCATCGCCGATGGTCAAAGGCCGATGGGCGTGTCCGCCTATTGGATCTTCCGACATGAAGCCGGGTTCAGGTCGAACTTATCCGATTATCGGAGAGGACATGGGCTATTTGGTTTGGCGCAAACGCAATTGCTGTGTGTTGTAGGAAGGGCAGGGGGATGAAGAAGCAACTTGTTCTTGGCTCGATTGCGCTCCTGCTCGCAGGGGCAGGCATAGCTTACGCACAAACTGTTGACGGCCTTGATATCCAGGCTGTCTTGAAGCTTGGAGATGAACAGGCCGCCGATGCCCAGGCGCTGGCAAACGAAGTAGCAAAGCGCGGTGAGATGATGCGCAAAGAGGCGCAAGCTACCGTTCTTGGTGGACAATCCAATTTGGAAAATGCTGCCGAACTGATGCAAGGACAGTCGGGCGGGGCGATCAACTTTGACGAGATTGTCAAAACCGCGACCTCTGGAAGTGCATATCTACAAGAAGCGCCGCAATTGGTTGTTTTTGCCTCGCTGTCGATGCCAGAACAAAGTTTGAAGGCTTTAATTCGAGATACTGCTGCGGCGGGCGGCACCGTGGTATTCAGAGGCTTTCCCGGTAATTCGATGAAGGCGTTCCAACAAGGAATTATGAAGGTCGTCGATAATAAAGATGACTATGGGAACATCGGAATTGACCCCCGATTGTTCAGAGCTTTTGACATAAAATCGGTTCCCGCGATTGTCGTAGTGACATCGAGTTTCGATCTTTGCGACGGCTTTAATTGCACGACCGAAGTGCCTCCTTTTGATGTCATGACCGGCAATGTTACGCTGGGCTTCGCCTTGGAGACGATTGCGCAAGGCAATGGCCCAGGCGCTGCGATAGCAGGGCAGGCGCTTTCTTCGTTAAAAGCAAAGAGACGTCGGCTATGACGGCGCGCTCCTCTTGGATGTCAGCGCTTGCGCCGCTGACATTCATTCTCCTGTGTTTTGTAGCGCCTCCAAGTATGGCGCAAACTGCGACTGCTGATGCTCAAGCAGCAAAGCAAGATGGCAAAAATTTTGCGACGCAAGCTAAAGAGCAAGCGAGTAACATTGCAGAACAGCAGGTGACGGCTGAAACTATACCAGGGTATCAAAATGCCCCGTCAGAATTGTCCGATTTGTTTGACAAGAATGATAGCGATCTGAATGCGGCCGCCGGCAGTGCGGTAGGCAACGATACGTGGCAGACAATGATGGCTGGTGATGCCAACCGGGCACGTATTGATCCAGCGAGTTTGGATGACATTCGGGCAAGAGCCGATCTTATTAACGAAAATGCCGTTGTAGACCAGTTGGGTAGTGGCGTAACGAGCACTTCTGGAACGTGCGAAGAGGTAACCGTTTCACAAACGCAGGCGCGCTATGAAGCTACCTGTGATGTGGGTGTGACCGTTTCGGAAGAGGCACAGGTTGAATCATATTCTTGTCCTGCGGGTTGGGATCTGGATGGTACGTCTTGCCGAAGGGTCGGGACCCAATCGGCCGATGTGAGTTATTCTTGTCCGTCAGGTTCGATGCTTGATGGCACCAATTGCCGGTCGTCGCAGGCAGCTTCGATTTCGAGTTATAGTTGCCCTTCAGGTTTTACTTTGGCGCAGACGACTTGCAGCCGGGCGATTACAGAATCGGCTACCGTTGCGAGCTACAGCTGCGCTACAGGATTCATTCTGGTTGGCACGAATTGTCAGCAGACCATTACCCAATCGGCCACGCCAAATTATAGCTGCTCTTCGGGATATACCTTGTCCGGCAGCAGTTGCTCACAAACAACAACAACGTCTGCGACACCTATTTACTCCTGCCCTTCCGGTACGTCGCTAAGCGGAACCACTTGCATAAATACTGTGAGCCAAGCTGCTACACCCAGTTATTCCTGTGCTTCAGGCTTCGTACTTTCGGGAACGAATTGCGTTCAAAATACCGGCTATGCAGCGACGCCAAGCTATTCCTGCCCTTCTGGCTGGACGCAATCAGGTAGCAGCTGCGAGGTTTCCATGTCGCAATTGGCCAGTGTTAATTATAGTTGTCCTCCGAATAAGACCAATGTGGGTTCTAGATGCCAAGAGGTCATTTCGCGAACTGCCACGGCAAATTATTCCTGCAATCTAGGCTATATCTTTAACGGCGTGGAATGTGGTTCAACTGAAACTCAAGCGGCAAATTCAACTCAATCCTGCAATGGTTTGACCCTGATCTCAGGCTATTGTTCAATGATTTCGTCAACAGCGTTTTGCCCAGCAAATGTTAATGGAATGGTCTTTGATAGATCGGCTAATGCGCGAGGCAGATTGCAATGTTTTTATGTACCCGCAAGAACATATTCTTGTGCAACCGGATATGCTCTGACGGGTGTCACGTGTCAAAGCACGGCAACGCAAACGGCAATCGTTACATATTCCTGCAATGCGGGTGAGGTTCTGGCAGGTCTAATTTGTAATGTAACAAGTGTGACGGATGCTGACGTCAATTATAGCTGTCCTAACGGGTATTTATTGAACGGGGAGCTTTGCTCCGTTGTAAAAAAGCAAGATGCGGATGTTTCTTACTCGTGTCCAAGTGGGGGCACATTGTCTGGCACCACTTGCGAAGTTTCAAACAGCAATCCAGCATCGGTAAGTTATAATTGTCCTTCAGGTTTTGCCTTGTCTGGAACAACCTGCACCCAGCAACAGACGCAAAATGCCGCTGTTAGTTTTTCATGCCCAACTGGATTTGTGCTGTCAGGATCTAGCTGTTCGCGCGAAAATGTGATTTCGGCCAATTTAGCGTATAGCTGCCCTGCAAATTACACGCTGAGCGGTTCGACGTGTTCGCAAACGCAGTCGTCGGCCGCAGTGCCTGTGTATTCATGCCCTGCCGGTTTTTCTCTTTCCGGCAATAGTTGCTCGGCCATTGAGGCGCAGCCCGCAACGCCAAGCTACGCATGTCCTTTGGGTTTTTCATTATCTGGCACAGTTTGCTCAATGTCGGTCCAAGCATCTGCTGTGTACAGTTGCCCGCAAGGCTTCGAATTAGATGGCACCACCTGCCGCAAGGTTTTGGTGCAAGCTGCAACCGTGACGATGGTATGTCCTGACGGAACGACCTTACAGGATGGTAAATGTTACGGCGAAACCTTAGGCTCTTCAGAATGCGCTGATTTGGAACAGAATGCACAATGCCAATGGGTGAAGGACACGTGCCTAGATGAACAGCCGAGCGGTGCATGTAAGGTCACCGAAAAGACCTTTAATTGTCCGATACCCGGTGAGGCTGCACAGCAAAATAAGGAATATGTGTGTTCGGGTGATTTGTATTGCACAAATGGAAGCTGTGAAACGATTGAACGCGAAGCATCGAATGAGTTCAAAGATGCGCTTGTCGCAATGGGTGCAATTGATCAGGTGCAGAAGGAATTCGATCCCGACGCTATGGGCTTGTTCAAGGGGACGCGAGAGACATGCCATAAGCCCCTGTTTGGTGTGATCAATTGCTGCGCTGGCAGGGTTTCAGGGCTTTTTTCGGGTAGTTCTGCAATCGCCGCAGGCGCATTTCTTGGCACTGGAGGGGCGGCTCTTGCGGGAATAGCAACCCAGTTTCTGACGATTTTTGCGTGCTCTAGCGCAGAAAAGCAACTTGATGTGAAGGACAGGCTTGGTCTGTGTGTCAATATCGGGAGCTACTGCTCGTCGAGCTTACTTGGCGTGTGCAAGACAAAGCGCAAAGCCTATTGCTGCTTTGAATCGAAGCTCACTCGAATTTTGCAGGAGCAAGGACGGCCTCAAATCAACAAGCCGTGGGACAAGCCAAAGACAGAGCAGTGCAAAGGTTTTACGGTGGACGAGTTTTCGAGACTTGACCTTAGCACGATGGATTTTTCCGAAATTTATTCGGAATTCCTCGAAGCCGCAAAATTGCCGAATGAAGCGCAAATGGCTTCGGATATTCAGACTAAAATCCAACAATATTATCAGACAAATGCGCCGGGAGGTTCATGATGAAGGACGATGTTTGCAGTAGTGCACTTGGCAGTCATGACATCGGCGGCAGTCAGATTAACGATATGGGCGGCCATGATCTGAGGGTAAATTCGCCGATGAACGAACAATCGGGAACACCTGAAATCACAGTTAAGCAGTGGGCTATATTGCTGCGCTGTAAGTCTTGTAATCCGGTGTCGGTTCAAGCCGTAATGCAAGCGGCATCGGACTGGTTTGCGCCGCCATTGTCACTAGCAGAAGTGATGAGGACGATGGATTGTTTGATCGCGCGCAACTGGCTTGAATTTGATCCGACATCGCAGGCTGCATTGGCAACAGCACAAGGACGTGGCGTGATTGCCAGTCTGGAACGGCCAGTAAGCCGCGCCGACGGTTGGAATGCCTATGGCGCTTGGCGCGCCGACGAAGCCGGGTCTTCTGGCTCAGCTGGCTTTCTACCAGTTGGACCAAAATAAGCATGCCAAAGGACAAACCTGTTGGCCCGGAAACAGCGGCGCAGCTCGATGCACGGATCGACGCGGTGCTTTGTGTTCATTCTGGTCGGCCGCAAGTCACGATATTTGAATGGGCCTTGCTCGTTCGGAGCCAAGCTGACCAACCCGTCGCTTTTGAAGAGCTTCTGCCCTCGTTTTACGCATGGTTCACGCCGGGGATTTCAACGGACGAACTTCTTAATTTGATTTTTGCAACAGAAAGCAAAAGCTGGATACAGCTGAGCGAAGACGATGACGGCATGAAGTATAGTTGGACAACGCTGCTTGGAAGCGAAGTTTTAGCAACCGTTGAGCGCCCGCTGATGATGGCCGGAATTTATAGATTTACAGGGACGGATATGGGGGTTGGGGCAGCGCTAGCTCCGCAAGCAGGCTCGTTGGTGTTGCCGCCTGTCGACGCTCCCGAAATCATCGTTCCCATTTTACCAAGCATAAGGAACTGAATATGGGGCAACGTTTAGTCTTGAAAATTGCTTTGTTGTTGGCGGCAATATGCAACCAGTCCGCAGTTGCGCAGGGTCGCGCACAAGAACAAGCCGCTGAAACTGTCGGCAGTCAGGACGTTCAAGGGGACGAGTTTTATTGCAAGCAACGCAAGCTTGGAACTTGGTTTTATTGTGAACGCCCAAAGAAGCAGTCACAAGAAAAATCGCAAACTCAGCCTCTGGCAATGTCTGCAGCAACGCGGATGGCTGCAATTTCTAAACAGCTGGATGAATTGAAAGCAAAGGCCATATTGGAGCCTTCCGAGCAGAATGTAACTGCATATATCAGGTTTCAGCGTGAGCAACTCGATCGCGCATCGATGTTTTCCGATGTTTGGCAGCGCTCCGTTTGGCAAAACCCTGATCTCGATTATACTTTGCAGCGTCCGGTCACGACACTGGCAAAGCGGGCTTGGACCGATAATCGCAAGATTGAGCATGATATGGCGCTGCGCGGTTTGTCGCAGCGTTATGGGATTTTTTATTTTTACGCTCAAAGCTGCGCTGCTTGTGAGACATTTGCTCCGATTTTGAAGTCTCTTGCTGATCGCAGCGGCTTCAACGTCGTTGCTGTGTCGATGGATGGTGGGCCTAATCGGGTATTTCCCAATTACGTTGTTGATGCAGGCCAACACGCTCGCATGGGGCTAGCATCAAAGGCTACGCCTGCACTTGTTTTATATGACACTGCAACCCGCCGTCCAGTGCCAATTGGTACAGGTGTATTAACCGCCGATGAGATCACTGAGAGAATTTTTGTTCTAACGCAGACAAAGGTTGGGAGTGACTTTTAATGACACATTCTACGCCAAAAAGGTGCGGTCGCGCCGTTCTTAAACTTTCGACCGCGATGTTGATGTTGTCGTTGGTCATGGCGCCCGGTCACGCAGGCGTTGGCGATGAAATGGAGGACTATTTTACCGATATGGGCGCCGCTGCCAATGTGACTGGCGCTTCATCTTTTGAGGGCCAGTCAGCTGGCTATTATACCCTTGGGTCGGCCTGGACGCGTTTTCCTCAGAAAACAGTGTATCCTGCTAATCTGCAATTGCCGAGCGTTCGCGCAGGCTGTGGGGGTATTGATATCTTCACAGGATCCTTTTCATTTATCAATGCGTCAGAATTTGTGGCAATGTTGAAGGCGGTCGCCAATAATGCCGTTGGCTTTGCATTCAAATTGGCGATTGATTCAATCAGCCCGCAAATTGGCGGCGTCATGAACGAACTTCAAGACATTGCTAACAAGATTAATTCTCAGAATATCAGTAGCTGTGAGACCGCTCAGGCACTTGTGGGCGGGGTTGCCGGTGAGATTGGCATCAAGCGCGGCATGGTTTGCGATGCGGTGGGCACCTCCAAGGGGTTATTTTCAGATTGGGCGCGTGCCGCACAAAAATGCGGAAATGATGGACAAGAAAGCTCAACACTTGCGCAAGCTGACGGTGCTTTGAAGGCACAGCTGCCGGGTCCAAAAAACTATGCATGGGACATGATAAAAGGATCATCACTTGCTGGCGCTGATACCCAAATGAAGGAATTCGTGATGACCCTGACCGGCACTATCATTGTCGGCACGCGTGCATCGGACGATGAGGAGTTGCGTATCGATTATGTAGGGCATGGCGATCTGACGATACTCGACGCACTGTTGTACGGTGATAAGTCTGTGAAGATTAAGAAATGTGAAAATACTACAGATTGTCTGACACTTGCCAGTTCGGATCAGACCATTACCGCATTGGGCGATCAAGCGCTTATGCCAAAAATTGGGTCGATGATAAAGTCGATGGCTGACAAAATAAAGACAGATCAGGCGCTGACAGCTGAGGAACGCAATCTTTTGGGTGTTTCAAGCGTGCCTATTTACAAAATTTTAGCAGTGCAGGCCGCTTCGGGTTTCATCGTCAACAATTCAGAGATCAATGTGCTTGCCGAAATCACTGCAATTGATGTGCTGAATAGCATCGTGCAACGCCTGATGGATCAGATTGCTGCTGGGCAATCAAACAATTTGAACGCCAGCGATATGAAAAATCTCGAGCAATTTAATGCCCAAGTGGCGCAGGTTCGCGCCCGTCTCGTGCAACACGAAATTTCCGTGAGCAACAAAGTCAATCAGACATTTGATATTATAAACAATGCAATACGCATTGAAAGCACATTGCAGTCACGCATGGCACCGGGAATGGCGGCTTCTTTGAATTTTTCCCGCGCGCTATCGGCGCAAGGCTTGCGGCCATAGGATGATATTGGGGAGCTCGCTTGATGATTGAAGTCTTCACCGTTGGCGGTGGCGAATATATCGTCAACACTTTTAACGCACTTGCAGCCTGGTCTGGAAGCGGCGGCTATAAGAGCCTCCTGCGCGTTGTCATGGTGATGGGATTTAGCTGGTCTTTACTTATTGTTGCTTGGAATATGGATGCAAAATCGGGCCTGAAATGGTTTATGCAGGCGACTTTAATGTATATGGTTATGATGGTTCCGACGATATCGGTGAAGGTTACCGATCGGACTAATCCAGGGTTGGCACCTGCAACCGTTGCCAATGTGCCGATTGGCATAGCGTTGATTGCGGGCTTTTCGAGCCAGATAGGCGATTATCTAACACGGTCGGCAGAAACTGTATTTGTTATGCCAGAGTCGCTGAATTATTCGAGTGGCGGGATGATCTATGGAGCCAAGTTGCTTGATGCAACGCAGGGGCTGCGAATTACTGATCCTATTTATGCGACTAATCTGAACGAACATTTTAAGCAGTGTGTTTTTTATGACATTTTGCTCGGCAGTAAAACGATGGCACAAATTACAGGTTCTGCCGATATAATCACTGCGATGGCACCCGGCTCTGTAGCCTTATCGCAACAATGGCTCGATAGTGACGGCAGTTCAACTATCCGATCCTGTAAAGAATCTTATGTCAGCATCGTCGCTGGTTGGAACAGCGAATGGAACGCGGCTCTGCCAAAAATCGCAGCACAATTTTTTCCAGGGGTCAGCGCCAGTTCTGCACAAGCAAAATTGCAAAGTGATTTAACGGGTGTAGGGTCATCCGGACTCGGCGGGGCAGGGACCAATTCGCAGCAGCTGGTCCGTCAGGCAATTTTTATAAATGCATTGATGCAGGCGCGCGATAGTTTTGGGAATAGCGGCGCACAAGGCGCAACGGACGCTTTTGCGCAGACACGGGCTGATATCCAGACCCGCAATACCTATTCAACTATTGCCGCTGGTGCGATGAAGTGGGTGCCTTTGCTCAATATCGTTTTGACCGTTGTTTTTTATGCCATGTTCCCGATCATATTTTTGTTGATGTTGTTGCCTAGTTCGGGGCCGGGCGTTGCCAAGGGCTACTTCACCGGGTTCTTCTATCTTGCAGCTTGGGGGCCGTTGTTTGCGGTGCTCAACATGATTTTTATGAATCGCTGGGCGTCATCGATGACAGGGTGGCAAGCAGGGGGGCTTACAGCTTCTAATTTTACTGCTGTGTCAGCAATTAATCAGGATGCAGGTGCGCTTGCCGGTTACATGATTATGTCGGTCCCATTTATCGCAGCTGGTATGGCTAAGGGCGCTATGTCGATTGCTTCGCATTCGGCAAGTTTCTTATCGCCAAGCCAGCGTGCGGCCGAAGATGCCGCGCAAGAGCAAACCACGGGCAATTATGCTTATGGAAATGTGTCGCTCGCAAGTAGGCAGATGAATACCCTCCAGCAGGATCAAATCAGTGCAGCACCGAATATCAGCACTGGAGCTTCTGCTTTCACCGCTCGCCAGACCGACAGTGGGATAACCCAATCTAATGCGGACGGCACGACGACGTATAATACGAGCCCTGGGCTCTCGAGCTTGCCTGTAAGCATGAGCATGGGTCAGGAGTGGCAGTCTAGGTTGTCTAAAACCCTGTCGGAAGGTCAGGGGGTTGTCGAACAAAAGAGGGAGGTCGCCAATGAGGCGGTTACTGCATCTGCTACACAATCTGCGCGGTTGTTTGATACGGCTCAAAGTACTGTCAGTGATGAGACGTCCGAGGGCAGGTCACTGCAAAGTTCAATTGCAAATGTTAGCAGCATTCAGGAGCGCGTGTCGGAGGATCTTCAGAGCAAATTTGGCGTGTCCAAATCCGCGGCCGATACGCTGGCAGCTCAAAGCACTCAAACTGGCTCGTTTGATACCAATTTGGCTTTGAATGCATCAGCTGGTTTGTCAGGGGGTGCGCCGGGAGGCGGTAGCGTTGGTCTATCTGGCAGTGGAGGGGTAAAAACATCAGCGTATGCAAGGCAAAGCCGCGATACCTCCGAAGGCATTTCAGCAAACCAGAATTATGACCAAATGAAGGGCTATTTGGAGAGTACCTCAAATAGCGAAGAGGCGCGATCTGCACGTGAGAGCTTTTTCAGGCAAACCAGCAGTTCCACCAATAGTGAGATTAGTGGTTTGTCGCAGGATACGGCGGCCAGCATTGCGCAGAGCAGAAGCCTCTCCGAAGAAGCATCAAAGACTGAAGACACGTTCACAAGGTTGAGCAGTGATGTGTCTAACAACGCTTCAAACAGCCTTGCGACAAGCCGAAATCTAAGTCAGGAATTTGTCAACTGGTCAACTTCCGAGACTATGAAACCGGAGAATGCCTGGATACAGAAAACGGGTTGGAATCCCGGTTTGATTAGTATGACCGAGAACCAGCGCGGCGTCCAAGCGTTCATGGAAGACAAATTTCTTGATCAAAAAGAACAGGAAGTGCTTGGGGCATTTGGTGCCATTCCAGATACGCTGCCTCAGCAGCTTGGCGGCCCTTCATTTTCTACATCGCAGGAGGTAGAAAGCTTCGGTAATGCGGCAATCAGTGATGTGGTTGCATCAGCTCCTGCCATTTCAGTGGGTGGCCTGGGACGTGACGCAAAGCTTGAAGCCGAAGTTCGTGGCAATATCAGTGCGGCCGAAACTCAAATTGATGGAACAAGGGGCGCAATGCTCAACACCAATGCTGAAGCCGGTATTGAAGGTTCTTTCATGCGGGAAGCTGTTTCTGACAGGGCTACAGGCTCATTGCTGGATAACGTTTCGTTGGGATCTAATTTCAATACCAACCGAGAAGATGATCGGATTACGCAAGGGGGCCGCAAATATTCACTTGCTCCACCCTCCTTACCAAAAGCGGAGTACTCGCCGGGAAACGGATCGAGGGTCGCCCGGCAAGCCGGCGCGGCCCTGAAACCCGGAGTGAACCTGACCCAGACGACAACTGATATGTATCCTGTTTTTGGCGCATTGGTAAAGGCGGCAGGTCGGTTGAATTTACCACAAGCGACGGTAACGTCTGGATCGGACGGTAATCATGGCATGCTAACGGGTTCAACACTTCACCCAAGTGGAAAAGCGCTCGATTTTAGGGCCAATAATATCACGTCAAAGCAGGGCGAACAGCTGTCGAGATTGGTTAAAGCGCAGCTTGGCGATGATTATGACGTGGTATTTGAGCGGTCGAAGGATGGAAAAAACAATCATCTCCATGTTGAATATGATCCAAAATCAGGTGGCGGCGGCCCAAGGCGGGCCCGAAAGTGAAGACGTTATAAAAAAGGCGGCTATTCAGTTGCCTTTTTTTATCCACGTCGTAACCGCACTTCGCGTCAGCGTATGAGTGCAATCACTAACGCTGCAGCGGTGAGCCCAATGGAGATCGCGGAGGCCGAGTTGCGGATGATCTCGAACTTAGTATAGCCCAGCTCAGTGAGAGTCGGGCCTGACTTATGTATATATCCATAATCGAACCTATCCTGCTCAAGATAATGGCCTTGAGGGTTAGCCGTGCCCATAGGGGCACCGTAATGGATGCACAATGCATCATTATCGTCATCATGTTTATTCATAACAATTCCCATTTCATTTAGAACATAATAAATACAGCCTGAGCCGTCAACTGTGGCGGTGGCGCGAAAAAATGTCTATGCGCACAAAACGGCAAGATTATTTCTTCTCGTCCCCGATATTTGACGAAGGTTGATGTTCGCTTGCAAAAATAAAGGTTGAAGCCAAAGGACGTCCGCGCAGCTTGATTGTTCGACCGTCGTTCTTGCTTAGCGGTAAGCACTGTTCCGCCGCCACCTTGCGCGTTTGAACGGTATCACCGATTCCTATTAACTTGATCGGCATGGAGCACGCTACACATATGATAATCTCGGGTGATGATCCTGTAAGTAAGGGTGCGCAGCGTTTCGAGGTGTTTACAGGTGCGGGCAAGCGTCGTGCGTGGCCCGCACATCAAATTTCTCGGCGCGTAGTTGATCGAGCGCGGCGTCTATATAGATCGTGTTCCGCAACACGACGAGATTGACGACCAAACCTAGCGCGCCAAGTTGATCTTCCTGACCCTCGCGATACCGCTGCCGCAATTCGCCGCGACGACCGTGAAAATGACCCGTGCAAGTTGGTGCCGACCTTCGCCGCGATTGAGCTGGACGAGGATACGGCGGCGATAGCTTTCGTCGTCAATGAACCGCAACATGTAGAGCGTCTTGATCAGCCGCCCAAATTCCTGAAGCGCGCGGGCAAGCCGAGTGGGGCGGTCGTTGGTTTGTAAGGTTCGGGTAAGTCCCCCGGCCTGTACAACGCCCAGTTTGAGTGACCCCGCTAGGCGCAGAAAATCATCCCAATGTTCAGTGATAGTTTTCATGTTGAGCTTGTGGGCGGCGAGTTCGTCGAGGATGCCATAGTCTGCCTTAGCATCGACGCACCAAAACCGTGCGCCACCAATGTCGGCGATCCGTGTGCTAAATTGGGTGCCGAGAAGATAGAACGCCCCAAAGATGGTGTCAGTTTAACCAGTGATATCGGTCACGCGACCCGAACAGACATCCTCATAGATCCGCTCGCAGCCAATCTTGTCGAGCGCGTCACGCTGGAGATCGAGGCTCTGCTCACCAGTTGACACCCGCAAATACCCGATCAACATTGGCTTTCCTGCCCCTTTCACATCAATCTATCAAATGAGGGGTTTGTCGGCTAAAGGTTTTTAGATGGCTTTATGTGAAATATGGGCCGCACTGGGAGTGTGTTGAACGCGCCCGCGTATTTTTCATCAAACGACGGTTTGTTGGAAACTCACAACGCGCTTGTATAATTATAAAATAATACTTATAACGACTCATGGATGACGCAGACTTTGAATGGGACGAGGCCAAGAATCTCTCTAATCAGAAAAAGCATGGCGTCAGCTTTGAATATGCAATCAGGGTTTTTGGGGTCCCGCTCATGCTGCTGTTCTCTGACGGGCATGTGGATGATGAGGAGCGGTGGCGGGCTTACGGACAAGTTGGTGGCCACGCCGTTTTTATGGTTGCGCACACATATCGAAATAATGACGGACAGGAGAAAATCCGCATCATTTCGGCTCGAATGGCCACACGGTATGAAAGACAGGATTATGAGCGAGAAAATGGTTAGCATGAAGCTGAAGGATTTGCCGCCTCTCACGCAAGCGGATCACGACCGGCTTGCCGCCCTCGCGGCGCGACCCGACAATGAAATCGATCTCAGCGACATTCCAGCGTTGACCGAGGAGGATTGGAAAAATGCTGTCCGGGGCAAGCACTATCGCCCCGTCAAGGCGCAGATCACCGCCAGCCTCGACAAGGATGTGCTGGCCTGGTTGAAAGCAGGCGGGCGGGGGTATCAAACGCGCATGAACGCCATTCTCCGTCGCGAAATGCTTCAGGCGCGCGCGTCAGGGTCGCGAGGATAGGAGATTTGGCGCTTTTGGAATTCCTTATGTAGGTTTTTTGTTCCGTTGCGCCTCAGACCGCTGCTATAGCCGCGGCTTGATAACCTGTCGATCTATGTGCGTTGCAGCTGGACCGCGATTTCTGAACTGCTATAACGCAAGGGCGGAACGATGACGACCTGCCTTGGTTGCAGCTGGACCGCGATTTCTGAACTGCTATAACACGGCGCGCAAGGTGCATCGCATGACGCTGTTGCAGCTGGACCGCGATTTCTGAACTGCTATAACAAGGTTCCCAACACTAACCGTCGCCAGCGTGTTGCAGCTGGACCGCGATTTCTGAACTGCTATAACCGCTGCCGAATAAATCCCCCCGCCCGAAGGGTTGCAGCTGGACCGCGATTTCTGAACTGCTATAACTTGCACGAACGCGAACAGCGCAACCGTGCAAGTTGCAGCTGGACCGCGATTTCTGAACTGCTATAACCGTGCAAGTTGGTCTTACCGTCGAATTATGTTGCAGCTGGACCGCGATTTCTGAACTGCTATAACTAAAGCAAGACCTTCTCAATCGTGCGGAATGTTGCAGCTGGACCGCGATTTCTGAACTGCTATAACGCGGTGTGCCCGCGCACCTTGCGTAAATGGGTTGCAGCTGGACCGCGATTTCTGAACTGCTATAACTCCAAAGACATTGACGCCGGGCGTCACACGGTTGCAGCTGGACCGCGATTTCTGAACTGCTATAACAGCCATATCCATGAATCTATACCGGCTTCAGTTGCAGCTGGACCGCGATTTCTGAACTGCTATAACCACTGAAGCCGGTGGTTACGGCGGCGATTAGTTGCAGCTGGACCGCGATTTCTGAACTGCTATAACTAAACGAGGGTGGTTTGCGTCCCCTTTTGCAGTTGCAGCTGGACCGCGATTTCTGAACTGCTATAACCGATTGCGGAGAGTAGTTCGGCGCGTATCTGTTGCAGCTGGACCGCGATTTCTGAACTGCTATAACGTAAACCCAACTTAACCAGTTCTGTTATAGGTTGCAGCTGGACCGCGATTTCTGAACTGCTATAACACGTCCGTTTCAAAGCTGGCAACGCATACCGTTGCAGCTGGACCGCGATTTCTGAACTGCTATAACCGCCGCAGATAACGTCAACGGCAATTCCATGTTGCAGCTGGACCGCGATTTCTGAACTGCTATAACATGACGATCAAAAATACGTTGAAGCCTTGCGTTGCAGCTGGACCGCGATTTCTGAACTGCTATAACTCGCCGCTGCCTTAAGCGTGCCGCCTTTTGGTTGCAGCTGGACCGCGATTTCTGAACTGCTATAACAAGCGACGCGAGCGCTGTCTTGCGTTTTGAGTTGCAGCTGGACCGCGATTTCTGAACTGCTATAACTGCATCGCTCTTTTCAATTCTGGCATTTTGGTTGCAGCTGGACCGCGATTTCTGAACTGCTATAACTATATCTAATTTCAGTTCTGCGAACATTGTGTTGCAGCTGGACCGCGATTTCTGAACTGCTATAACAAGGCACCACAACATACCATCCTCCCAAAAGTTGCAGCTGGACCGCGATTTCTGAACTGCTATAACGGATGTGTTGGTAAGTTGTTCAGCTTGAACGACAAATCATCACATCCGTTGGCAAAATTGCTAGTCAATCTATCAGAATAATGCGAGTTGCCCCGGATTTTTTCGTGCCCTTGACCGACGTTGACCGGAGAACCGGATGATATTTTCATACTGGCGGTCGGTGAACCCCAATATGTGAACATCGCCTTTGTCAGGCAAATGTGATTCGATCCTGCGAACATACGACTCATATTGCTCTTTACCCGAACAGAAGCGAGCGTAGATTGAAAACTGGCTCATTTCGAAACCTTCGTCCAGAAGATATTCACGGAATTTCGTGGCTGCCCGCATTTGTTGTTTCGTTCCCACAGGCAAGTCAAACATGACGAGAATCCACATAAGCTGATATCCGCTAAAATGCTGTTTGGGTTCGTGCCTCACTCTGTTGCACCACCGGGCACATGGCGGGCGATGGCGCTCCATGCGAGCGGTTGCGGCGTGTTGAACAAGGCAAGTGAAAGCGCTCCCGATTCAAAACTTGCCGCCAATGATTGGGCAAGGCGCTGCGCGGCGATCGACACAGGTGATGTTGCGCCTGCCAATTCGACATCGGCAGAGATCAACGCGGCCAGGCGCGCCTTTGCCTCTCGATCAACACCCAACACGCCCTCGTCGAGCATTTGGCGCACTACGGCGTCAACCAGCGGACGGAACGGTTCGACCAAATCATCTGCGAGGGCAAAGGCGTTTAGGCGGTTTGCATGGTGCAAACCAATAGTCGGATGCAATCCGGCAGCAATAACGGCGCGTGCAACTACCGACCGCATGATGGTGTAGCCATAGTTCAGCAGCGCATTGGCACCCTCTACCTCGCGATCCCGGCGAAACTCGGCCCCCATCAGCGCCGGCCAATACCTGCGCGCCGCTTGCGCCTCGATATTGTCGGGATCGCCCGAACGGATGCGATCGGCCATGAACAATAGTGCGTCCCCCTCATGGCGGCCCAGCGCCAATAGCAGACTAGGCCACAGACTCATTATGTCTCAACCAGATCCGGATTGATGCGAGTTGGACAGAGGCGAGATAATTATCGTCTCTTTGATCGTATCGCGTGGCAACTGCTCTGAAATGCTTGAGTTTATTAAAGAAGCGCTCGACGAGGTTGCGTTGCTTATAGAGGAAGTGACTAAATGCCGGTTTGATCACGCGTTGCGGCATGGCGCGGATATTGGCCCTGGCACCGCGCGCCTCCATTTCGGCGCGCAACGCATCGGAGTCATAAGCCCGGTCGGCGAGCAGGATATCCCCTTTGCCGACGGTATCGAACATGTCTGCTGCACTGCGACCATCGGCGGCTTGCCCTTCGGTCAGCTTGAGCATGATCGGCATGCCCATCGCATCGACCAGTGCATGTATCTTGGTGGTCAGGCCGCCACGCGAGTGACCCATGCAACGGGATCGCTGGTCTTTTTTTTACCATTGGCTCCATGTTGATGAACCCGGATCGAAGACGAGTCGATCATCTGGATATTGCCTTCGTAAGCCACGGAAACTGCATCCAATATATGCTTCCACACACCGGCTCTGCGCCAGCGGTTGAACCGGTTCACACAGGTCGTATACGGACCGTATCGCGCCGGAATATCCGCCCAAGGCGCGCCAGTGCGTAACCGCCAGAATATCCCGTTCAAAACCCGCCGATCATCAACCCGCTTCACGCCACGCACCTTGGTCGGCAACAAAGGCTGGATCACCAACCACTCGAAATCTGTCAAATCAAACCGTGCCATCAGCTTCTCCCTTCCAGAAAAAGCATTGAATCAGATATCAATCACTTTGGGAATCCAATTTATGAGTATGTGACCTAGCCTGATTGCGCACCTTTGCGGTGACAATAGCTTTCCATGCCTGTTTCATAAAGGGTTTCGGCGTATCCCATTGTGCGCGAAATCGAGCGTTCTGCGCGTGATGGCCATCAACCGGAATAGTCATGGCCACAGGCGCATGATTTGCGCTACATAACACCATCATGGCACCGCGCTCGGCAAGCTTAACAACTAGGTTGGTGGTCCATGTTACCCCATGGGCGTGCACGATCAGTGCAGCGACATCATCCAGCGGTATCCGTCCGAGCTCCTCACCCTCCAGAGCAACGATCAAAAAACCGCGATGCGCCGCCAAGTGAACATTATCTGTAGATATGTCTACAATCCGGTCCACCAAAATCCCCTATCGCCAAGCATCCTTTAGCAACAAAATAATCAAACAGAGTTATAGGGTTAACGTCGTTTAATCGCGCGGTCCGGGATCAAAAACATGGCCCAATTCATCAATGCGTATTTGGCGGGCGTTAGATTTTTTTAACCCACTGGCGGATGATGTAAAATATCGGAATGGATCATCTGGTAATTCATTTCGCGCTTTCAGTGGCCCAGCTTCATTATGCAGAGCAAAAGTAATTTCGCCTTTTGACGCAAACTTCACCACGCGCAAAATCTCACGCGCTCCGCCGTCGCGTTCGACCGCAACAAGATCATTCTGCCTCAAGCTCAGCACGCGCTTTGCCGCAGGATGTGGTTTCAGTTCCGCCTTGCCCTTTTGATGCGCGTTAAACATCGACACCACGCCCGATCGCTCCACACCGTCGCGGTCGGTCCATTTGGAGACCCATTTGCCGTCCGGCAACCGCCAGACATCAAAGCGCGCGTTGGCATCTCCCTTGACGCCCTTATATGCACTACCTTCTTTGTCATAGATCGGAATGACGTTCAGTGCCTCGGAAAGTCGGACGCGGCGGATGCCTTTGTAGTCGCCATCGCGTTTGGCAAAGGCGCGCAGCGCAGTTTCAAAATCCTTTCCCGTCGCGCCTTGGGTTGCGCTGTAAAGTCGCGATTGCAGTTCCTTGTCAGACATGCGTTCGGGGTCGGTCAGGTCCTTGGGTTGTAGGCTTTGCAAGGGCTTGCGCACAGTTACAATTGGCACGCCCTTGGCATTGGTCCGTCCGGTCAGACCATAAGCGGTGTCATTATGCAGGCGAGCAGCGGTGACGTCTTTGCCCGCATTTGCGACCCCTTTGCGACCATGGTCGGCCTTGTGGCTGATGATGGTGGCGGACAATCGGTTGCGCAGTTCATCGCGGAACCCATTCCAAGGCTCAGGCAGATCGACGAACAGCTTGTCCAATGCCTGCGCCTCCGCCCGTCCGGCGGCCTTGGCAATTTCGGCGATCATCGCGGGCGTTGTCGCCCCGACTACCGCTGCATCAATCGCGTGGTGGCGGTGATCAAGCCGGTTTTTCGGCGCATTGCTGTGCGGGTTTTCGACATAATTATGGTCAGGCAGTAACTCGTTCAGCCCCCAGATACGGCGCAGCATTGCGGTCATTCGGCCTGTGACTGCATAGACATGACGCTCTCCCTTTTCGGGATAAAGCGCACCAAAATACTTTGCCGCGATCCGTGACAGATACTGAGTGTCGGTCAGTTGCCGCGCGATAAAGCCGCCGTCACGTTCGATCCGCTCCATCGCGTCAGGAGCAAAGCGCCATTGTTTGGATTTGTGCAGGCGGGTCACTTGATCCTGTATGACGTCCCATTGCGGCGTACCTCCCCATTTTTCCCACGGGGTTTTATTACCTTTGTCGCGGTTCCATGTGGTCAGCGCCATCACCTTGTTCGCTGTGCTATCATCCAAGCAGCGCGAATAGGGGATGATATGCTCGACCTCTGCGGTCCCATTCATCAACATTTCGATGCTGATGATCTCACCCGAATAAGGGCAGCGCCGGTCGAGCGGGTTTCCAGGGTTTAGCTCTTCCCAGATACGCAACCGCATCCGGTTACCGCCGCTGTCGTGTTCACCCAAGGCTTCCAGCTTCTCGCCGCGTTGTTTGGCCGCATCAGTATTCTGTTTAATCTTGCGGTTATGCTCCGCCTTTTGTTTCTCGTTGAGCTTTAACTCACGCGCCAGCTCGACGAAAATATAATCAGGCCGCCCATATTGCCGGATGATAGCGTTCACCAATTTGCGCAGCTGGTTTAGCCCGATATGCACCGTGGGGTTGGTGATCTTTCCCCACTTCCTCTCCAGCGCATCGCCATAGTCATCCTTGCCCGGTGCAATTTCGCGGGCTAGGATTTCGCCATAATAAGGCAGCACATCATGACATTCGCCGGTACGAAAATCGCTGTGGTGGAACCCTGCTTTGTCGGCGGCGGCGGCATAGGTTAGCGGATGGCCATCTGCATCTTGCCCATCCTTCAATTGCTCCAACAGCTTCGTTGTCGCGGTTAGGCCAAAACGACCATGGCCATCTGGCAAACGCACATTGGCGACAGCCTCTGCGGTTTCGGCATCAAGTGTGTAGCTTACTTTAAGCCAATCGAGCAACTTCTCGGTGCTTTCCTCGTTCAACAGTTTGTCGATGATCGTGCATTGTGCCTCGGTGGAAAACCCGCCCCAGCAGCCAGCGAAGCGATCTTTATGACCTAATGACGCACGCACTTCATCGCCAATCATTTCCTTACGATTTTCGCTTTCCTTGTTGAACCGCGCCCCCTCAGGCAGCTTGATTGCCTTGCCTAGGCTGGAGAAGCTGACCTTGGCCTTATCGCGCAGTTTCAGGATCAGTGTATCGCGTTCATCCATCGTCAGCTTGCGCGATGACGCGCCAGCGGTGACGATTTCCAGCTGGTTCACTTCCTCATACAACCGCCGTTGCTGAAACAAGGGATGCGCCTTGGGCAGGCGGGTTTCGTCATCGGGCACGCCGCCCCATCCGACAAAGGTGCATTTACCAACGACCTGCGGTTTCAAATCGCGTTGGTGGAAGATGACTCGGTGGATCGCGGTTTTGGCGGCGTCGGATATCAACGTGGGGTTAAATTCTGCCTGCTTTGTCCAGATCGCTTCAAACTCGGCCAAATAGTGTTTCCGGTCTGGGTAAAAGGCATAACTGCCGTCCTCTTCGCCCGAATCCGGACGAACCCGCTTCACATCGCGCCCGTTTAGAAATTCGCCCAAAGTGCGCGCGCCGACAATCTGCATTGCGGCATCCAGCGCCTTGGTCCCACTCGCAATCTTACCCTCTTCACCTGGCTTAGCCACACGATCCGCCTTGCGGTTGGATTTGAAACCGCGCCGCTGGTTCAGGTGAAACAGCGCGCGGCCAATTTCATGCAGGTCAAGGGGCTCGTCTAGTGCCTTTACGCGCAAAGCATAAGGGTCGGCTACTTCTAAAGCCTTGGCCGCAGTCTTATCAGCCGGTAACAAGCCATGCGCGATCAATTCGCGCAACAAAGCAGAACGCCGCCCGATAAACCGATCACGCCGCCGTCTCGCACTCCGCGCATCGCGCCGGTCAACTGCGAGCGAAGCGCCGGACTTAGGATCACGGCCGTCAGAGAAGATACGCACCCCAATGTCCTTGATGGCATCGCCTTCATACAAGCACCACCCAATAGAGTTGGTCCCTATGTCGAGGCCTAAACGGGTTGTCATAACTGTTGTTCTCCTTATAGTCGCAGACTATAAAAATTGTTTCTGTTGACAACCCATTAAATACATACAATATTTAAATTTCAGAAATCGCAGGTCTGGTTGTTAACAAGCAATCTGAATTGCACCAAATAAGGCAGGGGCTGCGGCCCCTGTTTTTATTTCTACATCGAACGTTATTACGCTGCTCACTTTTGCAAAAGAGTCTGCTGTCGGTGCGCGAAATCCCAGATGACATCCAACCCGATGACGGTTGGTCGATATGTTCCAAAGAAGGGCAGTGAGCCCTTTTGGTCATGGGGTGTCGGGGAGAAGGAGCTCGACCGAACCCACCATATTTGCTTCGCCATCGATAATAGGTCTGGATAGATATGCCAGCCTTCCGACAAACTTCCTCAACCGTCGTTCCATCCTCTGCCTGCTTCAATATGAACGCCATCTGCTGCTCGCTGAACCTACTCTTCTTCATGCCAAAATCTCCAAGCTGACAAATGCCAAACGTAACCGAGATTTTTCTCACAAAAAATGGACCAATTTGAAGGGATCAGGTCATTAAGAGCAGGGCGAAACGATGAAGCAATTACGGTTTACATAAGAGCGGATTATGAGGGTGCTGCGATAGGTGCGCGCTATTTACAACGATGTCCGCGCCAATATTTCTGCCATTTGGCAGCCCATCCTCCAGCCACCATTTTGCACGATATATCGCCGGACTGTGGCGAAATGCAGAACGCAGCCGTTCTGTTACCCCCGGCGCCACCGTCTGATCGACATGACATTGTTGGACCGCGCACTAGGACATGGCCCTCGCGCGCTTGCCCGGTTGGTTTTCCGACAAGCAGAACAAGCGCGTCTCGGGATACAATCGGGTCGGCGTTTGGGCAAGGATGCCCCACACTGCATGTTCCATCCAATTCCTTGGCGGCTATGCCCGACAATCGAATGGGTGGCCCTTCTGCGCACCAAATAGGCCCGTCACCATCCCACACGCGGGTAGGCGTACATTGGAACGACTGACCAGCCGGAATTACGGCAGCGGCGAGCAACAAGGCAGCAATCACTTACGATTCCGATTTAATGTTTTTAAGTTGGGAAGGAAATAACATCGTCAAACAAAACTAGCTATCACGTGCATAATCGCGCTTGATACGCCGTAAAGCAACAGCGCGCCTATAAAGATAGCCTCGGCATGGTTCCAATCTATTCGCACGGTTAATGTTTATCAGGAACGCTTTGTAAAACAAGCGGCTGACATCTCTCGTTTCGACCTGCGCGCCCACTAACACGCTATAGCATTGGATAAAGTAGGTGGAAATCCGATCTTATCCATTCACGTCAGTTGCACTTGTTCGCCTTATGTTCCTATAAGTAAGGGATGGCTAGAAAGCGATTCGCAGTTATCACCTATGACCCCGACATTGTGGAAAAGCTAAGCTGGCAGGGTGAAGGCAATTCATTTGCATGGATTGTGTGGCGAGGGCTTGGCGGCTGGACCTACCCAAAGGAGCGCGGCATCATCAACATAACGCTCATGGACCAGCTACCAGCAAAGCCGCATCCGGTTTACGATGACCGCGGCTAGTCAAAGGCCGAAGCACAATACTCAAAAACGACCGAAACTTGTCGTGTCCTGACAGGCAGTTTTCACTGCAAAAATGCTGAAAGCCGAAGGCTAGGTGTTTAGCTAGGATAATGGCCGCTGCCGCTAACTTTGAGGACATTGCACCTCTGGATCTCGGTAAACAATACGTGCCATTCGTTCATCAAAGCTCACAGAATTCGTAAAACTGCGCAAATCTGGCGTTATTCGGTCAGGGCGTTGGCCACAAATTCCCCGCCCATACGCAAGCCGACGGGATCGACGCTGTGCCCGACCCCTGATGATATGTGAGTTGTCACATTAATGCCGAGATGTTCGAGTTCCGTTTTAGCCGCATGGAGCGCGGTAACGGGTACGATCGGATCCGCCGAACCGTGGACTAGAAGCACGGGCGGTTTGGTGATCGGCAAGTGCGCAAGCTCGTGCCCGCCGGTCAGCATCCCGGAGTAGCCGATGATCGCGGCGACCTGGCGCGGCCTACGTAGTCCAACATGAAGGGCCATCATCGTTCCCTGGCTGAACCCGACGATGGCGAGGTTTGCTTCGGTCAGTTCGTATTGATGGAGTTTTCGCTCGATAAATGCTTCTATCGCTGGTGCTGCGCTTGCCGCACCTGTTGCCAAGGCCTGCGGTGTAAAGGCCGACAATGGCCACCACTGATATCCAGACGACAGATAGCTCAATCGCTGCGGCGCATTAGGTGCCAGAAAAAGAGCATCCGGCAGTGCGCGTTGCCAATGCGGCGCCAGCGCAATTAAGTCGGCACCGCTGGAACCAAATCCGTGTAGTAGCAGCACAATCTGTTTGGGGCTGCCACCTGACAATGGTTGCAGGCTCGACCCATTTACGATTTTGGACAAAAGTATCGCCTCATTAGAACAACGGTGCAGATTATCCCGCATCGTCGTCATGGACCGCAGTTGCTCGTTTTTCCCGCAACCCCTTTTCAGGAGACTTATACATCCCAACTAGAAGGCGACAAGCATTACCATCCTGACCAGACCAACCTTCGATATATTGCTCAATTCAGGCAATAAAGCATTGTCGATGTTGTCAAAAATTCTCGGCATAGATTGCTTACTCAGGATTTAGCGTTGATTCTCTGCCTAACAGCAGCGGCTGGATTGTAGAAGCGAGATGATAGCGCGCATAGCGCCGCTCACCAGTGCGGATCAGCGCTCCCTTTTCGATCAAGTCGTTCAAATCACGGGTCGCAGTGGCTAGGCTGGCCCCGGTGATCGTCCGGTAATTGCCTGCACTCAACCCACCCGCAAAGTCGTCCGGTCCTTCGCGGAACAAGCGAAGCAGCGCCTTCTCCTGCCGTTCGTTGATTTGCCCGCGCAAGCGATCAAGCAGCCGCGTCTTGTCGATCAGGAAGCGGATGCGGGTGATCGTCCGCGCCTGCGCCTCGATTACAATATCGGCAAACCATGTCAGCCAGGCGTCGATGTCGTTGCTCTGGCTGCCGAGCTGAAGCGCGGCATAATAGGCTTTGCGGTGGCGATGGATCGTTTCCGCAAGCGCCGTCAGCGTCGGTGCCGCAAGGTTCTGCGCCAAAGCCTTTTCAGCAATGGCGCGCCCGATGCGGCCATTGCCGTCCTCGAAGGGGTGAATGCTCTCGAACCACAGGTGAGAGATGGCTGCACGGGTGATTGCCGGAAGCGGGTTCACTGATGCCGGTGCGCTGTCATTGAACCAAGCGATGAAGTGGGACATTTCCGCAGGAACGGTATTGGACGGCGGTGCCTCGAAATGCACACGCGGCGCGTGCAGCGCGCCCGACACGATCTGCATCGCATCTTCATGGCTACGGTAGCGCCAAACATCGGCAATATCGCGCCGCCCGTTCATCAACATCGCGTGCCACGCGAACAGGGTCTGGTCGTCAAGCGGCGCAGCATGGTTACGGTAAACATCGGCCATCAATTCAGCGGCCCCGGCCTCTGCCGCACTGGCGCGGCGCTGGTCGGTGGCAAAGCCCAGATGCCGCGCAAGCGACGACTGGACGCTGGCGCGATCGAGGATTTCTCCCTCGATGGCCGAACTATCGACCACTTCTTGTGAAATCAGCTCGATGGTCAGGCCATCGCGGGCATCAGCGTCAAGGTGGTGCAGCGCACCGATAACGACGCCGGAGCCTTTCAGGAATTGTTCTTCGGACGCGCGGATGCGATCCGCGTCGAAGCGGAAATCTGGCCAATCGGGAAGCTGCCAATTCCAGCGCATGATGGATAAGATGCCTTTCTATCAATCACGATATAGCATGATTATGATTGATAAAGCGATAGCCAATCAATCATAAACGGCCCAGATTTTCGGTTGCCGATGGAAAGACACCGCATTGCACCCCTTTAAGTTAGCAAGCGGCGATGGGGCGACAAGTGCGATGAAGACGCGGGTAAAGGGGTGCTTGAGGTTCGGCGCGCCTATTTCCTTCACCCGCTTGGCCGATGCCCCGATCATGAGCGCCAGCGGCACATCGGAAAACTGGCGCAAACGCGTGGCTTGATAGGGCATCAGCGATGCGAAGTCAGCGTTTGAAGTGGGCAGGGCGAACCGACTGCTTCGATTTTGCCGCCTGTCGCGCCTTGGCGGTGGCTTCTTCAACGTCGCCTTCGGCATCCATGTCGGCGTGCATGGCTTCCCATCCGCCAATGCCCATCAACACGCGGTCGGCGTGCTTGATGGTATTCACATGGCCGTAGTGGTTCTCGATCATCTTGACCGAGGTGCCCATCCGTTCGGACAGGATGTAGACGTCCACACCCTCACTAAGCCGGCAGGTGGCGTAGGTGTGGCGGAAGCAATAGGTCGAACGCGGGATGCCGTTCGGCCCCATGCGCAAGTCAGCCTAAACGAGCAAGGCCTGCACGGCGGCATAGCTCAGCAATGCTATCTTCCCCGCGCAGGCCTTCCAGCACGATCTTAATCTTCTCCTCCGCGCCATATTGCTTGCGCGTGGCATGGCGAATGTCTTTTACAACCGCTCGCGCTAACATTTCAGACTTTCATTGCTCCGAACTTAGTCTTCAAAAGCGGCCTTTCGTTCAGCAGGTTCACGGAACGGATAAATGGCCGGTTTCAGGGCGGTCCACCACCAGCATGTTCGGCTAGAATGTTGTGGAAAGCTGACATTCGCTCAGGTATGAGCGGGACTGAGGGATCTGGGAGGAGGTGCTGCCCATGGGGAAGCTGGCCGTTAGGATTGCGGTAATTGTGACGTTGCTTGGGGGTATTGCCGCTACCCAAGAGCACCCGCGACTTTCTGCGGCGACAGCCATGCACGAGGGTATTAGACAACATTCGGATGCCGAATTGATCGCGTCACATCCGAACCTCATGAGCCGCAGAGGCGTTGTGCTGAAGGTGCAAGGGCAGTCATTCAGCGATCAAGGCGACTGTGAGGTAGAAGATTGCACGCGCTACCGCGCCGACAGCGTCTGGAAGGGGGAGTATGTCGGCATTCAGGTCAGCTATTATGAGGAAAGCGATTACTATCTCGTTGATCGCAAAGATGTCTTACCGATAGGCTCCAAGCCGATACCGTCACCCTCCGGTAAGCGCTTCTTCACGGGCCACCACGACGACCGCGAATGGTCGCCGTATCAGGGTGCATCAGTCTGGGAATGGGAGCCCCGCCCGCGTCGGCTTCGCATCGTCGATACCGATCTGGTCGCGTTCTACAGTTTTGTAAGCTGGAGAGGCGATAAATGCGTCGAGTTCACTGGCGCTAGGGGCTACAATGTGGAGTCGCGCCCTGAACAAACCTTCTGGCTGGCCGAGCAGCATGGCGACTGGCAGCTTTTGGAGGAGCGGCCTGCGATATGCTCTCATGACGAGTCTTGAATGTCCGCAACGTTGTGAATTCTGTTGAAAAAGTCGGCGTTGGCGGCGTTGATGGTGGCGACCGGAAGAAGGCGACCGACGATGGCGGCCTTTTCAGGCTGCGGCTGCGACCGGGATTGGGAGCAGCTTGGCGAGTTTGCGAAGGTTTTGGGCTGCTGCTGCAAGGTGGAACTCGTCTTTTGCGCCGTAGGGACCTCGAAGACGCAAGCGGTCGAGCTTCAGGATGCGTTTGAGGTGCGCGAACAGCATCTCGACCTTCTTTCACTGGCGATGTGACACGAGGTAGGCATCGGTCATGGCAATGGAACGGGCAAGATCGCGAGCACCTTCATGGATCGAGCGCATGATCTTACGCATCGGCGTGACAGGACAGCATTTGGGCTTGAGCGCGCACTTGTCGCAGTCGAGTTTGCTCGCGCGGTAGCGGATGAAGCCGTCGGCATCGACATCGGGGCGCGGGGTCGCGAAGTTGCGGTTCTTGGTCTTGAGTATCTTGCCGCCCGGGCAGATATAGCGATCACTTTCTTTGTCGAACGTAAAGTCAGCGCGTTCGAAAGTGCCGTCACGTCGGGCGGAGTGATCGATCACGGGTATGTGCGGATCGATACCCTTCTCCTCGACCAGCCAAGCAAGGTTAGGTGTTTAGTCCCGGCATTTGATGGTGTATTATTCAGCCATCAATGGAAGGACTCGCTATGGGACAAATTCTACACGGGAGCGCCCGCACGACAGCGGCGGTCCGTCGAGCAATACAACATAGTCAAGAGAGCCTGATTGTGCTTTCGAAGCGTTACAGCATTAACCCCAAGACGGTAGCCAAATGGAAGCGGCGCACGTCTGTCACCGATCATCCTACTGGCCCCAAGGATGCCAAGTCCACCGTCCTGACTATCGAGGAAGAAGCCATCGTCGTCGCCTTTCGTCGGCACACGCTGCTGCCGCTGGATGATTGCCTCTACGCCTTGCAGGCAACGATCCCGAACCTGACGCGCTCATCTCTGCACCGCTGTTTGCAGCGCCACGGGATCAGCCGATTGCCCGAAGTGACGGGAGACAAGGAACCGAAGAAGAAGTTCAAGACATACCCCATTGGCTACTTCCACATCGACATCGCCGAAGTGCGGACTGCCGAAGGCAAGCTGTACTTGTATGTGGGAATCGACCGCACCAGCAAGTTCGTCTTCGTCCAACTCGTCGCCAAGGCAAATAGGATGACAGCCTCAGCCTTCCTGGTCGCCCTGATCAAAGCCGTGCCCTACAAAATCCACACCGTGCTGACCGACAATGGCATCCAGTTCACCTTCCCGCCGCGATACGCCAAGGGCCCGACTGCGACCTGTATGTCGCACATGTTCGATCTGCGCTGCGATGAGAACGGGATCGAGCACCGGCTTACCAAAATCAAGCATCCCTGGACCAATGGCCAGGTCGAACGGATGAACCGGACAATCAAGGAGGCCACCGTCAAACGCTATCACTATGACAGCCATGCCCAGCTGACTACCCACCTCCAAGACTTCATTGATGCCTACAATTACGGGCGGCGACTGAAAACACTCAAGGGCCTAACACCCTTCGAATACATCTGCAAAATATGGACAAGCGAACCAGAAAGATTTAGCCTAAACCCAACCCATCAAATGCCGGGACTAAACAGTTAGGCCCATCACCATAGCCGCCGTCGCCAACCAGCCGCTCTGGTTGCAGGCCGAAGCGCTCATGCGCGCGATCAAGCATGCGCCGCTGCGCTGTTACTTCGGCTTGGCGGATCGCAGTTGTCGCCTCAACATCAACGATCACCGCATGGTCGAGGTCGATCAGATAGTTGGTGCAATAAGCAAAATGCGGGCGGTCGCCATGTGCCGATGTCCAGCGCGCTGCCGGATCGACCGGTGAGATGACCTTGGGTACCGTCGGCGTCGCCGCACCGAAGGCAGCATCATCGAGCGTTGCCAGATATTCGCGCACCGCAGGCGTGTTTGCGGTCGGTGTCCGGCCGCCATTGTCATGACCATTTTTGCGGTTGGCATCGGCTCTTATCATGCTCGCATCGACCGCGAACGCCTCCCCGCCGACAAGACCTTGTGCGATGCAAGCTGCGACGGTTGCCTCAAACAGCTGGCGAAGAACGTCGCTGTCGCGGAAGCGACCGTGGCGGTTCTTCGAGAAGGTCGAGTGATCGGGTACGGCCCCGTCAAGGCCGAGGCGACAGAACCAGCGATAGGCCAGGTTCAAGTGCACCTCGTCGCACAGCCGCCGTTCCGACCGGATGCCCATCACGTAGCCTACGATCAGCATCCGCAGCATAAGCTCGGGATCGACCGAGGGTCGACCTGTGTCGCTGTAGAAAGGCTTCAATCGCTCGCGGATATCGCCCAGATCAACGAAGCGGTCGATGGAACGCAGCATGTGATCGGATGGAACATGCCCTTCAATGCTGAAGCCGTAGAATAATGCCTCCTGCGCCCCCGTTTGCTCACCCATCATGGCCTCGAACCTCCGCTACCTGCTAAGTGAATGAATCAGAACAACACCATCGGTGCAAGCGACTTTTTCAACAGAATTTTGTGGTGTCCTGACAGTCCGATTTCAGGGGAAAAACTTAAAAAGCCGACGTTGAAGATGTCGGCCCCTGCACCGGCGGTTCCCGCTAACATTTCGGTCGTTCACGGGGCTGATTTAAGACTTCAATAGCTGCCGTACGTTCACTGAACCTCTGACAAGCCGAAATGACTGGCTATGGACTATAGTCAGTTAGCTTCTCAGGGCCGCCCTGCGGGTAGCGAAATTTGATAACGTGGCATATTACTTGGTTTTATTTAGGAACCAAAAATGCCGCTGACAGACCTGCTAAGAGACGGTCGCGGCGACCTAGCACCGGTGAACGACAACGGGGTCCACTGTTATGGTGTGAGGTGGATAAAGATTTATATAATGGGTGGAAGGCTGGTGACCATCTCAACCACCAAAATACTGCCCGAAAATTTCTGTCTTTGTAACCGGCATAAAACAATAAGGAATTGCTGAATAAGCCACCGATAATCATCATATACAACTGGCATTCTATCCGGCATAATAACCGGGATGAACATCACATATATGGAACCCATGTTGCCGGAAGAGGCGGTGCAGGTGCTCGAAGAGCCCGCCTTCACCTTGATTGCCGAGGCAAACCAGCTCGCCGGGCGTGTGCATCCGATAATGCAGCAGTCCGTTGGCAATCTCGTCCGCTCGATGAACTGCTATTACTCCAATCTGATCGAAGGTCATAACACCCAACCGCGCGATATTGATCGCGCGCTGGCAGAGGAGTTTTCCGAGGACAGGGAGAAGCGCAATCTGCAGCGCGAGGCGGTGGCGCACATATCTGTGCAACGTATGATAGACGAAGGAAGTGATCCGGCTGTCTGGCCGACGACAACGGCTTATGCCCGTTGGCTCCATCGTGAATTCTGCGAACGCTTACCCGAAGACATGCTGTGGGTTGACAATCTGGATAGCGGAGAGCGGTTGCCCATCATTCCCGGCGAATTGCGCAGAAACGATGTTATAGTAGGTAGGCACATTGCCCCGAATCCTATCGACCTGCCCAAGTTCCTTGTGCGGTTTGACAAGGCCTATGCTGCGCCGCCGCTGAATGCACTTCGGCAGTTGCAAGCAGTGGGTGCCGCCCATCACCGCTTTCTGTGGATACACCCCTTTTTGGACGGGAATGGCCGCGTAGCCCGGTTGATGTCACATGCTCTCCTCAAACGGCTTGGAATTGGCACCAGCCTTTGGTCAGTGGCGCGCGGGCTTGCCCGCCAGCAAGAGCGTTACAAGGCTCTGTTGATGGCCGCAGACGGTCCGCGGGAAGGCGACCGCGATGGCCGGGGCAATTTGAGCCAGCGTGCGCTAGTGGAATTTTCCAGCTTCTTTCTGGAAAGTGCGATCGATCAGGTGCGTTTTATGCGCGGCCTGCTCGATCCGACGGAAATGTTAAGGCGCATGGAAATCCACATCGAAGAAGAGGTGCGCGCCAAACGCCTTCCCAGAGGAAGCTTTGCGGTGTTGCGAGAGGCGGTAATTGCAGGCGAGGTTGAACGCGGCGTGGTGCCTGTGCTGACAGGGCAAGGCGAGCGCGCAGCGCGCATGGTGACGTCTGCGTTGAGTGAGAGGGGCATGCTTATCGCCAAAAGCCACCGTGCGCCATTAAGGCTCGCTTTTCCGGCAAGTGCTGCCGAACGCTGGTTTCCGCTGCTATACCCGGCTGACGCAAGTGGAGATGGGGAATGAGCAAAATCATCGTCCCGCTGGAAAGGCGCTTCTCACGCGTCGCCAAAGATCAGGATAGTGCCGAGCATAACGATTATCTGCGGCCTTTGCGAGGTTTAACCAACGCGGTTCTGCGCTTGCTAAGGCGCCCGAGTTGCAGCTTTCCTTAGCCGCATTCCGGCGGACTTCTCATTACGCTAACATTGCCGTCATTGTCGCCATGAAGGACGTCGGCCCAAACTTTCCATCCGTTCAGCTGGATCGGGGGCTCACGAAATTGACCTTCCTCAATGCCGCGTATTTGGGACGAGATGAATGTCGGTATCTAGCTTGAAGACCTCGCGCCAAATTTCGGTTTTGAAGTAATGCTCTTCGCGCTTGAACCCAGCGCCTGAGCGGACTTCCTCGAGCAAGCCCATCCAGCACAGGGGACGCAAAACGTGAATGAATAGAGCGGCCTTCATTCGGATATCGTCATGCCGACCGTCTGCTTTTCTGGGGGCGTAAAGCACATGGCACAGCCGTTCCTCGCTAACAGCCTGTTGGGCTTCGACGTTGATGACGTTGAGAAAAATGTCCCAGTTTCCTATTGGTCGGTCGCCGAAGCGGGTATAGTCGGTGTGATCGGTGGCGAAGAGGAATTGCTGGGCAAGCAGTGCCCACAAAGCAGAAGGGTCACCCCTCAGCTTTCCCGCAAGCCGAGTAATGTGCAGCGCCCCCTTCCTGTGCCGTGCCAGTTTCGCATTCAGCAACAAGTCATGCATCATCGTCAGCGGCGGGAAATCACCCTCGTTGAGAACCTTGTTTACGGCATAGAGATCTTCGGCAGTTTAAAATGGCCAGTCAAATGCATCCACCGCCCACTCGACGAAATAGCGCTTCAGCGCGCCCGTTGCCGTCAGACCGATCGGTCCGTGCTCCGCGATGTAGTTGAGGGTCAGGCAAACCGCGCGCAGCATCGGCGAACTGCGCACAGCGCCCGCAGGATCGGTGATTGGATGGAGCGAAATCATCCGTCGCTTATCGCGCAGCGCACGGCGGATGGAAATGGGCAATGGGAATTTCCGCTAACATTGCGGACATTCCCCGCGTCAATCCTGTTCATTAATAGCAGCCATTCATCCAGCAACTCGTCCATGATGGAAATCGAGCCGAAGCAGCCCATCTGCATATGAGCTGCGTGATCCCGCGAGTTCTTTCGTCGAATTGACGTTAGTATTGCCGAAGATTGATATACGACATGTTCAGGACGCTTTATCCCCTATCTGACTGGCGAACCCATTCGATTTCTTGAAAAATCTCTTTATTGACGCTGATTTCTAGATATTGTGCTGAGTGAACTTACTCTCGGTTTTGCAGGAACTCGCGTCATGAATGAGATCATTTGTCCTCACTGTCACAAGGCATTCAAGATCGATGAAGCGGGCTACGCTGACATTCTGAAACAGGTGAGAGACGCCGATTTTGAGCAGCAGTTGCACGATCGGCTCGAACTTGCAGAACGGGAAAAGGCGGCAGCTGTTGAATTGGCCAAAACTAAACTAAGCGCAGAACTTCAGCATGCTTCTGCTGGAAAAGACACAGAGATCAAGGAACTGCAAGAGAGGCTGAAATCCGGCGAAGTAGCTCAGAAGCTCGCTGTGATCGAAGCAGTTTCTCCCAAAGATGCCGAGATAGACCAGCTAAAGGCGAAGCTGGCGAACATTGAGATCGTTCAGAAACTTGCGATTTCGGAAGCGGTAGACGTTGTACGGAAGGAGCGTGATGAACTCAAAAATGGTTTAGAGAAGGCGGCTCTGGAAAAGCAAATATCCGAAAAGGCCCTGAAGGATGTTTTTGAAATTCAAATCAAGGACCGAGACGAAGCCATTGAGCGCTTGAAGGACATGAAGGCTCGCCTTTCCACGAAAATGGTTGGCGAGACGCTTGAGCAGCATTGTGACACTGAATTTAACCGCATCAGAGCGTCAGCGTTTCCGAGAGCATATTTTGAAAAGGACAACAACGCGCGCGAAGGAAGCAAGGGAGACTTTGTTTTTCGGGATTTCGACGATAGCGGCACCGAATTCGTTTCAGTCATGTTCGAAATGAAAAACGAGACCGACACCAGTGCGACCAAGTCCAGAAATGAGGATTTTTTCGCAAAACTGGACAAAGATCGGAACGAAAAGGACTGCGAATATGCGGTGCTAGTTTCCCTCCTCGAGCCAGACAGCGAACTTTACAATTCGGGTATTGTCGACGTGTCCCATCGTTTTCCGAAAATGTATGTCGTCCGGCCGCAGTTTTTCATCCCGATGATAACGCTGCTTAGAAACGCAGCTTTGAATACGCTTGAATATAAATCCGAGCTTGCTTTAGTCCGGGCTCAAAATATCGATATTACCAATTTCGAGGATGAGCTTGAGCAGTTCAAGGCCGGATTTGGCAAGAATTTTGATCTCGCTTCGCGGAGATTTCATACTGCAATCGAGGAGATCGATAAGTCGATTAGCCATCTCCAAAAGACCAAAGAAGCGCTACTCGGTTGCGATCGTAATCTGCGTCTTGCGAACGACAAGGCACAGGATGTCACGATTAAAAAACTGACCCGGGGAAATCCGACCATGGAGGCCAAGTTCTCGGAATTGTCTACAGCTCCGACGGTCGAATAAGGAATTACAATAAGTGACTACTTCACATGATCCCATTCGGCATTTGAGATATCTTAGGCAGTCTCTCTCGCAGGATAACGAGCCCATAGGCTTTTTCATCTCAGCAGGATGTCCTCTATCTGTACCGATGCCAGATGGTGAATGGCCGCTTATTCCTGATGTGAAAAATCTAACACTCGCAATCAACGCAGTTTTGGGAGCGAATGCAAAATACAAAATGCTCCTTTGTGAACTGCAGAAAGCTGGTAAAAATACCGAAAATATTGAGGATGTCCTTAGCTTTTTGCGAAGTTTGTTGGCCGTTTCGGTCGGTGGTGAAGTCCGAGGTCTGACAGAAGCTGACCTGAACCAACTCGAAAAAGATATCTGCGGCGAAATTGGAAAAAAACTGAATGTGAAGCTGCCCGATGAAGAAACGCCTTATCATCGCCTGTGTAATTGGGTGCGGTCCATTGACCGTAAGACGGCGATTGAATTTTTTACAACCAATTATGACCTACTGCTCGAACAGGCCCTTGAAGATTTGGAAGTGCCTTATTTCGACGGTTTTGTAGGATCTCGAAAATCCTTTTTTGATTTGCGAGCGGTTGAGGATAACTTGATCCCGATCCATTGGTCGAGACTTTGGAAAATACACGGCTCAATAAACTGGCATCAAGAGTTAAAGGCCGGGGAACGAGCCGTATGCCGATCATCCTCACCAGACGACGGGGTTTCGCACCTCATCTACCCGTCACATCTCAAATATGAGGAAAGTCGCAAGATGCCATACCTCGCTCTGATCGATCAATTGAACCGGTTTATACGAAGAAAATCATCATTTCTCATTCTTAATGGCTACTCTTTCAATGATGGTCATCTAAACGATGCGATTATCAACGCATTGAAATCCAACCCCACCGGAATGGTCTTGGCGCTACAATACGGCAGTTTCGAAAAAACTGCCGACGAAGGAGGCGGAGAGAGATATCCGAACGCATACAGGCTCGCTAAAAGGCAGCATAATCTGAATGTTTGGACTGATGACAAAGCGATAATCGGAACCAATATCGGTGATTGGCGAAAGGCACCAGCAGGACAGGACGATGATAAGGATCTATTGAATTTTGTTCATTCAGGGGATGTGAAAAATGAGGCTGGTCACATAGCACCAAACGTCAAGCTCGGCGACTTTGCAGAGTTCACAAATTTTCTAAAAAAATTCATTGGTTTAGATGCAGGTAATTCCGTTGATAAGTGACGAAAGCTATCTAGGCGACGTTCAGGATGTCAGCGGCACCACTGTCAAAATCGTTATGTCTGCAAAGTCGCTGTCAGGTTTTGTATACATCGATGGCCAAGGATACCGAGTGGGCCAAATAGGAAGTTTCGTTAGAATCCCAATTGGCTTTGATAACCTCTTCGGGATTATCGCTCAGGTCGGCGCAAGTGCAGTGCCTGAGACTCGCAAAGATATATCTGATGGCTCACGATGGATGACGATCCAGCTGATTGGAGAGGGGCCGCGCAACGGCACATTTCAACGCGGATTATCGCAATATCCTACGATTGGCGATAAAGTTCACCTAGTTTCAGAACGAGAGCTGAAAGACATCTATGGCCAGCCAGACGAACCTTATTTTGTCCGTTTAGGACATATCTCCAATGCTGAATCTATTCCCGCGCTAGTGGACATAAATAAGCTGATTACGCGACATTCTGCCATTGTAGGAACCACTGGTTCCGGAAAATCCACAACGGTTGCAAGCCTAATGAATGCGATATCAAACGGCACCGATTACCCTTCTGCTCGTATCGTCATGCTTGATCTTCACGGTGAATATGAACAGGCTCTCAAAGAGAAAGCCAGCATCTTCAAGATTGCTACAACATCACATAGCTCACAATCACAACAAAAACTCCTGATACCTTTTTGGACGCTTAACTTTGAAGAGCTTTGTCGGGTAGCATTTGGTGAATTCGGTAACGAAAAAGACAAGAACATCGTGATGGAGCGGGTCTACAAATACAAGCTGGACTCACTAACCAAATATCCGCGAAATGGCGTTACCAAAGATACTCTGAGCGTAGATTCTCCTATACCCTTCAGTTTGCACGAGCTTTGGCATGAGCTCTTCATCGACACATTCGGAACTTATCATAATCCGAAAGGCAGAGTCGGAGACCCCAGAGATAATCTGGCTTACGAGACTGACGCAAAAGGCAAGGAGCTGAAGGGCTATCCATACCTCGGAATACCGCCTACCTTCAAAACTGTTCTCACTGATGCTGGAGCAGACAAAATAAACTACTTGCCCGGGGCTTTAGGACTCGGAAAACAAGTGCTCTTGCTCGGCACTAAGCTACGTATTCCCCGCTACAATTTTATCTTCCGTCCAGAACAATTTTTGCCGGAAGCGGATGGGAAAATAGCAAACGACATTGACGAGTTGCTGAAAGATTGGATTGGAAGCCAGCATCCGATTTCAATTCTAGATCTTTCTGGTGTTCCGGCAGATATATTGCAGACCACAATTGGAGTGCTTCTTCGCCTACTTTACGATGCTATCTTCTGGGGCCGAGATCTATCTCAAGGTGGGCGTCATAGGCCGCTATTGTTTGTCATGGAAGAAGCGCACATTTACCTGAATGATGGTGCCGACAATATGGCCTCGTCGATTGTAAAGAGAATTGTAAAAGAAGGCCGCAAATACGGCATGGGCGCAATGATTGTGAGCCAGCGGCCGTCAGAAATTGATGCCACCATTCTCTCACAATGCGGCACCTTCTTTGCCCTGCGTCTGGTCAACTCATCGGATCGTTCACATATCTCATCTGCCATGTCTGACAATCTGGATGGCTTGACCGGTATGTTGCCGATCTTGCGAACGGGCGAAGCGATCATACTGGGTGAAGCGGTAAAATTGCCTATGCGAACGACCATCGAGGCACCTCCAAAGGATAAACGACCAGACAGCCAAGATCCTATCGTTTATGATGAAGTGCCCTTAGATGAGACGGTGCATCCTGGCGGATGGGGTATAGCTAAAGAGGTTGATCCGCGCTTTGATGAGCTGGTCGAAGCATGGCGCGCTCAAGATCCAAAAATTTCAAGAGTAAAGGGATAGAGTTGAGCCATGGAAATGCACAATGTTGATTCATCGAACGTCGCAGCCGTTGGCTACGAGGAAGATTCTCAAACCTTACAAGTGGAGTTTAATAATGGCAGCACCTATCAGTATTTTGATGTGCCTCAGGCAATTTTTGACGACCTTTTGGGCGCAAGCTCTGTTGGGCAATATCTGAACCAAAACGTGAAGGGTACTTATAGATACTCGCGAGTGTGAACTGGCTTCAAGTGCGGGCAATTCGGATTGAAGCTAACGTGCCTCCCGAAGCGATCCGCTCAAGCAGGCTCCTACCCACAGTGAGGCGGGCTTACCGGAGCCGGCCAATCTAGATGATGCCTCACATCAGCACAGTCCCTGAAGGGTATTGTGCATGTTGGATGCCTTATATGGGGCCGCACAGTTTAACGACTCTGCCATCACGGCATCAGATTAACGAATGACAGCTTACCGGTATCTCGCCGACAAAAGGAGACAGTCAGAACCGTCCAACGAAGCTGCCATATCAACTTTGCTGATGCAATGTCCGCTTCGGCCAATTAGGATGCCAAAAGTGGGCAGGCGGGAAACAGCCAATTTTGTCGTACTTCAATAGGTTTTGTTGGTCTGGGACTGCCAGTTCTGCTTGAATAACCCAGTATGGTGTAGTCGTATATTTGTGTCCAAATAATGCACTGAGGCCTCGTTGCCAAATGAACGGCACAAGGCTCTAATTTAACATAAGATATATTATCAATCTTTATCCCACATATTGACAAACACCATGATGCGCGGGATAAGTGCGTTATGTCCAGCGTCCGCCGTTTTACTGACGAACAATCTCGCCTGCTCGTTAACTTGCGTCAACGCTATGAAGGTTGGATGGACGTTGAGCGCATTTCTGCGTTGTTGCCTTATGATCTGCGGCGCAAGCATGTGAATGGCCGCGACTATCTGTATCGCATCTTTGATCGCGGCGGCAATGGCAAAAGCCTGGGGCCGATGACGCCTGAGCGCGAAGCGGAGTTTGCCGCATATCATCAAGCCAAAGATGAGGTGCAGGAACGGATCATGCGGTTGCGGCCTGCATTGGCCGAAGCTGCCGCCATGTATCGTGCCTTGCGGCTTCCCTTGCTATCATCTGATGCCGGGCCAATTCTGCGTGAATGTGACCGCAGACAGCTTCTCGGCTCGCATCTGTTAGTGGTCGGCACAAACGCGATTGTCGCTTATATGATCGAAGCCAATGGTATTATCGACCTTCCCGATGAAACCGAGGATTTTGATCTCGCCTGGGTCAGCGAGATACCGGAGGATGCAGAGCGCCGCGTCTGGGATATGTTGAAGGCGGTTGATCCGACGTTCACGGTCAACAGCGAACGAGATTTCCAAGCGCGCAACGCCAAAGCGTATGAAGTCGAGTTGCTCGTTGCGCCGTCCCGCGCATCGACACTCGGCGCAAAGGATCAGCCGCGTCCCGTTCCCCTGCCCGAGCAGGAATGGCTATTGTTTGGCCGCCCGGTCGATCAGGTCATCGGTTGCCGCGACGGCTCACCTGCCCGCATTGTCGCCCCCGACCCGCGCTGGTTTGCAGTGCACAAGCTGTGGATGGCGGACCAAGCCAAGCGTAATCCGCTGAAGCGGCCAAAGGATCGGAAGCAAGGCCTGGCTTTGTTGGGTGCAATTGCACAGGCGATGCCGCATTATCCGTTGGACGCTGCGTTCAAAGCCGCGCTGCCGCCTGAATTGTTGCCGTATTTTGAGGAATGGCGGAGCGAGAACAAGTCGAATGAAGGTCCTAATTGGTAACGTCACATTTGCAAGATCAAACGGGAACTTGATCTGCGCGACGTTAAATAGGGGTCAGTTCCGGTTGAGTGTGGAATCGTGCGTTAAGGCGAATTTGGCACACACGCCGAGGACATTCACGGGGGGCGTCCCATCAACTCTTTAGAGGAGGCCATTGTCGCGCTGTATGGATCACAACCAAAATCCAGATCATATCGCCCCCGACCTCATAGATGATGCGATAGCTCCGGTGCGTGGTGAGTTCGCGTGTACCAGCGACCATGCCCGGTGGCCCAGCATTCCAGAGCACGGCAAGGGTGCAGGGCTGGTACTGCCCTTGTGCAACACCGAAACCATGACGCTCCATCTGGCAGAAATAGGGCTCGCCGTCGCCTCTGGCGCTCACGCTGTCGTGCTGTTGGAGCAGGCCGGTTGGCATATGACTGGAAAGTTAAATGTGCCCGGCAATATCAGCATTGACGTGACCCCTTAAATTCCCTCCATTTATAATTAGAGTCCGGCCCTTGAGAGAAGGACGGAACGATGAAGCGATTACGGTTTACAGAAGAGCAGATTATCGGTGTGCTGAAGGAGGCAGAGGCAGGCGCGAAGACGGCTGACCTTGCCCGTCGGCACGGCGTATCGGAGGCGACGCTTTATAACTGGAACTGGCGCACGGCTGCCAACTGCGGCTCGGTGCGATCTCGAAGATGGGCGAACGAACGTTGCGACGACTGCTAATCCTGGGCAGCAGCGCCGTCGTGCTCCATGCCAGCAAACGCGGGGCGCCTGCGGGCTTATGGCTTGAACAGATGCTCGCACGAAAGCCGCGTATGCTGTTACTGTCGCTCTTGCGAACAAGACTGCACGCATCGTCTGGGCGGTGATGAGCAGGGGAGAAGAATGTCGGGCACCGGTCGTGGCGGCGGGCTAAGCCCGTAACCACGTTCGAGGTCGTCGGGATGTAGGCGGACCGAAGGAGGGTATGGCAAAACAGTCGGCGAGATTGCATCTACCCCTTCGAAAGCGCCTTTTTGAGTCGCGTGAGCAATCGAAACATCAACTAGGTGAAGGGGATTAACAGGGTAGTTTATGAATACACCAGCAAGCCGCCCGGTACTATTGAGTGGGAGTGAGCATGGGCGATACAGCTCATGCAGCGTTGGCTCGCACGTGGGCCATAACTTCGGCGAACAAGTCGCCCAAATTCGGATCGGACGCCATCAGCTCCGATACTTGATCTAAAATCTGCTGAAAACGGGCCTCGTTGACCAGCGCGGCGCCAAAGCGGTCGACCAATAATTGTTCCACAATGGTCCGCCGCAATTTGCGGTCTTCCACACCAGCCCTTGCGGTCCGTCCAGCGACCGCGCGCACCGCGTAATGACTGACCGTTGGTTTAGCATCCGTTGCTGCAGTAGGCGAAGTCTTCTTCGTCTGTGCCCGCTCCGCCAGCTTCTGCCGCAACAGAATAACAAAGCGGTCAGTGTTCGAAATCGGGTCCATCAGTGCTTCTTGGCGTTCACGCTGTCTTTCAGCTCAAATTGCTGCAAGAGCATATGCGCTGCGGACGACGGAACTGACTGGTCTGGTGAAATCTCGGTTGACGGTGCCCGAGGGCTGTCTTTGATTTCATCGAGTATCAATTGCATGTCGGTACTGATAAGCGGGTTTTCGGTGTTGAGTTCGATGCCTTTATTCAGCAACCGTCGGGCCTCGGAAAAGTTATCGCCCGCTAGATTGGTGAGCCCTTCGGCAAAAATCCGGAGCGGTTCGTCTTCGGGAAGGTTAAACAACGGTTGCCATACGCCGATAGCATCGACCGCCCTGCCCGATGTCAGGTCGAGAAACCCGAGCTGGAAACGGGCAAGCGCATAATCCGGTGCAATCTCGATTGCCCGTGCCATCGCGCTGCGGCCCTCGTCATATCGTTGCAGTCCGGCCAGAACCGAGCCGCGAACAAAATGCAGGCGCGGGTCGAGCGGATAACTGATCTGCATACTTGCGATGGTAGCAAGCCCGCCCGCGTCATCGGTTTGCAACTGACGGACGATCGACGCCATCGTATCGTCGGGGCACAATATGCCTGCTTCGTAGCCCTCACTCATTCCCGCCTATCCTTCTAGCCTGAACCTACCATTATTAGACACCCGCTTTCGCAACAATGCAATCGCCGCCTTGTGAATTTGCGATATTCGCCCTTTAGTTACGCCCAACAAATTGCCGATTTCGTCAAAGCCCATTGACTCAAGATAATGATATCGCAGTACGTCGCGATCACGCTCCGGCAGCGCCTCCAGCTCGCGGCGCATCTGTCCTATCGCCTGCTTCCAGACCAACGTGTCATAGGCATCTTTCGCAGGATCGCGCTCGCTTTCCTGATATATCGCGCTGCTGTCGAGCATCATGCCCAATGCCAATTCAGCCGCAATATCGCCGAGAATATCGAGCGCATCGTCGATCTTTTTCGGCTTGGCATTGTCATGAGAAATCGACCGCAGGCGTTCGCGCGCCAAACGCTTACGAAGGCTTATCTGGTGATTCACTTCGCTCAATTTGGCAAGACCGTTGAGGATCGAACCAGAAATTCGCCTAGGGCAGTAAAACCGGAAAGGGACGCCAAGCGCCGGGTTGAAATTGTCGATGGCCTCAAGTAGGCCGGTGCTTGCCATTTGCGACAGCTCCTGAAATTCGACCGGGGTCGAATGATTGTCACGGACAAATCGAGCAGAAATTCGTTTTGCCAACGGCAGATACCGCAAAAAAAGCCGCTCGCGCGCTTTTGCAGAATTTTGCAGCTTGCAAGCATCCCACAGCGCGGCTTCTTCCTCCGGTATTTGGGGCGATGGACCCACGGGTAAAGGCGAGCGCGCTGCCATCGCTATCGGAAGCTTCCCAGCACCCCTTCCAATATTAGACTCCAACCATCAATCAATACAAACATCAGAATTTTGAGCGGCAGTGATATCGTCGCCGGCGGAACCATTAGCATTCCCAGCGACAGCAATATGGCGGAGACCACGAGATCAATTAAAAGGAAAGGCAGCAGTATGACAAAGCCAATGGTAAATGCCGTCCGCAGTTCGTTGAGCATGAAGGCCGGTGTCAGCTGCATCAAACCGACGTCGGCGGCGGAAGGCGGCAAGGGCTCTTTAGCGATAGCGTACACCGTTTTCAGATCCTTGTCCCGAACCTGCCTTAACATGAACTCCCGCAACGGCGCGCTAGCCCTTTCCATTCCCGTTTCAATCGATATCTTGCCAGCGAGGAAAGGCTGAACACCGTTGTCGGCAACATTCTGCATCGTCGGCGCCATCGACAGCGCCGTCAGAAACAGCGCAAGGCTAACCAACACTGAGTTCGGCGGCGTCTCCGGCATGCCCAGCGCATGACGGATCATAGACAGGACAATCACGATACGCACGAACGACGTCATGCAGATGACTATCGAGGGGATGAATGCCATCAGCCCGAGGAGCAATGCCGTACGCACCAGTTCGGTTGAATCAGCAGGAAGCGCGCTGTCCAGCGGTCGCGCAAAAGCATTGCCAGACAATCCAATCGCCAACATGCATGCAAGGAAAATTGCGCCGAACCGCGCCACGGACCGGCTCATTCGTCGGTACCCGTCACGACGGGTGCGCCACCTGTCGGGGTCAAACTCGCCCCCTGCTGCGAGAATAAAGCCAGATATTCTTTTCCGTCGAGTTCGATCAGATAGATGCCCCGCTGCGGTCCCAGCGAAATCTGCTCGACCAGCTTCAGCCTGTCAGCCCCAACCCGCTTAAACAGGGTACTCGTCGGCAATTTGCGCCTGAGCGCGAATATTGCACCGGCGGCAAGCGTGATGCAAAACAGGAATGAAAATACCACCCGCCATACGGAAATTTCCACCCCACCACCTTGCGCCAGCTGCTGTGCCTGAATCGGGGCATGCGCCAACAGGGCAGACAGAATTGCTACGCTATGGATGGCCCGGATTCGCATGACTATTTGCGCGCAACAATTTCCGAGATCCGAACGCCAAACTGATCGCCAACCGAGACAATTTCTCCTCTGGCGACAACATGTTCCTTGAATTTAAGTTCGACAAGCCCGTTCAGCGGGGTATCGAGTGGGACCACCATATCGCTTGCGAGATTGACAAGTTCGCTTACTGTCAGTTTGCCCCTGCCGAGGCTTGCCATCAATTCGACTTTGACATCGCCAAAAATCTCGGGGTCCAGCCGTTCAATCGCTTTCTCGGCAGCAATTGACTTCTCACCAGCCATCATTTTTTTTTCGGCAACTCGATCAACAGTTTCGGTGTCGGATTTGGCTTCGGACTTTATCACGTTTCACTTCCTTCAAATTTGTGGGCAGTGAGTTCTAGGCGCCCTTCATTTTGTCTAAGCACTGCTGTCAAAAGTAGGCGGCCCGAACTTTCTGCTTTTATTTCAATCGGATCCGTCAAAACCCGATCTAGTATGACGACGTCGCCGTGCGTCATGTTATGCAGATCGAGCGCAGACATAGTGGCGCAGCCGATGTCAGCTAAATAGCGCACATTCACTGGGCTCAGGACGTCTACAATCGATACATCCGGTATTCTTTGAGGCACATGGCGGCTGCACTGCGACTTGCGTAATCTGGTCAAAGCAGACGAAGAAATGCCGACCATTATCGTCGAATCCGGTCCTCCGCTAATCTGCAGCTCCAAGCCACCGCTATGTTCGAACGGATGACCTGAGGTCGAAGTTTGCCTCGGACCTTTTTCATCACCGACTATTCCAGCCATACCGCTAGCGAGATCAGCTGTGATCCGCTCAGAAAAAAGCAACATCAGGCCTTCGTCATCGCTGGACAACTTATGCTCGCGGCTGGACATATGTAACGCATGCCCGGCAACCGCGAGTTGCGTTTTCTCTGCGCAATCGATGAAAATGCCATGCCCAAAGGCACGCCATTCAGCTTTGGCGGATTTCAAAGACCGGCCACCTTGTTGGGAGCGAACGCGTGCGAGTTCGAACGGGCGGGCACCGAACCAGCGCTGCGACCAAGCGGTGACTACCGGTTCGAAGGCAGATGTAACGGCGGGACTGGTCAGCGCGTCAAAGGGTAACCAGTCGCTATGTTCTTGCGTCAACCCTGACCTCGGATTCCAAATAATTGCTGGATCATGTCATTGGTCGCACTGACGACCTGAGAGGATGCCTGAAAGCCGCGCTGAATCAGAATGAGATCGCCAAATTGCTGCGACAGATCGACGTTCGATGCCTCGATCTGTTTGGAAACAAGACGGCCCACGCCATCGGTATTGCTGGCGATAACTCGGGTCGGGCCTGAACCGTTATTTTCGAATAGACCGCCGCCGACCCGGCGCAACTGCTGAGGGTCGCGGAAATCGGCGATTGCAACGGCACCCAACAGATCGGTTTTCTCGTTTGAATAAGTGAGCTTGACCTGGCCCTCTGCATCTACGGTAACGCCCGAAAGCGCACCAACGCCGTTACCGTCGATCGAAGCCGATCGCAGGGTCGATGTCGTTCCCGCCGAAAACGACGTTACGCCTGATGAGAAATCGAGCACGACCAAGAGCGGAGTCCCGCCCGGCGAAGTGGATGTGAAAGTCAGTTTTTGGGTGGTCGGATCAACCGCGCTGCCCGTGAATTTCAGCGCAGAGGTACCCAGATTCGTGCCGGTCTGATCGGTCACGGTTACCGTCCATTCGCCTTGCGTATTGGGAGCCTTGTCGAACTTGACCTGCCAGGTCTGCTTGCCGCCTTGCGCGTCGTAAACTGCCAAATCGGCGACCGTTGCCGTCGTCGCAGACGAGGAAAGGTTGTCGGCAAATTTGATCGTCGTGGTCGCCACCGGTGCGCTGGTGCGCCGCGTGTCAATGTTGAGCGCCACTGCCCTGCCCGAACTATCAAGCACGCCGAGCCGGTAACCGCTGTCGCCCTGTTGCGAAATAAAGCCGTCTTTATCGACTACGAACTGGCCAGTGCGGGCATAATAGGTTTTGCCGTTGTTCAACAAAACAAGGAAACCGCTGCCCCGAATGCCGAGATCAAGATCGCCTTCCGACTGGCGCAAATCGCCTTGGCTGAAATCAGTTCGCGGGTCGCCAAAGCGGACCCCATTTCCGACCTGAACATTGTCAGACCCGCGGAAAAATGTCAGCCCGCCGCCGCCATAGCTGAATATGTCGCTGAAGTTTGTCGAGGTCGCCTTGAACCCGGGCGAATTCAAGTTAGCCACGTTATTACTAATCGTCTGCAGGCCCTTGCTGAAAGCATTCAGCCCGCTCAGCCCCGTGTAAATTGCTCCTAACATAGCCCCTGCTCCTCAGCGAACTTGCGCAATATTTGCGATTGAAAGGTTGGAAATCGTCTGCCCGGTTGCCGTCTGTATGGTCACCGTGGGTTGCCCGGACGTAAACGAAACGGACTTTACTTCACCCGAGACAGTTGACGCGCCAGCACTCACATCGATCGTTTTGCCCAGCAATGCCGTCGCTTGCGTCGCCGACTGCGCCGACAGCAGGCTTGTAATCTGGTCGTTGAGCGACTGCGTTTGCTGAAGCTGCGAGAATTGCGCGAGTTGCGAAACGAATTCGCTGTTTTCCAGCGGCTTTAGCGGATCCTGATAGGTGAGCTGAGTCAGAATTATGCGAAGGAGCGACTGAAACTCCAAACCAAAAGCATTTTGCGCCGTAGCGCCCGTTGATGATGTCGGTGCAAGTGCCATAAACCCTCCTAAACGTTGTTTTTTCCATTAACGACGAGACGCCGAAGTGTCACGCCGAAATCCTTCGCAATTTGTTCCGCAAGGTCGTTTAATTCTTGAATTTCATTTTCTGAAACAGCCAATTCTTTGCAGATTATCGAAATTCCGTGGGGTGTTTCGATGACCGTTAAACCGAATTTACTGCCGGGGCAGCTTTGTGATATAACCTTTTGGAATATTTTCGAAACGGGTGACGGCAATTCATTTGCCGTCTCATCGAGGCCAACGACCTTAATCTCTAACGAAGGTAATGAAGGTGCGAGATTTTGTAAGGATCGATTCGGCTCTGTTGCATTTACACTACCGCTAGTCTCGCCGCGGTTTCGGGGCACGTTGATCAATACAGTTTCATTGTCAGATATTATCAACGCACTTTCAAAAAGTTTTGCGCCGGTCGGGTTTGCGCTGGTCGGGACCATTGCCTCCGGCGTAAAATCCGTTCCACTTATCGAGCCCGATTGGTCTGCCACATTGTTTGATAAATCATGTGCATAATGAAGGCCGAGCAAACCTACCTCTGAAAAGCCCAGCGCCTTATCCTTTATGATATCTTTAGCGCGGTCGCCCGCCTCGATTCGCCAGGCAAAAGATTGATCGCCAGCACGCGAACGAATTGGTCCTTGCTGCGACGCAGCATGTAACTGGCGTTCGGCTATTATCGTCATCGCCGCATTTCCAGTCGCGTAATCCGGTCGGCCTGTTCGGCCAAATGCCGGTCTTCGATTTCGCTGAGCCGCTTTTTTCGGGCTTTTGAAAGCAAGGAATGAGCGCATCTCTCGTTGGCGATCATGACTGACAACTGAGACCGAGCCCTGTTTAGAACGCCGTTTTTTTGCGCAACATTGTCCCCGGCTATTTCGACCTCAGCAACGGAGTTGTTAATGGCATGACCCCAAAAGCCGTTGCTCGCCGGGTCGAACGTCGATGCCCCGATGGCCCGTTCCCAACCACTCACCGTAAGCTCAAGATGATCCTGCTGCTGCTTCTGCTTACGTTTGGCAGCAACAACATCACGGTCCGCCGCTACGCATTTGGCCTCCGCCAGCCTTGCCGCAATCGCCCTAATCCCCGCAATCGAGGCGAGCGTCTCAACCCTTCTGCGTGACCGACTCATGCCTGCTCCCCGCAATTTGAGATAGCTTGTCGGTAACAGCAGCAAATGCTGTGGCCTCGTGCTGATCCTGCCTCAGAAATTCGTCGATGACGGGCTTTGACACAATGGCGGCATCGAGATCGGGGCTGGCACCTGCGGAATAAAGCCCCGATTCGATCAATGTGCGCGACCCTTCGTAATTGGCGAGATGCGCGAGAACATGGCGCGCAGAGGCCAAATGACTTTTGGCGATGATTGCCGACATATTACGGCTGATGCTGCGCGATACGTCGATGGCCGGGAAATGGCCGCGTTCGGCGAGGTCTCGCGACAATATGATATGACCATCAAGCAACGACTTCATCATCTCCGAAATCGGATCGTCGACCTCGTTGGTTTCGCTCAACACCGTCATCAAAGCGGTGATTGCTCCGCCCGATTTCAGAGCGCCGCATTGTTCGACGACACGCGGGATCGCTGCGAATACACTCGGCGTATATGCACGTACTGTCGGTGGCTCGCCGGCAGCCAAGCCGGTTTCGCGCATGGCCATGGCAAGTCGAGTCACCGAATCGAGAATGAAAAGGACATGTCGGCCTTGCGCACGCCAGTGCTGGGCGAGCGCCAGCCCCTGATACACGGCGCGTACCCGCAGGGCAGCCGCCTTGTCCGAAGTCGCCGCAACGACGGTCGCGCGCTCCCGAATATCTTCCGGCAGTTCCTCGGACCAGAGATGCTCAACCTCACGGCCCCGCTCGCCCACGAGGCAGATAACGATATGATCAGCATCGATCTGGCGTGACAGTTGCGAGATGAGGCTGGTCTTGCCAACACCGCTCGCGGCGAAAATGCCAACACGCTGACCAACACCCAGTGTCAGCAACCCGTCGATGGCGCGCAGGCCCGTGTTCAGCACCTGCTTGGGCGAAGTGCGCTGCAATGGCTCAGGCAAGGGCGCGAGCAAAGGTGCAAATTCATTGGTATTGATCGCGCCTTGATTGTCAATCGGTCTGCCCAGCGCGTCAATGGCACGGCCCATGAAAGCATCACCGACCGGCACTCGCGCATCGCCCGACAGCGCGGTAACCGAAGCACCCGCCGACAGCAGGGATGTGTCACCAAACGGAATCAGCGCGATGTGATCCTTGTCGACCTTCACGACCTCGGCGATTACAGGAGGTGCGATATCCACGCTGTTGCCGGTCGCGATAATCGCGCACAATGTACCAAGCGGCACATTCGGCCCGTCGGCCTCCAACCAAGTCGGCATGATCCGGTTCAACCGTCCACACCGCTCGACCGGGTCGAGCGCCTCAAGCCGGGAAAGGAAGCGATGCGGTTTCACCGGGCGTCTTCCGTCTCGTCGATCGTGATCATCTCGTCCAGCAGCGCTCGAGTCGAACCCCATTGTCGGTCCAGCCCGATTTCAAGCGTCCCGAGCTGCATGCGCATTTGGCAGCTGCCTGCTGCGAGATCGTCCGATACCCGCACACGCTCGGGGACCACGGAAAGCGACGCCGCCAGTTCGGCAACTTCCTGCGTGTTGGGGAAATCTGCGCGCGACACTTCAAGCGAAACAAAGCTGCCTTGATTAATCTTCCGGAACTGGTGCCGGATCAGATCGGCGGCCATCGCCTTGCGTCCTTTGGTATCGCCGAATATCTTGTCGAGCGCAGTTTGCGCAATGACCAGCGCGATGCTCTCATAGTTTCCGAGCGTCTGATCGAGCGCTGTTTTGGCAGATTCCACGCCACGAGCCAGCAACTCCAGCGCAGCGGCACGATCATCTTCGATTTCAAATTCCATTGCCGAGCGTCCGGCCTCCTCGCCCTTGGAATAGGCCGTGGCCAAAGCGCCCTCATGTGCTGCAATTTTTGCTTCGTGCTCTTCAACCAATGCTGCCAAACGCCTGTTTTCAGCGGCAAGCGGATTCTCGGCTTTCGTCTCAGAGGCACGAACCGTCGAAACACGTTTTGGAGATTCACCACCCAGTTTTTGGATAACGAACCCATGTGCCAAATCAGTCGATTTTATCAATGTGCTCATGCTGCAACCCTGTGGCCGATAAAGCGGCGGAACAGCTGATCGAGAAGCGAGGGTCGTTTGGTCCCGGTTTCAGGCTGGGGTACCAACTCGGCGGCACAAACCCGCAATTCCGAAATTGCATGTTGTGTCATCGAAAATTGTTCGACCACCTCATCGCCGGCCGCTGGATTACCATTGACCCGTGCCACCAGCCATGACGACAAATTGTCCGGTACGATAAGCGGGGTATGGTGCGGCTGTAGCTCATTAGCGGCGATATCCTCGACGTGGCTGCCTTCGAGTTCTTTCAGCAACGCCAGCACCTTGACACTCTGCTGGTCAGAAAGATCCTCCATGATCGCGTCGAAGTCGGCTTTTGCCATGGATGGCATCCGCGCGACCATCCGCCGCAATGCCTGATCAGAGCGCTCCACGGCCACGCCCCCCTTGCTCATCGACCAGAGACTTCAATCTTTCGGAAAAAGTTTTGCGCTGCGCCAGCGTCATTTCGCGCTGCAGACTGGTTTTGCGAAGGGCGAGAACCAGTAATGGGATAAATATAAAGGCAAGTACCAGCCACAACCAGTTGCTCCAAAAGAGTCCGTCGCGGGAATCCCAAGCGGCTTCATCTGTTGCCACTGGCTTGGCATTGCGCGCCGATGTCGAAAGCGGGGGCAATGACACGGGCGAAGTCAGTATCATCAAACTGTCGCCGCGCGACTGGTCATAATCGACACTTTGCTCTAGCAACGGGATCAAATTGTCATAGGTCTGTAAATCGGGCGTTTTTGAAAAGATAATGGAAATGCGGATCGGGTCGCGCCCGACATCGTCTTCGGTGATCGCAGGAGACGTTGTTTCTGCATCGGCAGTTGAGGTTGGCACAACAATTTCGCGGGATTTTACCAACTCCTGCGCCATTCGTACCGTCACACGCACATTTGGATCAGAAATCATGGGCGCAATCGCATTCCGGACGCGCGCCGCATATTCCTGCTCGACCGGGCTGCCGCTGGCGCTAGCGTTCATGTCAGTGGCTGGGAGCTCTTGGCTGAGCAGCTGTCCTTCGGCGTCAAGAACCGCAACATTCGAGGTATCAAGATCAGGGACCGCCGAAGCGATCAAACGCTGAATACCAGTCACGGTCGAACCATCTACTGACTTACCAAGTTTCGGAGCGATGGTTACCGAAGCCTTGGCCGCACGCCGGTCGCGCTCGAAGATACCCGAATCGGGCAATGACAAATGCACCCGCGCGGTTTCGATGTTTTCGAGCGACATCAACGTACGTGCAAGCTCCCCTTGAAGCGCGCGCTGATAATTTATTTTCTGGGCAAATTCGGTGAGACCCATGTCGCTCTGGTTAAACAGTTCAAAGCCGACTGTTCCTCTAAGCGGTAGGTCGCCACCCAATATGTTGACCCGCGAGGTATCGACCTTATCTTCCGGCACCATGATCGTAGTTCCGTTGTCAGCCAGTTCATAGGGCGTTTTTTGCCGATCAAGCTCCTCGATGATTAACGAGGCATCTTCGGATTTAAGGTCGGTGAATGCGAGACCATAGGGTGTACGGATGACCAGATACCAGAGCGCAAACAAAAACAGCGCGGCAAGCAACGCGCCGCCTGCAACCAGAATAATTTGCCGGTTATTTGCTTCGCTCGATTTAAGTCCGGTGTCTGCCATAAAGAACGTATCAAATCTGCATATTCATGAGTTGCTGGGTCGCCTCAAGAGCGCGGTTTCGCACCTGAATCATAAGCTCGAAAGACATCCGCGCCTGTTCCAGGGCATAAGTCACCTGGTGCAGCGGAACCGAATCGTCGATGGCAAATTGCGCGACAAGACGGTCGGCCTCGACGAGCTTGCTGTTGGTCGCCTCTATGCCCTTCGACAAGATTTCCGGGAAGGACAGCCGGTCTGTGACCTGAGTCTGAATGGGCGCAACGCCCAAAAGCTGCTCGGCGGCCTGACCCACAGGTGCAATAGCTTCAATCATTACGAGCGCCTTCCGATATCAAGAGCTTTGGAGTACATCTGCCGAGCCGCATTCATTGCGACGATATTGGCTTCGTAAGCCCGCGAGGTCTTGACCATCAACGCCATTTCGGCGGCATGGTCGAAACCGGGATAGCTGACATAGCCTTCGGTGTCGGCTTGCGGATGTGCCGGCTCATAAACCTGCCGGGGCACAACATTCTGCGCTTCGATTGAGTAAACCGATACGCCGCGCAAATCGGTCTTGTTTGCCCGTTCTGCCAAGACGGAGTTAAATGACCCCGCTGGCCCCGATAGCAGACGAAGCGGACGATAGGGCTCACCATTGGCGTCGATTGTTGTATTCACATTGGCGATGTTTTGCGCAATTACTTCAAGCCGCCGCCATTCGACGTCGAGCCCGGTGCGGCTTATTTCCATTGCGTTCATGATTAGCGGCTCCCTGCTGCGGCCAGTGCCTCGATTTGAAGCCTGCGGTTCAAAAGCTCGGCCAGAGTACCGTAGCGCCCGGCAGTCGATGCCGCCGTAGCCATTTCCAGATCGAGGCGAAGTTCCGACCGGCCGGTTTCATCGATCGACAGACTGACCGTTGGCTGGACCTGGCGGATATCGCCCGGCGCGCCCGACGCTGCTGCGGCCCTTAGGGCATCTTCGAAATTTACCCTGAGCGGACGGTATCCCGGCGAGTTGGCGTTAGCGATATTCTGGGAGGTCACCATGGCACGCATAGAAAGGCCATCCATTGCCTTCAGCAAGATTGTGGCAGAAATCGAATCCATACTTACCCTCCCGTGTTAGTTATTGGACAATGATATCGGCGTGCAGCGCGCCAGCGGCCTTCATTGCCTGCAATATCGCGATCATCGTCCGGGTCGGAACTTCGGCCCGCGAAAGACCCTGCACGAGGTCGGCTACCGAGGTTCCCGGAAACCGCAGCACAGCGTTCTTGTCTTCTTCGACATCAAGCCGCGTGTTGGTCACAATAAGGCCGCGCGCATCGCGAACATAGCCGCCGTAGATGTTTGACTGGCTGGCGCTGTTATCGATGGCCACAGACACCTTGATGTCGCCTTGCGCGATAACCACATCGGATATCTTAACACTGCCTCCAGCAACCACGGTACCCGATCGTTCATTTATGACAATGCGAGATATCCTGTCCGGCGTCACCGCCACATTTTCAATCCTAGCCAGAAAGCTGTTGAGCGGCCCCGCCATCTCGCTGGTCGATATATAGACTGCATCAGCCGACTTGACCGACGCGATACCATAGCCAAAATTCTGGTTGATGCCGCTGGCAATTGTTTCGGCGGTTGTGATGTCCGGATCGCGCAAGACAAAAGTGATGCCGCGTGGGTCGCTTTGCAAATTCGCCTCTACCGCTCTTTCAACAGTGCCACCGCCCGGTAATATTCCAGCAGTAGGATAATTTTTCTGCCGCAGATTCTGCTCGGCCTCAAACCGATAACCTCCTATTACCAGCGCGCCTTGCGCGAGCGCATAGGATTGCTGGTCGGGCCCCATCAACGGCGTCATGAGCAAGGTGCCACCGGCAAGGCTGCGCGCGTCGCCGATTGATGTGATCGCAATGTCTATCCGGTCTCCGACATTTGCCGAAGGCGGCAAGGTTGCAGTTACCATGACAACCGCCACGTTGCGGCTCTGTACTTGATCCGCAGTTACGTTGATGCCCAAGCGGCCCAGCGTGTTTTTTAGCGCCTGACGCGTTACTTCATTGCGCGGCGAGTCACCCGTGCCCGACAGCCCCGTCACTATGCCGTAGCCAACCAGCGGGTTATCACGCCACCCTTGGAAACGCCCCAGGTCTTTAAGACGTATCGGCGAAGCAGCCGCCTCCGCTATCGGCGCAAACGCGCACACTAAACTCAGAATAACAAGAATAAGCCGGTTCATAGCAGGCCGAGCCAACTGAAAATCTGAGTCACAATTCCCGGCTTGGCACCACGCGACGCAAAGCCCCTGCCGTCATATTCGATATTGGCGTCGGCAATGCGTGACGACAGCACTGCATTCTGACCGTTGATGTCATCCGGACGAACCCTGCCACTGACCTTTATGTTCGTCATCTCGCCGTTAATTTTCAGGCGTTGCCAACCGGTAATCTGCAAGTCGCCATTCGGGTAAATTTGAGTAACCGTCGCGCTTAGCTGGGCAACCATGCGATCAGCGCGGCTATTGCTGCCTTCGCCGTTGTATCCGCCGCCGAACGTCAGTCCTGCCGATTCGCCAAAGGATGAACTGGCGGCGATCTGGCCGCTGATCGAACTTTGCTTTTTCGAACCCCTGCCGACCGAGTTGGACGCGGTGTTGTTTTCGGCAACCAGCACGGTGATGATATCGCCGACCGCATCGGCTTTGCGATCCGACGCAAGCGAGGGCCAGTTGCCACCTTTATACAGATCTTCGGCTACGGCAGGACTTGCCAGAAGAACCACCATCAATACCAAAGCAAATTGCCGATGCATTTTCATTCCCCGCAACACAGCGCCGAAATGGCTTTGCCATCCTCGGTCCGTATGAACAGCTTACTGCCGGGTTGACCATCGCTCATTGCGATGCCCCGGCGTTCTATAATGTAGATACCGGCAGAGACCGTCAGCTGAACAGGGTCGTCCTTTAGTATAGCATCCGCTCGGGTAGCACGCGCCACAGGCAAGAGCAGATTCGCGCTGCGCCGCCGGACAACAATATGGCCCTTCATCTGCGCCAACCAAGGTGCAAGCGCAGGCACTAACGACCGGGCGCGCGCCGCAATATCTTCCCCACGCAAGCGCACAGGGTCGTTGTTGTCGGGCAAATTCATCAAGGCAAGCTTGGTCGCCCGGTCGCGCATCGGCATTGGCAATTTGCTGGTATCAGCAACGTCCCCCAGACGCAGCACATCACCGCGAACAATTGCCGTCGGCGCAAGCGATACCGATCCGGCGAGTGCCAGTGCAATGATCGATGATGCGAACGAGAGCGACCCCAAAATCATCGATTATCGTCGCAGCCCGTTGGCAATTGCCATCAGCTGATCACCTGCTTGAACGATTTGTGCGTTTGCGCCATATGCGCGCTGCATCAAAAGCAGTGTTACCATTTCAGAGCTCAGGTCGACGTTTGACGCTTCGAGCGCGCGTTGGACGAACACGCCCTTGCCCTGCTCACCCGGTTCGAAGATTCGCAATTGCTCGTCATCGGCGGCGCGGAAATAGCCACTCCCTACCGGCTCCAATGTGTGCACATCTTCGGGCATCGCGATGCTGATATTGCCCAGTACAACGGGAACTTCTTCGCCCGCCACTTGGGCCAGAACGCGGCCATCGGGTTCTATGCGGATTTCACCGGCATCGTCGGGTACCTCGATCAATGCGCGCAACGTCATTCCATTCTCCGTTTCGAGCAAGCCGTCGGCGTTCACCTGAAATGCGCCGCCGCGCCACAGCCAGACCTGGCCGCCCGGACCCAGCACCTCGACAAAGCCGTCGCCGCTTATCGCAAGATCGAAGGGCTTGCCGGTCCGACGCAAATCGCCCTGTTCGTAAATGCGCGGAGATATCCGCGCCTCGACCCCAGACAAGGCATCTGGGAGGGCAATGTTGAGTTGCTCGGAATCCTCGCTGACCGAAGAGCGCATGACCATTTCGGAGAAGCGAATCTCCGATCGCTTGAACGCGGTCGTGTTGATATTGGCCACATTGTTGGCGATAACGTCCAACCCGCGTTGCTGGGCCTGTAAGCCTGTCGCGCCGATGTAAAAGGCACCGTTCATCGCACATTCTCCCCAAAACTGGTAACCGCCCGCCCCATCAGATCATCATAGACATTGATCACACGCTGCCCGGCCTCGGCACGGCGTAGTGCTTCCATCATCAAGACCATTTCATCACCGGTGGTTACGTTAGACGCTTCATATGCACCCTGCTGTACCGCAGCATCGTCGAGCAACGTCAGGGTGGCATTCCCCGCAGCAAAGCCGCCCTCCGATGCCTCCAAGGCGGCCTGGTCATCCGCGTCGAAAACGCCGATCCTGCCCCGAAGCAAGCCGGCTTCGGTAACCGCACCATTGCTGGCAACAGCGAACTTATCACTTTCGACCATCGCATCGGTTCCATTGGCGAATTGCAGGACGCCGCCACGGTCATCGACCAGCCGACCGTCAGCGTCGGCCGAAAATTGTCCGCGCCGTGTATAGCTGATCCGGTCGTCGTAGCGGACGGCGAAATATCCCGCGCCTGCTAACGCCAGATCGTACGGACTACCAGTTTCAACAAGCTTACCATTGCGAAAATCGATGGCAGCGGCAACACGTGGCAGGGGTGTAGACTGGCTGTCAGTCGATTCAACCAATGCCGAAAAAGCGACTCGGCGTTTATATGCCGGAGTTGTCGAATTTGAGAGGTTTTGCGCTGCAATTTCCACCCGCCGCTCGGCTTGCGAAAGAACAGACACTCCTATATCCATCAGTCTACCCATAGTCACGGGCTAGCATCAATGCCGGTTATTATCAACATGTTTTATTTAACTAATTTTCTATTCACTCTTTAATATGTCGAAAGAACGCAAATCTATTGATTGCGGTACTTCATTCACCGAAATCACCGCAAGTCGGGGCGCAGTTCGGCGCAAGAATGACTTGAGCTGTCGCCGTATTGATGGACCGCACAACAGTGCGGGCGCCACACCCTGCTGTGTCATCGCGTCGACAAGCGGAATTATTTTACGCATAATCGATTCTGCAAGGCGCGGCTCAATGATCATCGAACTGCCACCTTCGCTGCGGTTAATGGCGTCGGTAATTTGCGCCTCAATCCGGGGGTCGAGACTCAGCACCGACAATTGCTGGTTCGTACCTTTCAGATCGTTGCAAATGATGTAGCTCAGTTTCTGGCGAACGAGTTCGGTGAGCTCGCCATGATCTTTCGTCAGCCGCCCGACATCCACGAGTGCTTCACAAATCAGATCGATGTTGCGGATCGCAACCTCTTCGTTAGCCAAGTTCTGCAAAACGCGCTGAATGTCGGAGACCGACATGATGTTTGGAACAAGTTCTTCGACGAGCCCCGCCTGCCGGTTCCGCACACCCTCCAACATCGCCACCACATCGTTACGCGTCAGCAGCAATGCGGCCTCGCTCCTTACGATTTCGCCAAGATGAGTCATCAGCACGGTGATCGGATCGACCAGCGTGAAACCAAGGCCCTGCGCCTTGTCCCGCTGCTCATTATTGATCCAAAGCGCAGGCAGGCCGAAAGCCGGATCGCGCGCTTCAATGCCGGTCAAACCATCTCTCGACGAATTCGACCGAATGGCTAAAATCATTTCAGGCTGCACATTAGCACGGGCATATACGGTGCCGAACAACTTCACCTCATAATCATTACCACCCAGATTATTGCCGTCCTCGATGATTACCGCTGGAATCGTCAGCCCCGTCGACTCAGCCCGCTGCTTCCGCAGTGCCGTAATGCGCTCGGCAATAACCGGCTTCATTGGCAGCCATGCCTCGGCCAGATCCTTGCCCAAGCCAACGCTAATAGCGGCAGGTTTCATGGCGGCTGCTCCGACGATAGCATCGGCCGCAGCATCAAAAGCTTCATCGTCCGGAGTCTGCGCCGCTTTCGCCTTGCCACGCGCGGCGAACCAGGCAGCCGCAAATAACAGTAGCAAGATAATGATTGGCCATTTGGGCATTCCAGGGAGCAGCAGCAAAAAGAACAAAGCGGTCATCACGATGAGCGATATCTTCGGGACCGACCCCAGCTGCGCCAGTATTTCGGTACTCAGTTGCCGGTCAGCGGCGGAGCGCGTAACAATAATACCGGTCGCGACCGAGATAATAAGTGCCGGTACCTGAGTGACAATACCGTCGCCGATGGTCAGCAGCGTATATTGCTGAAGCGCCTCACCCCATTCTAGGCCACGCTGCGAAACGCCGATGATCCAGCCGGCGATCATGTTGATCAGCACGATAATGATGCTGGCGATGGCATCGCCCTTCACAAATTTGCTTGCCCCATCCATGGCGCCGTAGAAAGATGTTTCCTTCTCCAGCGCTTTGCGCCGCGCCTTTGCTTCATCCTGATCGATTAGGCCCATATTGAGATCGGCATCGATGCTCATCTGCTGGCCGGGTACGGCGTCCAGCGTAAACCGCGCGGCAACTTCGGACACGCGTTGCGCGCCTGACGTCACAACCACAAACTGCACGATAATCAGAATTAAAAAAACGACAAGGCCGATGACGAAGCTGCCCTGGATCGCAAAGGTCCCGACCGAGCCGATCACCTCTCCTGCATCGCCGTCGGTAAGGATTAGGCGAGTTGCCGCCACATTCAGAGCGAGGCGGAATAAGGTGGCTACAAGCAGCAAAGAGGGAAATGTCGAGAACTCGACCGGCTTGCTGACATAGAATGTCAGCATCAAAATGGTCATCGCGAAAGAGAAATTGAGGATGATCAGAAAATCGAGAAGCGACGTCGGTATCGGCGCGAACAGGATCATCAATATCCCAATCATCCCTCCGACGAGGAAGAGATCGTTGTTATTGGCGAGAAGACGCTTGAACATCAGGCTGGGACCTTAGCTTTTATGTTGTGACGAAGATATAGGTCGGCAACATGTTGGTAAAAATCATCCGGAATTTCCTGCGCGAGACGACCCTTGTAAAAAAGCTGCCGCGCAAGCGCCGGTTCGCGAACGGTGATCACGCCAAATGTAAACGCGATCCGCTTGATCCTTTGCGCCATGCCGCCCGCGCCGCGCGAAACTATTTTGGGTGCTGCCATCCTGTTTGCATCATAGCGCAGAGCCACGGCAAAATGCTCCGGGTTCGTGATGATGATATCGGCACCCTTTACATCACGCAGGCTCTTGGCGACCTTTGAAAATTCGGAGTGGAGTTGCTTGCGCGCCTGTTTCATTCGCGGTTCCCCCTCGCGGTCGCGATGTTCGCGCTTCAACTCGCGCCTGCTCATTCGCATTTTCTTCGCAAACTCCCGGCGCACAAAAATCTGGTCCAAGGCTGCAAAGCCGAGGGCTGCCAACGCGCAAAACATGATCAGCCGCAATGTCGCAGACAGGATGACCCCGGCCAGCCGCGCACCATCGCTGATCGCTTGGCCACCCTCGTTGATCGCCCCGCCAATGACCAGCCATGCGATGGTTGAATAGACAGCCAGTTTGAAAAGTGCTTTAAACGCCTCAATCACCGACCGCCACGAAAACAATCTCTTCAAGCCTTTGGCGGGATTAATTCTTCCGAAATCGGGTTTGAGCGGTGTTGCGCTAAAAACCGGCCCTACCTGCAAAAAATCCAGCACGAGCGCGATTGCAAACAGACTGCCAGCAAATGCCATCAGCGGAAAAACGACTGGCGAAAATACTCTGCCGATAACCGAGAGCAATGCACTTTGGCCGTCGACCAAAGAGGGGCCTGCAGCAAAGGCCTGACCAGACGAATGCGCGATAGAAAACGCCAGCTCGGTGCCGCCGATCCAGAAGAAGCCAAGCGCCGCTGCGACCGACGCAAAAAAGCCAAGATCGAGACTTCGTGCGACCGCGCCCTTTTCCCGCGCGCGCTTCAGTTTGAAGGGAGTTGCTTCTTCCGACTTGTCAAGTTCGGCTTCTTCCATCGGTCAGAGCAATCTGGGCATTGCGCTTAGCGCGTTGGCAACCAGGCGCGCAAGCAGCGCGCCAGCAACGCCAATCGCAACCGGCATGACTGCCAGTACGACGATCGCCTTGACCTGAATGCCGAGCAAAAGTGCATTCATTTGCGGCACAGTGCGCGACAGCATGGCAATGACGATATCTGTCAGAAATAGCGCCAAGATCACCGCACCCCCGACGCCAAGCGCAATCAGCGACACGACAAAAACATAAGAAGTTATCCGCGACAGCGGCGCATATTCATTGGCGCTGCCCAACGGCACAGCCTCCAGCGAGGCCGCAAAAAAGCGGAGCAAATCGAGATGCCCGTTCATCGCAAAAAAGGTCGCACCGGCAAGATAGGCGAACAGCGTTCCCATCAAAGGCGTCTGCCCTCGCGTTGTGGGATCGATAACGAGTGCAAGCCCGAACCCAGCCTGAATATCTATCGTCCGCCCGGTCAAATAGAGGCCGCCGAACATCAATTGCAGGACAACAACCGGCACCAGCCCCATAAATAATTCGCGTACGCCGCCAATCAGTAAGGTTGAGGCCGAAGCATTATCGACGAGCGCAGCATCCGGATAAGCACTTACCAAGATGGCCGATAGCCCCATGCCCATCAACCCAGTGAACAATTTAGGCACTCGGGTGAGCGTGAACGGCGGCGCGAACAGGAATACGGGCGTGATCCTGAGGCTAAGCAGCACGCAGGACGTCACCCAGATTTCCAGACTGTTGCCCCCCATAGATGTCGCTATCCGAGACTGGGAATCGTGCGGATGAGCGAAATCGCAAACTGCATCATGCGCCCGACCATCCAGGGCCCGAGAAAGATCAGAAGCAGCCCGGCGACCAGCATCTTGGGAACATAGCTGAGCGTCATTTCCTGCAGCTGCGTCGTTGCCTGCAACACACTGACGACAAGGCCGACGAGCAGGATCGCCGCCAATATGGGGCCTGCGATAATCATCGCCTGCCACATCAGCTGGTTCATGAAATCAAGCGCCTGGCCCTGAGTCATGTCATGCGTTGCCTCTGCCGCTGCCCGAATGCATCCCCAGCCCAATCAGCGCCTGTGCCAGGGTCTTGCCGTCGATTCCCATCGGCGTGTTCATAGCACGCTCGCGGATTTTCGTCGCCAACTCCGGTTTGCCGTCCATTTCCAGCAACAATGTGCGCGCAAGAATTCCGCCGAAACATTCCTTGTCGAGCCGCAACGCGATATCGGTCCTTCGGCGTGCGCGATCGGTATTGCCTTCGGCGATATCAAGCACCGCCAATGCCCCGTGGGTTTCGGCAAAGTTATCGTCATGCGCCAATGCCGTTTCAAAGCTGCGCCGCGCCGCGCCGAGATCCTTCCGGATGAAATGCGTCCAGCCCGACGCAATCCACGAACCCAGATGGTCGCCGAAAATTTCCGCACCCTTGTCGAGGCATGGCGCAGCAGCGTCAAGATCGCCTTGCGAAAGCAGGCTCAATCCCTTACCGAGCCAGGCGCGAGGTGCGTCGGGGTGTTCTGCAAGCGCGCGATCGAACAGGCTAAGCGCAGCGCCAGGCGCATCGTCGTGCAAGCTGATCAGCCCCTGCGTGGTTAGCGCATCCGAACCGCCGTCGGCGCGCGTCGCATAATGCCGTGCAAGTTCGAAATCATCGGAATCCATCGCCGCCACCGACAATGCACCGAGCAGATGATTGTCCTTGGGATAAATCTCCGCCATCCCTTGCCCTGCCGCGATCGCATCCTCGATGCGCCCAAGATGGTGGAGCGTCTGCACCTTTAGCCCAGCGGCGCGCGGAACCGTTGCGACCACTTCCTCGTCGAGCAATTCCAGCACATCTTCATGCCTTTGTTGCAATGCGCCTGCCCATGCCAGATTGAACCGGACCGAAGGGTCGTCGTGCCCCGCAGCGCGCAGCGCGCCAAAAGCGGCAACCGCCTCATCAAGCCGCCCCTGCCGCATCGCCGCAATGCCTTCGACATTCAGCAAGGGCGGCGGCACGTCTGTGAGTGCGCGATAGCGTGTGACCAGTTCGCCAACGGTATCGAGCGCTGATTCGTCGAGCGCGGCATTGGCGGCGTCGGCAATCAGGCTCAGATTTTCAGGATCGCTTTCGAGGAACCCAAGCAATCGCGACAGGCGCGAAGCGTTTGCCGCCGATTCATGCTGCGCTGTCACGACCCGATTCCCCTCCCCGATTAACGAGACATATGCCCGAGACAAATGGCAAAGCGCAAGCGCTACCAGCCACGAATATCGCGCGCGCGCACGAAAATCGATTCCTCCAGATTTTGCGCGGTGCTGGCCATCACCGGGGCATCGACCCAGACACCATCTTGTCGCTGCTGCCGCACCAATGACACCCGCAGCGTATCGGGCCGCATGTCGCGGTCGAGTATCTCGATCTTCATCTGGGTGCGGTCATCGGGGTCGGATGGCGCGCTATACCAGTCGGTCAGGATCAGGCCTTTGCCGGGATCGGCGGCGACCAGCGGAATGGCCTTCACCGCATCGAGCGAGGCGCGCCACAGATAGGCGTTGATCCCCGAAGGCACTTTGTCCAGCGCGCGATTTTCGTCGACTTTGCGAGTCAGCGTTCGCGACTCCATGCCATAAGCCAGACCGCGCCCAAGATCGTTTTCGATCGCCGTGCACGCAGGCAGGGTAGCAATTATGACGAGCAGCGCGCCGGAAAGCAGGATACGGACAGGGGGCATGGGAAACACTCCTCGGGTGGCGACGAAACGATAATATGGCCAACAACAAAGCTTTGCAAGCGTGGGGCGGTAAGCACGTTCAATTAAACGCCGGGTCATGGGAAAGTTACACTAAGCCTGCCCTGAGCCTGTCGAACGGGTGACACCTCAAACGGCATCGCCACAAAATGCGTGGGTGACACAAGTTACGCCTGTTCGATGCTTTTGTGGCGCTTAAGTTTACAAAATTATACGGCAAACGCGGTATTTGTGTAAACTTACGTCAACACTGCGAAGTTGGCTCACCGGGTCCGAAAGCGCGCGCGGAGATCAACATGTTCAAAGAGCCGGTCGTGCAACAGATGCCGGACCAATTCATAGAATCCCAAAGCAAATCCTACATTGCAAGGGGTAATTCGACGAGAATAATTAAGTGCACTGTCACGGTAATTAAACAACCTTACCCGCAGCGTCACAGCCGTGAACCTGAAAAACATGCTTTGCTAAATCAACCGCAACCGTGGTGACAGTCGATAGATCAGATGGTAACTTGCTCATGTGGATGGCTCGGGTGGTGGATCTTTGACAATCACACTCTGAAGGTTCGGAAAGCCCGAATCAACTCAACAGTGCGCCGTCCACAACATCACCGTAATTCTCGCCAAATTGCATCAATATTCACATTTTTCTTTATTTTTAAGAATTCTAATAGTTTTCGGCGGTCGTGATCGGGAAACCCAACCTCAATGCGGTTTATTAAGATACGGGCTATTTCTTCCAAATCACCGGAGTATTTGTATTTCTTGAGTATATTATGTGCCACGTCGACTCTATTCATTGCAGCCGTCACAACCACATTACCGCCGTTGATTGTCATTATGCTCGGGTCTGCTCCGGCATCTAGCAAGAGATAGAAGTTTTCCCACTGCCGACTGTCAAATGGTGCCATTTGCGGGCTGAGGTCCAAAAAATATCCGCGGTTAAATGCTACGCCCAGTGCGGTGTGTTCATTGTCGCCATCAGCTGCGTTGGGGTTACCGCCATTTTGGAGGAGTAATTTGAGTACACTGGCCTGATGGAATTCTGCGGCAATCAAAACTGGCGTATAATGATCAATATAGTAACCTTCGCCGCCAGGGTAAATCGGTCCAAAATCACCATCAATCATCTGATTAGAATCAGCACCAGCAGCCAGCAACACCTTTAAACCTGCCAAAAAGTCGGGATCGACAGCCTTGATGGTTCGAGATTGTGATTTTTGCCATTGCGCTGCTTGGATATCCGGAAACTCCAAGCCATTGCACGTAAGTGCCCAAATCAATGGTGTGACGTTGTGGAGTCCAACTGCATTCACATCGACTCCCATCGAGATCAGTCGACTTAACTCTCCGCTATCGCCCTCACACGAGGCACGCGCCAAATCCTGGGCCTCTTTGCTAGAGAATATGTCCTCAACCGATTTTCCGTATGCGGGACTTTCCATACAGCCTGTATTTCCTAAAATTGCTGTAATTAGAATGATTATTCTCAAATATTTCATCGTCGAGCCTAAATTACGATAGCCGTTCATTAACGTCCGCCTACTTTAGCATCAACCTGCGAGTAGAGCGAATAAATTATAGAATTCATGCTGTGGGGTGTCGGTAAATGGTGGTAATAGCGTATGGTATCCAAATTTGCACCTCTGTGAATATCTTTTTTCGCAAGACCCATTGGAAAACTAACGTGGTTAAGCCTTACGGGACTACCAACCTGAGTTGCTCCAACATATCCTTGTTTTCGTGCAATATCGCCATCAACATAATAATAATCAATAAGGCTACTCGATGTACCGTACACTTGCTTTGCTTCTTTGCTTATAATCAACTCTTGCCGAGAAGTGCCATGCGGACCGTAAATTGTTTTATACTTTAACTTTCCTGTATTTATATACTGCTCTACCGCTGTAACCTCCAAATTTGTTGCGTTAAATGTCGTCGCCCTTTGTCCAGTCACAACAGCTTGGAGCGATGCCAAACTTCCTCCAAGCGAGTGACCTACAAAATGGACCCCCAACCTAGTCCCTCGAGTATGCCTAACAAGCGCGTCGGCGTTATCTGCGGCCAGACGATGCTGATCGGACAAACTCCCTGATAAGTTGCTAGCGTTGGCTATTCCGTCCGGGGTTCGACCGAATGGCCCCCAGTCAGTATCGTTAGTTCCTCTATTGACGAGATAAATTGTGTTTCCGCCCTGATATAGACGAGCAAAATATCCATTGTTGCTAGATGCAAAGAAATTGGAAACGCTACCGGAAGAATAAACCGAATAGCCAGTAGGCCGAAGTTCAGGAATCGATGTAGAGAAGTAGACATCCTTTGCAAGTAATGAGAGATTAAAGGCTCTTTCAAATCTTCTAAAACTAGAACTTTGCGTGCCCACACTCAGGCCTTGCACCTGTTCCTTTAGATAAATAAGACGCCCAACATCGTAATAAGCCGCCGTTGCAGCATCCTCACCCAACCCTCGGGCTCGAAAATCGGCTCTGGCTTTCTCCGCTCCGGCCCTTTGTAGGTCTGTTGTGAACACGAAGGAGAACTTGCCATCATTTCCATCGCCACCGGCCGAAAGCGCGGTGAAAACTTTTTCTACCCCAAGCCTTTTTGCAAGTCTACTTAGTCGTTCCGCATCTTCTGCTGGAATGACGCCAGAGGACAAGGCATCAGCAAGTTCTTGCGCGCCGCCTTCCATCAACCTTTGTCCGCCACCTGCCAACGTACCCCCCACGGCTTGCCCGATGATATCGGGCAGCGCGGCGATGAGGTTTTTGCCAAAGCTTTCGCCATTGATCGCGCTTCGGGTGGCGGCGTTGGCTATGCCGCTGGCGGCAGAGGTGGCCATTCGGTAGCCAAAGCTGCCAGCAGACGCGCTGACCCCGAA